>NZ_JAPJZI010000001.1:654658-1309316 GCF_027944115.1 Hoeflea prorocentri | reverse complement strand
CACAGCTATTCGGACAATGAGGTGCGTTTGCGGAGCCTTGTTGAAGGCCTGAGCAACGAGCGCGAGGCGATTGTCAGCCACTCCGAACGCGTTCGCGCCTCCATTGTCAGTGCCCACGAGCAACTGCGCGAGGAACTCGAGACTGCTGGCGATGAAATATCCAGCAGGCTGACGACCTCCGGCAAAGCCGTGGCTGGACTGCTCGATACCCGTACGACGAAATTGTCAGAACAGGCCGACGAACTGACGCAATCCGTATCGGATCTGCTGCAGAAGCGCACGGAAGCGCTGATGCTGTCGTTCGGCAATTCCGGGCGCGCACTCGCCAAGGAATTCGATAACCGCCTTGAGGCGCTGCAGTTCAACCTGACGGAACACGGACAGGCCTTGCTCGGCGAATTCGAGACCCGCGCCTCGTCTCTCGACAACAACACCAAGAAGCTCAATACGATCCTCAACGAACGTGCCCGCCAGCTTAACGAGACGTTGGTGACGCGGACCAAAGAGATCAGCGAGAGCCTCGCTGTCGGCGAACAGGCGCTCAGTGGCGGCCTCGACAATGTGATCGAGTCGCTGAACGCCAAACTCGACGAGAAGGCTGTCAATTTCCGCCAGAGCCTGCAGCATCATACCGAAGACGCAATGAGCGACCTCGACGAGCGTTCGGGCTTCTTCCAGGACCGGTTGCAGAGCACGATCTCTCAGCTCAACACGGCCTTTGACGAACGGGTATCCGAGTTCACCTCCGCCTTCGAGGACCGCAGCGGATCCTTGAAGAGCAAGTTGAGCGAGAGCCTCGAAACGATCAACGAGACACTCTCCGGAAACACCAATTCCCTGGAAGGCATCCTTTCCGCCAATACCAGCAGGCTTGCCGAAACTTTGAGCGAGCGCACCCGCACGCTTGAAGAGACAATGGCCGGCAGCAGCGCGGAAATCGAAAACAAGCTGGAAACCAAAGCCGGAGCGGTGGAAGCGGCGCTGGCAAACACCTCCCAGCGTGTGGACGAATTGATGGTTGGCGGTACGGAAGCAATCGCCAATGCCGTCAATGAACGGGCCGTCGCCCTGTCTTCGGCGCTCGACACCAGCGCCAACAATATTGCCGGCCTTATCCAGGAAGGTGCGCAGACCATAAACAACGCGGCAATCGACAATGCCCAGAAGATGGAAGCCACGTTGAGCGCCAGCGCGGAACGGTTGGAAGGCCTGATCGGCTTTGGCACGGCTGCAATCAACAATGCGACATCGGACAGCGCAGAGAAACTGGAATCGACCCTCGGCTCCAGTGCGGAGCGTCTGCAGAATCTCATTCGCGAGGGTACGCAGACAATCGGCAGCATCTCCAACGAGAGCACGCAAAACCTGTCGAATACGCTGAACGCGAATGCCGAGCGGCTTGAGACAATGATGTCCGAAGGCGCAGGCGCGGTTGGCCGCGCTGTGACAGAAAACACCCACGCTCTTGCCGTGACCCTCGGCTCCAACGCCGAGCGTATCGACGGTCTTATCCGTCAGGGTACCGATACGATTGCCAAATCGATCACCGACAACACCCAGGCGCTTGAGAATGCGCTGGATACCGGCTCGCAACGCCTCGACGGGGTTGTCAGCGGCAGTGCCGAGGCAATCGCCCGCTCCGTTACGGAAAATACGGAGATGCTTGCAAACACCCTGGGTTCCAATGCCGAGCGTATCGACACGCTGATGAGTTCAGGCAATGAGCGGATATCCGAAACCCTGTCGGGCGAGTTTGTCGCCCTGTCCGGAAAGCTCGACGACAGCGTTGCTGCAATGGATTCAACGCTGTCGGCCAATGTCGACCGCATTGGCGCGACGATAGACGAGCGCACGTCAAACATGCAGGAACGGCTCCAGACCATGGACGCCGCACTCGGCGCCGGCCTGGAAAGCGTTACAGCCACGATCGAAACGCAAGCCCTCGGCATGGCCACGACACTGCGCGAAACCGTGGCCCAGACCGTCGAGCATATGGATTCGGAAGCTCAGCGTTCCTACCAGTCCCTGCAGGGCATCGGCGAAGGCTTCTCCGCACGGCTCAGCGAGGCGGCGGCGAACTATTCCGATGCCATCGAAGTTCGCCTGTCCGAGCGCACCGAATCTCTCAACAAGCAGCTTGCTGAACTGACCGGCAGGCTCAACGACAGCGAGACGGGCATCCTCGACGCCGCTCAGGCGATCACCAGCGCCGCGATCGATGCGGGTGACAAGGTTGGCGAACAGGCACAGGCCATCGCGTCCCATTTCTCCGACAGCGAAAAGGCAATGGAGGTCCGCAACCAGGCCATCAAGGCAACGCTCGAGGAGCACACTCGCGAGCTCAACTCGATGCTGTCGAACCGTTCCACGGAGCTCACCAAGCTCATCGACGAACAGGCCGCACCACTGGTGGAAGCCTATGCCGAACGCGGAAGGGAAATCACCGGCGAATTGAAGGAAATCACCCTGGCAAGCGCCGAGCAGTTGCAGGAACAAAGTGCCGCTCTCGTCGATGCACTGACGTCACGCACACGCGAAACGCTCGATGCCATCAACAGCGCCGGAAACAGCCTCAAAACAGAGGTGACCGATCTTATTTCCGAGCTGGGACGCAGCAATGCCGCGATCTCGAATCTGGTCAACAACACCGCAACGACGCTTGAGGATGTTGACTCGCGCCTGACCAACACGACGGAGAAGTTCGCCGATACCGCCGGACGCGCAGCGGAAATGTTTGCCGGTTCGACCCAGGTTCTGCAGACCAACATCTCTCAGCTCGATACGATCTCCAACGAGACCCTCAACCGTGTCGGCGACATCGCCGGAAGCTTCGAAGAACATTCGAAGGTTCTGTCCACCGCATCGGACCTTCTCGGCTCTGCACAGTCCGGTCTTGCCAATACGCTTGAAGAGCGCAAGGAAGCCCTCGACAACCTGTCCACGGGTCTGGTGACACGCTCGGAAGAAATCGAGAAGAACATGCGTTCGCTCGAAAACATTGTCGAAGATGCATTCGGCAAGGTCAAAGAGCGCGCCGGAAGCGCCGCCAAGGAACTGACCGGCAGCCTGTCGTCTTCGGTCGAGAACATCGGCAGCCTCCTGTCCGACACCGAGAACCGTTCATCCACAACAGCCGAAACCTTGAAGAATGCCGTCAAGGAAGCGGTTGATGACGCCATCTCGCGCTTCAGCGGCGCCACTGAGGAAATCCGTCAGTCTGCGAACGAAATCCGCGAAGAGTTGAACACTACGCGCTCGGAGATCAAGAAGGGCGTGTTCGACCTTCCGGAAGAAACACGCGAAAGCACCGCCGCAATGCGCGATGCCGTGTCCGAGCAGATCAAGGCTTTGCAGGATCTGTCATCCATCGTTCAACAGTCATCGCAGATGCTGGAGCATTCCAGCCCGAGGGCCCCGGCTCCGGCTGCTCCGCCGCCGGCCGCTGCGCCGACACCGGCACCGGCAGCTGCTCCGGCAACGGAAAGGAAGACCGTGGCGGAAACGCCAGCGCCGGCACAGCCGAAATCCGATCTGCGCGGTGGGCTTGGCGTCATGCAAAGCGGCAGTCAGCCTGCGCCCGCAGCCGGCCGCAAGCCTCAGAGCGAGGGATGGGTTCGCGATCTTCTGCGCAGCGCATCACGCAAAGAAGAAGATGACGGCACCCAGCCGGCACGCAATCAGGGTGGAGCGACCGCCAGCAACGCGCGCTCGCGCAACCCGCGCCAGGTGGTTGAATCCCTGAACTCACTTTCGGTGGACATTGCACGCGCAATCGATCACGACGCCTCCGTCGACTTGTGGCGCCGTTATCAGAGCGGCGAGCGCGATATCTTCACACGGCGTCTCTACACGCTGAAAGGTCAAAAGACCTTTGAGGAGATCAAGAACAAATATGCCCAGGAGCCGGAATTCCGCTCAGCGGTCGATCACTACATCGCCGACTTTGAAAAACTGCTCGCCGATGTGGCAAAAACCGACCGCGACAAGATGGTCACGCAGACCTATCTGACGTCCGACACTGGCAAGGTCTACACCATGCTTGCCCATGCAAGCGGCCGGCTGAAATAGGCCTCGGCACAGACATCAAAAAACCCGCCCTGCTCAATCAGCACGGCGGGTTTTTTATTGAAGTCAGCCGCTCAGGCGTCAGACGATCTTGAGAACCCAGGCGACGATCTCGTTCATGACCTCTCCATTGGCTCTGTCAAGCGCCGAGACAAACGCCTCATTGCTTGCGCCAAGGACCGGTGCAGTCGACTGGAACACACGCTGCGCCCGCACAACGCCATTCCTGTCATTGATGATGCGCACGGAAATTTCCACAACCGCTGTATCGCCGCTGCCGGTGATGATTTCAAAGGATCTGATACTCGGCGAAATGAGGTAGTCGACGGCGATCCCGTCACCGGGCTTTCCAACGCCGCCCAGACGGCCGGAATCCTCAAACGCCTCGATCAGCTTCTCCTGAATGATCGCCGGCAGGTTATCGGCCCATTGCGATTTGCCGAGATATTGAATCGATGAAGGTGATGTCCGGATGACGATATTGGCCCCGTCCAGCGACTTGAGCGCCGACGGATCGGTCACAACAATCTGGCGCCGTTTCGAATAGGGCCCAGAGACCGGAGGAATTCCGGAGAGCTCATAGGTATCTTTCTTCGCACCACTGCCAAGCGCCGCGCAACCACCCAGCGCCATGGTGCCGATCATGAGAGCCGCTAGGCTTGTAGTTTTGACGTTCTTCAAAGCGTACCCCCGCTCGCGCTGTCCCCACAGCATTGCCTAGCTTTCCGCGCGTCGCAGGCCATTGTCAACGCCGACGCCGCCCATCATAGGTCTTTACGTCACCGGATGTGCCGAAAAGGAGACTCTGCGGATCGTCTCCGATTTTCGTGAACGTACGTTCGATCCGCGTAATCGAACGGCGCGCCTCCGAAACGAGCGCATCGAAATCACGCAGCCCCGATCCGGTGAACCGCTGAAGGTTGGAAGCGATCGGCCCGATATGAGCATTGATCTTCTCGCCAACCTGCTGGAATGTCTGCAGCGTTTTCTTCGCCTCCGCCACAAGTCCGGACGCATCGCCATTGCCGAGGAAACCGTCAACCTTGTCGAGCGTTGTCTGGACCTTCAAAGCCGCGTCGTTAAGCCGGCTGGAGAGCTGGCCGACATTGGTGATGATCTGATTGATCTGGTCGGTCCGGTTCTCGATCGTATTGGCAACCGTCGTAATGCTGGCAATCCCTTCTCTCGCCTGCTCGCTGGCCGCTGCAACATTGTCGACGGTCTGTTGTATCTTTTCCGGATCAATGGACGCAATCAGTGTATCGGCGCGGCTGAGCACGGCACTGGCTTCCTCACCCAGCTGCGCAAAATTCGATGCGGCAACCTTGAGGTCCTCAACCAACGGCTCGATTTCAGGCGACGCTTTTGCAACGTCGGCAGTAACCTTTTCGACATTATCGACAATCGCCGCAACTTTGTCCGGCTCGACGGCAGCGATGAGCTGATCCGCCCGCGTTACGATGGTTTCAAGCTTGCCGGATACATTCTCGATCGTCTCTGAAAGCGAGGACACATTCTTGAGGAAGTCGCTGATGCCATCCGAATTGGCGGCAAGCGCATCAGAGAATTTTTCCGCGTTTTCCACCGTTCGCGTCAGCGGGCCCTTTGCCGTTTCAACAAATTCCTCAATGCCTTTGACCGCACTGTTAACCCGTCCAAGAATATCCTCGGCGGTCGCGAGCAGGTTTGTCACGCTGGACT
The DNA here is from genome assembly GCF_027944115.1 of Hoeflea prorocentri. Lineage (NCBI taxonomy): Bacteria > Pseudomonadati > Pseudomonadota > Alphaproteobacteria > Hyphomicrobiales > Rhizobiaceae > Hoeflea > Hoeflea prorocentri. The sequence continues at coordinate 1,303,550 of NZ_JAPJZI010000001.1, read as the reverse complement.
CATCCGCAGTCAGGATGGCGTAGCTGCCTTTCTCGACAGCCTGTTCCAGAATATTCGGGCCGGTTTTATCGCCACCGCTTAGTTCGATGTGCGCCTGGCCCGTCAGCCCCTGAATGCCCAGTTTGGCTTTGGTTGTCTCATAAACGGGCGCAGAGGCCCGAACTTGGGTCATGGCCAACACGAAATTCGGATCGACGCCGTCGATCGTCAGGGACTGAACGGCACCCACGCGAATACCGTTGAACAGCACCGGCGCGCCGACGCTCAGGCCGCCGGCCGAACCCGGGATGCGGATTTCAAGCTGTGCGGTCTGACCGGTTTTGCCGAATGTCGCCATCCAGTACACAAAGCCGAACGCCGCCACCATGACGATGAGCGTAAAAACCCCGACCAGCGTATAGTTCGCTTTGGTTTCCATATCCTGCTTCTACGCATCACCTTGTCCTGAAGGTGATTCTGTCCCCATCACTAGGCGCCAACTATGACCCTATCATTTCGCCCGCACAAGCGAACGTGCGCGTTTCCCATGGAAATAGGACCGTACCCATGGTTCGTCACTGGCCAACATGTCTTTAATCGTGCCCTCGACGATAATCTTCTTGTTGCCGAGCACGGCGATACGATCACAGACCGAAAACAGACTGTCCAGGTCGTGTGTGACCATATAGACCGTCAAACCCAGCGTATCACGCAGTTTGGCGATCAATTCGTCAAATTCAGCGGCGCTGATCGGGTCAAGACCGGATGTCGGCTCATCCAGAAACACAAGATCCGGATCTAGCGCCAGAGCGCGCGCCAATGCCGCACGCTTTATCATGCCGCCCGAGAGTTCCGAAGGGTAAAGCGACGCCGTTTCAGGCCTCAGTCCCACCAGCTCGATCTTGACCAGCGCCAGTTCGTCCATCAACGCTTGCGGCAAGTCCAGATATTCGCGCATGGGCACCTGAATGTTCTCAAGCACCGTCAGGGCGGAAAACAACGCCCCATGCTGGAATAACACGCCAAGCCGCATGTCGAGCGCGATACGTTGACGCGGCGTCGCAGTGTCATAGTCGATCCCAAGAATTTTGATGGTGCCTTCCTGCCGCGCTGACAGTTGCAGGACCGTGCGCAACAGAACCGATTTACCGGCACCCGATGCACCCACAAATCCGAGAATCTCCCCGCGCCAGATATCCAGGTCGAGACTTTTGAGAACCTGATGCGTTCCGAAAGCAACACTGATGTTGCGCGCTTCCAAAATGCACTCGCGGCCCTCTTCATCTGTTTTGGGCACACCAAGCTTGAAATGTTCGTGGGATTGGTTCGCCATGCTCAGAAATCGATCGCTCCGTAGAAAATGGCGAAAATACCGTCCACCAGAATCACCACAAATATGGATTTGACGACCGCCGATGTCACGTGCCGTCCAAGGGATTCAGCACTGCCGCCGACCTTGAGGCCTTCGACGGACGAGACGATACCGATGATGAGCGCCATGAACGGGGCCTTTATCATGCCGGAAATGATGGTCGACATGTCGATGGCTTCGCGCAGCCGCGAAAGGAATGTATCAGGCGTGATGCCGGAATAGACCCACGTCGTCACACCTGCCCCCAACAGGGCCGTGAAATTTGCGACAATCGTTAGCGCCGGCAGCATAACGGTCAAGGCAACCAGACGCGGGAAAACCAGGACACCGACCGGATTAAGGCCCATGACCTTCAGCGCATCGACCTCTTCGCGCATCTTCATCGAGCCGATTTCCGCAGTCACCGCCGAGCCGGACCGGCCGGCGATCATGATTGCAGTCAGCAGCACGCCGATTTCACGCAATTGCAGGATGCCGACAAGATCGACCACAAAGATCTCCGCGCCGAAATAGCGAAGCTGGAACGCCCCTTGCTGGGCAATGATTCCGCCGATAAGGAAGGACATCAAAGCGATAATCGGCACCGCCCTGACCCCCATATGATCCATCTGGCTTACAATCGCGGCCACTGAAATCCCTGATGACCGGTCGAGCTTGAGCTGCGTTCCGCGCACCGCAGAACCGAGGATGTACATGGCCGCGATAAAATCGTCCCAGAACGAGACCGTCAGCCGGCCGATCGGCTCGAAAATCCGGTCGACAAGACGCTGGCGGATGCCCTGTTCTTCATCCGAAGGCTTGACCCGAAATGCATTGCCGACAGCTTCGAGCAGGATTGTCTGCTCCTCGCTGACGGACTGATAAACGACGTCACAGCCCTTTATCTCGAGATGATCACGCAAGCGCTCAACAATGAGCGCTCCGGATGTATCGACCTTGCCCACCCTGGCAAAATCAACGGTAACGCTGCCTTTTTGTATGGACGCCTCAAGATCCCGCATGGTCGCGTCGATCTCGGCGACACAATAAAGCTGCCAGTTGCCGGACAATGAAACGAGAGTCTGGTCGCCTGCCTGCGATACCTCGACATCAGGCTCATGACGCGTATCGATATTTCCGTTTTGACCCCCGGCGGAGCCTGATGGCTGGGAATCAGTTCGAGGTGGCAACGACATGACTGACACATACCCAGTTATCTCGCGACTGTCACCGCCTAACGGCAGCAGATACACCAACTGTGCCAATTGCGCCGGATCATCGCGGCCGGACATTGTGAAAACGGCTGTGCGCATGTATGGTCCGAAGCGGGCGGCAGACCGGCCACCCATTCCCAACAAGTAATGGTGGCCATTCGGGCCAGAAGCTTCAGATACCGGCGCTTTACGATCATGCGCTGCCAAAAGGAGAACCGATTTGAAGGCACAGGAAATCGCCAATGCGCTCGGCGGCGAGGTAACCGGCGATCCCGAGCTCGAAATCGAGCGGGCCGTCCAGCCCGATCTCGCCGATGGCAAAGGCGATATGGCGGTTGCCATCAGCCCGGATTTCTTTCAAGGCCTTGCAACGACGAGGGCCGCCGCTGCTATCTTGCCGGCAGGCGTCACGGGAATAGAGATTGCACCTCACACGGTCATTCGCGTTCCCGCAGACCGCAAAACGCTCCCGACCCTGTCTGCCCTTTTTCGCAATCGGCCCAACACCGCCACCGGGGTCCACTCGACCGCAGTGATCGGTCAGAATGTGACGCTTGGAGACAATGTCAGCATAGGGCCGCTTTGCTATGTTGCTGACAACGCGATTATCGGTGATGGGACAACGCTGGTTTCGCATGTCACGGTTGGCGAAAATTCCGAACTCGGCGGCGACTCAATCGTCTATTCCGGTGCTCGTATCGGCATTGGCGTGAAAATCGGTTCGCGTGCCGTGATCCACCCGAATGCAGCGATCGGCGCCGACGGCTTCAGCTTTCATCCGGTCGACCCCGGCAATGTCGAGGCAGTCAAGGCAACCGGCAAAGTCTCGGACAAGGCGGACCGGAACTCCTCACTTCTTAAGAACGAAAGTCTCGGCGGCGTGATCATCGGCAACGATGTCGAAATCGGAGCATCGACCTGCATCGACTCCGGCACGCTGAAGCCCACCTCCATCGGCGACGGAACGAAAATCGACGACCTTGTCATGATCGGTCACAACGTACGCATTGGTGAACACTGCGTCCTGTGTGCGCAGGCCGGAATTGCCGGAAGCACGGTCATCGGCGACCGGGTCACGCTTGGCGGCCGGGCCGGGATCGGAGACAATCTGAAGATCGGCGACGATGCGATCATCGGCGCCGCTGCCGGGGTCGGAACATCCGTGCCGGCCGGTGGCGTCTATTACGGCATGCCGGCAGTGCCGCGTGAACGTGCGCATCGTGACGTTATCAATATTCGCAAATTGGACCGGGTAATAAAGAAAGTGGAAGGTAAATAGAATCTTGCCCTGCCGTTGTGAAACCGCTATCCCATTGTTCCGTGCCGTCGTGCCGTGACAAACGGGCGCGAAAACGTATGACCTGAAAGCAAGAAACAAGCTGCACTAATGACAGAGTCACCTGATCCCGAACGCACGATTGCAAAGATTATCGGCGAACAACTCGGACACGATCCCGAAAAAATCACTACGCAAACCACGCTTGACTCTCTCGGCGTCAACTCACTTGAGTTGGTCGAGATCATCATGACGATTGAAGAAGAATACGATATCGCAATCGATATCGACACGGTTTCAGCAGCGGACTCCATCAAGACCGTCGGCGATCTGCTTGAACTCGGCAAATCCATGGGCATCGGCACTCAATGAGCATTGCAGATACCGCAGTCGCGGTTACCGGGTTAGGGTGCACGACCGCGCTGGGTAACGATGTCGAGACGACATGGTCGGCCATGAAGGACGGCGTGTGCGGCATTCGTCCTTTTCGCAACATCAACACAACCGAAAATCTGAAGATAGAGATTGGCGGCGAAATTCCTGAACCCGTGGACGCCGGAATTCCGGAGCGCCGCCTGCCGGCCTTCGACCGCTTCACGCTTCTTGCCATGGAAAGCGCCAATCAGGCGATCAAGCAGGCCGGTCTGGAGTTCAGCGATCCGGACCTTGCCAACCGGTCCGCCTGCATCATCGGCGCCGGTAACTGTGGATGGGAAATCGTTGAAACAGGCTTCCGGAAATTCTTCCTGGAAGGCGCAAGACGTACGCATGTGATGACCGTACCGCGGTCCATGGCTTCGGCGCCTGCCAGCCAGATCAGCATGTGGCATGGCATCAAAGGGCCGGTCTACGGCGTGACGTCCGCTTGTTCGTCCGCAAATCACGCGATCGTTGCCGGTTACCAGGCCATTAAAAGCGGCGATGCGGATGTGGCGGTCGTCGGCGGAACCGACGCGCCGCTGATCTGGGGTGTCCTGAAGGCCTGGGAGGCGCTGCGCGTCCTCGCTCCGCAAACATGCAGCCCCTTCTCGCTCACCCGCAGGGGCTTGGCCCTGGCTGACGGCGCTGGTGTTGTCGTTCTCGAACGGGCCGGCCACGCCAAGGCACGCGGAGCAAAGGTCCTGTGTGAACTTGCAGGCGTCGGCATGACGGCCGATGCCGGCGATCTGGTCAATCCGACGGTTGATGGCCCCTCACGGGCCATGGAACACTGCCTGCGTTCAGCGGGCATCACCCCGCAGGATGTGGACTATATCAACGCACACGGCACCGGGACGCGGGCCAATGACGCTACGGAAACCAAAGTCATCCGCAACGTCTTCGCAAGCCACGCGGACAGCATTTCCGTTTCGTCGACCAAGTCGATGCATGGACATGCCCTTGGCGGCAGCGGCGGTATTGAGCTGGTCGCCTGTGTGAAGGCGCTCGAAGAGGGCATTATTCCTCCGACGATCAACTACGAGGAACCCGACCCGGAGTGCGATCTCGACGTGACGCCAAATGTCGCCAAAAAGCGCGACATCAACGTGGCTGTCAGCAATTCCTTCGCCTTCGGCGGCACCAATGCAGTTCTCGCCGTCAGAAAAGCCTGATCATCGACAAACCATGCAAGGCGATCGGGTCCTTGCCTCAGACGTTATAGCCCTGCCCTAAAGTTCGGTTGGCTCCTTGAGACCCATCCAAACAAACACCGGCTTTGCTGCCGCCAGCTGCGAAACGGCCAGGAAAATGCCCTGGCAGCTTTCTGCTCTGGAGAGGATTGCGCTTGCGATCGCCAATCCGATCATGCCGCTCGGCACCTGTCGGCAGAACACCATAGAGCCCGCCTACTCCCTGTGCCGCGGCTCAATCAGGTTCATGACGGCTTTCCGTCGATTGGCAAAAGAAAAGCAAAAACAAGAAGATAGGATTTGACGGCCCAATGGAACGCAATCTCCGGCATGCCGAGCTCGTCTCGTATGACCGGCAAGGCGACGCAAACGACGGTTTCGTCGAAAAGGATCAGTCCCAAGCCGCCGGCCATCGCGGTTAGAAGCCACCATTTCCGGTTATCGTCATCGATACTCAACATGATTTTCTTCGCAGCTGCTTTCCAAACCGTCGGTTGAAATCCGATCAGAAATTTGGCGATGAAAAAAATATTTCATGTTGAGAAAAAATACCCTATTTATCTCTCAAGCAATTGATCATGAATGGAAATCCCGGTTTTGGTTTACGTAGATCCAGCCAGACCCAGTGTAAGAAGCAGGCTGTTATCCCAGTACCTGCGGTTGACGCGAAAACGTCGCTTTGCCGATGCACAATCGCTGCACCGGCAAATTGAGGCTGCCAAAAATACAAAAGACCCCACCCCGCCAAGACACATGTTCGAGACGTTCGAAGTGCTTCAATCCGAGCATGCGGGCATGCCGGCTGTCGACATCCAAAAAAAAGGCAGTGCGCCGAACCGGCAGATTCTCTACCTCTATGGCAGCTTCTACCTCTTCGGAATTGAATCGATGCACTGGAAGCTCGTCAGCGAGTTACTGACCCGTGCAGACATCCGCATCACTGTTCCGGCCTACCCGCTCGCACCGGAATACAATTGGGAAGACGTCTATGCCGCACTCATGCCGCTCTATGAGCACGTAACAGGTTCTGCTCCGGAGGGTGGCCTGACGCTGATGGGTGATTTCGACGGCGGCGGCATTGCCGCAGGCCTGTGCCTTGAAGCCTCTGAACTTGGGCTGCCGACAGCCGATCAGCTTGTTCTTCTTTGCCCGTGGCTCGATGCAGGTCTCACCAATCGCCGGATTGCCGATCTGGTAGAAAGCGATCCGTGGCTGAGCGTCGACAGTGCAAGAGAAGCAGCACGCCTGTACGCAGCGGGAAATGATCTGAAGGATTACCGGATCAGTCCCATTTATGGAAACCTTGAAAAACTGCCACCAACACGGATTTTCACCGCCACACGCGACATTCTGCACCCGGACTGCCTGTCCTTCGCAGATCTCGCAGATGCCTGCGGAGCAGAAATCGAACTGATTGTCGAACAGGAACTGTTCCACAACTGGATGATGTTCGATGTGCCCGAGGCACGACACACGCTCGATCAGATCGTCACCGGCCTGCCGGAACAAGGTAAGGGCGGCACCTAGGCAGCGAGCCGTTTTTGCGTCCGCCTGCCGGCAATCCGGGAGGCACCACGCTTTTCGCCGACACGGTCGGAATGCACATCCCACCGCAAGAGCTGCATATTGCCGTCAAAATCCTCGGCAACGGCGGTGCAGCTCTCGACCCAGTCTCCGGTATTGATGTAGCGAATGCCATCGAAGTCCTCGATCGTCGCATGGTGGATGTGGCCGCAAATAACGCCCTCAACGTCGCGCCGGCGCGCCTCTTCCACCACAACGCGCTGAAACTCGCCAATGAAATTCACGGCCTGTTTAACCTGAAGTTTTGCCCAGGCGGAAAAAGACCAATATGGCATGCCCATCCTGCGTCTCAGCCCATTGAGCCCGCGGTTCACCAGGATGGCGAGATCATATGCCCAGTCCCCGAGGTGGGCAAGAAGCCGGGCGTGACGGACAACAACGTCAAACTCATCGCCGTGAAGGACCAGGTAACGTTTGCCGTCCGCCGCTTCATGGACGGTGTCGAGAGCCACTTCAATGCCGCCGAAATGCGTACCCGGAAAGTCACGCAGAAACTCATCGTGATTGCCGGGGATGTAAACGATCCGCGTCCCCTTACGCGCCTGGCGCAGAAGCTTCTGCACGACGTCGTTGCAGTCCTGCGGCCAGTTCCAGCTCCGTTTCAGCCGCCATCCATCGACGATATCGCCGACCAGAATGATCTGCTCAGCTTCGTGATGACGAAGAAAATCAATCAGATAATCCGCCTTGGCTGCTCTGGAACCAAGATGAATGTCGGATATGAAAAGGGTTCGATACTGTTTCGCCGTATATGCCATGATCGCCACCGTAACGTTTCAGCGTTGCAGTGAATGACTAACCAGAGTCGTATCACAATCCGATGACAAATAGAGTTTGATCCGAGTTGGCCGCTCGTGCAAAAGGGACCGGACATCGCGCAGGATATCTTGAAAGGACAGTACAATGGACCTTGGCCTCTCGGGCAGGAAAGCGATTGTCTGCGCATCGAGCCGCGGGCTGGGCAAGGGATGCGCCATGGCCCTTGCGCAAGCCGGATGCGACCTCGTCGTCAACGGCCGCAACGCCGATACGCTTGAGGCAACAGCGGAGGAAATCCGTACGGCAACCGGAGTGCGTGTCCAGGCGGTCACCGCGGACGTTTCCACCGATGACGGGCAGCGCGCATTGCTGGATGCCTGTCCCGAGCCCGATATCCTGGTCAACAACAATGGCGGTCCGCCGCCTCGGGATTTCAAGCAACTGGACCGGGATGCAATCCTCGAAGGCGTCACACAGAACATGGTAACGCCCATTGAGCTGATCCAGGCGGTTATCGACGGCATGTGCGAGCGGCAGTTCGGGCGTATCGTCAACGTAACATCGTCATCCGTCTATATGCCAATCCCCGGCCTCGACCTGTCATCGGGCGCGCGCGCCGGCCTGACGTCCTTTCTTGCGGGTGTCGCGCGCGGCGTTGCGTCAAAAAATGTTACGATCAATGCGCTTTTGCCGGGCAAAATGGATACCGATCGCCTGGCATCCTCATTCCGCAATACATCGCAAAAGACAGGAAAGCCCATCGAAGAGGTCAAGGCCATGGTCCTTCAACAGGTTCCTGCAGCACGGATGGGAACAGCGGCGGAATTCGGCGACACATGCGCCTTTTTGTGTTCATCGCAAGCCGGATACATCACCGGTCAGAACATTCTGGTGGACGGCGGTCTTTATCCGAGTGCGTTTTAGGTAAATACTGAAAAGTGGCGCCTTCTGTGCCGGCAAATCAAGGACCAGACCTCATGAACTCCAAAGTTGGCAGCCCGGAAGACTCCGAGCAAAGCGATTTTCAGGAAAGCGCGCTTTTTTTCCATAAATATCCACGCGCCGGAAAACTGGAAATCCAGGCGACGAAGCCGCTCGGAAATCAGCGCGATCTCGCACTGGCCTATTCTCCCGGAGTCGCTGCGCCATGCCTTGCCATACAAAAGCAGCCGGAACTGGCGGCTGACTATACCGCGCGCGGCAACCTTGTTGCCGTTGTCTCCAACGGCACAGCTGTGCTTGGTCTGGGCTCCATCGGACCCCTCGCCTCCAAGCCGGTTATGGAAGGCAAGGCAGTCCTCTTCAAGAAATTCGCCGGCATCGATGTGTTCGACATCGAAATCGATTCGCAGGACATCGATCATGTCGTTTCGGTGGTTTCCGCACTCGAGCCGACATTCGGCGGCATCAATCTTGAGGATATCAAAGCACCCGAGTGCTTCGAGATCGAAGACCAACTGCGCGACAAGATGAACATACCCGTCTTCCACGACGACCAGCATGGAACGGCGATTATCGTCGCAGCCGCTATTCTCAATGGCCTTGAACTGGCTGGCAAAGACCTGGCAAACGCCAAGATCGTCACCAGCGGTGCGGGCGCTGCCGCCCTAGCCTGCCTGAATCTGTTGGTCAAACTCGGCGCAAAAAAGGAAAACATCTGGGTTCACGACATTGAAGGCCTGGTCCATGAAGGCCGAGAAGTTCTGATGGACCGGTGGAAAGCCGCCTACGCTCAGAAATCAGTCAAGCGGTCGCTTCAGGATCATATTGACGGAGCCGACGTTTTTCTCGGGCTGTCGGCGGCCAATGTACTCAAGCCCGACATGCTCGCCAGGATGGCGGACAAGCCCCTTATCATGGCTCTGGCCAATCCGAACCCGGAGATCATGCCCGATGTGGCGCGTCAGGCCCGCCCTGACGCAATGATCTGCACCGGGCGGTCAGACTTTGCCAATCAGGTCAACAACGTCCTGTGCTTTCCCTACATCTTCCGTGGCGCCCTTGATTGCGGCGCGAGCACCATCAATGAAGAAATGAAAATGGCCGCCGTGCGCGCCATTGCCGGGCTGGCGCGGGAGGAGGCCTCAGACGTCGCCGCAAAGGCCTATTCAGGCGATACGCCGGTTTTCGGACCAGACTATCTGATCCCCTCGCCTTTTGATCCGCGCCTGATCCTGCGCATCGCGCCCGCCGTCGCCGAAGCGGCGGCAGAATCGGGCGTCGCCACACGCCCTGTTGCGGACATGGAAGCCTATCTGGATCAGCTCAACCGGTTTGTCTTCCGGTCCGGACTGTTGATGAAGCCGCTTTTTGCCGCCGCAAAGACAGCACAGAAGAAGCGGGTCATTTTCGCTGAAGGCGAAGACGAACGCGTTTTGCGCGCCACGCAGGTCCTCATCGAAGACGAAATAGCGCGTCCGATCCTCATCGGCCGCCCGGACATCATCGAAACACGGCTGAAGAGATTCGGGCTAAGGATCAGGCCGGGGGCCGATTTCGAGGTCACCAATCCCCATGACGATCCGCGCTACCGTGATTATGTCGATCTCTATTTCTCGCTTGTCGGGCGAAAGGGCATCAACCCGGAAGCGGCGCGCACCATGGTGCGCACCAACTCCACTGTTATCGGCGCTCTGGCCGTGCGTCGCGGCGATGCCGATGCACTGATCTGCGGAGTTGAGGGCCGATATGCAAAACACCTCAGGGACGTCGATCAGGTTATCGGACGCGATGAGGGTGTACGCGAGTTCTCTGCACTCAGCCTGTTGATCTCACAACGGGGTGCGACCTTCTTTGCCGATACCTATGTCTCGCTGAACCCATCAGCCGAGGAGATCGCCGAAACAACACTGATGGCGGCAAAAGAAATCAGGCGTTTCGGCATCACGCCCCGCGCCGCCCTTCTCTCGCATTCCAATTTCGGATCCCGAGTCTCGGGCAGTGCCAGCAAGATGCGCCAGGCTGTGGAACTCATCCACAAGCTGGATCCCGATCTGGAGGCAGATGGCGAAATGCATGGCGATTCAGCCATTTCGGAGCATTTGCGCAATCGGGTCATGCCGAATTCCAATTTGACCGGGGAAGCCAACCTGCTGGTGTTTCCAACACTCGACGCCGCCAACATCGCGCTCGGTGTGGTCAAGACGATGACCGATGCATTGCATGTCGGCCCCATCCTCCTGGGTGGCGCGAAACCGGCACATATCCTGACGCCGTCCGTTACCTCACGCGGCGTGGTCAACATGGCGACGCTGGCGGTCGTCGAGGCCTCGGTTCCGGAGTAGCGGCAAAAGGACCGGCAACCCCGTGGCTGCACAAGCCGCAATTTGCGTGTATGATCCGGCAACACAGAAAAGGTGCCTATCTTGAAGCTGACTGGTCCCGGATTGCGGCATGTTCTGGTCCTCGCGGCAATGCTGAGCGTATCTTTTGGCGAGCGGGCAACAGCGCAGGACATGGCCCTTTGCGAGCGGCTCTACGCCCAGCTTGATCAGTATGACAGCCGGGAGATTGCCGCCGTGCCGGCAAATAGTTACGACGCTGCAATCGTCGAGCAACGGCAGAAAGTCGAACAGATTCGATCTGACCTTTACAGCCTGGATTGCGGCGGCAGTATCATCGTCTTCGGCAATAGAACCGAGGCGATGTGCCGGCGGATCTCATCCGTTCTGGCGCGCGAGGAAGCACAGCTCGACAGGCTGCTTTTACAGCGGCAAAACGCACCGCGCACAGCGAGCCCCGGCGCCCGCCAGCGAATCCTCTCTGCGCTGCGCGCCAACGGATGCCCACCTGACGACGGGGTCCGCATCCGCCAGTCGATCGGCGTTGAACCTGAACAGGACCTGATCGACCTTGGCGATCCCTATACCCGCTACCGCACCATGTGCGTAAGAACCTGTGACGGCTACTATTTCCCGGTTTCTTTTTCCGCATCACCGCTGGAGTTCGACCGCGATGCCCGGCGTTGTGCCACGATGTGCCCTGCGGCCGATGTCAGCCTGTTTTTTCACCGGGTTCCCGATCAGGACAGCGAAGACATGGTTTCGGTCGCCGACCAAACCCCTTACCGCTCGTTGCCAACCGCATTCGCCTATCGGACAGGGAGCGTCGATGACCCGCAATGCACCTGTCGGGCCGGCCCGCTGGACGATGATATTGCGGTCGCCCCGGGCGGCAGCCGCTCGATCATCATCATCACGCCGCCGAAGGACAATGATGACAAACCGGATGAAACGGTGACAATCAAACCCGAACCGGAAGCGCCATCCCGCGAAATCGATCCGAACCGGCGTGTCAGGGTTGTCGGTCCAAAGTTCCTGCCCGACCAATCAGAGGCAATAGATCTGCAAGCTCCGGCCCCGACCGGCGACCAGTGAGAGCCAGCCTCAACGGCATGAACAAGGAGCGCCCCTTACGCCCGCTTGCCTGTTTGACGCTGTTCGTCCACTCGGACCATGTGTTTGCATCCCATGGTTCCGGCGGCAATTGAGCAAAGGCCTCTCGTACGAAGTCCACATCCCCGGTGTCCAAGGGCTCCGGGTCGCTCAGGCCTTGGGTAACAATCGTCCACCACTGCTCTGCCTCCTTGACGAAATCGATATTGCCGCGCACCGCATACCAGAACGCTTCAGCCCTTTCGCCGGAAATGCCAAGGGCAGCCAATCGCGTGTTGACGTCGTCGAAGGAAAGATCATGCACAAGTGCCCGGTTGAGGCTCGTCAGTTCGGCCGGATCGAATTTCGCTGCCGACTTTGAAGCAAATTCCGGACGGAACAGCTCCATCAGCGCCGCCATGGAAGGCAGCGCCGAAACGCTTTCGGATGTTCCGATCAGCACCGCCAGGCTGGCAATCGCCATGGGCTCGAAGCCTTCGTCACGCAAGGAACCGATAGACAGCGCATTCGACCGCTTCGACAATCCTTCTCCTGAAACGGAGGTCAGAAGATTGTGATGACCGAAAGACGGCGCCTCGCTTCCGAGCGCCTTGAACAGGGCTATCTGCGCGCCTGTGTTGGTCACATGGTCGTCACCGCGAATAATATGGGTCACGCCCATTTCGATGTCGTCGATGACCGATGGCAGCGTGTAGAGATAGGTTCCGTCCTCGCGGATCAGCACCGGGTCCGACATGGACGCAAGATCAACGGTCTGAGGCCCGCGTACTATATCGTCCCAATGGACCTCGGTGCGTCGTGTCTCGAAGGGATCATCGGCAAAGTTCGGAAGCAGAAAGCGCCAGTGCGGCTTTCGGCCTTCCGCCTCAATCGCACTTCTCTCCTCCTCGGTGAGTTTTAGCGCTTCGCGTCCGTAAACCGGCGGCAGGCGGCGTGCAAGCCGAAGCTTTCGCCGGCGCTCAAGCTCTTCACCGGTCTCGTAGCATGGATAGAGCAGTCCGGCCGCCTTCAGCCGTTCCGCCGCCGCTCCATAGGCGTCAAAGCGCTTGGACTGCCAGGCAACGATGTCGGGACTGATACCCAGCCATTCCAGATCGGCCCGGATAGCCTCGGCAAAAGCATCGCTGGAACGCGCCTCATCCGTATCGTCGAAGCGCAGCACAAATTCACCACCCCGCTGCTTTGCAAACAGCCAGTTGAACAGCGCCGTGCGCGCATTGCCGATATGTATGTGGCCAGTCGGCGACGGGGCGAAACGCACCGTGGCCGGTCGATTGTCTTCCAGATCTGTCATGATGGCGGGTTACTCAAGGGAAGTGTGATTGGCAAGCCTTATTGTGGCCGCCCCGCATGTGCCATGGCAATCTCACGCGCCGCCAAAAGACGGCTGATGAATATCATGGCAACACAGATTACCAGGCAATAGACGCCCATGGTCAGGATTTGCAGCGGATAACCAACGCCGAAATCGATGAGGAAGCCCGTCACGCCGGGTCCCATCGCGGTGGAGAAAACCATAAGCGCAATCACCACAGCGCGAATGGCACCGAGGTGCCGTGTTCCGTATATTTCAGGCCACAAAGCCCCGAACAGGGTCGAGGACAGACCATAGGAAACGCCGAGGAGCAACATGAAGGCAAACATGCCCCAGGTCGCCTCAACGGTGGCGAGGAGAAAACAGGAAGCCGCCAGCGGCACCAGAAAACTAGACATCAGCCGCACCGCCGAAAAACGGTCGATCAGCAAGCCGCCGATAAGGGCGAAGCAGACGGTCATCACCGCCAGCAGGGCAAAGGATCCCGCAAAGGCTTCGATGGACCAGCCCCGCAGTTCGACGAGATAAACCTGATGGAAGAAGATCGTTGTTCCGATAAAGCCGGGTGCCAGCATCCCAAGCAGGATCAGCCAGAAGACAGGATCACGCACCACCTCCGCCCGCGTCCAGTGCCGCAGCACCCGCATAGGTTCCGGACCATCGCTTGACCGCGGCTGCCGCTCGACGCGCATCAGCAGATATATGACCGGAAGTGCAACGGCTATCAGGACGGCAGCCGAAAGCAGCCAGGTATTGCGCCATCCCATGCCGGCCACAATAGAAACATAGACAATCGGAAGAACCGCCTCACCGGCCTGATGACCGATCGTAGCGACGGATACCGCCCGCCCGCGCTGCGCGACATACCACCGCCCCATCGCAGTAATCGCATTGTGGGTCATCATTCCCTGCCCGAATAGGCGTAATCCGAAAATGGCCAGAACAAGGACAGCTAAAGTGTCCGCGTAGGCCATGGACAGAGCGAAACACGCCAACAGCGGGACGATCAACAAGGTTACGCGCGACACGCTCATCACATCCACGATCCGGCCGAACTGGGTGAGTACAAGCGCGCTTGCCAGGGTCGCCAGCATATAAAGCGTGCCGAACTCACCATGACTGAGGCCGAATTCCGAGCGGATGGATCCGGCCGACAAAGAGATGAAGAATGTCTGCCCGAAACTTGAGAAGAATGTCAGCAGAAATCCGCCGGCCAGCCATCTGATATTGTCGCGCACGAAGGCAGGAAATGACATGGCTTGGCCTGGAACCGGTGTCCTGTGGAGTATTGCTCAATCGGCAAGAGCGCTGCGAGGAAACAAAAGGGTCAGCGAGCGTGTCAAAGCTATGCCCTGAAAGGATATGGCCGGTCAAGCACCGTGCGTCGACCGCCAAGCTGTGCCATCATGCGCCGGCAATCGCGATTCTGCACGCACTTTACAAGAAGCCTCCATGCCCGATCTCTCCCTGTTGATTATTGTTGGCGTCATCTTTTTGCTGGCCGGCATCGTCAAGGGCATGGTCGGCTTCGGCCTGCCATTGATCTCAATCGGCCTGATGACAACCATTGTCGGCCTGCCGGCAGCCATGGCTCTGTTTCTTGTCCCCGCCTTCGGGACCAATCTTTGGCAAGGGTTTGCGGGTGCTCACACGGCGAGGCTGTTCAAACGCTATTGGACCTTCTTCATACCAACCATGTTTTTCACATGGCCCGGAACACTCGCTCTTTCCAGGTTCGACACAAATTACATGTCCGCCCTGCTGGGATTCCTGCTGTGCCTTTATGTGCTGCTGAGCATGACGCGCTCGCAGTTCGTTGTTCCCTCCCGACTGGAAAAACCGCTCAATCCGCTGGTTGGTGTGGTGAGTGGCCTTCTTGCCGGGATGACAGGAGCATTCACCATGCCGGGCGTTGTCTACCTGCAGTCGACTCAGCTCAAACGCGACCAGCTTGTCCAGGCAATGGGCATGCTGTTCACGCTCTCGACCATCGGCCTCGGCCTGTCCATGGGATCGCAAAACCTTCTGAGCCTTGACCTTGGCATCGCCTCCTTGTTCGCCGTTATCCCGACCTTTGCCGGCCTGATGATCGGCACGCGCTTGAGAAAACGCACATCTGAGGAAAGCTTCAGGCAGGTCTTCCTGCTGGCCCTTGGCGCCTTGGGTCTCTACATCGTAATCCGTTCGGTTCTGGCGCTGTCGGCAGCCTGACGATCGCCGGAAAATGCCAACGCGTCAATTGCGGTCCCGGAACCTGTTGGTGATCGGATAGCGCCGGTCACGGCCGAAATTCTTGCGGGTTATCTTCACGCCCGGCGCCGATTGACGGCGCTTGTATTCGGCGATGTAGAGAAGATGCTCGAGCCGGTCGACCAATTCCCTCGGGTGACCGCGCGCAACGATGGAATCAATATCCATCTCGTGTTCAACAAGACATTCGAGAATATCGTCCAGCACCGGGTATTCGGGAAGCGAATCCTGATCCGTCTGATCGGGCCGGAGCTCGGCGGACGGAGCCTTGTCGATGATGTTCACCGGAATGACTTCGCCGGAGGGTCCGAGCGCTCCGGGCGGCACCTGCTCGTTGCGCCAGCGCGATAGAGCATAGACCTGCATCTTGTAAAGGTCCTTGATCGGGTTATAGCCGCCATTCATGTCGCCATAGAGGGTCGCATAACCGACCGACATTTCCGATTTGTTGCCTGTTGTGACGACCATCGAACCGAATTTGTTCGAGATCGCCATCAGGATCGTGCCACGGGCGCGGCTTTGCAGGTTCTCTTCGGTGACGCCTTCATTCGTTCCCTCGAACAGCGCTGAAAGGGCATCGGTGAAACCTTCTACCGGCCCCTCGATCGGGACCGTGTCGTAGCGGCATCCAAGGGCGCGCGCGCAGGCCTCGGCATCGGTAAACGATTCATCCGATGTGTAGTGGTATGGCAGCATCACCGTGCGCACACGCTCCTCGCCCAGGGCGTCGACGGCAAGTGCGGCGCAAAGCGCACTGTCGATCCCGCCCGACAGGCCGAGCACCACATTGGAAAATCCGTTCTTGTTCACGTAATCGCGAAGGCCGAGCATGCAGGCGCGATAATCTGCTTCTTCCTGTTCCGGAATCTGCGACATCGGCCCCTCGGCGCAGGTCCACCCATCATCATCACGCCGCCACGTGGTGACACTCACCTGTTCCTCGAACTGGCTCATCTGGAAAGCCAGCGTCTTATCCGCATTCATCGCAAAACTTGCACCATCGAAGACGAGCTCATCCTGGCCGCCAAGCTGGTTGGCGAAAACAATCGGCAAGCCGCTCTCGATGATCTGCCGCAGGACAACCTGATGGCGCACATCGATTTTCTCGCGGTAATAGGGTGAGCCATTGGCGACCAGCAGGAGTTCCGCTCCGGTCTCGGCCAGCGTTTCGCACACGCCGTAATCGCCCCAAAGGTCCTCACAGATCGGCAGACCAAGGCGAATGCCGCGAAAGTTCACCGGTCCCGGCATCGGGCCGACATCAAAAATCCGCTTTTCGTCAAACTCGGAGTAATTCGGCAGGTCGACCTTGTAACGCTCGGCCACAATCCGCCCGCCATCGAGAAGTGCGACGGCATTGAAGCGGCCATCGTCATTTTGCCTGGGCACACCCACAACGACGCCGGGGCCTCCATCGGCCGTATCGGCGGCCAGTGCTTGCAGGGCACGGTCACAGGCTTTCAGGAATGCCGGTTTAAGCACCAGATCTTCCGGTGGATATCCGCAGATGAAGAGCTCGGTAAAAAGGATAAGATGCGCACCCTGCCGAGCAGCATCGTCGCGCGCCTTGCGGGCAAGCTCAAGATTGCCGGCGATGTCGCCCATGGTAGGGTTCAACTGGGCAACCGCGATGCGGATGACATCGTTCAATTGAGATGTGTCGCTCATGATCTGCCATGTATCGTGCAGAACGGGTCAAGGCAATCCCGCTTGGCTCAGGTCCTGGAATAACAAACCCGGTCATTTGCCGTTCGGCATCAGCTGAAGGCGTAGGCATCCATCGAAAGAACACCGAAATCGTGTGATGTGTGCAGTTTTTGCGGCGTCCATGTCTCGCCCGCTGCGCCAATGGCGCTATAGAGCGGCATCAGATGTTCATCCGTCGGATGGTTCTCCATCGCATGGGGCGCACGGCTACGATAGTCGAGCAGTGCTTCAAGATCGCCTGATTTGATCTTCAGATCCATCCAGTTGACAAATTGCGTCACCCAGTCAGGCGTTTCTGCATTCCTTTTACCACAGCGCAATGCCGCAAAGGCCTCTTTCAGATTGTGGGTCATCGACCCGGATCCCATCACAAGCACATTTTCGCTGCGAAGCGGCGCCAATGCGTGACCGATCCTGTAGTGATGTTCAGGTCCCGCATGCGGATCGACAGACACCTGAACAACCGGAATATCGGCGTCGGGATACATCAGGCTGAGCGGAACCCATGTGCCGTGATCAAAGCCACGATCCGCGACAACGCCTGCCGCCAGGCCTTCCGCATGCATCATGCAGGCGATACGCCCGGCAAGGTCCGGGTCGCCGGGGGCGGCATATTCGATTTTGTAGAGCTCGGGCGAAAATCCGCCAAAATCGTGGATGGTGACCGGCCGACGGTCACTCGTAACAGCGACGCCACCCGCCTCGAAATGGGCGCTGACAACGACTATGGCGTCCGGCCGCGGTGCGGTTTGCGCAAATGCGCTCATGAAACGCCGCGCCTCAGTATCGGCTATGGCGATATCAGGGGAACCATGGGAGATAAAAAGCGCTGGTAGCGATGACATGGGCAATCCTCTTTGCCCATCACCTAGCGTTTTCAGGCCGCCTAGGAAGATGGCAATCCCTGCACACATCATCCAGTAATATTGAACGCTAACGCGTTAGCCACCCTGCGGAAACTGCGGCAAACCATCGGCGATCTCGTAGTAATCGCCCTTGTCGGCACAAAAAATATGCTTCTCAAGCGAAAGACCCGTGTCACCATCCAGACAGCCCGCAAGCACAGAGGTGAAAGGATCGTCCTTGTGTTTCCAGAAAAGCGTTGAGCCGCAAACCTTGCAAAATCCGCGTTTGGCATCATCCGATGCGTGATACCAGGCAAGATTTTGAAAGCCGGTGATCGAGAGCCGCTCATCGGCAACATTGGTGGCCGCAAAATAGTGTCCCGATTGCTTTCTGCATTGCTTGCAGTGGCAGGCCACAACGCCCCTCAACGGTCCTTCTGCGGTGAAATGGACACCGCCGCACAGACACGACCCCTTATATGCTTTTGCCATTACGCACCTCCAAACACGCAGAGCGAACAGGAAGCTCCCGCCCCACGCAAGTGAATTCTTTTGAAGGAATTGTTCGGTGCGCTGAACGCACAGACAGCGGCAAAAGCCGCTGTCTGAAATCATGTAGTGGCAAAGATCAGGCCGTTGCGGCAATCCGTGTTTCTTCGTCGCGGCCACCCTTGAGGAGCTCCGCAACCAGGAACGCAAGCTCGAGCGCCTGATCGGCGTTCAGGCGCGGATCGCAATGGGTATGGTACCGGTCCGACAGATCGTCCGCGGTAACGGTGCGCGCACCGCCCGTACACTCGGTGACGTTCTTGCCCGTCATCTCCACATGGATGCCACCAGGATGCGTGCCTTCAGCACGGTGAATCTGGAAGAAGCTTTCCACCTCGGACAGGACACGCTCAAATGGCCGTGTTTTGTAACTGTTGAGCGTGATCGTGTTGCCATGCATCGGATCGCAGGACCAGACAACCTTCTTGCCTTCACGTTCGACCGCGCGGATCAACTTCGGCAGGTGATCGGCTACCTTGTCGTGTCCGAACCGGGCAATCAGGGTCAGACGGCCGGCGTCATTGTCCGGATTGAGCAAGTCGATCAGTCCCAGAAGCTCATCGGGTTCCAGCGACGGGCCGCATTTGAGACCAAGCGGGTTCTTGATGCCCCGGCAATATTCAACATGTGCATGATCAGGCTGGCGCGTCCGGTCACCGATCCAGATCATATGACCAGACGTGCCGTACCATTCGCCGGATGTTGAATCTGTTCTCGTCAAAGCCTGCTCATAGCCCAGGAGCAGCGCCTCGTGGCTGGTGAAAAACTCCGTCTCACGAAGCCGTGCATGGTTTTCGGCCGAAATACCGACGGCGCGCATGAAGTCCATTGTTTCGGAAATGCGATCGGCCAGCTTGCGGTAACGTTCAGCCTGCGGGCTGTCCTTGATGAAACCCAGCATCCACTGATGCACGTTTTCCAGATTGGCATAACCGCCCTGGGCAAATGCCCTCAAAAGGTTCAGTGTGGCTGCCGACTGGCGATAGGCCATCACCTGCCGCTGAGGATCGGGAATGCGCGATGCCTCGTCAAACTCGATCCCGTTGATAATGTCGCCGCGATAGCTCGGCAGTTCAATCCCGTCCTTCGTTTCGGAATTGGAAGAACGCGGTTTGGCGAACTGGCCGGCAATGCGTCCAACCTTGATCACCGGCTGTTGCGCCCCGAACGTCAGGACAACGGCCATCTGCAGGAAGACGCGGAAAAAGTCGCGGATATTGTCGGCGCCGTGCTCGGCGAAACTCTCGGCACAATCACCGCCTTGAAGCAAAAAGCCCCTGCCCTCGGCGACCTCGGCAAGACGGTCGCGCAACTGCCTGGCCTCACCGGCAAATACCAGAGGCGGATAAGATGCGAGACGTTCTTCTGTGCGTTCCAACGCCTGCTGATCCGGATAATCCGGAACCTGGCGTATAGGTTTGTTGCGCCAACTGTCCGGTGTCCAATTCTGTGCCATCTTACTCATCCTGATTGGTACTGTTTGGGCATTCATGCCCGACAACGGCGGGCTTATAACGGCAATCCGGCGCGATTGCCAGCGCCTTTAACGCCCGACGCCTTTAAGCTTACATCAATAACGCCCGGCCGGCGAATGACTAACGGGATATGGGGCCCATTTCCTTCAGCCGCTTCCTTAGAACAAAAAAACCGGTCAGCCATAGTGCCGAGGCCATGAGGGAGGTCACAAATCCCAATGGAACCCCGAGCGGCTCGAACGTTGCCCAGGCGCAGACAACGAAGACGACGAGAGACGGCAACCCGAAAGGAAATGTCTGGATCACCGTGCCCGCATCCTCAACCGAGTATGTGAATTGGATGATAATCAGTACGGGAAAGAGCGTTATGGGAAACGCAGCCAGAAGCCCCGACCATTTCGGCCCGATGGCAGCGGCTGCTCCGGTAATCGCCAAGACGACCACCACCGCAATCGCAGCCCGAAGAGCGATCACGGGCCAGGTCAATCGAATAGCAGAGGCGATGCGGGTCTCGTTGTGGCCGCGCATCACGAATACTGACGACGCCGCAACGGCAGCAACTAGGAGCGTCCCGGTCCACACGTTGAGCGGCCATTGGGAAATGATCCATGCAGCAAGAAGAAAGACGGCAAGCGCTCCCAGGATCGACCCCAGAAATACATGATTTTGAATGCGGCTGGAGATAAACCAGTAGGCCAGGTTGAAGCAGAGTGTCGCCGCAAAGCCGCCGACGGTGTAGGCGGCCGCATCGGTTATGAAAAAGGGGCCCTGTTCGATCCCGATAAACAGGAAGACAATCGCCACGCCCAATGGAAATCCGGCCAAAACACCAGCCAGTGCCGGGCCGGCACGCTCTGCTATCGCTGACAGACCAAGAACGAGGAAAACAGTCGACAGGATCTTGGCGATCAGCAGCGTCATGGTGCCACCTTACCGCTCAAGGCTCACGTCTCGGCGGATCGAGGAAGCGGATGCCCCGTTCTTCAAGAATCCCGTCTATAAAGGACCTTTCTTCCTCGATAAGGCGCACGGCACGAGGATAGACAGGGTCCTGGCGGTCAGCGTGAACATGACGTTCGAAGCCATCCGTTGTTTCCAGGAAATCGTGAACGCCCTGCCTGCCGAATTCACGCAGGAACCCCTGAAGCACAGCATCAAGGTATGATTGCAGGATCGGGTGATGCGGGTCGTGGTCCGCGGTATTGGTCTGCGCCTCATAAACATAGACCGGACAATCTGGCAGTTCACCACCTGCCATATCCAGCCGTTCGATGGGAACCGCGACCCGGTCATAAGTCATTTCCCTCTCATCGACAGACGGCAAATTGTCCAGCCGGTCGTAGATCAGCAGCCCGTCGATGACGCTCCCTTCCACCTGCCGGGCGCTGAGCAATGACGTCACATGTCCACTGTCTATCGGATCTTGCGCATGGCGCGGTCTCCAGCACCGGCGCCAGCCCATGAGCCGGACCGGCTGCGCTGCGACATAATCGGTACGCAGCGTTGCCCGGTTCACAAGGGAACCGTAGCCGAAATAGGCAATCAGGTTGCTTGGCCCGTTATGGCCATCACCTTGTCGCGATCCATCCATCAATGTCGCTCGCTCCAATTGGGTTTGTCCCGCTATATCGCGCGTGCCGGATTGTTCAAGAGTGAATTAACAGTTGACTTTGACGTAAACGTAAATGTTAGCTTGCCCTCAAACTGCCGATGAAAATGGATACTCAACCGGAATCAATACATGAATATCTCGGCGTAATCCGATGGAAAACCGTCAAAAAGGCACCGTGCTGCTGTGAGCAAAAGGACACCGACACAAGATGTCGAGGGCCGGAACTTGAAAATCAGGACATCGGACGGATATGCACTGGCCGGTACGCTCCACAGCGATGACGCCAATCACGGGCCGCTTGTTCTGATTTCATCCGCCACAGGGGCGCCCCGCGGGTTCTATGCCGCATTTGCCCGTGAACTGGTCGCTTGCGGCTGCAGGGCTGTTTTGACCTACGACTATCGCGGCATGCCGGATTCGCCGCGTCCCAAGGGTTTCAAGGGTCGGATCAACATGCGTGATTGGGCGCACAAGGACATGCCGGCCGCCATGGAAAGGCTCGATCAGGTCTCGCCTGGCCACCCCATGGTCGGCGTCGGTCAGTCCTTTGGCGGACAGGCGCTCGGCATTTGCGGCACACCGCAGCGATTTGAACGCTATTGCATGGTCGCCAGCCTGTCCGGCTACTGGCGCAACACCGATACGCCCTGGCAGAATCTTTTCTTCATGCACGTCTTCGGTCTGCCAATGACAAGTGTGATCGGTCGAACGGCGCGCTGGATGGGCCTGGGCGAACCGATACCGGCATCCGTCTTCCGCGACTGGGCGAAATGGTGTTTTCATCACGAATATTTTTTTGACGACCCCGAGGTCGGTGCCCGTGACGGTTATGCCACCGTGCGCATGCCGATCCTGTCGGTCGGCATGACGGACGACCCGTGGGGAACGCCAAAGGCAATTCATGGCTTGATTAAGCACTACGTCAATGCCGACATATCCGAGCGCTGGCTTTCGCCAACGAACGCCGGCGGACAACCTATTGGCCATCTGGGATTTTTCCGCTCGCGCTTCCGCGACACGCTCTGGCCCGGTGTCATCGACTGGCTGATCGAAGGACCACAAATCAAGCGCTGATGAAGGCCCATAGCCTTTCCGGCTTGAACGGAAACGCTCTAGTCCAGCCTTTCGCCATTCTTGATGCGATAGGTCGGCTGGTACATTGTCACCAGCTCTTCAGCGGCGGTTGGATGAACCGCCATGGTCCGATCAAAATCATCCTTGGTGCAGCCCGCTTTCAGCGCAACCGCCAGCAACTGTGCCATTTCCCCGGCATCGGGTCCAAGGATATGCGCGCCGACCACCCGCCTGTCGGCAGCGTTGACCACAAGCTTGGTGATCATTTTTTCCTGCCGTCCCGACAGAGTGTGCTTCATCGGCCGGAAGGTGGCGCTGTAAATCTCCAGTTCGTCAAACTGCTTCATCGCCGCGTCTTCCGACAGACCAACCGTGCCGATCTCGGGCTGTGAGAAGACCGCCGTCGCCACCATATCGTGGTCCGGGCTGGTCGGGTTATCCTTGAACGCTGTCTCAACGAGACACATGGCCTCGTGAATGGCGACCGGCGTCAACTGGATACGATTGGTGACATCGCCAACGGCAAATATGTTGTCCACATTCGTGCGCATATACTCGTCGACTACCACGGCGCCATGACTATCCGTCTCGACACCGGCAGCTTCAAGGCCAAGCCCATCCGTGTTTGGAATACGGCCAATCGCCAGCATGACCTGGTCGATCTTCAGGTTCTTGGCCCCGGATGTGGTGACGTCCAGCCGCTGATCGGCCGAGCGCACGATCTTCGAGATCACTTCCTCGCACAGGATACGGATGCCCTTCTCCTCCATGGTGCGATGGAGTGTGCGCCGCAGATCCATGTCGAAATTCTTCAGGATTTCGGTCCCGCGGTAGATCAGGGTCGTTTCCACCCCCATGCCGTGGAAAATATTCGCAAATTCAACCGCGATATAACCGCCGCCCGCGATCAGGATCGACCTGGGCAGGGTCTCCAGATGAAACGCTTCATTCGAACTGATTGTCAGTTCCTGGCCTTCCAGCCCGTCCGCGCCGTTCACACGACCGCCAACGGCGATCAGGATCTTGTCGGCCGTCACGATCCGGTTGGTGCTCAGGATGCGCACCCGATGGGCATCCACCAGCTCCGCCCGGCTATCGAATATCTCGGCCCCCGCATTGCTCAGCCCCTTGCGGTAGAGCCCCTCCAGCCGGGCAATCTCGCGATCCTTGTTGGCAATCAGGGTTTGCCAGTCGAAATGCGTCTCCCCGACCCGCCAGCCAAAGCCAGCGGCGTCCTCGAAGGCCTCCGAAAAGTGTGACGCATAGACAAACAGTTTTTTGGGCACGCAGCCGCGGATAACACAGGTTCCGCCATAGCGGTATTCCTCGGCTATGCCGACCTTCTTGCCGAGACCTGCTGCCAGTCGGGCTGCTCGCACACCCCCGGACCCGCCGCCGATGACAAAGAAGTCATAATCAAAATCAGTCATTTCCACGCCTTCGGACCGACGATGGCTCGGTCATTTGCAGATTGAGCCGGACATTCGCCGGCAAGGGTCAAGAATTAGGTTGGCAATAGCAAAAGAAAAGCCCGGGCAAAACCGGGCTTTTTCAACATTATGTGAGCCCCTACTGGGTATCCCCACCATCGCCTTCCTGGGTCACCGGCGTTTCGCCCAGGCGCGCACGCAGGGCTTCGTCGGTTGCCTGCGAAAGATCGCGTGCGATTCCGTTTGACCAGACCTCGGCCGCCTGCAGCAGTTCGCGGGTCACGATCGGGCCAACCTGCAGAAGCTTCTTTCCTGCTTCGCTGTTATAGAAGGCGTCTATTGCCTGAAGTTCTTCCAATGTGAAGTTCTTTGCATAGATCAGCGCAGCCTCCCGCTCGAGATCGGCACGCCTTCCAGCCATCTCGATGGCCGTTTCATCCACCGTGACGGAAATCACTTCCTGCAGGTTCGGCGCTGTCTGGATCAGCGATGTTTTAAGGTTCTGCGCCGCATTGGGCAGAATCGCATCGAACTGGTCGGTTGCGCTGATGGCATTGATTGCCCCGCGGGCCGCAGCGATGTGCTCGGCCGACGGCTCCTGTGCCAGCGCGGGCACGCTCAGTCCGATGGCCGAGACTGTGGCGAGCGTCAGCGCGCAATGGCGAATGCCCCTGGCCATGCTCATCTTTGTCATAGTTCCTGATTTCCTCTGTTTTCCATTGTCCTTACGCCGGATGCCCCGGCGATTACAGCAGCGTTGGCGAGACCGAGAAACAGCCCGTTCTCGACGACTCCCGGTACGGAATTGAGCGCATTTGAAAGCGCTTCTGCATCCGGAATACGGCCAAAAGATGCATCCAGTATGAAATGGCCGCCATCCGTTTCAAAAGGTATGCCATCCGCCATTCTCAGTTCAATCGATCCGCTAAGGCCCGCAGCGGTTGCCAGTTTTTCAACTGCGATACGGGTTGCGGCAAGACCAAACGGAATGACCTCTATCGGCAGGGCAAACCTGCCCAGCATGTCGACCACCTTACTTTCGTCGGCGATCACAATCATGCGCCTGGACGCGCTCGCTACCACTTTTTCGCGAAGCAGCGCTCCGCCGCCGCCCTTGATAAGTCTCAATTCCCCATCGACTTCATCGGTTCCGTCAATGGTCAGATCAAGTTCCGGCAGGTCATCAAGTGAGAAAATGGGCACACCCAGCTCGACACATAATCCGGCGATACGCTCCGATGTCGGCACGCCCCGGATCTCAAAGCCCTGCTCCACCTTTTCGGCCAGCAGGCGAACGAACTCCTCAGCCGTCGATCCTGTACCGATGCCGAGCCGCATTCCAGAATGGACTTGCTCCAAGGCAACTGCCGCCGCCTGGATTTTCAGTTGTCGGGCGTCCATACGCCGGTTGCTCCATGTAAAGACCTCAGCGCTGTTACCATGTAGGCGTCCGCAAGCAAAGCCTATTCGGGCGCTATGCTTACCGGCCGGGTTCAAAAACCGTTCCGCTCTGTATTATCGGCCCCGATCGGCTTGTTTGATCGGGACCCGGACACTTTCACCCCGCTGAACGATAGCCTTGCAATTCGGCACGTCCTCGCCTACCCGATAGCCAGAACGGAGAGCCACGCGCCATGTCCCAACCCCTTGTCATTTTTGATCTCGACGGAACGCTCCTCCACACGGCTCCCGACCTTCTCGACAGCCTCAATCACACCATATCCAGCATGGAGTTGGCGCCGGTAACCTTTGACGACATAACCTACCTGGTCGGCAGCGGGGCTCGTGTGATGATCGACAAGGCACTGCAATTGCGCAACAATCCGGTTTCAGCGGAAGAATTCGAAGCGCTCTTTGCTCTGTTCCTCACGCACTACAGCGCCTCCATGCCCGGCCGGTCCGAGCCGTACCCCGGTGTGCTTGACGCCATGGCCCGGCTGGAGGATGCCGGCTACGCCCTTGCGGTATGCACCAACAAGACGGAGATCATGGCGCACCGGCTGCTGGAACTGACGGGCCTGATGCCGCGCTTCAAGGCGGTGACAGGTGGTGACACATTCGCTGTCAGGAAGCCGGACGCAGGGCATATCCATGGAACGATCGACATGGCCGGCGCCCATCCGTCCCTTGCCGTCATGATCGGCGATTCAGTCAATGACGTTCAGGCAGCGGCGAATGCCGGGATTCCTTCGATAGGCATACCGTTCGGGTATTCCGACACGGCAATGGAAAATCTCGGCCCCGACGAAATTATCGGACACTATAACGAGTTGACGCCCGAACTTGTCGGGCGTCTTCTTGAAAGGGTCTGATCTGCGGCGTTTCAGCTTTGCGCTTGCCGGGTCTGCTCGGTCCGCTTGATCGCCTTGTTGAGGTGTTTGTCCCGATCATACATGTCGGCGTAATAGCCGATCGTGCCGTCTTCCCCGGGCCATGCCGTGAAGTAGGAGACATAGACCGGAATCTTTCCCGGGACGGGCTCCGCCATATTGCGTCCCTTCGCAATCTGCTGTGCGATATGATCCCGCGACGTGCCGAGAACTGCCGCGGCCATGCCGCGCGGATCCTGCAAGCGAACACAACCATGGCTGAACGCACGGGCATCGCGGCTGAAGAGTTTTTTGGCCGGAGTATCATGCATGTAGATGGCATGTTTGTTCGGGAACATGATTTTCAACTCGCCCAACGCGTTCCTTTTGCCGGGCGGCTGGCGAACGTCGACCGGAATCTTTGAACCGACGGAGTACCAATCGATATTGCGGGACGCGACACGACGCCCGCGCCGGTCGGTCAGCTCGTATCCTTGACGGTCAAGATAGGACGGATCCCGTCTAAGCTTCGGCAGCATTTCGTTGACGATAATGGACCGTGGCACACCCCAATAGGGATTGTACTCCACCGTCTCGATCTCGTCGTAGAAAAAGCTGGTCTGATTGGATTTCTTGCCAACAACGGCGCGCATGGAGATGCCCTCCTTGCCGTTGTTCATATAGGTAGCTTCATAGGCCGGCTGATTGATGAAAACGTGCCGGGTGCCCAGATCACGCGGCAGCCACCGCAGCCGTTCCATGGCCAGTATGACCTTGCCGATCTTTGTCTCATTGGTCATGCCGGAGAGTTTCCCGATGGTCATCTTGCCGACGATGCCGTCCGGTTTCAGGCCGCTTTCCGTCTGGAAAGCGCGAACCATCGAGACCAGTTCGGGCGTGTAAAGATCCCCGCCATCGGCCTGGTATTCCATAAGGGTGATGCCGTGATCGACCAGAAGCGTGTCGGAACCGCGCTTGCGAATCGCAGCGACGATATTTTTCAGCTCCGGACTTGAACGTCCCGGCTTCAGGAAGGTTCCTTCCGCGATCTCGATATGATCTTCCGCATCGGCTGCGCGCAGCTCCGCAAGTTCGGCGGACAACGCTTCGAACTGGTCGTTGCCCGGATTGCTGCCCTGCAGATAGACTTTTGCATCGGATGTTGCGGCAAGATTGCCGAGTGCGGAAACGAGGTCCACTTCCTTTCGCTTGAAATCATGGTAGCCGGAGAGACGATTTGGATCGACACGACCCCGAGTGGCGTCCAGCACATAGCGCAACGCCTTCGCACTCAGCGCGACTTCAAACTGGATCATTT
This sequence comes from Hoeflea prorocentri, assembly GCF_027944115.1. Classification (NCBI taxonomy): domain Bacteria; kingdom Pseudomonadati; phylum Pseudomonadota; class Alphaproteobacteria; order Hyphomicrobiales; family Rhizobiaceae; genus Hoeflea; species Hoeflea prorocentri. Next base: position 1,275,499 of record NZ_JAPJZI010000001.1, on the reverse strand, counting down.
CCCGCAAACGCTCCGACGTTTTCGTCGGATCGTAATCGTCGCCCGGAACGTCCACCCGGTAGTCGTCGGATGACAGGCCGTACATGTCCGCCGCGGCCAATTCTTCCATGGCTGCCATCGCACGGGCGTTCGGCTTCATGTCCGTGACCCAGACAAACGCGTGATTGGCCTTGTAATACTCAATCAGCGCGTCACCCACTTCCTTCAACGCCTGGATACGATGACCCTCAAGATGACGAAGCGAGCGCTCAAACTCATCCTGCGGGATCGGCGGAATGACCATCGGCTCGGCCGATGCCACCTCGATTTCGGCCAGAGGAGAAAGATCGACTGTTTTGACCGCATCGGGCTTATAGTTGTAAAAGCTCGGCGCTTTGACCCTTGGCGCGGGTTTCGTCGCCCGCTGGGCGCGAAACTTTTCGATCTGACGCTGGCGATGGCGTTTGCCGCGCTGCTGCTGACCGAAAATCACCTCAAAAAGAGAACTTTGAGCAAAGGCCGGCGGTGCGGTCGGCAACACGGCGCCAACTCCAAAAACACATGCCAGCATCACCAAGCTTTTGCGCATCCTCAAACTCCTGGTTTTCAAATCCAGCCCCCTTGGTTCAATCCCCGTGATGCCACGCATCCCTCGGCGCAGCCGATTTTTCGCAGAGCTATTGCTACGACTTGTAGCACTTAAAGCGCAACAGCCTGCGGTACGAAATCAATGAAATACTACCGAATTCCTAAAAAATTGATCAATGTTGCATGGAAATTACGTTCAGCAGGCAGGCAACGGAACCCACACAGCCCGCTCATCGGTCCCTGACAGCGGGCCGCCGGCTCTGAACTGACAGCCCAAATGCAACTTTCGAAAGGAATTACACAGGAAAATTTGACCTTTTTCGTGAATAAACTCAATAAATAGCAAGAAACAAAGGGTGATGGGACAGATTATATGCAGCGAAACCTGCGCATGCTCTCCGGTTCGGTGCTGTATCTATTTCTGGCCTGCCATCTGCTGAATATGGCATTCGGCCTTATCTCTGTGGATGCGGTTGAAGCGGCCAGAACCTATCTGACCAAGCCCTGGGCGACGCCTCCCCTGGCGCAGTTTCTGGGGCTCTGCCTGCTGATCCACCTGGTGCTTGGCCTTGCCGCGATCTATCGACGCAACACCCTGCGCATGTCGGGATATGACAGCGTTCAGTTGGTTTCTGGCCTGTTGGTGATTCCCCTGCTTGCCTCCCACTTCGTTGGTATCTGGGCGGCCAAAAACCTCTATGGGTTTGATCCAACCTACCGCATTATCCTTTCCTATTTCTGGATGGATGCGCCTGCGGAAGGTCTGCGCCAGGTGATTGTCGTTGTCGTTGCCTGGTTGCACGGCAGCATCGGAATGTTCAGCTGGCTGCGCCTCAAGGCATCCTGGGACCGCCTGTCGCTTTTCATATATCCGCTTGTTGTTGCCGTGCCGGTTCTCGCCCTGGTCGGCTTTGTCGATGCCGGCAACCAGGTCATCGCCGAACGTCAGGCCGCCATGGAACAGTCTGCGGACAATCAGCCGGCACAGGACTACACGCAAGAAGAAATCGAGGAGATGGAAGCTGCTGCCGCACAACGCAATGACGAAATCCAGCGCAACATGGCACTCCAGAGCCGTATTGTCTGGACCACGATCATTGTCTACCTGGTGCTGACCGCAGCGACCTTTATCGCGCGGGCAGTCCGCCTTTATCACGCCCGTCAGCGAACCGTGTCGGTGCGTTATCTACACGGGCCGACCTTCAGCACGCCCGTCGGCGCCAACATGCTGGAAATCGCACGTCTCCACGATGTGCCGCACGCAAATCTGTGCCGTGGCCGCGGGCGATGCGGCACGTGCCGGATCCGGGTTCTGGAAGCGGATCCGTCACTGCCCGACGCCGGAAAGGTTGAGGCAGCAACGCTCGCGCGCCTCAAACTCGGCCCGGATATCCGCCTCGCCTGCCAGGTCATGCCGACAGCCGGTGAACTGGTTGTTGAAAGGCTCGTCGCACCGGACATCGATCCGGCTGAGCTTCATCTTGAACCAGACACATCCGACAACGATAACGCAGTCCCGGAGACCGCCGGTGCATAGACTGATCGCGGTACGCGCCCTTTTCATCGCACTCCTGTTTTTCGGCTGGGCAGGCGCTGAGACAGCCATCGCACAAACCATGCCGGGCATGGTTGCCGGCACCACCTCCGAGGAACCTGCACAAACGCCACCGCCATCGCCGAATGATGTCCGTGAGCTCATGCGTCTCCTTTCCGATCCGGGCATGGTCGAATGGTTGCGCACCCAAAGTGAGGACGGCGAAGGAACGCTCGCCGCACAACCCGGAACGAGTTTGCGTGACGAATTTGCCGCCCGCGCCAATGAGATACGTGAGCGGCTATCCGCGCTCGCCGTCAGTTGGCGCAATCTTCCCTCGGCGCCGGCTTATCTGGCCGATGTCTGGCGTTCGAATATTACGGCCGACCAGACACTGCGCAGCATCACCTACGTGCTGATATTTCTGGTCGTGGGCGGCGGCCTTGAGTGGCTGTATCGCCAGTACGTTCAGGCCATACTCAACCGGCTTGAACTGAGACGAAGCTATACGCTCTGGGCGCGCGTGAGCGCCGCCCTGTTGAGGGCTGCGCTGATGCTCGGCGGCCTGGCCGTATTCTCGGTCGGCACCATAGGCACGTTTTTGAGTTTCGACTGGCCACCTCTCGTCGAAAATGTCGTGATGAACCTGTTGATCGTGGTTATCACCGTGCGCAGCGCGCACACACTGTCGATCTTCCTGCTAGCACCGCGTATCGCCGAGCTGAGGCTGGTGCCACTCCAATCCGACATGGCCCGCCCCCTTCATGGCTGGATCACGCTGCTGGCAACGGTCGCAGCGACCGCTTTCGCCATTGCCGATATCTTCAGTCATCTTGCCGGAACGACGGATGCGGTCGGGGCCACGCTGGCGGTGACAGTCCTGGCTGGCCTGCTTTGCACCGCACTGCTGCTGGCAGCGATCTGGCATATTTCTGCCGTTAACCGCAGGGCGCAAATGCTCGGGCAAAACACCGCAAAGCCCCGGCGCCGGTTCTGGCCCGGTTTCCTCAGCGTGCTTCTAGTGGCCGCATTTATCCTTTGGCTCCTTGGCGCCACGGCAATGATGTGGACCCTGACGGTCCTCGGCCTCATTGTGCCGGTCACGCGGCTGACAAACGCGCTTGTGGACCATCTGTTCAATCAAGCCGAAGGACGCATCCAGCCGGAGACCACTATAGAGAAGCCCGCCGCCGAAGCAGACAATGTTGCCGAAGCGACAGATATCCCATCGCCTGAACCGGCTGATGTGGAGGCTGCGACCACGCCGGACACCGAGGCTGACGATGATGAACCCGAGGACATTGTCGGCCCTTATGAACTCTACCGGCCCGTGGTGCGCCGCCTGGCACGCTTTGTTATTCTGATCGGCGCACTGTTCACGGTGCTTTACGTTTGGGAAGGCAATATTTTCGCACTTTCCGAATCGCAGACCGCGGCCGGGCGCCTTGTCGGCATCCTCGCCGACGTTCTTGCGGCCGTCCTTGTCGCAGACCTTGTCTGGGTATGGGCGAAATCAGCCATCGACCGCCGGCTTGCAAATTATGTCCCGCCACAGGGAAGCGAGGCTCCGGGACCGGAAGCGCGCATGGCGACGCTGCTGCCCATATTGCGCATGACGCTCATGATCTTTCTGATTGTGGTGGTGGCAATGACGATCCTCGCCTCGCTGGGCATCAATATCGGCCCGCTGCTTGCCGGTGCCGGCGTAATCGGCATTGCCATCGGGTTTGGCGCGCAGGCGCTCGTGCGCGACATCGTTTCCGGTATTTTCTTCCTCGTCGACGATGCCTTCCGCATCGGCGAATATATCGAGATCGGCGAACTGCGCGGGACCGTGGAATCCATGTCGATCCGCTCGCTGAGGGTCCGTCACCATCTGGGCGCGATCCACACAATTCCGTTTGGCGAACTGAAATCGCTGACCAATTACAGCCGCGATTGGGTCATCATGCGGCTTGAGTTCCGCGTGCCGTTCGACACCGACGTCAAGCTGGTGAAAAAGATCGTCAAGAAGATCGGCGCGGAACTGCTGGAACACGAAGGTTATGGCACGAGCATTATCCAGACCCTTAAATCCCAGGGCGTGCGCCGCATGGAAGAATTCAACATGGTGATCGGCGTGAAGTTCATGGCCAAGCCTGGCGCCCAATGGCTGATCCGCCGCGACGCCTATCAAAAACTTCGCGATGCCTTCGAGGCCAACGGCATAAACTTTGCTCAACGCAACGTCACGGTCGAAGTCGTCGGCGACAGGGAACTTGACGAAGAGGCCAAAAAGGCAATCGCCGGCGCGGTTCAGCCGGCGATAGAGGCGCAGCAGGCACAGGGCGCGGCGCCTGACGAGCCCTGATCACAACGCATCGTGAAAAATCAGCCCTAACACATGCCGGTGCCCGGACTTGACCTGGCTGACGCCATGGCGCATGCGCACCCGGTAAACACCGCGCTTTCCGGCGACCGGGCGTTCATTCACCGCAAAGACAACCGCCGCACCTTGCGTCAGGCCGACAACTTCAGGCCTCGACTGCATACGCGGGCGCTGCTCGGTGAGAACGAATTCTCCACCCGTGAAATCGGCACCGGGCTCGGACAGCAGGATCGCGACCTGCAGCGGGAAGACATGTTCTCCATAAAGGTCCTGATGCAAACAATTGTAGTCGCCAACGCCATAGCGAAGCAGCAACGGCGTTGGCTGTGTCTGTCCGGCATCATGGCAACGGTTCAGGAAATCGCGATGCTCATCCGGAAAACGGATCCCGCTGTTCAGTGCGGCATGCCATCGGTTCGCGACGGGTGCGAGATGCGCGTAAAACGCCACGCGCATCTCAGCGACCCATTCAGGTAGCGGATAGGAGAAGTACTGGTATTCGCCGCGCCCGAAACTGTGCCGCGCCATGACGATACGGCTGCGAAACAGCGACGCATCGTCATAAAGACCGGCCAGGGTCCGGCACTCGGCTTTGCCGAGAACCGGTTCGGTTACGGCGAAACCCCTCTCGTCAATCGCCTCATGGAGTCGTTGCCAATCCAGGGAAGCAACATGCTCCCCTATGCGGCCCACCGCCCGGTCTGCCGGGCGCGTGGCAAGGCTACTCATGACCGGGCCTCACGCTTCAGCAATTCGCGCTTGCGCTCTACGCCCCAGCGATATCCCGAAAGCGCACCGTCGGTCCGAACGACCCGGTGGCACGGAATGGCCACCGCAATCCTGTTTGCACCACAGGCCTGGGCGACGGCCCGCACTGCACTCGGCTTGCCGATATCACGCGCCACCTCCGAATAGGAAACCGTTGTTCCAGCCGGAATGGCCCGCAAGGCCGCCCACACTTTCTGCTGAAATGCCGTTCCCCTGATGTCGAGAGGCAGATCAAAGTCCGATTGCGGTGCTTCAACCTGAGCAATCACGGCGGCGACTGTCTGCTCAAAATCCGGCTCACCACCGACAAGGTCCGCTTTCGGAAACCGGTCCTGCAGATTTTTCACCAGAGCATCGGGATCATCGCCGAAATCGATTGCGCACACACCCCGTTCGGTCGCGGCCACAAGCACCGGACCAAGCGAGGATTCGGCAACGGCGAAGGCGATGCGCGCGTCACGCCCGCCATCACGGAACTGTGTAGGACGCATGCCGAGGCGACCATCCGATTCCTCATAAAAACGGCTGCTCGCATTATATCCCGCATCAAATATCGCGCCTGTCACGGATGCTCCGCGCTCCAGTTCACCGCGCACCCGGGCCGCCCTGCAGGCTGCCGCATAGGCTTTCGGTGTGATTCCGGTAATTTCCTTGAACAGACGATGGAAATAGAACCGGCTGATACCGGCATGGCGCGCGAGATCTTCAAGGCTTGGCGGCTCCTCCGCCTGCTCGATCATCCGACATGCGGCGGCAATCATTTCCGAATGCTTCCGGGAAGGATCATTTTCCTCCGGCTTGCATCGTTTGCAGGGCCGGTAACCCGCCGTTTCCGCCTCCAAGGCACTGTCGTAAAAGGCAACATTGCGGCGCAGGGCCGCCTTCGAGCTACAGGACGGGCGGCAATAGATACCGGTCGTACGGACCGCAAAGACAAACTGTCCGTCAGCACTGGCATCGCGCTGCGAAACGGCCTGCCAGCGATCGTTCTCGCTCAACGCCTGTTTTTTCATTTCAACGATCTCCAGAGACATCGTGCCACTCCTTCTCGTAAAGGGCAAAACATTGTGCCTGCCAGATTAAGTGTGGCTATTCCCACAGGCATCCCGTCCCTTGCTCTGTAATTTTTGCTGCCTATCTGTGATCACATCCGCATCGGCTGATAAGATCGTGAACAGTCGAGAGGATGAAAACGTGTAAGATAGGACCAATGGAAAAAACCAGAGGGATATCAATGAAAGCTGCAATACTCTCTACGGCACTGCTGGTTTCGGCAAGCCTCCTGATGTCAACGCCCGGCATGACTGCCGGCAGCGGCGGCGGGTCGTCTAACAACAACACGTGCAACGCAGGCTGGGTCTGGGACAAAAACAAAAAGAAGTGTGTTCGTCAGTCTTCCGAGGTGGACCAGGAAAGCCTTTATGAAGCGGGTCGCTACCTTGCTCATGCGGGCCGCTATCAGGAAGCCATTGATGTCCTCAAGCTGGCGTCCATCGATGACGACAAGCGCGTCTTGAACTATCTGGGATTTGCCACCCGCAAGCTTGGCCGTGTTGATGAAGGCCTGGTTTACTACCAAAAGGCATTGGCGCTCGACCCTGAATACACGCTTGTGCGTGAATATATGGGCGAAGCATTGCTCCAGAAGGGCGATCTTGAAGGGGCGCTCGAGCAACTGGCTGAAATTCGCCGTCTTTGCAACGGCCGTGATTGCTCCGAATATGGCGAGCTTTCCGGCATGATTGCGGAATATGTCAAGAAGGCCGCAAGCTAAACCGGCCATTCGACTGCTTTCCAGGAGCCCCGCCCGCCGGGGCTCCTTTCGTTTCCGCCCCGCCTGATGATTGCAATTGACACCACCTCGGAATACACAGCCTTCCAACTATGCAGCCAGTCAGGAAAGGTAAGCCCGATGTCCGATACGCCAGCCTCAGACCTGTTTCCGCTCGGGGCCGATAAGACACCCTACCGGAAGATCAGCGATGGCCATGGCAGCATCGACACCTTCAAGGGAGAGGAAATCCTCAGTGTTGAACCGGAGGACATCAGGCTTCTGGCCGAAGCCGCCTTCGCCGATATCAATCACCTCCTGCGGCCTGCCCATCTCAAACAGCTCGCCAAAATTCTCGAAGATCCGGAAGCTACCGAAAACGACCGTTTTGTAGCCTTTGATCTGTTGAAAAACGCCAATATTGCGGCCGGCGGCGTTCTGCCCATGTGCCAGGACACCGGCACCGCCATCGTCATGGCAAAAAAGGGCCGCAAGGTCTGGACTCGAGGCGGCGACCAAGAGGCGCTCGCACAGGGCGTGCGCGACGCTTACGAAAAAAAGAACCTTCGCTATTCGCAGCTCGCGCCGCTGGCCATGTTCGAGGAAAAGAACACCCGCAACAACCTGCCTGCACAGATCGACATCTGTGAGGAAGGCGAAGACGCCTACAAATTTCTGTTTGTTGCCAAAGGCGGTGGCTCGGCCAACAAGACGTTCCTCTATCAGGGAACGCCGTCGCTGCTGACCCATGACAGGCTCATTGACTTCCTGAAAGAAAAAATTCTCACCCTGGGCACCGCGGCCTGTCCTCCTTACCACCTGGCCATTGTTATCGGCGGAACCTCGGCGGAAATGAACCTGAAAACGGTCAAACTTGCTTCGACCAAATATCTCGACGATCTGCCGACCGAGGGTTCGGAGCTCGGCCATGCCTTCCGTGACCTTGAAATGGAGGCGGAAGTCCACAAGCTCACGCAGCAGATGGGTGTCGGCGCACAGTTCGGCGGCAAGTATTTCTGTCACGACGTGCGGGTGATCCGTCTGCCGCGGCACGGCGCATCGTTGCCCATCGGACTTGGCGTGTCCTGTTCCGCAGATCGTCAGGCAAAGGGCAAAATAACGCGCGATGGCGTGTTCCTCGAAGAGCTGGAAACCAATCCGGCCAAATACATGCCCGAAATCGACGAGGATGCGTTGACCGAGCACGTCGTCCACATCGACCTCAACCAACCAATGGAAAAAATTCTCAAGGAACTCTCGCAACATCCTGTGAAGACTCAACTTTCGTTGAGCGGGACCATTATCGTCGCGCGCGATATTGCCCATTCCAAAATCCGCGAGCGCCTCGAAAACGGCGAAGACATGCCGGACTATTTCAAGGATCACCCGATCTACTACGCCGGCCCCGCCAAGACGCCCGAGGGCTATGCCTCCGGCTCTTTCGGCCCAACTACAGCTGGCCGTATGGACAGCTATGTCGACCAGTTCCAGTCCTTCGGCGGCTCGATGGTGATGCTGGCCAAGGGCAACCGCTCCCGCGTCGTCAGAGAGGCCTGCGCACGCCATGGCGGCTTCTATCTCGGCTCTATCGGCGGCCCCGCTGCCCTTCTGGCCAAGGATTGCATCAAGAAAGTCGAGGTCGTGGAGTACCCCGAACTCGGCATGGAAGCGGTCTGGAAGATTGAGGTCGAGGACTTCCCAGCCTTTATTGTCATTGACAATAAGGGCAACGACTTCTTCAAGGACCTCAATCTGGGATGACGGCAAGGCCCCTGCCCCCGGCGATGACAGAAGCTTTTCTGCGCCAGGAGAAAGCCTGCGATCATCTGGGTTCGCCCTTTACCGCCCAAATCTGCCGCACGATCGCGCAGTTTGGCTTGCCGCAATCCCGGCTGCTCGAGATGCTGCGGTCTTGGCGAGGCGACCCGACCGCCGATGGAGATGCCGTTCCAGTGCGCCTGTGTGCGGCGCTGCATGAGCGGGTGATCGGCAATTGTGAACCTGCTCTTTCAAACATCTACCCTCCGGCACACGAGGGATTGGAGGACGCAGTTCTTCACTCGGAGGTCCTTCAGGCTGTAGAGCGCCATGATGACTGGCTGTGCGCCCGCATGGCCTTCGCGCCCCAGACCAATGAGATTCGCCGCTCGACTGCCGTCATCGCCGCGCTTTCACACATTGCAAGCAAGACCGGCTTGCCGATCACGCTCTCGGAACTCGGCGCCAGTGCCGGCCTGAACCTGCTTCTCGACCGGTACGCCCACAGGATCGACGGAAAAGATCTTGGCGACCCGGGTTCCCCGGTTCAACTGAAGCCGCAATGGTCCGGAAATCCGGCTCCCAAAGGGCCGGTCTCGATCGCGGAGCGCCGCGGATGCGATCTTGCACCGTTTGATCTGTCCGATCCGGAACACCGCACGCGGCTGCTTTCCTATGTATGGGCTGACCAGAGTGACCGTTTCGAACGGCTCAGGGCAGCGCTCCAACTCCATGACCGGTTTCCGGTTCTGGTGGACAAGGCGCACATGCTGGAATGGCTGCCGACAAGACTGGCCGACGCACCGCACGGGCATGCCCATGTCATCTTTCACACAATCGCCTGGCAATATCTGCCGGAACAGGAGCGCCGGGCGGGCCGTGATTTGATCGATGCCGCCGGCGCGCGGTGCACGGATCAAACGCCTCTCTTCTTGCTGGGTCTTGAAGGTGACGGGGACAAGCCAGGCGCCGCGCTGACACTGACGTCATGGCCGGGTCGGCAAACAATGCTGCTTGCACGGGTGGATTTTCACGGCCGGTGGATCAACTGGAAGGCTGCCAGCTGAAACCTGACAGCACGATGGGTTTACCACATGGTTTTTTCGGCCCGCGCCGGCCAGGCCTCATCATAGGACTTGCCGCCAACCTGGCCCTTCGAAAGCTCCGACAGAATCTCGCCGGGTGTTGGAAGGCCTTCGGCATGAACATGGTTGTCCGGGTTCCAAAGCTGCGAGCGCGCAATTGCCCGGGCACATTGAAAATAGACTTCTCCGACTTCAATAACCATGACGCTGCGCGGCGCTTTACCGTTCACCGCAAAACCATCGCAAAGCGTCTGATCGGTGCTGATGACCGCCCGACCGTTGATACGCAGCGCATTTCCGGAACCCGGCACCAGAAACATCAACGCGACGCGCGGATCCCGCACGATATTGCGCAGCGAATCGATCCGGTTGTTGCCGCGCCGATCCGGCAGAAGCAGGTTTTTTTCGTCACGGATATGAACAAAACCGCGCATATCGCCGCGCGGCGAACAGTCGAGTCCCTCTGGGCCCACTGTTGCCAGGGCACAGAATGGCGAAGCCTCAATGATCCGCGCATATTCATCCGTTATGTGATGCGCCACCTTGGCCAGGGAGGCCGCCCCGGCTGTTCCGTATATCGCTTCAAGCTCTTCTACCGTCGTTACAATGGTCATTGGAAAGCATGGTCCCGGCCAACGGCCTGAATGTTCATCGAAAGGCCCGCTGTCAGGCCGCCCTGGCTTCCCCAGGCCTGTCGGCGAATGCCACCAGTGATTCGAGCACTTCCGGCGCCTTGAGAATGCGCCGGTGACCATATCCATCAGCCCACAGAACATCAACATGCGGGCCCGCCGCGGCCAGCGCCCGCGCGCTGTCGGCCCGCACCTCCTTGTCGTCCGGTGCGTGGATGACAATCGTCGGTATCGTCATGCCGGCCAGTTGCTCCGCACCAACGAACTCGGACAACGGCCGGCCAGTCACCTTGCGCACACCATCATAGAGCGCCAACCGGCTGCGGTTGTTCAGGCCAAGCCAATCGGCAAACCATTCGAAGACCTTCGGAAGGGCATTCGGCGTCGAAATCAGCACGAGCTTGTGCGGATGCCGGGGCACATGTCCACACACGGAACCGGCAGCGGCATTCAAAATCACTGCACCGCCAAACGAATGCCCGAGCATCATCGAAAAAGGGCCGTACTGCCTCCAGGCGGCATCCACCGCTTCAACGGCCATGGCCATTTGCAACCTGCGGCCACTGGAAGCGCCATGTCCGGGCAAATCCAGCGCCACCACATTTCTGCCCGATCGCTGAAGCGCCGCTATGATATCAAGCATGTGTTCGGTACGGGCGCCCCAGCCATGGACAACCAGCACAGTTTCACGCGGCTGGCTTGCCGAGGCAAAAAACCATGTTGCGACCGAACCGTCGCGCGTGCGCAGGACGGTCTTTTTGGCACCGGCCATAACCGGCCGCGCCATTTCGAGCGCACGCCGTGCCTTCTCACCGGAGGGCCGGCGTGATGGCGTCGTTGAAAAAAGCCTGAAAGCTGCACGTCCGGTGGTTTCTGGCGCCACGCGACCTGTGATATCAAAGCCGAGGCGGATGACCTTGTGGATGAATGATGCCATAGTCGGATTCCAATATTAAGTTCAACCTTGAACATAATTGTACAACTATGAACAAAAATCAAGCGCTACCGTGGGACAATCCGCGTTTTAAGAATTGGATCGCTGTTGCCAGGGCAAGCCAGATGATCCATCAAAAGCTCGCCCGGGCGCTCGCGCCGCTGGATATCAAGGTCCCGCATCTCGATATCCTCGCCAATCTCTACCGCTTCGAAGGCATCTCTCAGCAGGATCTGGCGCACAAGCTGCTCGTCGGCCGTTCGAATATCAGCATGCTCCTTCCGCAAATCGAAAAACGTGGACTGATTGAGCGGCGCAAGGACGACACCGACAAGCGCGTCCTGCGCCTCTATCTGACCGACAAGGGCCGGGACATAACCCTAAGGGCGCTTGCTATCGAGCTGGAGCTGATCGAACACTCCATGTCGACGACAAACACCGACGAATGCAATTTTGTCGGCGAGGTCATGCAGCGCATGATCCGGCAAATGGAAGAATGGGAAGACGGCCAACAGACATAGACGGGCGCTAGCGCGGCATGTCGGCCCTGTCCCGGTCCATACCCTTCTCGTCAAGCTCTTTCAGGTAGCCGGACCAGTGGCTGTTGAAATTCGCTCCCAGATCATGAAGATAAACCCAGGTGAAAAGCCCGGTACCGTGCCCGTCATCAAAGATCAGCCGGACCGCATAGTTCCCGACCGGCTCGGCCCCCGAAATCTGGACATTACGTTTACCGGGTACGGTAACACGTTGCTCAGGAGAATGCCCCTGAACCTCCGCCGAAGGAGAAAGAACCCGCAATGCCTCGGCAGGCAGCGAGAACACCTCGTCTTCGCCGAAAGCTACGGTCAGTGTCTTGCGGTCCTTGGAAACACGCAATTCCGTCGGTCTCAGTTTGGATTCCGCCAAGGAGCCCTCCTCTTGCATGTTAGCTCCGCCATTTGCGGCACTCAGCACAATCCGGTCCGGATTGTCCAGATGTCATTGTTCACTGAACTCAAACTGCCTGCCTGACCACAGCGACAACTGTCATGCGACACTTTCCGCACCTCCCGTCTCTTGACGAAACCGTCTCAGACGCAAGATAACACTTCCAAAGCATGGACCGGCACCAGATGTGCCACAACTGGCGACCGTGATCAGGTCGTCATGCCCGAGGGAGTTAGTGGAGTGCTGGATATCGACAAGGGTGACGCAGCCAATCAGGCCGTTCATGAAGCGCGCGACGAGCAGATGGTGGACCCGTTCGGGCGCGCCGTGACCTATCTGCGCGTATCGGTAACGGACCGCTGCGATTTCCGCTGCACCTACTGCATGGCGGAAAACATGACCTTTCTGCCAAAGAAAGACCTGCTTACCCTTGAGGAACTCGACCGGCTGTGCACAGTGTTTGCCGAAAAGGGCGTCAGGAAACTACGCCTGACGGGCGGCGAACCGCTCGTACGCAAGAACATCATGCACTTCATCCGGGGCCTCTCTCGACATCTTGATTCCGGGCTGCTTGAGGAAGTCACCATAACAACAAACGGCTCGCAGCTTTCACGCTTTGCCGAGGAACTGTTCGATTGTGGCGTCAGGCGTATCAACGTGTCGTTGGACACTCTGGACGCGGACAAATTCCGGCGGATTACCCGTTGGGGCAATCTGGACCGGGTGCTTGGCGGAATGGAGTCAGCCCGCAAAGCCGGCCTGAAACTCAAGGTCAACGCGGTCGCACTCAAGGGTTTCAACGATACTGAAATTCCCGAGCTGATGCGCTGGGCCCATGGCCTCGGCATGGACATGACGGTGATTGAAACGATGCCGATGGGCGAAATTGACGAAGACCGCACCGACAATTATCTGCCGCTGTCGATGCTGCGCGCGGACCTTGCAAAACAGTTCACCATGACCGACATCGACTACAAGACCGGCGGTCCGGCACGCTATGTCGAAATAGAGGAGACAGGTGGACGCCTCGGGTTCATTACGCCGATGACCCACAATTTCTGCGAAAGCTGCAATCGCGTGCGACTGACCTGCACCGGCACATTGTTCATGTGTTTGGGTCAGGACGATGCAGCCGACCTGCGCGAGCCGCTGCGCGCTTCCAAAGGCAATGAGCTCCTTTCCGAAGCGATCGACGCCGCTATTTTGCGCAAACCCAAGGGTCATGATTTCATTATCGACCGCAGAAGCAACAAACCGGCCGTTGCCCGACACATGAGCGTCACCGGCGGATAAGGACAGGTATTCTTTTAAAAACAGTCAGATGCAGGTATATTCGAATGGTCTGATTGCCAAATAAACAGACCGCGCCGTATACACTGCTCGTTGCAGACTGGCGGGATTGCCAGTATACCGCTGACAGGTTTGAAGACCTGATTGCACATCGCATTGGGAATCCGGGCGGCTCCTGATTCCTCTCCGACAAATTGTCCCCTTCGCCGGTCCTGCCAGACCGGATTAGGAAACTATCTTGAGCGAACAGAGCAGGTTCCTGGACAAACACACGCCCCCACACATCATCACACTGGTGATCGTCACTGGCGCGGGCGCGTTGAACATGAACATCGCTCTGCCTTCCCTGCCCGGCATCGCGACATATTTCGGTGTCAGCTATTCCTACGCTCAGCTTCTGATTTCGGCCTATCTGGCGGCAACCGCCGCCGTTCAGTTGATAATCGGACCGCTGTCAGACCGTTTCGGCAGACGCCCTGTTTTGCTTGCTTGCATTGGCATTTTCCTTGTCGCCAGCCTGGTCTGCATCTTCGCGCCGAATTTCCAGATACTTCTGGTGGCCCGGTTGGTGCAGACCGTGATTGTCGCCGGCCTCGTTCTTTCGCGCGCCGCCGTACGGGATATGCACGAGCCGGCCCGTGCCGCCAGCCTCTTCGGCTACATTACGATGGGCATGGCCGTGGTTCCGATGGTCGGACCGGCGATTGGCGGTGTTCTGGATGAGATGTTCGGCTGGCAGGCATCCTTCCTGGTATCGCTCCTCTTCGGGTGTCTGGCTTTCGGTCTGGTGATTTCCGATATGGGTGAAACCAACAAACACCCATCAGCCAATTTTGCAGCGCAATTTCGTGCCTATCCCGAACTGATCCGCTCACGCAGATTCTGGGGCTACGCGCTTTCGGCAGCCTTCACATCCGGTTCGTTTTTCGCGTTTCTTGGCGGCGCGCCTTACGTCTCGGTGACGCATCTGGGCCTGAGCCCTTCAGAGGTGGGTTTCTACTTCGCCCTGACAGCAGTCGGCTATATGGCCGGCAATTTCATTTCCGGGCGATATACCGAGCGCTTCGGCATCAATTCGATGCTTTTGTCCGGCAATGTCATTTCGGCGCTTGGAATGGTCGCATCAATCCTGACCTTTGCAGCCGGCTCGAACCATCCGCTGGCTTTTTTCGGCTATATGATATTCATCGGCTTCGGCAACGGTATCAGCCTGCCGAGTGCGAATGCCGGCATCGTTTCCGTCCGCCCGCATCTGGCCGGATCCGCGGCCGGTCTGGGCGGCGCCTTGATGATTGGCGGTGGTGCCGGGCTTTCAGTGCTGTCAGGTGCTGTTCTGTCGCCTGAATCCGGTGCGTATCCGATCCTCTATATCATGCTGATTTCGGCAATTGCGGGTGCTCTGATGGCTCTGTACGTTATGCATGTGGCACGGCAGGTTGCGCTGGAAGCAAACGAACCGGCACGCCAATAGCTATCGAATGCAGGATCGTATGACATGAGCAAGAGCGGCTTTATCCTGGGTCCCGACCCCGAAAACCCGAGCCTCTCACAGGAAGTGTCCGGCACCGACCAGGACGGCAATCCCGTCAAGACCCGCGTGGTAACGGAAAAGCCGCTCACACTCTATCTGAACCGCCAGGAAATCGTCACCATGATGACGATCGGCGATTACCCGGACCTGCTCGCGGTGGGATACCTGCTGAACCAGAATATGCTGTCAGGCGACGACGAGATCACGGATATTGAGTATGACGAGGAGCTCGATGTCGTTGTGGTGCGCACGGACAACGAGACTGATTTCGAAGACAAGCTGCAAAGAAAGGTCCGCACGTCCGGCTGTGCGCAAGGAACGGTTTTCGGTGACGTGATGGATGGTTTCGACGCCATTCGCCTCGATCCCGAGGCAAAACTGCACACGTCCTGGCTCTACGCGCTGACCAAGGCCATCAACACCGCACCCTCGCTCTATCTCGAAGCCGGCGCAATTCATGGCTGCGTGCTGTGCCGTCAGGACAGGCCACTGGTTTATATGGAAGATGTCGGGCGGCACAATGCTGTCGACAAGATCGCCGGATGGATGTTCACAAACGGGATTGGCGCGCAGGACAAAATCTTTTACACGACCGGCCGCCTGACATCGGAGATGGTGATCAAGACGGCCATGATGGGGATACCGATTCTGATATCGAGATCAGGATTCACTGCCTGGGGTGTGGAACTTGCCCGGCAGGTTGGCCTGACGCTTATCGGGCGCGCCCGCGGCAAGCGTTTTATCGCCCTGTCGGGAGAAGAGAGGATCGTGTTTGATCAGGACCCGGCAACAATCCCGGATGAGAACAGAAAACACGCACGGAAGGCGGAGGGCGGCCCGTGAGGCTGACACAAGACGACATTCTCGGCTGCGTCCTGGCGGGCGGCCTGTCGCGACGCATGGGCGGTGGTGACAAGTCACTGCGACCGCTCGGCGACGGCTCCATGCTTTCTCGGGTGGTCGAAAGGCTGCGTCCGCAGGTCGGGCGCCTGCTTCTGAACGCGAACGGCGATCCCGAACGCTTTTCGCAATTCGGACTGCCCGTCGTCGCCGACCAGGTTGAGGGATTTGCCGGTCCGCTGGCCGGCATCAGCGCCGCTATGGAGTGGGCATCGATCCATGAACCCGGCATGTCCCACATCGTTACCGCGGCCTCCGACACGCCGTTTTTTCCGACCGACCTAGTTGCCGGTCTTTTGTCGGCAAACGATGGTGGCAGTGAAACCATTGTCATGGCAACGTCGGGCGGCTTCCGTCACCCGGTTTTCAGCCTTTGGCCCGTTTGCCTTCGCGACGATCTGACAGCTTGGCTGCGCGATACGGACACACTAAAAGTCATGGCCTGGGTTCAGCGTCACGATCTGCTGAGCGTTGAGTTCGCCAACGTCGAGACCGCCGCCGGACCCGTTGATCCGTTCTTTAACGCCAACACGCCTGAAGATCTTGCAGCGGCCGAAGACATACTGGCCCGGATCGGATAAGGCACATCATCGAGAGGGCAAACAAGATGCAACGCGTATTCGGCATCACCGGATGGAAAAACTCCGGCAAAACCGGGCTGACTGTCCGGGTCGTCGAGGAACTGACCAAACGCGGCTGGCGCATCTCCACCATAAAACACGCCCATCACGCCTTCGACATCGACCACGAGGGCACTGACAGCTTCCGCCATCGCGAAGCGGGCGCCACGGAAGTCGCCATTGTCTCTTCAAACCGCTGGGCGCTCATGCACGAACTGCGTACCGAAGAAGAGCCAAACATGGATACCGTGCTGGCGCGGCTTGAGCCGTGCGATCTTGTCATCATCGAGGGCTACAAACGCGAAGGCCACCCGAAGATCGAGGCCCGCCGGCGCGAAGCCCACAGCCGTGAACCGCTGGCCGGTGTGGATTCAACCGTCGTCGCCATCGCGACAGACGAACCGGACGACAGTGCGGACATTCCGATTTTCGATCTCAACGACACAAACGCGATCACAGACTTCATCGAGGTCCAGACCGGCCTTGCGGAGGTCAAGAAGTAATGAGCCAGTCGCCAAGCCTCATCAATGACTGCTTTCTGCACGACAAGGACAGGCTGCGGCATGGTGAGGTTGTCGAGCTCATCGTGGAGCGTCTCCATCGTATAGTCGATACCGAAGATGTCAGGCTCGACAGCGCGCTCGGGCGGTACCTTGCGGAAAGCGTGACAGCACCCAGAAACGTTCCACTGCACGACAACAGCGCCGTCGACGGCTACGCCTTTACCCACGCCGACTATGCAAAACAACAAACGCTTGCGGTCGGTGCTCGCATCCCGGCCGGTGAAGCCAATCCGCCGGCGCTTGTCCAAGGAACCGCAGCCCGCATTTTCACTGGGGCCGTAATGCCGCCAAACGCCGACTGCGTAGCGATGCAGGAAGATTGCGGGCTTTCCGAGGACGGAACCGAAGTGACCATTCCCGCCGGCCTGCGGCCCGGCGCGAACCGCCGGCTCGCAGGAGAAGACGTCAAGGCGGGCGACGATCTGCTTTCGCTGGGCCAGCGGCTGCGCCCGCAGGACATCGCAGCCCTTGCGTCACTCGGCCGGGCAAACGTCGGGACTTACCGACGCCTGAAAGTTGCCATCGTTTCAACCGGCGATGAACTTGTCGAGCCGGGACAGACAGACGCGCTTGAGCGCGGACAGGTCTTCGATTCAAACCGCCACATGATCGCGTCCCTCTGTGCCGGCCTGCCGGTGGAACTGACCGATGTCGGCATCCTCAGGGACGACGAGGATAATATCGCCGACGCGCTTTCAAAGGTCGCCGCCGACCATCACGTGATCTTGACGACCGGTGGTGCGTCGCGCGGAGAGGAAGACCACATCGTCACGACAATTGACCGTCTTGGCAAAAGGCATCTGTGGCAGATTGCCATCAAGCCCGGTCGTCCAATGACGTTCGGACAAGTCGGCAATTGCGTTTTCCTGGGCCTTCCGGGAAACCCGGTCGCGGCCTTTGTGTGCTTTTTGCTCTATTGCTATCCGGCCATGCGGCTTCTCGGCGGCGGCCGTCACAAGGAACCGCAACGCTTTCGCATCCCGGCGGGATTTGCGATAGAGAAAAAAAAGCCGGACCGGCGCGAGTTAGTCCGTGGCTGGCTTGAGCCGGACGACAGCGGCGCGATGGTTGCACGGAAGTTCCGCCACGACGGCTCCGGACTGATTTCCGGCCTGCGCAGCGCCGACGGCCTGATTGAGCTTGATGAGCAAACAGTGTCCGTCGAACAAGGCGATCCGGTCACCTATATCCCGCTTTCCCAGTTTGGCATTTCACTTCGGTAATTGCCGTCCGAGCCGCCTTATCGGCCCGATCCGGCCTGTATTGTCCGCCTGGTGGCCTCGAAATGCGCAAAACCATGCGTTCCGCAGCAATTTTGCAGTTGCAATTTGTTTGAAAACAGTGGGAATATCGCCGCCAATACGGGACATTGGGGACCCGTTTGAATGTGCCACCAATATCAACAATCAAGGCACAATGTTAGGAAGGATCACCATGCGTATCTCAAAGTACCTTACCCTCGCCGCCTCAGCGGCTGCGCTGGCCATTTCCATGGGCGCAGCACAGGCTGATGATCACACAAAAACAATTAAGATCGGCACCGAGGGCGCCTATCCGCCGTTCAATAATCTGACGTCGGACGGCAAGCTTGAGGGATTCGATATCGATATCGCCAACGCGCTTTGCGAAGAAATGAAGGTAAAGTGCGAGTTCGTCACCAATGACTGGGACGGTATGATCCCATCGCTTATTGCCGGAAAATTCGACGCGGTTATTGCATCGATGTCGATAACGGAAGAGCGCAAAGAGAAGGTCGACTTCTCTGACAAGTACTACAACTCGCCACCCGCCATCGCCGTTCCGAAAGACTCTGATATTACAGAGGCAACGGATGCCGGCCTTAGCGGAAAAGTCCTTGGTGCACAGAGCGCGACCACGCACTCCAACTATGCTGAGGAAAAAATACCGTCGGTTGAAGTTCGTCTTTATCCGACACCGGATGAGTACAAGCTGGATATCGCCAATGGCCGCATTGACGCCGTGATAGATGACGTCATCGTCCTGTCAGAATGGTTGAAGACCGATGACGGTGCGTGCTGTAAGATATTGGGCACATTGACACCCGATCCCGTCATCAACGGACCTGGCGCGGGCATCGCCATCCGCAAGGGTGAAGATGAGCTGCGCGAGCAGTTCAATGCGGCGATCATCGCTCTGCGTGAGAACGGAAAATACAAGGAAATCAACGATCAGTATTTTGAATTTGACGTGTATGGCGACTGATCGCGATTACGCTTGAAGACAAGGAAACGGCGGGCTTACACCCGCCGTTTCCATAAGGGGAATGAGCATTATGCTCGATAAACAAGAATAATATGCAAGAGACCCTGACCCTTCTGAGTTTCGGTCCGGATGGATGGGGCGATCAGATCGCCTCCGGAGTTCTGGTCACTGTAGGCCTTGCTCTGGCAACGCTTCCTCTCGGTTTGCTCGTCGGCTTCCTTCTGGCGCTCGCCAAACAGAGCGATGAAGGCGCTCTGCGTATGGCGGCAGAAATCTATACGACGATTTTTCGCGGCCTGCCGGAACTGCTCACGCTGTTCCTCGTCTATTTCGGGCTGCAGATCGGTATCCGGCAATTGCTTCTGGCGATGGGCTATGAAGCCGCCATCGAGATCAACTCTTTCCTTGCCGGAATGATCGCCCTCGGTGTCGTCTTTTCAGCCTTTGCCAGCGAGGTTTTCCTCTCGGCCTTCCGCGCCATCCCGGCCGGGCAGTATGAGGGCGGTTACGCACTCGGGCTTGGCAAAGTGCAGACGATGATCAAGATCATCCTGCCCCAGCTCATCCGCATTGCACTGCCGGGGCTCGGCAATCTGTGGATGATCCTGCTGAAGGAAACGGCGCTTGTATCGGTTATCGGACTCCCGGATATCCTTCGCCAGGCTGGCATTGCAGCACGGGTGAGCAAGGAGGCATTTCTCTTCTTCGGCATCGCGTGCCTGCTGTTTCTGGTCCTTGCGATCCTCTCATCGATTGTCATTGGCGCAATCGAACGAAAGGTTGAGAAATCGGGGGTTCGGGTATGAGCGTATCCGACAACATGATCGAGGCAAAGGCGCCCCCACCTCTGCCGCCGCGTCCCTGGACCGTCGCCCGCACGGCCGGCACGGCGGCAATGGCTTTATGGCTTGTTGTCGGTGTCGGGATTATTCTCTTTCTTGTGGCGGAGTGGGATCCGGAAAAGATCGAGCGATACGCACCGCGCTATTTCTCGGGCCTCGGCGTGACGATCACGCTGGTCGCCATTTCGGTCTTCCTTGGGGCAATCCTGTCCGTGCCGGTCACCATGGGCCGTATGTCGTCACGCCGCTGGTTTTCGGTTCCGGCCTATGGCTACGTGTACTTTTTCCGCGGAACGCCGCTGATCGCACAGCTCTTCCTGATCTACTACGGGCTCGGCGAGTTTCGGCCTCAGCTTGAAGCCATCGGTCTGTGGGGCTTCTTCCGCGACCCGTGGAATTGCGCCATCCTTGCCTTCACGCTCAATACCGCCGCCTACCAGGCCGAGATATTGCGGGGCGCCCTCCAAAGCGTTCCGCGCGGGCAGTTCGAGGGTGCGCGGGCCTTGGGCCTGGGGCGGCTTCAGACCTATCGCAAGATCATTATTCCACAGGCAATGATCGTTGCCCTGCGCCCCTATGGCAACGAGATCATATTGATGATCAAGGGATCGGCCATTGTTGCCATCATCACGGTCTTTGACCTGTTCGGTGAAACGCGTCGCGCCTATTCCCGCACCTTCGATTTCCAGACCTATATCTGGGCGGCAATCTTTTATCTGATTATCGTCGAAGCTCTGCGTAACCTGTGGAACTGGTTCGAGCGGCGTCTCACCCGACATCTGAAGCGCTAGCGCACGTCCGGTTCAGGCCCGGCCTATGGTGACAATCGCCAGACACCGACGATCCCCGGTTCATAAAGCATCGGGTCGGCAGGAATGGTGATGGCTTCGACATTCGACCATGGAACCGCGAAATCGCGGTAGTGTTTCGAAAACGGATTGCCGGACTGACCAGTGGTTTGAATGAATGTCGACCGGTCAAGATCCTCAAAATCATAAATGCCCCTGAAGCTTGACCCGCTGGCATTGATAAAGGGTGTTTTGTCCTTGTTGAGACGCGTCACGCCGCGGTCAAGGGTAAATGGCCCGCCAGCGCTCGGCACCTGCACGTCAAACAGGCGGTTCAGCGGCTCAATCTGCGTGAAAGGCGTGTGCGCGCCCGCTGAAAGGTGCGCTTCGCCCCAGCTCCACTTGGCTCGGTCTTCGCCGTAACGCTGCTGCAGATCGACAAGAGCCCGGTTCAATGCGGCGGCAAGAACATCCGCGCAGCTTTCCTTGCCGATTGTCGAGACATCGTCACACCATTCGCGCTTGGTCTCGCCATTCAGGACGTTGAGCATGACATTGGCGCGCGCCTTGAACCAATGGTCGAAGGATGGGCCGAGATCGTCTCGAAAAACACCGATCATGCTCTCGCGAAACCATGCCATGAAAACAAGCGGCGCGCTGCTGTCGCGAACCATGTCGTAGTTCCAGCTTTTCAGCTCTGCAAGCACGTCACCATCAATGCCGTCCCTGCCATCGATGAGTGCGATCATCTCAGGAGCAAGCTCGGCAAAAGCCAGCGAAAGCACATCTGCCTGGGCATCATGCGTCATCGCAATCGTCTGCGGCGTCCGGTTGTCGACGATGAGTTGATCGACCCGCTTCTGACGCCACGGCTCTTCCCAGTCCAGGGTCAGAAGATACGGATAGTCCGGCCCGACAATCTTTGTATTTGCTGTTCCGATCGCGCCGCCCGGCGGGTTGTTTTCACGGGGCAGCCCCTCAAAGGGAATACTGCCTTTCCAGTCATAGAGACTGTCCCAGCCCGGCACCGGCGCCCGGCCCATTACCGCATTGCGCGGATCACGGATCGGCACCCGGCCGGGTATAATCAGACCGATATTGCCAGACGTATCGGCAACAACCATCGACTGCATGGGGGTGACATAATCCGCCATGGCTGCCTGGAACTCATCAACAGTTGCAGCACTCAGCACCTGAATACCGCTATCCATGGTCGTGTCGTCGGCCGCAAGGGCGACCCACTGAAGGGCCGCGACCGTGTTGTCCGGCAGGTACCGGCCGATATTGAGATAAGACGGCGGAAGCACCGGCCCGTGCCGGGTCAAGCGGCGCATGAACCTGCGCTCCCCGCCACCGCGTATCCGGATAATCTCCTCCTGGCTGGTAAACGATTGCCAGCCATCCGGAGTAAGATATTCGTCATCATTGTCCGGATTGGTCTTTTCAATGAAGATATCCTGAACATCTGATCCGGTATTGGTAAATCCCCAGGCAACCTTGTCGCTGCGGCCAAGAAGAATCAGCGGCGAACCTGGTGTCGATGCGCCGATGAAATTACGCGCATCTCCATCGCCCTCCACCCTGAGATGAGCAAGATACCAGATCGAGGGTGCCGAAAGGGATAGATGCGGGTCGTTTGCGAGGATCGGCTGACCGCTCTTTGTGCGCGAACCGGAGAGCACCCAGTTGTTTGACGCACCCTTGTTGCGGTGATCAAGCAATGCCAGCACCGGCCCGGCGGAAGGCTCACTGCCAGCTGAGACCTCAATGGGACCGGAAGGCAGTTCTAGAAGTGCCGAAAGGTCCGGCAGCGCAGGTGCCTCATCGCCCGGCAAAAGAGGCAGCAAATCTTCGATTTCATCCGATGAAAATCCCAACCGCGCAAAGGCCAGCCGCATGACCTCGGCCGATGCATTCTTGCCAAGCGTGACAGACATCATCTTCAGGGCCGCAATCGAATGCTCAGGCTCCCAGGGCTCGGGCGTATGTCCGAGTATGACAAACTCTGGCGGCAGTTTCGATGCGAAGGTGCGCCCTTGCCTTGCCATCCACGCATTGACCCCGTTCGTATAGGCCTCGACAGCATCGCGGGTCTCCTGCGGCAACATCTCGTAGGATGATTTGGCCGCCTCAAACAGACCCATGCTGCGAAGCCAGATATCACTGTCTACGGTAGTCTCGCCAAACAGCTCCGAAAGGCGTCCCTGTGCTGCAATACGGACGACTTCCATCTGCCAGAGCCGGTCCTGCGCATGGGCAAAACCGAGCCCGGTAAAGACATCGGCAATGGACGTGCCGGTTATGTGCGGTACGCCGTTTTCATCGCGGGCAACCGTTACAGTGTCGGACAATTGTTCGACGGTCATGGATCCGGAAACCGGGGGCAATGAACGGGCCATCCAGAGATAGCCGCCACCTGCAGCGACGATAAGCAACGGAATCGCAATAAAAATAAATCTGACAAGGACTTTGATGATCCGCCGCATTGATTTATTTCCTTCAGGCATCAAAAACACAAGCACTTTGCAGAAGGGCATAACGGATGGCAACAGTGGCTTTCATCGGACTGGGCGTTATGGGCTACCATATGGCAGGTCACCTGCGCACGCGGGGCGGACACGACGTCACGGTCTATAACCGCACCGGCGCAAAAGCCGACAAATGGGTCGCCGAATTCGGCGGATCATCCGCTCAAACGCCTCGCGAAGCCGCATCGGAAGCGGACTACGTATTCGCCTGTGTCGGCAATGACGACGATCTCCGCAGCGTCGCAACGAGCCCCGACGGCGCCTTTCACGGCATGAAATCCGGTGCCATCTTCATCGACAACACCACGGCATCGGCAGAAGTTGCCCGCGCGCTTCACGCCGAAGCCTCTCAGCGAGGCTTTGGCTTCCTCGATGCACCGGTATCCGGCGGCGAGGCCGGCGCACAGAACGGCGCCCTCACCGTCATGGTCGGAGGCGACAGCCAAACCTTTGAAAATGCGCGGCCGGTTATCGAATGCTACGCAAAAATGGTTGGCCTTATGGGCGAGGTCGGCAGCGGCCAACTCACAAAAATGGTCAACCAGATCTGCATAGCCGGGCTCGTGCAGGGTCTCGCCGAAGGCATCCATTTCGGAAAGGCGGCCGGCCTCGACATTGAAAAGGTGATCGAGGTGATCTCCAAGGGAGCAGCCGGTTCCTGGCAGATGGAGAACCGCTACAAGACCATGAATGAAGGCCATTACGACCATGGTTTTGCCGTGGACTGGATGCGCAAGGACCTGGCCATCGTGCTCGACGAAGCCCGAAGCAACGGCACCAGCCTGCCAGTGACCGCCCTAGTCGACCAATTCTATCGGGAGGTCCAAAAGATGGGCGGCAACCGCTGGGATACATCCTCCCTGCTGGCCCGTTTGGAGCGCTGACATGGCAGGCCGCGAGCCTGCACCCGATTGGGATTGCCAGCAGGTTGTCGATTGGCTGCATGCTCATGCGGTCGCCGACGAGAAAGAGGGTATGGCCCGCTTCGGCATTGACACAAGCAAGGCGCTCGGTATCCGCAATGCCGAACTGCGCCCCCTCGCCCGCAAAATCAAGCGCAATCATGATCGCGCATTGGCGCTCTGGAAAACTGGAATCCGAGAAGCCCGTCTGCTTGCCTGTTTCAGCGATGATCCGAAAGAGGTAACAGCCGATCAGGCGCGAAACTGGGCAAAGGAGTTCAATTCCTGGGAAGTGGTCGACCATGCCGCCGGCCTGTTCATCGAGGCCAGGCTGCATGACGCGCTCATCGCGCCGTTCGCCGCCGACGAGCGCGAGTTCGTCCGCCGCACCGCATTCGCAATGATCGCCTGGGGCGCGGTCCATCTGAAAAAGGAGCCCGATAGCAAAATCGCCGCATGGCTCACGCTGATCGAAGAGCATGCGACCGACGAGCGCAATTTTGTGAAGAAGGCCGTCAACTGGGCCCTTCGGCAAATCGGCAAAAGATCGATGGAACTGCACGGCCCGGCCCTGGACCTTGCACGCAAACTGGAAGCAAGGCCCGACCCTACGCCCCGGTGGATCGGACGCGATGCGGTGAAGGAACTGACCAGTCAAAAAACCCTGGATAGGCTTGCCGCCAAGGCGGAAAAGGCCAAGACCGCCGGGCGATAGACCTCTTCTTAGGCCGGCTCCGACGCGCGCCCGCCCTCAAGCACCATATAATCGAGCGGCAGTTCCGTCGTGTATTTGATCTGCTCCATGGCAAAGGAGGACGAGACGTCGCGAATTTCGATTTTCTTGATCAGGCGCTGATAAAAGGCGTCATAGGCGGCAATATCGGGCACGACCACCCGCAGGAGATAGTCGACATCACCGCTCATACGGTAGAATTCGACAACCTCCGGAAACTCGCTGATGACTTCAGAGAAACGCAGCAGCCATTCATGTGAGTGCGAATTGGTGCGAATGGCGACAAACACCGTTACGCTTGCATTGATCTTCGTCTGATCCAGCAGTGCAACGCGACGCCGGATCACACCTTCTTCCTCCAGTTTCTGGATGCGCCGCCAGCAGGGTGTGGTCGACAATCCGACCTTTTTGGCAATATCAGCTACCGCAAGGGTCGAGTCCTCCTGCAACAGCCGCAGAATTTTTCGGTCAAGTCGGTCCATCGGTAATCTCCAAATATGAAGCGGGCTGCTGGCCCGGCCTCGACAATCCCTGTACTCACCTCTAAATCGCACAGAAAATTAGAAAATCAATCCCAAATTTGGAATACTGGAGATAATTTTTCTAAAAAATAACAATTCTCCCCACTCAATGCGATCAGGATTCCAATATACTCACCAGATCAGCACGCAAGGCCGGAAGCAGTTCGCTCTCAAACCACGGGTTTTTCTTGAGCCAGATATTGTTGCGCCAGGACGGGTGCGGCAACGCGTAGGTGACGAAACCGGGCACGGCACTACGCATAGCCCGCCAATTAAGTACGGTTGCCGTCAGCGTTTTTTCGCGGTGCGGGCCAAGATGATAGGCATGAGCATACTGGCCGATGACAAGAGCGAGGCGAATATCGGGAAGTGCGCCGATTACGCGATCGTGCCAAAGCTCCCGGCACTCCTTGCGCGGAGGCAGGTCACCACCCTTGGCATCAAGGCCCGGAAAACAAAACCCCATCGGCACAATGGCGATACGTCCGCCATCGTAGAAGGTTTCCCGGTCTACATCCATCCAGCCGCGCAGCCGGTCGCCGGAAGGATCATTGAATGGGATACCGCTCTCATGCACCCGTGTACCGGGCGCCTGCCCGGCGATCAGCACCCGGGCCGTGCCGCTCGCCACACAGACAGGCCGGGGCTCATGGGGAAGCGCCGCACCATATCTCGGCATGTCCCGGCAAACGCGACACGCCCTGATATCCTGCAAAAGTGTTTCCAGCGACAATGAAGCCATCGGAACGATCAGGCTGAGGCGCTGGGTCGTGAGGACACGCTTTCATACCAGCGCAT
Organism: Hoeflea prorocentri; assembly: GCF_027944115.1. Classification (NCBI taxonomy): domain Bacteria; kingdom Pseudomonadati; phylum Pseudomonadota; class Alphaproteobacteria; order Hyphomicrobiales; family Rhizobiaceae; genus Hoeflea; species Hoeflea prorocentri. The sequence continues at coordinate 1,248,913 of NZ_JAPJZI010000001.1, read as the reverse complement.
CAGGTTCTCAAGGTGAACGGGACGATCAATACGCGCCGGCTTGAGCATATCCATCCCCATCATCGCGGTTATATCGGCAATTGTGTATCGATCGCCCGTTACGAAGGCCCTGTCCGCCAACTCCCTATCCAAAAAATCCATTTCTTTCAGAGCTTTGGGACGGTTCGCTTCACCAAATTCCTTAACCTGCGGCACTTCCCACTCGGCCATTGCCGGATGGGTATGGCGAAAAGCCATGGCGACAAAACTCAAGAGCCCGAATTCCATGCGCCTGTTCCACATTTCAACCTTTGCACGATCCAGGGCATCGATGCCCATGAGGGGCGGTTCGGGATGCAGTTCCTCAAAATACCGGCAGATCGCAACGGTTTCGGTCAGAACCGTCCCGTCATCAAGCATCAGGACCGGTAGCCGCTGATAGGGGTTGAGCGCAGTGATTTCCTCCGATTTGTGGCCGAGCGCCGTCATATCGACGGGCTTTAGGGGAACCTCAATCCCCTTTTCGGCAAGAAATATCCGTACCCGACGCGGATTGGGCGCGCGTCCGCCATCGTAAAGCAGCATTTCATTCTCCCGTTTCGCGGCCTGGTCTGCCGATCCGCCGCCCAAATATATAAGTCAACTTTTGCTCTTATAGGAGCGTATTTGAAGGTTCTTTTAATCATTGACGCCTAATGTCCCAACGGTTGCAAATCCGTTGTGTTGGTATGAGTTCGGCAGAAAAAACCGCAGATACGAATATAGTCGATCGCTAACGCGTTCACCGGAACCCGGAAATTGCCCGGGCGGTGAAGGCAACGCGCGACCGTCTTCTGTCTGACAACAAGAGCAGCGCCCAGTACGATCGCGAACTGGTCAAGATGTATGTCAGTTCGGCTGTTCAGGGCGCGGCGGCAATGCCCGTGCTTGTTCTCGTTACGGCCGGAATCAGTATCGGCTTCTTTGAAATCGAGAACGTGTTTGTCTGGCTCATTGCCACGCTTGCAGGCTATGCGCTGATGGCATTTCTTGCCAAACGGGCGGCAAAACAGACCATCACGACATTGATCGCGAAGAAGATCGAACTTCAGTTCGTGGCCGCACACGGGATCACCGGGCTCGGATGGGCGATATTTGCCTATCAGCCCTGCGATAGCTGTACGAGCATGGACTATGCCTTTTTCAAGGGCGTAATCCTGCTGATTGCAATGGCCGTCACGGCGATGTCCAGCTTCACGCTGCGGCGCCTGCCGCTACTGGTGTTCTCAACGCCGATGCTGACGTTTTATCTGGCCGGTTCGCCGCCGGACAATCCGTTCCAGATCTCGATTCTGTCCATGCTGCTGGGCGCGCTGGTATTCTTCCTGTTCGTCACCGGACGTCTCTACAATGCCAATGTCAATATGCTGTCGGCGCAGGAAGAAAAGGACTGGCTGATCGCCGAACTGGAACTGGCAAATTCCACATCGGACGAGGCGCGGCGCCGCGCCGAGGAAGCCAATCTGGCCAAATCGCGCTTCCTTGCTTCCATGAGTCATGAACTGCGAACACCGCTGAATGCAATTCTCGGCTTCTCCGAGGTCATGAAAAACGAGGTTCTGGGTCCGCTCGAAAACGAGACCTACAAGGAATACATCGCTGACATTTACCGTTCGGGCGATCACCTCTTGCGGCTCATCAACGAGATTCTGGACCTTTCGCGTATCGAAGCCGGACGCTATGCGCTGAACGAAGAGCCGGTCAGCATGCGCAACATCGCGGAAGACTGTATCGCGATGATCGAAATGAAGGCGCGCGACAAGGATATTACCGTTTCATCCCAGTTCGAGCGGGTGTTGCCGCTGGTATGGGCAGACGAAAAGTCGATGCGGCAGGTCATCCTCAACCTGCTTTCAAACGCGGTCAAGTTCACGCCGCCAAAGGGCGAGATCACCCTGAAGGTCGGCTGGACCGCCGGTGGCGGTCAATATGTGTCGGTCAAGGACAACGGAGCAGGAATTCCGGAAGATGAAATCCCGGTGGTCCTGTCCGCATTCGGGCAAGGCTCGATCGCCATCAAAAGTGCGGAACAGGGCACGGGCCTCGGCTTGCCTATCGTTCAGGCCATTTTGGCCGAACATGGCGGCGAGTTTGTTCTCAGGTCGAAATTGCGGGAAGGAACGGAGGTGACAGCAATCCTTCCAAGAGACCGCATTCTTGTCGATGCGCCCAGCATTGAAACCCCTGATCCAAACAAAAACAGGCGCCGCTCCTTTGCTTGACAGCGTGCCGGGCGACGTGCAAACCGGCCGCTTTTAAGGAGCAATACATGGTTCCGTTGCAAGAGCTGTTGTGGTTCGTGTCGGTTCTGGCGGTTGCCGGGGTTGTCGCCGGTTTTCTTGCCGGCATGTTCGGCATAGGCGGCGGAGCAATCCTCGTGCCCGTCCTCTACCAGGCCTTCACGCTGCTCGACACGCCGGATTCGGTACGCATGCACCTGTCCATCGGAACCTCGCTCGCGGTGATTGTCCCAACGTCGATCAGTTCATTTACCGCCCATTACAGGCGCAAGGCGCCAGATATGGAACTGCTCAGGAGTTGGGTGATTTTCGTTCCGCTTGGCGTCATCGCCGCGTCGATTATCGTGGCCGGGGCGTCCAGCGGCGCGCTGCGCGGCATATTCGCCGCCATAGCGCTGCTGGTCGGCATACGCATGATTCTCAACCGTGAAAGCTGGAAACTGGGCAACGACCTGCCCAAAAATCCCATTCGCGCCATCTGCGGTTTTTTCATCGGATTGCTGTCGGCCTTGATGGGCGTCGGCGGTGGTGTCCTGAACAACACATTCATGACCTTGTACGGTCGCTCGGTGCACCAGGCCGTCGCCACATCTTCGGGCCTTGGAATCCTCATATCCTGGCCCGGTCTTGTCGGTTACCTTTGGGCAGGCTGGGGCAATCCGGCTCTGCCAATCTACTCGACCGGCTATGTCAACTGGATTGCCGTTGTCCTGACGATACCCATTACACTGCTGATGGCGCCGCTTGGCGCCGCAGCCGCACACAAGATGGACCAGCGGCAGCTCGAAGCGGCGTTCGGCGTTTTTCTGCTGATTGTCGCGGCCCGCTTCTTCTGGAGCATTGTGTGAGAAGGATCAGTCCCGAAGCACCAGCTCGTCACGGCTGATGTGGAAAGACGATAGCGTTCCAATGAAACTCATGCCCAACAGGCTCTCGGCCAACTTGCCCTGCTCCATCACACCGGCTTGAACATTGCGCCGGCTGATATCGCCGACGGATAGTTCAGGCAACATGACCATGGCGGCCATGGCGACACCGTTTGCAGTTGCGATGGGCCGTTCGAACCGCAAATTGCCCATATCAAGGCCAACCCGTTCCGCGTCCCGGTAAGACAGCGCAACCATGGTTGCTCCAGTATCGACCATCATATTGACGCGCTCATCATTGATGGCGGCCCGGACCTGGAAATGCCCGCCACTGCCCTTTGTCAGGATGACCTCGGGCCGTCCATCGGCCGACATACGACTGATTGGCGTGCCGGGAAGCAGCGAGCCGGCGAGTCGATAACCGACATCCTGAAGTTCGAAACGGTAGACATAAACCGTGCTCAAAAGCAAAAGCGCGATCAGCCAGATCACAGCATTGCGTGCCATTTCTCCAATACGCATACCGGACCCCACAACTGCTGCGGCGACAACCATGCCCCACACGCCGGTGTAGAGCACATAGGCAAAGCTGTCGTTCGGAAGACCCAGTGTTTCGCCGGAATTGTGATTGATCAACAGCAGCAGGAGCCCGAGGCCCAGCACACCGAAAATGATCAACAAGCCGCGGTCCATCACTCAGCTTCCCTGGCTTTGGCGCGCGATCCTTTGCCGCCTGGTTTCGCGGCGCGGCTTGCGCTCAATGGTTTCAAGGCGCTGCGGCAAGGCATCCATGATTTCGCGCCGTTGCCCCGGTTCGAAATCGAGCCAACCGGCGATCTCGTCGCCGGTTCGGCCGCAACCGAAGCAAAATCCGGTTTTCACGTCGATCGAACAGACAAGTATGCAGGGTGATTCCACGATATCGTCTTCCGTTATTCCTGCCGCCTACCCCGATATGGTTGTCTGGACCCAAAGAGCAAGCCCAAGCAGCGCGGCGATCTCGCAGATTTGCTGGGTTGCGCCAATGGTATCACCAGTGTGACCGCCGATCCTGCCTTCCGTCATACGGACAAATACTGAACAGACTATGGCAACCAGAAACAATGACGTGATCGCCCCGGCAAGGCCGCCGGCGGGAAATGCGAGAACGGCCGTGAGCAGCGCGCCGCTAACAGCGGCAAAGACAGCGGTTTTCTCATCCGGCCGCCCGATGGAGACTGCAACCCCGTCCGGTCGCGCCGCAGGCAGGCTATGCCAATGCCAGACCATTGCACCGCGGCTGGCAACGGAAACCGACAACAGCGCCAATGCCGCGCCCAGCGGGTTGACAGCCGACGCAATCGTCGCAAGTCCGGCCACACGCAGCACCACCGACAAAATCAGCGCCAGTCCGCCAAATGTGCCGATCGTGCTGTCCTTCATGACGGCAAGGATCCGCTCGCGCTCTCCTCCTGCTCCAAAACCATCGGCGCAATCGGCCAGACCATCCTCATGCAGACCGCCGGTCGTCAGCATTTGACACGTGACCGCAAGTCCGGCCGCAAAGAGCGGCGGCAAACCCATAAACAGCAGCATGAACAGGAGCAGAGCGGCCGGCAATGCAACGACCATCCCCGCGAGAGGATAGGTCCGGGCGCTTTGCGTCATATCCGCATCCGCTCCGGCAAAAAAACGGTCCGGAACCGGCAAACGGCTCAAGAAGGCAACAGCGCGTGCCGTCTCTGTTACAATTCCGTCCATTCTGTCTCTCAAACGTCACGGGCCGCCGATCGAACAATAGCATTCGGCCCTGTTTGCAAATATCACCAATTATCCTATTGCGTGAGCGCGTTTCATTTACAAGGACATAACTGATGTCGACCACCGGTCTACCCTTTGACGATATTCGAGAACTGCTGGCTAACCTCCCCGGTCCGGATGCTGACGCGGCCGCGGCTGTACGCAATCGGGATGCGGTTCTTACCAAGCCGCCCGGCTCGTTGGGCAGACTTGAGGAGATCGCCGAATGGCTGGCGGCATGGACCGGCCGTCCGCCAGCAGTCAATCGTCCGTTGGTGGCAGTTTTTGCGGGCAATCATGGCGTAACCGCCCAGGGCGTGTCGCCCTACCCCGCGGACGTCACTGCTCAGATGGTGGCGAACTTTGCAGCGGGCGGCGCGGCGATCAACCAGATCTGCATCACTCACGATCTTGGTCTCAAGGTTTTCGACCTGGCGCTGGAACTGCCCACCGCCGACATTACCCAGGAAGCTGCTCTCGATGAACGTTCCTGTGCGGCCACCATGGCGTTCGGCATGGAATCCATTGCCGGCGGAACCGACCTTCTGTGCATTGGCGAGATGGGGATCGGCAACACCACGATCGCCGCCGCCATCTGCCACGGCCTTTACGGCGGCAGCGCGGCAGACTGGACGGGACCGGGCACAGGGGCCCATGGCGAGGCGTTGACGCGCAAGATCGACGCCGTTGAGCGGGCTGTTGTGCTGCACAAGCCGCATCTTGGCGACCCGCTCGAATTGCTTAGACGGCTCGGCGGACGTGAAGTTGCCGCCATGGCGGGCGCAATCCTGGCGGCTAGGATGGAGCGCATACCGGTGATCATCGACGGCTATGTGGCAACCGCGGCATCTGCAGTCTTGCAGGCCGCCAATCCAAGTGCGCTTGATCACTGCGTGGTTGGCCATGTGTCGGCCGAGCCCGGTCACACCATGCTCGTCGAAAAGCTTGGAAAGAAGCCACTCCTGTCGCTCGGCATGCGGCTGGGCGAAGGCACCGGCGCCGCGCTGGCCGCCGGCATCGTCAAAGCCGCAGCGCAGTGTCACAGCGGCATGGCGACATTCGAACAGGCCGGCGTCAGCGACAAGGACTAAACGGGACTATTTGCAGTAGCGGTAACCGCTGCGGCGCTTGGCGACATCAAAGTGAAAATGATCGTCATGAAAAGCGTCGCTGCCCGGCCCGAGCACCGTCGTGAAGAAGGTGCAGCCTGATTTTCGCAATGCCTTTAGAAACAGCTGCTCAGGCGCGCCCTTCTTGGGCCGTGATGCAACATCGACAACCGTACCGTCGGACATGTGGAAGCGCCCGAGATCGATCGCATTGCCCTTGGCGTGCTCGGACAGCTTACTGCCCTTCTGGGAATTGCGCGTACGGCAATCGTAGGAGGCATATTGATCGATCTTGACGAGATCCGACCCGAAGCGTTTCCTGGCTTCCGGCCCGGCCGATTTTGCCGACCAGCCGGCCAACGCCTCCGCCGCGGGGCATGACAGCACCGTTCGGCCGGAAAGACGAACATTATCAGGCAGGCGCGTAACCTCTACCGGGTAGCGAATTCCACAACCGTTCTTGCCGTAGATGCGCTTGACCGGATGAAAACGCACACCGGCCTTCTCAAGTCGCTTGCGGCATGTCCGCTCCTCATCGGGCAAGCCGGGACGCTGCGCGGCCTTTGGAACCGGAGGCTTGATCTCCTGCGGAGACGGTTTGGATTTTGGCACGGGCACAGACTGGCCGCCGGCACCGGTAACGGATGAGGCAAGCAGCAGCGATACGAACAACAAAAAAGCGCGCCGCAGGCGACGGGAATTTGGCATTCGGGTTCGATATCATGACCAGGCTTTGAAGAAAATGCCCTGAACCGTGCTGATCAGGCCGTTTCAACGTAACGGTTAATCCAGCGGTTAAGCGGACTAAGGGCGCGCAGAATGTCATTGAGATAACCCACCGCCTCCGGTCCGAACAGTCTCTTATCCGGCTTTGGCTTGTCGTGTGTCATCGCGACAAGCCCCTTGCGTCGAAGCAACTCAGCAATCGCACCATCCGCTTCGAAACCACGCGGCACCCGCTGCAGTTCAGGATCGCCCGGTGTACAGCCGATAGCCTTCGCCTCACTGAGCGCTGTTTCCAGTTGACCGCGTGCCTTGCTGTCCTGAACTGCAGAACGGTAGCGCTCCAGCCCTTCGCTGGAAAACGCCCAGTGCCCGGCGCCAAATCCAAAATGATCATGCGAGAGCACCAGATGCGTTCCGGCCGATCGGTTCGGATGATCACCGGTCCACAAAACGATGTGCATATGGGTGTGATACGGGGTCTTGTCCTTCGAGAAACGGGTATCGCGGTGGATGCGCCGCAGTGATTTGTTGACCTTCGGCACGGCGTGGTGCGGTGGATCAAGCGACGCCGCTACCGGCGAAAGGGCCTCAATAAGCTGCATGGCGGGCTCCACGAAGTATGCGTCGTAATCGGCCCGATGCGCTTCGAACCATTCACGGCTGTTGTTTTTGTTCAGGTCCTGAAGAAACCTCACGGACTTTTTGGGAAATCCCTCAAACATGATGTTGATCCTCTATTTTGGTGGCAATGCGCCGACGAAACGCGCGGTGAAATCAAGCCATTGCTTCAGGCCAGCTTCGATGGCTGCATCCGCCTCCACCCAGATAAGGCCACCCATTTTGCGGCCGGTAAAGTCCATGGGCCGCGCCCCAGGCCTTGTCAGGGCCTCTGCCTCCAGATCCTTTCCGACCCGGAACATGAAACTGTCGTGATTGGCGACGCCGGCAAACATATTGCCGTTAAGCAAAAAACAGACGCCGCCAAACATCTTCTTTTCGCTGATACCTGCCCTTCCCTCCAGCGCTTGGCGCAGGAGCTCGGCCAGATGTGGATCATGAGCCATGAAAGGTCCCTCTGTTATCAGGCAATCAACCCTGTGCTGCGGCCGATAAGGTAGACGCCGAAAACGGTCAGTAGAAGCCAGGTCAGCCCGGTTCCAAAGAGACGGCCCGGCGTGCCGCCAACCCCCAGCAATGAGCCGGCATGCGAAAGGCGAGCGACAACCAGTACCCAGCCGCCCGTCCAAAGCAGCCAACCGGGGGCGCCCGCATATTCGCTGGCGCCCATGCCGATAAGCAGCATCGGGACATACTCGATGAAATTGCCCTGGGCGCGCAGGGCACGCATCATTTTCCGGTTTCCGCCATCGCCGAAATCGATCTCGTATTTGGCACGATGCCCGCTGGTTATCGCGGACAGGACCGTGAGCATCAGCAGAAAAATCCCGATGAATGTAATCGTCGTGGTCATCATGACGTTCCCTCCAGGGGCCAAACGGCATCCGGCGCGGCAAGCCGCGCCGGCCAGGATCAGCCCTGCATGCTCTCATAGGTGATCAACGATATAGAAGCGCCGTAGGGGTCGCGGATCTTCGCCATCCGCCCGACACCCGGATAATCTGCCGGCTCTTCAACACCTTGTGCGCCGTTCTCGACCGCCGATTTGAAGCGGGCGTCCACATCGTCGACGGTGATATAAATCGTCCAGGCACCCTCCGGCGCGGGTTGCGGCATGAAACCGCCAATCGGGTTCTCACCCACCACAATAGCGGAATAGGAAGAACCATCCTGCATAGGCATGTCATTGACGTGCCACCCGAGGACGGATTCGTAAAACTTACGCGCGCCTGCCGGATCGCTTCCGCTGTGCTGTATCCAGCTTGCCGCACCATGTGTCTGCATCGGATTTGACATTGTTTCCTCCTTGGAAAATCAGGTTTCGATATTCCAAGGACGAACGGGAACCAGCGGTCCCTACATGGCGTCGGTATTTTTTTGCTTTTGGCCGCAAAGCGCGATCTTTTCTCGGATATGTTCGTATTCCTGACCGGTTGGCCCAAGCTCCAGCGCGCGCTTGTAGGATCGGATCGCTTCGCGGGTTTCGCCGCCCTCATCAAGCAGCGCAGCCCGCGTCGTATGGAAATAGAGATAATTCGACAGGGCATCCGAAAGACTGGAAAGATGCTCCAATCCGGCTGCCGCGCCGCGCACTTTGGCCAAAGCCACCGCACGGTTAAGCGACACGACCGGGGTTGGATGCACCTGCTCAAGCGCCGCATAGAGTCGCTCTATTTCCTGCCAGTCCGTATCATCCGCACCGGCGGCCGCACAGTGCACGGCAGCAATCGCCGCCTGGATCTGATAGCTTCCCGGCCGCCCGCGCAGCAGAGCCTTTTCGAGCAGAACCTTGCCCTCGGAGATTTCCACACGGCTCCAAAGCGATCTGTCCTGTTGTTCAAGCGGAACAAGGCCGCCTTTACCATCTATTCTGGCGCGTCTGCGCGAGTGCTGCAGCAGGCAAAGCGACAAGAGGCCCATGACTTCAGGCTGCGACGGAAACAGCGCGATCAACAGCCGGGCAAGGCGGATCGCCTCCTCGCACAACTCCGTATGGATATGAATATCTCCACCGCTGGCTGAATATCCCTCATTGAACAGGAGGTAGATCATCGTACTGACCGCATCGAGCCGCGCGGCTCGCTCCTGCAGGCTTGGCGTATCCAGCTGCGTCGCAAGGCTGGAAGCCTTCTTCTTCGCCCTGGTGATGCGTTGTTCCATAGCTTTTGGGCGGACGACAAAGGCGCGGGCGATTTTCTCCACGGAAAACCCGCCAATCACTTTCAGCGCAAGGGCCAGCTGGTCCTGCAGGGAAAGATCCGGATGGCAGCACATGAACATGAGCCTCAAAACATCATCTCGCAGTTCCGACAGATCAATCTCGTCCGCAAGGTCTGCTTCAACGTCGCCTGGGTCTTCTTCTTGCTCCGGCATGACATCCTGGAAGACAATACGTTTGTCGCGCCGCACCCGGTCAATCGTCGCATTGCGTCCAGTCAGAAGCAGCCATCCCGTCGGATCGCGCGGCAAACCGTCCCGACGCCATCGCTCAAGTGCACGCAGACAAGCCTCCTGATAGGCTTCCTCAGCCAGATCGATATCCGAAAAACGCCGTGTCAGCGCCGCCAATACCCGTGGCCGCGCCATGGCGAAATGCGCGGCGATCTCACTCTCAAGCGGCACTCAATCAGTCCGTATCGTCACTGATTGTCCCGCCGCCCCAGCCAACCGGCCTGACTTCATACGCCGCAACGCCGGCCGGCAGTTTTTTGGCCTGTTCGATCGCTTCGTCGATGCTCGCACATTCGATAATGTAAAGGCCGAGGAGCTGCTCCTTGGTTTCGGCAAAGGGGCCGTCGAGCACCAGCACGCTCTCACCGCGCTTGCGCACCGTCATCGCCGATGAGGTGTCCATCAGCCGCGCCACCGGTCCGAGCGTTCCCTTCTCATCGAGTTCGGCCTGCAGGTCACGATGGTGCTGCAGCGCTATTTCCTGTTCCTCCTCCGGCAATCGTTCAAAGAAACCTTCCGTCCCGTAGATCAAGATTGCGTATTGCATAAGTAACTCCCGGTTCCATGGCTCTGTTTAAACGATTGGGCGAAACCGTATCCGACACATTCACCACAATGATACCGATGATACGAATTGCAAGCCATACGAACACGTCCGATCACGCCTTGCTGGCGAACTATAGCAAATGCGTGAATTCCGCTTTTCGAGCCCGACCGCCGCCATAATTAACTCAAAGACCGCGCCAATCGGATGCGGCCATCCTTTGGATGCATGACGGATTTGGGAGAATTACATCATGAAAAGAGTAGTCTTGGCAGCTTGTATCGTGTTGGTCAGCTTCCCGGCATTGGCAATCGAGCGTTACAACATACAGAACATGAGCTGCAGCGCCGTTCAGCAGGCAGTCGACCGGGACGGTGCCGCAATCCTGCGCTGGAGCTCGAAACGGAACCCGCAACTGACGCTCTATGACCGCTTTGTCAAAAACAGCCTGTTTTGTGACAAGGGCAAATTCCCGCAGCGGGCTTACGTTCCCACAAGCGATACAGCCAGCTGCATGGTTAGGAAGTGCGTCAATCCCACCTTCGACCGCTCGAACAACTGACAACAGTCAAAGGCAACCTCAGCGCGCGGGCACGACCGTCCGCGCGACGGTCCCTATAGAAATTGTGCCTGAGGCTACATAGATACTGTAGATATGCTTCAGGCGCGTGGTGGCATCAGGGAGAAAACCGCCATGAAAAGACTTCTGTTGGCACTTTGCATTGTATCAGTCGCCACTCCGGCACTTGCGATCAAACGTTACAACGTCCAGGCAATGAGCTGCGCAGCCATTCAACAGGCTGTGAACAGGGATGGAGACGCCATTCTTCGTTGGCAATCACCGAGGAATCCATCCTTGCCGATCTATGATCGCTATGTTCGCAATGCGCTGTTCTGCTCACCAAACGAATTTGCAAAACGCGCTTTCGTGCCTTCGAAGGACAGACCGCATTGCGCCGTGCGCACATGTGCGGACATTAGCGAAAGCCTGTTTTTTGACGATTGATTCCTGACGGTTCGCCAAGTTGAGCTTATAGATTATGCCGAGCTGTTGATTGTGCCGACATAAACCTGCAGTTTCTTGCCCTTTAAGACAATCACGTCAAAAACATCGGCATAATTTCCCAGCACTGATGTTGGCTCCTCCGGTTCAAACCATTTGGAGGACAAGATGAACATTGCACTATCTGAAGCAACACCTGCGGGACCATTGTGCAAGTATCAAGATGCGTGTTTCGATTACGTTACCTTGCTGGGATACAGTCAGCGGCGCTGTTTGCTGCTGAACGAACTTTTCGCTGATCTTGACCGCTGGCTCGCTGTAAGTCAGCTTTGTGTCGCTGATATCTGCGATGCTGTCTTAGAGCATTCGTAGCCGAGCGTGTCTCAACTGGTCCTCGGCGAGCGCGAGTGCTCAGCTGCCGGACCTTTGACGCCCATTGTCGAGGGCTATCGCAAGTATCTCATGGTTGACCAGGGTATCCTGAGCAAAACGGCGGGAGGATACATCCATGAAATCATGCCATTTTTGGCGGCCTATACCGGCGATATAGGCGACGTGCACAAGAGGCTGTCGACATTGACAGAAGCCGAAGTCATCGCTTTCGTCGCAGCAACATATCCAAAGATGAGCAGATCTGGCGCCGCCATGTTCGTCACGACTTTGCGGGCATTTCTGACGTGTCTCCATTTCAGCGGGATCACCGACCGATCAATGACGGCCTCGGTACCAACCGTTCCGGGGCGGAAAATGAGCAGCCTGCCAAAGGGTACTGCACCGGACACGCTCAAACTGCTCCTGGATAGTTGCGACCGAAAGACCGCCCTTAGGGCAAGGCGTCACGCCATTTTGATGCCTCTCAGCCGCTTGGGCCTCAGGGCGGGCGACGTCGCCTGACTTCAATTGGAAGACATGAAATGGAGATCGGATGAGATTGTTATCGCGCATGCCAAAGGAAGCCGAACCGCAGCGATGCCACCACCGGCAGATGTGGGTGAAGCTATTGTCGATTGTGTTGCGCATTGGCGACCACACAGCGCGCGTGGTCGCACCGCTTTTGTGCGCTTTCAATCGCCCCACGGGCCGATGACGTTTGAGGCGGTGTCGCAAGTCGTGCGCCGCGCGGCGCAGCATTGCGGGCTGGGTGGCATTTCTGCCCATCGACTGCGGCATACAGCTGCGACAGAGATGCTGCGCAATGGGGCGTCACTGCCGGAAGTTGGTCAGGTTTTGCGCCATCGGCAGATGATCACCACAGCGATCTACGCAAAAAGTAGATCAGGAAGGGTTGCGATCTATCGCCCGTATTTGGCTGGGAGCGTTCGCATCAACATCTTTCGTAAAGCCTCGATTACTTTGCTGTGCGCCGCGCATTTAGCTTCAAGCTTGTTCGGTCGGAAAAGATGATATCACAGTTTATCACCCATCTTGAGAAGCAAGGTCAAACACGCATCACAACGGAGATGGCTTTGTCCTGGGCGATCCTTCCGCAAGCGGGCCAGGCCTGGGCTTACGCAAGGCTTTCTGTCGTTCGTCGGTTCGCGCAATACATGTGTAGAGCATTGATCCGGCGATCGAAGTGCCGCCAACGCACTTTCTCTTGTAAAACAAGGGGCGTGCGACACCGTACATGTCCTTAAAGCAGGACCTTGACGCACTTGTAGATGCGACGCGGATATTTCGGTCTGCAGATCGTGCGCTGACCACGAGCGCCTTGATCACACTTCTCTTTGTGACTGGCATGCGTATTGGTGAGACGATCAGATTGGATATTGAGGATTTTGACGCCACACGCGGCACATTGCTTGTCCGCAACACCAAGTTCGACAAGACCCCTGAGATCCCGCTGCACCCGTCATTGGTGACAGCACCGTCCAGCTACCTCAAACGTGATGATCAGCCTCGGCGCCGTCCCGGCATCATGTAAACCCAGATTTCACGACCTTCGCCACACCTTTGCGGTGAATACGATTTTGGATGGTTATCGGGATGGCAATACACCCGGCAACCGCATGGCGCTTGTCGGCAAGAGACTGGGACAAAATGCGGAGGTCGCATCGTGACTGCGCTTGCTCCAACGCTGCAGGTATTCTTTACAGAAAGGTTGATGCCGCAGCGTCAGGTCAGCCTGCACACGATCGCAGCCTACCGGGATACGTTCAGGCTGCTTCTGGCGTTCGCGTCAAAGCAGAAGGTAACCCCGCCACCCAATCTCGATGTGTTCCAGTAGATGATGATTGCAGAAATGAGGTTCAGCCCTGCCATCTGATAGTGCTGGCCCTTGGTGGTGCGGTTGCGGATTTCACCTTGGCGACCAATTCTCAACGCGTTCTTCAGGGCGTGATGCGCCTCGCCCTTGTTCAGACCGATTTTGTGCACGGCGTTGCATGTCAGCATCGAGCAACCAGCCTATGATAAACAGCGTCCGTTCTATCCGGCCGATTTCACGCAGGGCTAGGGCAAGTTCATGCTGGCGGGGATACTCCACATTTGATGGCTGCCAGAAATGTAGATGTCACAGATCCTCAATCAATTCGGTCGTCAATTGCCGCAACAAGGTGCTGGCGCGAGAGATTTGAGGAATATCAGTGTCAAATGTACCTCCCCAAGAACTCCGGAACGAGTTGCCTGGCTTAGCGAAGACTCTGCATGTCCTATGATATAGTTCTGCCCCCTACCGGAATCGACCTCACCCACGATCACAAGATAAACAGGCTTGACGAATTGCTTCCTTGGAACTGGACGCCAGCAGGTGGCGAAGTTTGCAGGCGGTCTAAATCCGGCGGCTACAAGGCGTCTGGGTCGGTGACTGTTGAAGCCAATGCAGTTGGCATCGAAAATCGGTTAGGTAGCGTAGATTAAGAAAACGTTTGAGAAAACTATTGGGAGTTTTGTTTTGATTTACGTGAACTGAACGAACTGTAGCGCCACCAAAGCCATCCTAGACAACCAACGTTCGCAAAAACCAATATGATCAGGATGACCAACATTGTGTTGTCTGTTACTTCCGAAGACAATACGAAGCTGGCTTCAACGAAAGCAAGAACAATCGCGATGGGGGCAATTGCTGTGGCAGCTATCCCGTTTATCACTTTTCTCCACAAAAGCAGCTACTCTAATTCCCGCACATCAAATGTCTCCATGCGCATGTAAAGGGCGGGCTTCAAAGTCAATGTTGGAAACCACGGACAACGGATAGCCGCATGGGCGATTGCGCATCTTGGTTAGGCCCATCCGCCAGAATGCTTGGTGTGCTATTGACCAATGTTCATCAGGATCTTTCAATAAAGGAAGATTAACGCGGCAGCCATAGCAATGACAACTGCCCAAAAGGCCTTGCGCAAATTTTGCAAGTTTGCAGGATAAGGTGCCAACGTCACTTCGTAAGGAAGATGCGGAGTTGGATCCACACCAGTGTTTGGATTTATCTGCACAGTCTTTTGGGGTGTTACGATTTCCAAAAGATGTGCCTTTAACTTACCATCGGTTCGATAGAGCGTAGCTTTGGTCACATCTGCATGCGGCAGTGACCAATCGCCGATCTCGACCCTGTCTTCAAAAATCTTCATATGAGCACGCCGCGCGCGCGCCCATTCCAGAGAAACTTTCGGCGCACCACTTAGTCGATCGGTTGCTTTAACAAATACGGCAAAGCTTGGGACTTCCATTTCAAGATTCTTTCTGACTCGATTTACGATCAGCGCCAAAACCTATCAAGCCTTGCAAAGTACGCGTTGTGCTCCTCCAAGCTGGCAAAATCGATGATTAAATAGCCGACCAGTATTCCTATTCTTTGATTTGGGTTTCGGGATAATGGATGTTGGTGTAATACCTGATTCCATATCCACTCATCGCTGATTATGTCAGGTCGTAGCAAATGAATGGTGACGAGGGACAACATACTCCCCTGCCGAGTATCACCCAGTCGCTCCCCATCCTTGAGTGCCTGATCAACAAGAGCTTGCACTTCCGAATCTGAGAGAACGCTGGTCTCGACTGCAAATTCAGTCCGCAAGAACTCGAATAAGCGTTCTTCGAACCTGACTATTGAAGGACCAAATTCCTTAAAGCTCAGTTTGCCACAGTCTGCGGCGTCCAAGTCATGATGGAGACGATAGACATCGGAAATGAAAAACACTTCCACTTGGGGCTCTATGCCACTAACGTCATGTTGATGCTCAGCCGAACTCTCTGAAATGTGGCCAACACCAACTGAAGTTGCAAGCAGCAGCGTGGCCGACAGATTTTTCGCTAAACACACTACGTGCACCTTATCCATGTTTCTTCAAATTCGGGCCACCGAAGTTTCAACACATTATCGACAAGCGCCTCAATGTCCTCAAAGTCCATATCTTCGTCGGGGTCATTAATCAGACGTGAGATGCGTAAGCCCTGTAGCGGGTGTAACTGGCCTTGAGATGCCATTTTAACTACCTGTTTTTGTAACTTGGTATTCTTCAATCCGTTCCTTCGCCAGTTCTCGGAAAAACGTTTGTGAGAACCAACGCCGCCATCTATTCCCAAAAACTCTGCACCGCTGGCTGTTCCGAAAGCCTTTTGAAAAGACAATGTCACCGCTTGAATGTCATTGACGTAACGGGAAACACTGTAGTGTGTTTTCACTTCTGGTCCTGCGGATTCTTTAAAGCGGCTTGACCACAAATTTTCCATTCGGAATGAATCAAAATCAGTAACATAGTCTTTAAAATACTTCGATGTTTCTTTCTGTTCAGCGTAGAGGATAACAAAACGCTCCAGAATCTGACGATCTTCATCCTTGGTCATGTAGGCTTCCGAGAGGTCACGCAGCACATGAGCATGTCGCATAAAATTAAGGGTAGTCATTGGCTCGCACATCATTACGCCCGGGACCACATCGATGTGGAACTTGGTTTTCTGCCAAGTGTCAAAGTAGCTATCAGGCTCAAGCGCCATTTCCTTCAAGGCTTTATTATAAGCTTGGTCATGAAAGCCATTGAAAACAGCAAGTGAGAAATCCGTGATGACCTTTTGTTCTGTGTCATCAACCAGTTCGGAGAACTCATCGCTGTAATGCACCCAACGGCAAGCGTCTTCCCAAAAATTTCGATGAGGAAACTCATGCGGACCACCTGTCATTCCGTTTTCCAGCCAATCGTAAAATCGCATCAGATCGGCATCACTCAGTTCCGAGAAGTCGCTTTGCCTTAGAGCCTGCGCGACAAGATGATACCAACGGACCCACCCTAAGACCTCGTCTGCATCATAAACCGCATGTGGTGCGCTCTCAGTCGCTCGGACACAGACCGACCTGAGGCTTTCTGGATTGTCCAAATCCAATCCTATCAGTGGCATCAGATCCCAAATGCACTCCAGCGACAAAATGACGACTATTTGCCCCAGTCTATTATCGTCGTATGTGTCAATAAAAGGAGTAGAAATCATGGCATTGCGTTATATGCCTTTACGCTCAAACAGACATTTCTTGCGTTTGTTTGGGTAAGTTGATCACACCGCTAGGCCCTTACTAGCTGGGCAAAAAATTCATCAAGAGAATTGGCGGCCAGACCTATTCTCGTGTTGTCGTTTGTGTCCCAGGGATCATCACTTTCCTCCCACACATAGACAGATGAAGAGACCACACCCAGCTTCAGCAAAAAGTACACAAATCCACCGCCGACAGCAAAGGCCATATAGCCAGGCGGTATCAAGCTACCTTCTGCCGAATCCGTCAACCAGCTACGATCCTTTTTCATTTGCTCAGGCGTCAGGAAATGATCAAAAGACCCTTGGCAAACATCTACAATCCTGTCCGGGTCCTCAAATTTATATGTCAGCCAGCGTGGTACCTCTCCATCGTTCAGATAAGGGTAGCCAAAAGCTTCCACCAGCTTCCGGTAGTCTTGTGGTATCTTTCCACCCCACACTTCTTCCATCCAGGAAAAATCTTCGGAACAAGCTTTCTGGATATCCTGTTTTGATTTCCAGAAGGTGTACACATCGATGTCTTCGTTCTCAACAGCATCGCCACCTGCCAAACCATTGATAAAGTCCGTGAAACTGGAGGCTACAGACCCCAAACGTGTGTTTTCCCCTTCGCCCCAGGCATCATACTGATCCTCCCAGAACCAAACATTCGGCGTATCAGTGCCCAGTTCAAGCAAAAACAGATTGGTTCCCGGATCGGCACCGAAGGGCAGCATATTGGTTGGGAAAAAAGGCTGCTCAGCTTCATTGTCCGGGTCGTCGATCATGTGATGGCGGATGGTCAAAAGCACATCTGTAGCCATGATACCGGCTAACTGGCATTCGAAATGCTGCTGAATGTCACCTTCTTGATACGTATAGGATGTTTGACTCTGCCCGTCGCAGGGGAATGATGTGCCGCCATAGGTCGACATGAAATGTTTGTAATCTTCAGGCAGGGAATATCCCCATGCACGCTCAATGCGTTCAAAATCTCTCTCAGTCATCAAGGTTACTGGATTATTTCCACCAAGCCGTTCTGAGCGGTGTTCCTCAAAATACTTCAATGTATCGGGCAATAACTTAAACATAAAATGTCCTGTAGCACGCAGTAAAAGCGATAATCTAGGTGCCCAGCTTGCGCAACGCCGCGGTCGCAAAATCGCGATGGCCTCCCCCGCTGGTCGCATTGTGTTCATTCGTCATCGAATTTGGGTTGATGGCACAGACTTTATACCAGATGCAGCACCGAAACCTGTCTGATCGGATGATACACCGACCATAGCTTGCCTGATTGCAAGCTTTCGTGGTTCCGATGATGCCCAGGTCATGGACCGTCGCTAACTGTGACCGGCGCACCGCCTACGCCAAACCGGACGCATACGTTCCTTAGGGTCAGGCTGTTATCACTCAAAAGTCGCAAGTCAGAGGAGACCGCCAAAGTGAACGGCTCGATCCGCAAGCTTACCTCGCAGAGATCCTCGACCGCATCCATGATCATAAGACCAACAGGCTCAACGAAATGTTGCCGTGGCGTTGGGAGCCCAAAGCCCGGCTGACGGGCGAAGCCGCATGATCGCGAGAACAACTTATATTTGCTCCATCGCCCACGTTGCCAGCCTGCTGGGAGAGGAGTTGAGAATAGTAGAGGTCATCATCAGCAACGACGACAATCCCACCTACGGCAATATCGTCAGCCTCCAAACGGGTCCCGAAACCTATATTACGGCCCTGATCGACGAAGGTATCGAAGAACTCCGCGAAATGCTCACAGCCGCGTGCTGTGCGACGAAGGGCAGATAATCAAATTTACTCCGAAGCTGCGTGGAAAGGCATCTACGGATAGACCCCATGAAGCAATACCACATTATGCCGGTGTTTTTGGCATGATCGTCATAAAACGCGGACATCGGCTGGCTGATGTTGGCATAATTGAGGGGTCTGCATTATATCGGTCCACCATGGCCGAAAACCTTCGAAGGCCCTCGATGATCATTCCGGGGCTTTCGCCGGGAATTGAACAAACACACACGGGAGAATGACTTGAAGCGTCTTGCCCTTTCCCTGACAATCCTGCTTGTTGCCGCGCCCGCCGGAGCAGTCCAGACTTACGACATCGGCAATATGACCTGCAGCCAGGTGCAATCCATCCTCAAACGCGATGGTGTTGCGCAGTTGCGATACAATTCAAAAAGCAACCCGTCTCTTCCGATCTACAACCGTTACGTCTCGGGAAGCACCTTTTGCAGTTCCCGCTCGATTGCCAATCTGGCAACGGTTCCGACACGCGATAACCCTTCCTGCCGGGTCAAAATCTGCAAGCGGTTCGGAGACCGTTAGAACAGACGAACCTTTCTGCAGTTGCATTGCGTCGCAAAGCCGGTATCAGTCCCTTCGACCAGGATCGGAGGCGACCATGACATCGACTGAAACAGAAATGCCAACAGGTGATCTCACGCTCCGCACATTGGCAATGCCGGGCGATGCCAATGCGGCAGGGGATATATTTGGCGGCTGGGTCATGGCGCAGATGGATCTGGCCTGCGGCATTCGCGCCGCCGAACATGCAGGAGGACGGGTCGTAACAGCCGCCGTCAACGAAATGGTGTTCGAAAAACCAATGCATATCGGTGACACGCTTTGCGTCTATACGAGTATTGAAAGCACCGGTCGCACGTCCATGACTCTCAAGGTCGAGGCCTGGGCGCAACGCTATCTCAAACCGGTCAGGGAAAAGGTGATCGACGGGCATTTCATCATGGTCGCGCTTGACGAAAACGGAAAGCCGACACCGATCAACACCTGACTGATCGCAAGGTCTGTCCGGTCCCTTTATTGCGAGCCCGAATATCCGGCCGCCTTGAAAAAGCGCCCGAATGGCCTGACATCAAGCCAACCGGCATAGCTGCCGCCCTTCCGTTTCGCCGAATCGCCAAAGAACACGGCAAGCAGCGCGAGACCGAATGTCATGAAAGACAGGTGCTCGGCAATCTGGAATATGGTCAGGAGCTGGGTCTGGCTTGACAAGAGATCGGCGACATAGGCCATTTGCGTGTCGTAGGACACGCCATCAAGCGCGTCGAGATACTGGTTGAGCGCCGGACTTGCAGGATCGATATCACCGGCATAACGCGTCCAATTCGCCAGGTTGCCGTTGTAGATGAGCGTTCCGACGGCCGTGGTGCCGAACGAAAAGCCTAATGTCTTTGTCAGATTGAAAAGCCCGGCCCCTTCGTCCCGTTGGTCGGGCGGGAGATTTGCAAAGGCGCGGGCGGCCAGAATGGGAAATACCAGCATCATGCCGAACACGATCATCACGCCGGGCGGTACTGCCTGCCATGGGCCGAGATTTCCATCCAGGCGGCTGAACCAATACCAGCCGGACCCCATGATCAGACAGGCCATGATGTAGCTGATCCTGAACGACAGGAATGATTGCAGCCTGCCGGCGATGAAACTGCCCGTCACGCCACCCAGACCGTAGCAGCCGATCACCAG
Organism: Hoeflea prorocentri; assembly: GCF_027944115.1. Classification (NCBI taxonomy): domain Bacteria; kingdom Pseudomonadati; phylum Pseudomonadota; class Alphaproteobacteria; order Hyphomicrobiales; family Rhizobiaceae; genus Hoeflea; species Hoeflea prorocentri. Next base: position 1,228,619 of record NZ_JAPJZI010000001.1, on the reverse strand, counting down.
GCCTGCTGTTGAGGCCTGCCATCCAAGACCATCCACAAAGAGCTGTGGCGCAATGATCATGATCGCAAGGAAAGTGCTGCCCATCGCCGTCACCACCAGGCAACACAGGGTGAAATTGAGATCGGCAAAGAGCCCGATATTGATAATATGCCGCTTGCCCAGATGGATGCCCCGTCCGGCAACAACCAGTGCGGCGACAAAGGAAATCAATAAAAGATACACGATCGTCTGCGATCCGAACCAATCGAGCTTGTCGCCCTGGTTGAGAGCGATCTGAAGCGATGAAAGCATGGCAATGAGGAAGCCGAGACCAAGCCAGTCCGTCCTCATGGCGATATGCGGTGTTCGTCTCACAAATGTCAGGATCAGGATCAGCGCGACCGCGCCGACCGGGACATTTACCCAGAAATTCCAGCGCCAATCGAGATCCTGCGCCAGATAGCCGCCAAGCATCGGGCCGAGCGCAGGCCCCCCCATGACCCCGACAACCCAGAAAGCCAGGATCTTGGCTCGCTCCTCTTCCTCGACCGCATCGATCAGCATGGCTTGCGACAGGGGTATGAGCGGGCCGGAAAACAGGCCCTGTATAAAACGAAAGGCCACGATCATATCCAGATCCTGCGAAAGGCCGCAGGCCACGGATGATGCGACAAAGCCGACAACGGCCACCTGGATCAGAACCCTGCGTCCCAAAACGCGCGAAAGGTGCCCGGTAATCCCGATAACGATCGCCTGCCCGACGGCAAACATGGTGATAACCCACGTCACCTCATCCGACGTCGCATTCAGATTTCCGGCCATATAGGGCAGCGCTACGGTCACAATTGTCAGATCAATGGACGCCATCAAAGAGATGAACAGCGTCGTGACGATAATCATGTTGCGCTGAAAACCGGGCGGCAGCGGTTTGATCTGATGTGCCGGTTCTTCGGACATGGGCAAAGCCGCCGCCTTCTACTGGCCGGATGCACCAGTCGGCGGATCGGTATTGACCTCAACCGACACACTGGTCCCGATGCGGTAAGGATAGGCAGGGTCAATCGTGTCAAGGGCAATGCGGACAGGGATGCGCTGCGTCACCTTCACCCAGTTGCCTGTCGTATTTTGCGCCGGCAATAACGAGAAAGATGCAGCCGAGCTGAAACCGATACTCTCAACGACGCCGGTAAACTCCTTGTCGCCATACATGTCGATAGTAATCTTGACCGGCTGACCGGGCTGTATTCGCTCGACATTGGTCTCTTTAAAATTGGCGTCGACCCACCATTTCTGCGATTCAATAAACGGGAAGAGATCGTCGCCAGAACTGACGACATCTCCCTGCCTCAAAGTGAGATTTGTGACATATCCGTCAGCAGGCGCAACGATATTTGTCCACTCAAGATTGAGTCGGGCCTCCGCCAATGTCGCTTCGGCGTTGTCAATTTTTGCCTGTATGACCTCCGGCGTGCCGTACTCACGTTCTGCAACGGTCAAATCCGCCTGAAGCGTTGCAAGCTTTGATCTTGCAGCCACAAGGCTGTTTTCAATCTCAATGCCCTTGAGGACCGGTTCAACACCATCACGCACCAGAGGTTTGGTGCTGTCCGACAGCGACTTTGCCGTATCGACGGCTGTTTGCTGTTCAGCCACTTGTGCCTTGGCGGCTGCGACCTTGGCCTTGCCTGCTTCGATTTCCTGGTGAACGAGCACAAGACTGGCTTCAGCGGCCTTGAGTTGGGCCTGGTAGAGGCTCGGGTCGAGCTGAAACAGCTTGTCGCCGGCCTTTACAGCCTGATTGTCCTCGACAAAGACCTGTGCGACCTGGCCATCGATCTGCGGAGACACCCATATGTAGTTGGCATTGATAAAGGCATTGGCAGTGGCGGGATGATCGCGCTCGAAATTCCAGTAGAGATAGATGCCGAACAGCAAGACGCCGCCGATGGCCAATGCTCCAACGACAATCAGAAACTCGCGGAGCCTACTCGTGCTTTGGGCACCTGCTTCATCCGCTGATTGCGTCTTGATTTCCGCGTTCATGCCCTACCTCAATTCAACTGAGTCGATCGGTCATCCGAATCTGCCGATGGCTCACATTATTGACGCACGGCACAATTGCAAATGGGCTGTGATCGCCCTCCCCCGTCAGCGAAACGCATCCTCCTGACAGAACACTGTCAGGAGCGAGCGAAATCAGCGCGGTCCGCCCTTTCCATTTTCACATTCAGTCGCCATATTCGCTCCATGAGCTCCAAAAATAGGAAGACCCGGCCGGACGGCTTCGGCGAGAGCCCCCAAAAGCCCCTCGAAGGCACTCCGCTTTCGGGTGATATCGCCACATGGGCTGAGGAAATAGCCGGTGAGGCCAAGAAAGCACCGAAGCCCAAAAAGAAAACGGACCGCAACACGACGGCCGGCAGAACCGCACGCGGCACGTCCATCGGAGGTAGCAAGGATCCGAAGACCCGTGCGGCCGCGGGCCTTAACCCGGTTGCCGGTCTCGATATTTCGCTGGAGGAAGCCGAAGCCCTTCAATCGAAAGCAGAGCCGAAGCGCAAAACCGCGAACGGCGGCAAGGACAGCGCCGTCTCCGGCGGCAGCGCCGGCGTCACGGCAACCGTGGAAGCCCTGTCAAAACTGATTGAGTCGGGAAATCCGCTGTTCAAGGACGGTCAGGCCTGGGTACCCCACCGACCGGCACGCCCGGAGAAATCCGAAGGCGGCATTGAAATCCGCATGAAAACGGAGTTCGAGCCGAACGGAGACCAGCCGACCGCAATCGCCGATCTCGTCTCCGGGCTTGGCGACGATGACCGTACGCAGGTGCTGCTCGGCGTCACCGGCTCGGGCAAGACCTTCACCATGGCCAAGGTGATCGAGACAACCCAGCGTCCCGCCCTGATCCTGGCGCCGAACAAGACGCTCGCTGCCCAGCTCTATGGCGAGTTCAAGAATTTCTTTCCGGAAAACGCCGTCGAATATTTCGTCTCCTATTACGACTACTATCAGCCGGAGGCCTATGTTCCGCGCTCCGACACCTATATCGAGAAGGAATCGTCGATCAACGAGCAGATCGACCGCATGCGCCACTCGGCGACCCGTGCTCTGATGGAGCGTGACGATGCGATCATCGTTGCATCGGTTTCCTGCATCTATGGTATCGGTTCGGTCGAGACCTATACGGCCATGACCTTCCAGATGCAGGTCGGTGACCGCCTGGATCAGCGCCAGCTTCTTGCCGACCTCGTTGCCCAGCAATACCGTCGCTCCGACATGAACTTTGTACGCGGCTCCTTTCGTGTGCGCGGAGATACGATTGAGATCTTCCCCGCCCACCTTGAAGACCGTGCCTGGCGCATTTCTCTGTTCGGGGACGAGATCGATACGATCACAGAGTTCGACCCGCTGACCGGGCAAAAGACGGACGAACTCAAATCGGTCAAGATCTACGCCAATTCCCACTATGTGACGCCCCGTCCGACGCTCAATCAGGCCATCAAATCCATTCGTGGCGAACTGGTCCACAGGCTCGCCGAACTGGAACGCGCCGGCAGGCTTCTTGAGGCCCAGCGGCTTGAACAGCGCACGCGTTATGATCTGGAAATGTTGGAGGCGACCGGCTCCTGCCAGGGGATCGAGAACTATTCGCGGTATCTGACCGGCCGCGCACCCGGAGAACCGCCGCCGACACTGTTCGAGTATATACCGGATAACGCTCTGATTTTCCTCGATGAAAGCCATGTTACGGTGCCTCAGATCGGCGCCATGTATCGCGGCGACTTCCGCCGCAAGGCGACCCTTGCCGAATACGGCTTCCGCCTGCCATCCTGTATGGACAACAGGCCACTGCGGTTCGAGGAATGGGATGCGATGCGGCCTCAAACTGTCGCTGTTTCAGCCACGCCTGGCGGCTGGGAGCTGGAACAGTCCGGCGGCGTTTTTGCCGAACAGGTCATCCGGCCCACGGGTCTGATCGATCCGCCCGTCGAGGTACGACCTGCCAAGAGCCAGGTCGATGACGTTCTCGACGAAATCCGACTGAAAACACAGGAAGGCTACCGAACGCTCGTCACCGTCCTGACCAAGCGCATGGCTGAGGACCTGACCGAATATCTGCACGAACAGGGCGTGCGCGTGCGCTATATGCACTCCGACATCGACACGCTGGAACGCATCGAAATCATCCGCGACCTTCGGCTCGGCGCCTTCGATGTACTTGTGGGCATAAACCTCCTGCGAGAAGGTCTCGATATCCCCGAATGCGGACTTGTCGCGATCCTAGATGCCGACAAGGAAGGCTTCCTGCGCTCCGAAACCTCGCTGGTTCAGACCATCGGCCGGGCGGCGCGTAATGTCGACGGCAAGGTCATTCTCTACGCCGACCATGTGACCGGCTCCATGGATCGGGCAATGACCGAAACCAACCGGCGACGCGAAAAGCAGATGGCGTGGAACAAGGAACACGGTATCACACCTGAAAGTGTGAAAGCCCAGATCGCGGATATCCTGGACAGCGTTTACGAACAGGATCACGTCCGCGCCGACATTTCCGGCTTCAAGGAAACCGGCGAGATGATCGGCAACAATCTCGCAGCCCATCTTGAGGACCTGGAGAAGAAAATGCGCGACGCCGCTGCCGATCTCGACTTCGAGGAGGCCGCGCGCCTGCGCGATGAAATCAAGCGGCTTCGCGATACCGAACTTGCCGTCATGGACGATCCCCTCGCCCGGCTTGAAAACGATATGGCCGCCAGCCCGAAAGCACGGCGCGAGAAGAAGGCAAAACCGCGCGGACCATTACCACGCAGTGAGCGCGACGGCTATTTCCAGAAGCCGACGCTCGACGATATGGGCCCGGGCACCGACATGCCCAAGCCAATCAGGCGTGGAAAGATCGGCGCAGGCTCCTACGAAGACGACGGCGAAAAACGTCGCCGGCAGATGACACGCGGCAAGACGGGCAAACCCGGCCACTGAGGATCCGGCTCTACACCGTCATCCGGGCAAATCGCTATACCTTCCCGCAAAGCAGTGCTTCCTGTTTGAAAAGGTTTTCGCTCGAAGCCGAACGGTGGACGTCATCCTTTTTCGGCACAATGGAGTGCAAGACTGCCCGCTGATGCTATTTTTTGAACACTGGAAAACCCGGCATCCCGCAAAGACGCGGTCTGTTCGGTAACGGTCATATAAAGATCCTTGTTCTGCGCACCGCCCTCACCATGGAAATGATCGGAAACAAGGTAAAAACCGGCGGGTTTCAGGATTGCACGGACCTGCCGGTGCAATGCGGTGGCGTGCATTTTGTGACGCAACTCATGCACAGCCTGATTGGTGACGACGACGTCAAACGGACCAAGCCCGTCCGTCCAGCGGTCTGACTTGAAACTGCGCTCCACAAAGGTGACCCGACCAGCAAAACGCCTTAGCCGCTCGCGCGCAAGCACATGCATCGCCGGTGAGAAATCGAGCGCGACATAATTGACATTGTCTATTCGCGACAACAAACGCTCGGCGAGAAAACCCGGTCCCGACCCGAGCTCCAGTATGACCGATGAATTTGATGCGCGGGCTCGGGTCTCTTCAGCAATAAGGTCGAGAATTTCATCTCGTCCGGGCCTCGTGTTGGCCTTGCTCGCCCAGTTGCGTGCATCGTCCATCTTGCGCAGATCAATGACGCTCGGAATATCATTCGGCATGTTGTTGGCTCCGTTGCTGATACCATGTCTTCCCCAGCGGTCAATCTGGCATGGTGAACGGCAGTGCTTGGTCCAGCCCAAGTGTGCCTGACGGCTCCTTTGGATGTCCACCCGAAAGAGTCCGGCAGCACCCGCACTGTCTTATTTCCAGGTCAGGCAACGAGCGGTTCCGGCAGACGCACACAGGCAAAGGCCTCGGCAATAAGCTCCGGATCGGCATCTTCCCGGCCCGCACCCCCTGAAAGAATTTGCCGGAAGCGACGGGCGCCTGGCTGCCCGTGAAACAGCCCGACCATGTGGCGCGTTACGTGGATGAGCCTCCCGCCGGACGCGATATGGCGGCCCGCATGCTCCATCATCGCATCGCGGACATTTGCCCAGTCCACCTCGCTGTCCTGACCAAAGAATTCCCGGTCCACATCCGCCAGCAGTCCTGCATTGTGATAGGCGGCGCGTCCAAGCATGACGCCGTCGACGTTCGGCAACAGCGCTTTTGCATGATTCAAATCTTCAATGCCGCCATTTATCCCGATGAATCTGCTAGGGAATCTTCGCTTGAGGCGAAATACCTGATCATAGTCCAACGGCGGGATATCACGGTTTTCCTTCGGGCTGAGCCCTTGAAGCCACGCCTTGCGCGCATGCACCCATAAAGCGTCTGCTCCGGAGCCGAACACGGCATCGGCCATCGCATCGAGCGCTTCTTCCGGATCCTGATCGTCGACGCCCAGACGGCATTTGACCGTAACCGGGATTTTGACGGCACCCTTCATCGCGCTCACGCAATCGGCGACAAGCTGCGGCTCCCGCATGAGACACGCCCCGAAGCGGCCGGACTTCACCCGATCGGACGGACAGCCGACATTCAGGTTGATCTCGTCATAACCCTCATCCGCGACGATGCGGCTGGCCGCAGCCAGCTTCTCCGGCTCACAACCACCAAGTTGCAACGCGACGGGATGCTCTGCCGGATCAAACCCGATGATTTTCTCACGGTTCCCACGGATCACAGCATCGGCAACCACCATCTCGGTATAAAGCAACGCTCGCCTCGTCAGCAGCCGATGCAGAAACCGACAATGCCTATCAGTCCAATCCATCATTGGCGCAACGGCGAAGATTTTCTCTTTATTTTTCAGATATTTATGATACATTTCAATAAGATCAAACGAAGAACGAGGTGGCTGATTTTGGACAAATTTGCACGGATTTGTACCTCTTTTGATCTCTTAGTGCACGGAATTTGCACGGATTGAAAGGACTGCACGGATCATGGCTACCATTGTACGCACCAACGAGGGTAACTGGAGAGCCCAGGTCCGCCGCAAGGGCAGATATGCTTCGCAAACTTTCCGGCTCAAGAGCCTCGCATCGGAATGGGTAACAGAAACCGAACGAATGATCGACATTGGGTACGAACCGATCTCTCGGAAAACTGGAACGCCAAAAACCATCTCTGATCTTATTGACCTGCACATAGCTGACCTTCAGGAAGTTGGAAAACCAATCCGGCGTTCAAAAAATGCGGTCCTAGTAGCTTTGAAGCGAGATATCGGATCTACACGCATATCGAGTCTAAATCGCTCCGCATTGATTGCATTTGGAAAAATGCGTGCCAAACAAGGTGCCGGTCCTGTCACCCTCTCTGTTGACCTCTCATATATTCATACGGTGCTCACTCATGCGGCAGCCGTTCACGGCATTAATACAAGAACGGAGGATCTCCGACTTGCGCGTGTGGCTCTGTCGCGGCTCGGGTTAATTGGCAGATCGAAAGAACGAAATCGCCGCCCGACCGAAGATGAGATTGATGCGTTGCTCAATTACTTCGACAACAAGACCAACATGATAATTCCGATGGGGCGTGTTATTCGATTTGCGATTGCGACGGCGATGAGGCTCGAAGAAATATTCAAGATCGAGTGGTCGGACGTTGACTTGAAAAACCGTATCGTCATCGTTCGGAATCGCAAAGACCCACGTCACAAGGACGGAAACAGCCAGAAAGTACCGCTGCTCAATCTAACTGGATTTGATGCGTGGCAACTGCTGCTTGAACAGAAAATCATCACAAACGGAGTTGGCCGAGTATTCCCACATCATCATAAGTCTGCAGGTACTGCATTTCGACGCGGAAGGCAAAAACTGGAGATCGAGGACCTCGTTTTCCACGACCTGAGGCACGAAGCCACCAGTCGATTTTTCGAGGCGGGACTGTCCATCGAGAAGGTAGCCCTTGTGACCGGTCATAAGGACTGGAAAATGCTCAAACGATACACTCATCTACGGCCTGAGGATCTACACAGGCTCCAGAACACACCGCAGTTGAGCGAAGAAGAACACCTCCAATGGTTGATCGCCAACCGCTGATATCGTTGGTTGCAGGGGCTCGCAACCACCGAGACCCACACTCAGTCGCCATACTGATATGATAGAGGTGATCGCACACGCATTGTCCAATGGTCTTTATCTTTGGAGCAAAGAGCCGGACATTCAATTCTCGCCCCACTTCTAGCCCAATGCGGCCATTCGAACGCACTGCAGCGAATGACCGAACTGAGCCCTTTCGGGCACTCGGCAGACGATATCCAGTTGTCATTCCCTGCCATTGCTGAAGTTGACCATTCAATCTAGCAGCCTTTTATTTGAAATCGTAAATATCGATTGTTGATCAATGATATTGACGGGAAATACGCTGTTGGCTGGGTCCTATCAACACTATCTTCAGCAGATGCTCCAGTCGGGCTTCAGATGTTCCGATAGTGGAAAAAGATATCCATCGGTATGGGTGTTCCCGAAATTGGATGATCCATTTCGTAGAAGAATTGAGAAATTTGGCGGTGACAAAGAGTTTTATTCTCCGGTATCCGCTGGGTTAGCTTCAACTTTGGACGATAAAATTACCCGGTGGGAGGCAAAGCGCCAGAGCGACGTGCGCGAGTGGAGAAATCTTCCAAATGGATCGTCGGTATCATCTGATGCGGCAGCTCAGTTGGTTGGCCTAACTGGAATGCGAACAAAGGCCGCAAGGCAATCCATTCGCGCCGCTATGCAAGAGTACATACCGGCCTTTGCTAAAATGCTCCAAGAACCTGACATCCTCATGACATATTTGGATGAGGGTGCCAGTTTAGATGGCTTCCTGAAAACAGCGATGGAGCAGGAGCTCAAGTTTTCAGGTCAACCGTCTTTCATTGAAAGTGGATCTGATGAGTTCCATGCTCTTCTTCGGATGCTGAGATACGCACTTCTAGAATCACTCGGGCACCGATTCTCAGAATTGCTTTCAGAGTTAGACCAAGTGTTTTCTAAAGCGCTGAATTCTGAAACGTTCGACGCTTCATCCTTGCATGGAAAATTGTTGGCTGGCCTCATCGACGATGGTTCCGCTCGAAGTGACTTGCTCGCGCTGGAATGGTCGATAGTCGGAAATGAAACATCTATTCCTTGGATTTTGCCAGACTGTGCCGTCCTGTCGCTCAATCAAAATGGAACCTACAACCCATTTCTATTTGGAGAAAAGGATACTCGCGCCGCCATTCTTCTTCCGCTTACCCCTCAGCGGATATTGATCGGTGTAGCAAGGGATAGCCCAATCCCAGAAATCAGCGATTTCACCAAAGCAGCTGCTTCCTGTAGTCAAGAGTTTTTCATTGCGCCCGAAAACGCACCTGAGTTTAAGCAATTTAGAGATTTGATTGGATCGGTGGAGCATGACGAAATCACCGAAGGCTTGCAGAAGGCTCTTTCGCAAATCGACCCATTAAGCACAACAGGTGAATCTGACCCAATTCCAATGCGTCATGATCTCAATGTGCAGGTACTTGGACTGAATATCGACGAAGCGGAGCTAGTCATAATCGCAAAGAACTTAGGCAGTGTGATTTTTGAACTTGGCCAAGAATTTGACCTTAGTCGCCTAAACAAAATCACTCTGTGTGCCAATGTTTCTGAGCAAATTGGAGCCGGTGAAAACAGTCCGATCCAAAAGTATTCTGAAACAGATTATCGAAATTTGTTGATGTGGAAGGAGGTTGGTGATGGCGATTTATCGTACACGCTTCTCTTTCACATCAATGCGGCGAAAGCACTGGCCGACGAAGAAAACTCTGACTATGACGTTGTCAGGCAGTTAACAGCTCAGTGCATTGCCCAAATTCACAATCGAACAGTTTTAGCGTCAACCGGCAGTTCACTCTCCTCATTACTTGAAGCATGTACGGATGAGAATTTAGGGCCATGGGCACGAGACGTTGCCATGAAGGGCGGTCTGATATTTATGGACACGTTTTCTGGTTGCAGGATTGCAACTGCCGACAACCAATATGTCTTAAGTGTTGTTGAGCAGTTTAAAGACGCGCTTGCCACCTTTAGCCAAGCGGAACTGCCCAATTGTGGTGATGAGAATCAACGAAACTCCGCAGCTGAAGCCCTTTCAGCCGCCGCAGCCGATTTATTGTGTTCTGCTTGTCGTTATCTAGCGGCTTGCCAAAGCAGCAGTTTAAGTCGTTTCCAATTTATCAATGCTGATCGAAGTCTCAAAACAGGGATGGAAGACCTTGAATTGCATGAATGGCTGGATCGATTGGATTTTGACCTTTCAAGGATGCGCGTTGGATTTAACTCTCCGATGCAACCTGAACCCATAATCACTCTTCAACGGCACCTGGAGCGTTTGTTTTGGGCGCGCGGAGCGGTTCTAATACCCCGGGATGGAGGATACATCCTTCCATTCGCTGATCCCACGATAACATACTCGAAAGTTGCTTCTCACCTCCAAAAGGGCATCAATGAGCTGATCCCGAACGATTTGTCTGAGCAACTGGAAAAGATGCTCATATGACTGGGTTAAGGCGTTATTCTGACAAAAAAATGCGGGCCTTCGACTGCTGTTCCCAACCAGCTCGCATTAATACTTCTTTGAGCTTTCTAGAGAGCCAATGGGCTCCCCAATACTCAAGATCAATCTGGCTCAGCAAACAGGCCATCAGCCTTCGTTGCCAGGTCGATAACATAATGAACCAAGAGCACCTCGATAAGTGAGAGCGCATATTCACTGTCAATCGGAAGCATATCATTGCGCAGGTGATGATTGTCCACATAGTCAGATGCATTCCAAAGCTCTCTTGTCGCCTTGGGGTTGTCGGGCTCAATCCGCCTGAAGACTTCTTCAAATGTCGAGTTTGCGAGAGCGATCGCTTCAACTCGATAGCCATCATCCACCGGCAAGCTTTCTATGAGGTAGCCGCTGCTTGTGCTCTGCACCGGATTAGGTTTTTGGTCTTCGTATTTGCGAATCAGAAGGCTCCAAGTTGCGTAACCTTCCTCACCAGCAACGCAATCTAAGGCTTGGCTGTGCGCCAAACCAGTTTCGCGCGAAATGATTTTAGCCTTGCGTTTCAGTTCATTGATAGGGGCGGATAGGTCCATCTGAGGCTCTCCCATTGCGAGCTATGAACACAATCCCTCCTTATGTGAGTGCTCGAACAGAAAAATCTCAAGTTCATGCCCCACATGCTGAATGCTTTCCCGTCGGAGGGGGGAGGCTCGGGCTCAAACCTGAACCAAATAATATCCATTGATACTCTCGCTTTCAAGCATGTTCGGCCTAAGCGGACACTGGTACGTCAAGAAATGTCACGGCGTCGCTTCCCAAAAACAAGCGTTCCAGATACGCGGCCGAACTCTTAACTTTATCGGCCAGCAAGGCTAGCAATATGGCTTCATGTCGAACCAGGAGCCCAAGACACAACGGGCATTAGCCTTGCGCACGCTGCGTTCTCAGAAGAGCCTCATCTGCGAGAGGCTTTCCAGGCTTGTTGAAAGAAAGACCAATCGACTTTTGCCGCAATCTGCGCTCCCGCACCGGAAAACTGGTGCCCGGCCTGGCCGTTGCAAATCGGGAAGGACCCGTGGTGTTCGAGAAAGTCGCTTAAGAAGAAACTCTCCATATCAAACACGTTATCATTGCCATAGTTCCGGAGAACATCAGCCGAGTAGTATGTAAATCTCACTTTATGCGCTTTTGCGTAGTTCGAGATTCCAAGATTTCCGGATTGACCTGTTAGATGGCCACGCAAACGCATCGCGATGCTGTTCTGCTTGGATTCACTCATTCCGATATAAATCAGCTGCGAGGCTTTAAACGGGTACTCTATCACCACGTCCGTCAAGAAGATGAAGTAGATACCAGCCACGCCCTGAACGAACTTGACCTCTTGCTCTCTTAGGTTGTACGTTCTTGTGAAAATAATATTCATTACAACATGTTAGTGGAGAGGGCCGATTGTGACCACTGAAAAAATCAGATCCGCGAGCGAGGTCCTGTCAGACTTCATTGACGACCAGGCCAAGGACGAAGCGCTGGACCAGGCAAGCGTATCCGCCATCTCAAAACTTCGTGGTGAAAGCAAGCTCACGCGCACAAATCTCCTGCGTCAACTTGAAGGTGCCCGCAGGGCCGTTCTCAAGGGCGACTGCCCGCAGCAAGAAAATTGATCATGACCAAGCTCCGCCACCTCCAAGTATCGGCCTTTCGTGGTGCTCGTTTTCCTCTTCCTCTTGATTTCGGGAGCAAGACCAAGAGTCTTGTCATCTTCGGGGAAAACGCTTCTGGCAAGAGCACCATCACTGATGCCATCGAGTGGTTTATTCAGGACCGAGTGGATCATCTGTGGCGTGAGGACTGCAAGCAGGAAGCGCTTCGCCACGTCCTTGCCGATGATGATGATGCGTGCAACGTTGAGGTTCGATTTGACGGCCAGAACCGGAACGGGACCAAAAGCCTGTCAGCCGAACTCAAGACAACAACAAGCTTTGCGAACGACGACACCGGCGATTTGGTTGAAGCGCTCAAGGGCGACCGGATCATTCTCCGGCATGCCGACATCGTGAAGTTTCTCGATGAAAGAAAAGGCAATAAGCGCAAGGCTATAGCGGACATTATCGGGTATGAAGAAATCACCCAGTTTCGCGATGTTATTCAGCAGACCAACAATACCCTAAAGAAAGAGGGCGCTTACACCGGAGCCAAACAGCAATCCGAAACCTTGCAAGGCGATATGGTCGATGCCGCCGGGCAAGTCGTGCCCGACAGGCTGACCTTCCTTGGTATCGCCATAGGCATTGTCGAACCGTTCAATCTCAAGACTGTCATCTCGGATGAGTCATCCTTCGCAAAAGCCCTGGAGGAGCTTCGCGGTCTCGGAAGCAGCGCCGAAAAGATCAAGGCAGCCGAGCGACTGGCTCAGCTCGCTAAGGCCTGCGATGAGCTGAAGGCTGATATTGATCATTTTCTTGGCGAGGCAGCGACTTTCATCGACACGTATAACGCGCTCGCCAAGGAACGCGAGAGCGTCAACAAGCTCCGGCTGAGCGATTTTCTGACCAAGGGCCAGGCCGTCATCGATTCCGAGAGCTATACAGACGATGCCTGTCCCTTTTGTTTGAACCCATTCGATCTCACCAAATTGCAAACGGAAGTCACACAGCGTCTTTCGGAAATGGCCGAGATCCAGGGAAAATTCGATACGGCCAAAGGTCTGAAAGATGCGCTGCTACAGACGATCAGCGGTATCGGTACGCGTACCAAAACCATCAGCGAAACATACAAGGACCTGGCGGGCTGCGAAGCACTGGTTTCTTCTGCCGCCGGCGCGACAGTATTGCTCCGCACCTACTATCGAGGCCTTGGCACCGCCTTTGATGCACTTGCGGTTTTCGAGCAACCTGAAGGTTTTGACAAGGCCGTCTCAGACCTCCGCGCTCTATGTGGATCTGGTGCCAAAAAAGCGCTGGAGGGTGCCGAAAAACTTGGCCTCACCGAACTCGAACAAAAGGTCGCCACTACCCTCGGCACGCTTGACTCGCTCGGGCGACAGGTGCGCGACTTCGAAAGAGCTCAGCGCATTATTGATGCTTATGAGGCGCAAATCCTGACTCTGTCCACAATTTTCGAGCGTTTTGTCACTATTCAGAACGCGGCGCTCCAGGCCGTCCTGGATACTATCAGCGCGGATGTCGGTGCCTTCTATGCAAAGCTGCACCCCAAGGAGAGTGTTGATAATGTACGCTTAACGATGGTGGGAGAGGAAGGCGTTGAGTTTGAATACTCGTTTCACGGGACGCCCACACAGCCGCCGCGAAAATATTTGAGCGAAAGCCATCTGAATAGCCTGGGGGTTGTGCTCTTCCTAGCGAATGCCCGTATCTTCAACAAGCATGCGAAGTTTCTTGTGCTCGATGACATTGTCACCAGCTTCGACACCTCCCACCGGCGTCGACTCCTTCGCCTTCTCAGGGACGAATTTTCGGATTGGCAGATAATCATCCTCACCCATGAGAATATTTGGTTCGACATCATCAAGAAGGAAATGGGGCAACACGGCTGGTTGTTTCACGAGGTCTGCTCCGATGATACCAACGGCATTCTTCTCGAAAACAGCCCCGCAACGCTGAAGGAGATCATCGAACAGAAAAAGGGTAAGGAAGACGTCACCAATGACCTGCGCAAGCTCTTGGAGCTTGTTCTCAAGAACATATGTCATGCCCTTGAGGTCAGGGTCGCGTTCCGTTTCAACGATATCAACGAGAGGCGCATGGCAGACGAGCTGATCAGTCAACTTCGCTCGACCCTGAAGAGCAAATCGCCTGACCTGCTCAAGACGCAGATTTTCTCGGAGCTGGCAGGATCAGCCCTTATCGCAAACCTTGTGTCTCACGATAATCCCGACAAGATCGTGGGGGAGGACATTGATGTATTGCTTGAAGACATCGAAAAGCTCGTATCGCTTTTTGTCTGCGAGCATTGTAGCCGTCACATTCGCGCCGACATTGCAGTTCCGGGGGCGAAGGCGATTTCCTGCAGGTGTGGTAAGACTCAAATCCCTTGGAAGGCTTAGGTGTAGGCGTCGCACAAATATCGGCTGGCGTTTTCATTGCGATAGCGTTTCCGACTGTGAAGGTATAATCAAAGCTAATCCAACATTATCCAGGAAATCTGCCGGACGGGGGCCAGTAGCGACGGAGGGCAAGATAAAAGGATATGGTGCAAAGGCACCCTAACCCCTTGTCTGCACATCCGATTTACCGGCACATCGCGCAAGACCCCATGTGCAGGTAAAAATAGGTAAATCTCTGTTATCAATGGCGAAAACGTGGTGCAGCGATCAGTCTACCGTTTGATGAAAGCGGAAATTTTCGGATCTTCTCAGATACAAAAGTATGACGGATACCCGTTAATCAAACGCATCTACACATGCGTGGATCCTGCACGAAAAGCAGTCATTGATACGTTTCACGGATGAAGTGTCTGCTCTACAAAAACAGGGCAGGTTTTTCAGAAATTCGAGCTATATCGCAATAAACAGGGTTGCAATCGGGCATAATAAAACCGCAAGAAATTACGGCGTACACAAATTCAAAATGATTGCCGATTTGAGGATTCCAAATCTAGCATCTGCAGACTTTCGAGAACGTAGGCCATCAAAAGGCAAACTCCTCTTTTTTCAACTCCAAACTTTCGACTTGGTTCGACTGCATTTGCAATGCTGCTCCAGGTTTCGCTGATAGCCAGCCAATCGCTTGGTTCAATCAAGCTGAAATCGCAATCCTGACCGAATTTTTCAACCATGAACGATGCAATAGTTCCGGCGTCCGCGTGCTGTTGCACTTCATCTAGACTCAAAGTGTCATATTTTCCGCTGTCGCATGCAGCAATAAGCTGCCAAAGCATGTAGCGGTATTGAGAGGGTCTCATAGGACTTTTCCTTTCTAGGGTCCTCGTTTTTGATGCACCTTAAATGGAGAGTACTGAACGACCGAGAACGGCATTGGAGCGTACATTGCTAGTACGACGTTTCAGATGCTTTTTTGGCAAACCAGACACGACGGGGCTTACCGCTTCGCTTTAAGCCAATATATAGTTCCCGAACCCCGGAAGAATCATCATAGCTCCTGCTAGATTTGTATTTCGAGAAACTGAGCACGAAAACCAAACTCATTTTGCAGGATTTGAGTGCTCCATCGAGCCAAACATTTTCTGCACACAACAATGTACCCTCATCCTGAAATCTACTCCTATGGTCATCGGGATCAGGTCTCCATTCACCCCAGACATCGCACGTCAATGCGAGCGTGCCGTTGCTGTTACACCACTGCCGCTCTTCGTCTTCGGGTGTCAGCCCTAGCAGCTTGTTAATTGCTAGGCCTAGCTTTGGGCGAGCTATCGCGCTCCGAGCAGCCCATTCATCACCTTCATCAATACCCATGGGGTACTTTTCAGGTGCCCAAATCAAAGGGTAAAATGGATTCCTTTTTGCAAAGCTATCAATGCTCCCATCCGACTTGAAACGGGGCAGCCATAAATCGTGACTAGGAGATTTCGAGAGCCTAGCGCATTGCCCGATCGCACCTCGCTCAAGAATCAAAGCGGAGTTAAGACTGACATGTACGTCGTCCGGTGATTTCCAAATTCCATAGAGTGGCCAGAAGCAATCCGCCGATTCTTCCGGGAACCCAACCTTCTGGAACAGCACATCCTTATCTAAAAGTGTTTCCATGTTTCCTCTGCGAGTGCCGAGTAGGACTTCATGCGCCTGTTTCGGAACACGGTCTTTATGATCCGACAGCCATGAGCCATCCTCAAAAGATACGTCGTTCTCTCTCAAGAATTCCTGCCAAGGATCTATTTCTTTATAATCATAACTCGACCGCACTACTGGCCTGGTGTTCAAAAGTGTTGTCGCCGCATGTAGATAAGCATGCCTTTGAATGTGCTCGCGATAAGTCTCGAATCTCTCGTCGCCAAGATAACGAATTCCGCCAGGAAAGTCGGACATACTCTTGGCGTCTGGCCATCGCTTTATCACTTCAGCGGCAATGGAATCACTCGCTTCGTTCTTCGAAATCCAGAAGAGGTTTTCCAGATTGGGAACCTTGTACTTGTCAAATTCGTAATCGAAATCAAAATCGATCGATTGATCTTTTTTATCTGGCCAGCCATCGCGTTCGACAAAGCCGTGGGGTGGCGTTCGAACCTCGATCCATAATTGCGCAAGCTCCGGGTTATTGGCCTTTCCGTCTTCCATATGTGTCAGGCACCGAACCAGATGAAGCTTGTGGAGCGCATGCAAATCGGTCCGCTTTGCAAGCGCTTCAATTTTCGGTTTCAGGGACTTGAGCTTGTCGCCGTGGTGTAGAGCGGCACGCGCCAATCCCATCAACAGCCATTGCTGAGCATTTAGGAAGGCGAAATGATACTCTTTGGAGGACAGTGACGGATTTTCGCACACGTCAAATCTATCAAGTAACCGCCCTATGTCCTCGGTCAAACCGAGATCAAGCATACCCCCAAGACTTCTTGCGGCACTCCATCTGACAAAGGCGTCGCTACTACCGAGCAAATGCCAGATGATGTCTGCGACCAGATCGACCTCTTCGGTCTTACCCGCAAACACAGCGCGATACACGCCTTCGCCGACCTCATCGCCTACTTTCGCGGCGGAACTCGACAGCAAGTCTTCGAATGCATCCAAGGCTGTCGATGGATCAGTGTGGCAGGACAGGTTAGTCGCCAATTGAAGCCATTCGTCGCCCCCAAGCTCGAGGCGTTCCTTAGCTATCGTGTCCAAGACAGTTTGCAGCACGAATTTCGGATCGCCACACAATTCAGACAAACGGTAGATTTGCCTGGAAATGCCCGAATAGCGAAGATCAAATAGTTCAGAGCCCTTGAACGCAAAAAGCTTTTTGATCAGTTCAAGTACGTTCTTCTTTATATGCGCCGTGCTATCGCTCCAAGCCTCTACGCATTCGACCATCAAATCGAGCGCGCTATCAAATTCTAGCTCGCCGGACTCGCAAAGAGCATCAAGGAACTTAACCCGATTCTCAAATGGGCACGTCTTCCGTATCTCATCAAACAGACGTTTTCTGCTATCGAACTGCAGCGCATCACTAGATTGAATGTCTCGTATTGCTTCATCAAGCGAGGACGCTGATGTGGGATCACACCTGGCAAGAATAATCGCGAAGGCATCTTCGCCAGCCTGTTTATCACGCTTCTTGCTACCTACCTGAAGGCTGTGGTCAGCTCTTGCCGTGCTATAGTTCCTTCTAGCATTTTCGATGTCGCGCTGACGCCGGGCCGCCTCTCGCAATGCTCGAAAGTGATTCCGTAAACCCCCATGGTTGATTTCTTCAAAGGCATCCATACAATCCAGCAAACTTTCCCAAAGTCCTTCCCAACCGCCAAAACTGTGTTCACGATCCAGCTTCCTTGTCACAAGTGAGAAGATCGCTTCTCTGTCTTCTGGATCGGCGACTGAAAGCAAATCATGCAGCCCCTTGCCGACTTGCCACTCATGCCAGCCATGATCTTCACAGATTGTAAGTAGTACCGCCCCACGGCGTGGATCCAGGTGACCTTCCTTCGCAAGAAAACAGGCAAGTTGGGGAAGGCCATAGGAGTAATTGACAACATCCTGATCATGCCAACGGATCAGCTTATACATTGTCGGGAAGCCGAAGGAACAAGTGGCCGCGCGCCCAAATAGTGTCCATCCAAACTTCGATGGATCATGTTGGAAAATCGTCTGACAGAGATTCATAAGTCGGTGCGAGTGCTCAGGCTTGACGAATCCCCCGGGCTGTTCAGCCGCGTAGTGCAATGCAGAGTAGATCAGGTCGAAGTCGTCCCCGCCCATCTGATCAAGTTGAGTCAACCCTTCAGCATAGTATTCTTGCGCCTCCTCAATACTCATCGGGATCAGCGATCCAGCCAAATCTCGGTAGGACTCGCCGCGTTGTTCGATATAGTCGTCCTTTACAATGTCGCTGGAAAGCGAATTTGCGTACACTCCTGTGACATCCGTCAGATTTTTACGCCTCGCGATAAGTGTCAGAACGCTTAGCTTATCACCCAGTGAAAACCGGTTCGCGCCGATAATATCCAACAGGTCTTGCGCTTCTTTCCCTTCGACCGTTTCACTGTAGTGAAGTAGTATCCTAGCAAGCCCAATGCCAACGTGACGCGCGACATTGTCTCTTCCCGTTTCGGCTTTCCAATGGAGGTCGGGATTCAGCACAGTTTTCCAGACAGCCAAGAACTCAGCCAAAACACTATTTGTCAGCGCACGCTTCGAAAGTAGGGCAATCTCCAAAGGCTTCACCAGCTGCAAGACACACGCTGCGCCCCTCACAATGTTTTCCCGTTCATGTTGCGAAAACTGTCTGGTTTTTTCTTGCTTCTGTCCTTTTCTCTGTTTGCCATTGTCTTTTGTCACAAAGAGGCTATCGAGGAATGTACTTAGATCAGCTTCGGTCACGATTGACTTTGTCCTTCGCCCCGTTTTCACGTCCGCCGGCATCAGATGGTGAAAAGAAATCTCTTCACCGGACGACCACGCCGCGATACAAGCCGATTGGACAGACATCCAAACTAAATTCAAGCCATGCCGCTCGCTGTAGTCATAGCTTGATGGTCTGCGATGGTGATACAACTTAAACAGCCGCTTTGCGGATTGCCTCGAATTCATGACTAAGGACCCCATCGCCGCACTGGCGAGAGTACCCTGCAGTTCCATTTGGTAGTCGGAGTTGTCCTGAGGAATTTTCTGCTTGTATCGCTGTGATAAAGAGCTGGCCGCTCGCGACACAGCTTTGACCTGGCTCTTTGATAGGCCATATTCCTTTGATAGCAGACCAATTTGCAGGCTGAGAGAAAGACACCTTTTCGACGCCGCAAATTTAGCCAGAGACTGCAAAGCCTCGCTTCCATTGAACGATTCGTGCTGTGCACACAGCGTAATAAGTTGTTCAATGACAGAGAGCGCAAACTTGAAATTCCACAACTGGATATTGCGATTGAACGAGGAGAACTCATTCTTCAACACACTCGATAACATCACCGCTGCAATGTCGAATGCCTCGGGACCTGACCGGTCAAACCGTTTGCGCTCATCGTCATTGTGCAGGTACCAATTTATCCAACCAATCGCCCTGTTTTGATGTATGCGCGCTTCGTCAAGCTCGTCTGAAAAACTGTAAGCGACGATAAGGCGTGCATCGCGTGCGCCGCGCCAGCCGGATCGATCATTGAACAGGCGGCGGGAGGAATCAGAATCTCCTAGGATTGTTGCCAACGAGGGAGAACGTCGGATGAACTCATCGCCTCTCGCGTTTGCCGAAGCCACCTGCGAGAGTTTCATCGTGAGGCTCAAGACACGGTCCAAATCCCCCTCGCGTGCAGCAAGAGAAAATGCCGCGTAGAGACGCGCTAGTTTTAATCTGCGCCGTCCGTATTCCGACTCGATAACACCGGGGAATTCGTCAGAGCTCGCTAACTCGTAAGCTCTGTTACTATCGCCAATTACCACGAGGAAATGAGGCAACGCTTCCGCCGCGTAGAAGGAATCCGTCTGTTGCGCCTGAAGCCTTTGCGCGATGGATTGCTGCGCAGAAACCTCGCTCGCATAGTGATCCTTAATGTAGGTCTCAGTCGGTTCATCGCGGAAAATCGCACCGTGTTTAACCAGCTCAAGCATCGGTGCAAGATCAGAGGCAGCGCTATTTACCTGCGACTCTGACCAGTCCAACGCCTTGGCCAATTCAGTCAGCGGAATGGGCGGTGGAAGAAGCGATAGAGCGGCAAAGAATTCGCGTACTTCAGTCTCGCTCCAACCTACCTTGTGAAGATCGTGGAATATTTTCTCGCACTTTTGTGCGATCAATTCTTCTACGGATATTTCGGTCTGCGGCGAATTGCCGGACACATTGGCATCCCAACTCTCGACGAGGTACTCAAGAACCCGGGCATTGCCTCGCGAACGCGCGAACGCCGTGGAAAATTCCACATCCGCGATATTCTTTCGCCTGGTCTCAAGAAAACTTTGCGTCTCCGTTTTAGTGAAGGGTTCCAGCTCATAGCGCTCTACCTGGCTCTTGCCAATGACGTCGTTCATCCTGTGAGGACGTGCGGTGAGCAAAAGCTTCACACCGTCGATAGGCTCTTCGCTGAGCGATGCGAGCAGAAGCCTTGGAAACGCAGCCTCATTGCGTGCATCAGCTTCGAGCTGCGCATTGTCTGCAGCGTCTAAAACAACTAGCACTCCTCGCATTACCGACTGGTTTTTGACGGTTTCGCTGGCTTGCTTGAGACGCTTGACGGCGGTTTTTGTCAACCCATATTGATCACTGTCGGTTGGAAGAAGTGGATCACAGAGCCCGCGCGTAGCAAGTTCGTTGATGATTTGCAGCAAGCCAACCCGTGGCAGGTGACGGGCTTGAGCTTCGGACCGATACGAACCGCCGCCGAAACAATCGAAAACCACGACCTCGAAAGTATCTGTCAGATTTGCGGCAAGGCTCTGTATGAAGACGGTTTTTCCAACACCGCCATCAGCATGCAGAAATACGGGTAGATTGCATGTTTCAATCTTGTCTCTGACGTCTTGTAGGGCGCTACGTTCAACAACATCACCAACATCAACAAACCGTGTATCCGCTGGAAACAGCTGATCCTCATCACATTCGAGCGCCTCTAGGACATCTTCACGCCTTATAGAGTTATTGCCTTGACCCTCGATTTGTGCTTTCTCGCGGACAAGTTCCACGAGTGCAAACAACCGCTTAGCCGCCTGCCCGGTGGAGTCGGCCGACCAATCACTGACTGTTCTTCGCAAAGATCGGTTCTGTGCTGGCAGATCGCTTGTCGAGGCCCGAAATTCGATTAGCGGAAAAATCTCCTCCGCGTTGATGGTTTCCTCGCGGCACCAGATTTTCAGGTATTGAAGCTGAGTCTTAGCGCTTATGGCTTTCGGTGTACCTCCCGATTTTAAACATGCAATGGCCTCCCATAGGTCGCTTGAAAATTCGGCGTTAGTCACGAACCCAAATGACAGTTTCTTTGCAATTTCTTCATCTGTCACACTCTTCTTGAGTTCTCGTAGTGTTGCGGCAAATTTTTTGATGGTTTTTTTGAGATAGGAAGATGTGACTGCTTCTGCAGCCACCTTGTATTTGAACTGCAAAATTTGCTGGGCGGTGCAGGTCTCAAAAGTGTCGCCATTCCCATAGAAGAGGATAAGATCGGCGATGTCCTCTGCATCCTGTCCGAGTTTGAGACGCTCGTTGGGAGAGAGACCTTCGATAACAATCGCAAAAAGATTGTCCTTTGGAAACACAAGTTGCAGCGCACGCCGTGCCGCCCACCGCTCGTGAAAGGTGTGCCCGGCACGTGATACCCTGACTTTGTCTATGCTATTTCTATCGTTCTTCAAAATTGCTTCAAACAATCACGACCACTGAGGATTGCCAATTACTGACATACCGAGGCTCGCAATAACCTCCTCTTATCGCGACCCAAATTGAGGATAGGCAGGGTATCATTACCCGCAACAACAGGTGTAGCCATAAACAGTCTGCAACGCCCGTCACTCAAGGCTCTACCAAACCCGGCTTAGTTCTCCGCCAGTACTGTAATTACATGAGTGGAAAGTTCCCGACCTGTAGACATCACTCCCGTAACTGCACACCCGGCCCGCCGCCACTAGGGTCAATGAACTCAGCGCCACCGGCTTCTAGGGCTTTGCGCATTGCTGCCACATTATCGGCAACGGGCATGCGCGCTCCACGCTCGAATTCGGCAATCGTAGATCGCGCAATTCCGGCCACTTCGGCCAGATCTTGCTGTGACAGATTAAGAAGATAGCGAGCAGCTCTGCACAGACCTGGAGAAATTGGTGTTCCGCTAGGGGCATTTTCCTCTGAGCCAGAGCGTAGGCGAACTCCTGACCTATCTAGGAAAATAATACCGGCAGTCTCCAAGGAGGTGCGTATCGCCTGAAGATTGTTGTGGCTTGGAATCCTATCGCCCCGCTCAAACTCCGAGAGCGTTGCGGGGGCGATGTGGGCCACCTCTGCGACTCTGGACTGGGAATAGTTCAACAGCCCACGAGCGGCCCGGCACTGAGCAGCCGTGAAGGACAATTCAATGTTTTTCATAAATTTGTTTTGACCAAAGCTCTGCCATCAGATAGTCTACCTCACGCTCAATAGCTTGCCGACCGGATATTATCTGTGCCCGGAAGCAAGTCAGCGGCGCGAAATGGTGTTCGTACCACCCTCCCGCGCCTGACCACAACCTGACTTAGAGGAGTCCGGTCATGGCTACTCATACCCTTAACACAAGACTTTCCCGCCGTGCCATACTGGCCGCCAGCCTTGCCGCACCAGCAATGGCATATCCTGTTTTTGAGGTCATTGATGGCTCTTCGGAACCGGCATCAAGCGGCTTCGATCCCAATCCCGATGCCGAGTTGTTCCGCCGTATAGCGGTGGCCGAACAATTTCGTCGTCAAAACGCTGGAGCACGGCGACTACTGAAGCGTCTTCGCGCGGCAGGTAGACGAAACGATCTCATGCCCCGCCCTATCAGAGACATTCATGCGGATGCATGGCTTGAATGCTGGAAATCTTTTGAAAGCTACGCAAGGGCCGTACGTGAAGCTGTCGCTGTTCCAGCAGTGACGGTAGCCGGTGTCCATGCCAAGCTTAGCCTTGGGGCAATTGCAACACGGCGGGATGCTGCACGGGTTTACATGTATGAGGATCGCGCATGGTTAGATGCTGTCCTTGCGGATCTTAAGTCCATGGTAGATCGAGAATAGCGCACTCGTCGGGCGGCGTGTCGATGATAGCAGTATCTTTTGGGGTGACTAGAAGACTGTTTTGCTGCTTGCAAGCAAGCCTGCCGGGCTGCATCGGGCAGTCAAGGGGCTGCGCCCGCCGAAGGCGGCGGCCTAGAGGCCGCCCTTGACAGCCCGCCTTCTTCAGCCCGGCGAGAATCTAATCAAGCATTGAAAAAAGAGTACTGGATGGAGATTGACAGAGAGCTCGGAGCTTTCCCGGAGAGAGCTTCATATAGACCTGACACTCAACCAAGCCTCCTGAGAAAGGGCCAGTGATGGTCGAAGACGAGAGCAGGTCGAGAGCGCGGCGGCCCTCTTCGCCAAGAATATTACCAGCCCTGCCCTCGTTTGGCAGATCGGGTGCCGTAAGACGATTTCCAACTAATTTTTCTGCCAGCTGAGTGCACGGAAATTGCACAGCCAACCCTATAAGTCACTGAAGGCATTTATTTTTCCGTCCAATCCATCATCGGCGCGACGGCAAAACGCTGCTGAAAAATCCAATCCTTTGAGGTGTTCTTGTCCATTGCGTAATCCATACGCACCGGTCTGGTTCCGTGTCAATCTGGGCCGAATTTCAAAAAACACTTGCTCGGGAGACCGCTGGCCCAATCCAAGCCAAACCCGTTTGCGTTGATCCGCATATCAACCCATTGCAGCAAGTGGTAAAGTTATCCGGCCGTTGTAAGGCGCATCCTTGCGACCGACGCCTTGGCCTCATATTCCCGTCCATCTTCCGCCTCGCTGGAAGCACGTGCAAAACAGTCGGCGGCCTTTTGATACTCTGCAAGCCTGAACCAGGCGCTTCCCAGCAGACCGAAGCGGTCTTCCCGGAAGAGACGGTGATCATAAGCAATTTTCGGGTCAAAGAACTCGTCATACCGTTGGTTCAAAGGACCGTTGAGTATTTCAATGGCATCTTCGTAAGAACCTGCCGCGACCAGGCATCTGGCCTGCATCCAATGCAATTGCAGGTTTTCTCCGAACAAGGACAGCCCCCTGCCGGCGAACTCAACGGCGTAAGCTAAATCTCCCGTATCGAGAAAGAAATCGCACAACACTTTGGCACATGCCGAACCTTCAACGCGGGCTTGCTCCGGAGCCTGCGGCCTCTCCGCGAGTTCTATTCCACGTGTCAGTTGCCGGACGGCGTCTTGCCTCCTGCCAAGCGCGCCAAGCACCGAACCAAGATGCAACCGGAGAAAAACACGATCCGGATCATCCCGGATCGCTGCTTCAAGCAGCGGCAGGTTCCGTTCATGCTTTGCAGACTGGTCCCCTTCATAGCCGAGATGCAGGATGGAGACGTCAAAACGATCGACAATCTTGGCACCGTCCCGTTCAACCGCATCGAATATGCCGGGCACGTTGGTTTCATGCATCGAACCGGTGAAACGGAGCCGGACATCATTCCGAAACAGGCGGTACTCCGCATATGGAGTCACTTTGGGGCTGGAACGGAACTTAATTCTTGCGGCGATGGCATCGACATCCGCTAGTGCCTGTTTGAGGCCGCCTGCGGTCGAGATATTCAGCCGCTCATCCGCATCGATATACAGAACCCATTCGCCTGTGGCCTGATCAAGACCATAATTGCGGGCCTTTGAAAAGTCATCAACCCAATCGAAATGGAAAATTCTGCAATCGAAACTTTTAGCTATTGATACGGTGTCATCGACTGACCCGGTATCGACCAGCACAATTTCATCGACCTGTCGCCCGATAGACCGCAGGCAATCAGGTAGGAAATGAGCTTCGTTCTTTACGATAAGGCACGCGGAGATACTGGGCGAACGTCCGGACAACATTTAATCCGTCAACAGCCATGTACCGGCGTGCTTACGAACTGAATGTGTTCGACAGTACCTGCGCGCGAGCCAGCGACAATTTCCCGTCTATGGAAAATGTAGCGATTGTCGGGATCACAAAAGCCGATACTTTCAGCAGCGTCGTAATAGTGTTGCGCTTGTCTTCATCGATGTCTTCTAGGTGGCGTTCGGCTTCATCTGACAACGTTACTGTCCCCTAATCATGTAACAAACCGGGAATCGTCTATCATGACCGTATCATCGTGTAAATCATTGGGGCAAAATATTCACCAACAAGATTTATTCTTCAACTACCACTTAAAGTGATTGGTTTTTTCGCGTTTTCGCCGGAAAGTTTAAGAAATCGATCGCTTGAGACGACATTTTACTTCCGCTTGACGATGAGATTCGCGTCGCTCAACTCTTGAAAAAAGCCATCCAGTTCGGTCTTTTCATCGGTTTCATAGGCAGAACGGATGAAACTCTGAATATCGGCAACGGTCTTTTTTCCGTTGCACAGCGAGTAGATGATCGCCGCGGTTGGATTGAGATAATGCACCTTGCCGTTAGGTTCGTCATAAATCACAAATCCATCGGGTACCTCGCTCACTTCGAGATTGCTCACAGGCTCAAAACATGCGTCTTCTGATATGCTATCCATTGGGACACCCTGTACACATACGAAACAAAGCCGAAATAAGCACTTATTACTTAAAGGAACAAGAAGTTCACTCGCCTTTATTGCTTCAGAGTCGGTTTAATAATGGACTGCACCAGTTCCGTAATAGTCCCGATAACGTCCGAACGACCATAGTTTCTGCAAACCATCGCATGTAATTCTTCCGCCTTTTGCATTGCCTCCACCGGGCTGGACAGGCATTCAGTACAGGCGCTTAACATTTCCTCCGGGTCATAATCGCAACAATAGAAATGCTTGTCCGGCAGGACATCCAGGCCCTCCGCACCCTTGGACGTTGAGATAACCGGTACATTGTGGGCGCCGGCTTCCAGCAGCTTTATCCGGGTCCCCGCACCGGTTCGCAACGGGATGACGACTGCCCTTGCCCGTGTGTAGTGCGGGGATATCGATACCGGGTCCGATTCCAATGTAACCTCATTCGCGTGACACAGTTCCGCCAACCGTGAAGACGGGTTACTGCCCGCGACCACCAGCTCAACGTCTGGAAAGCGTTCCCGCACTCTCTGCCAAACATGGCTGACAAACCAACTGATACCGTCAACGTTTGGCTGATAGGCGAGATTTCCCACGAACAAAAGCGTATGACGCTCTGCACTCACACGTGCTTTTTCCGGAACTTCTATTCCATTTGGTATCGACACGACATTGGAAAGCTGAAGCCGTCTTTTCAACTGAAAGGATGTGGCTTCGCTGGAGCTGCAAAACGTCACCACGTGGCCGGAGCAGCTCTGGATAACCTTCTCGTAACAATCGGCTTCGGCCTCCAGAACGGCAGCCTTTTGCGAGTTATTGCTGGAACGGGCGATGGCCGCCCGTTCTCTCAACATCAACGCATCGTCATCATCGAGGTCAACCAATAGCGGAACACGATCGGCAATCGGCCGGAGGACATTCAACAGTGGAGTAAGATAGCTGCGGGAAACGACTATGCCCGACCATTGCTTTTGCGCCACCCATTCCGCTACGTCCTTGATGACGGGGGCGGACAAAACGGCTGTAGAGGACGGTCGACCCAGCGCCCGAAGCGCCTCAGCACGCTCATAGCCGTTTTCAATCTGGCTGATCAGGCGGAGCCTGGTATCCAGTCTCCCGGCAGTGGAAACCACACGCGCCGACACACCTTCAATCTCGCCCTCATCGAGCACCGTGTCCTGACCGCCAACCACAATTACTTCGGTTGCGCCAAGTCGTGCCAACGCCTCGGTAAACATGCCGCACCGCATCGCAAGGCCGTTTCCAGAACGTGCAGGCATTATCGGGGCCAAATGCAATAACCGCACACCCCTGTCCCCTTGATCGATATTCACGTCACTGCGCCTTTCCTTCGCCAGTGTCATATCCCTGCGGATGCCAAACATGCAAAACGGTCAGCAGCATGAAGATCACCAGCCGACTGTACCCGGCAATGGCAAGCATTTCAGCCTGCTGGATCGCAAAGCTGTTATACACATCACGAATCCATCAGTATTATTGCAATGAATACAATAACCCCGGACCGGATAAGACTGCCATGAGATCACCGGACGAACGACCGGACTTGCTGATTGAATGTCTCAAGGAAAACATTAAGCCCGACGAGTTGACCGCACTACGTCAAACGCTCTTTTCGGACATGGAAAATCTTCAGGGTGTGATCACATCTGCCGCCAGGTGGCAGATTGTTGAGTCGGCGCTGCATGCCATGCGGCAAAAGGGACTTCTTCATCCCATCGACGGCAAAACAAATACCGGCCAGGGCATTCGTCATGAGCTGGCAGAAATGGAAGAATTTCTCGCGGCACGCCGCAAGAAACAGCGCGACGGATTACTGGAAATCATCGGCAGCCTGAATAGCGTCGGCGTAACGCCCCTGATGCTGAAAGGATCTGTTTCCTTGCTCTCAGGGCAACCCTGGTGGCGATCGCAGCGCGACATTGACTTTTACGTCCATCGGTCGGAAGCGCAAACTGCAATTCAGGCTTTGAGGGAAATCGGTTATGAGGATGTGCCCGATGCCACAACGTCGATAACGCACCATCATCTTCCGCCCATGCATCGGGCCGATTTTCCCGCTTATGTCGAGCCGCATATTTACCTGAGCGGACGTCAGTCGCGTTACCTGCTACCGGACAAATATCTGCTGGAAAACGCGATCAACGCGGAATTTGCCGGCGTCAGTGTTCGCCTTTTGAGGTTCGATCATTTTCTGCTGTTCGGCATGATGCATCACCATTTTCAGAATCTCGGCACGGTGTTTGGAACGATCAACCTCAAGGGTTTGCTGGAGTTTTCCCATGCCAACGCATCCCTGGATGATCAATCCGGCAAGCAACTGGCGACAACGCTCTCAAATCGTCCGCGACTTGCAAGCGCATATGATTTGTGGGCTGCCGCCAGTGAGGAAATCCTTGGCTCCCGTCCCGTCACCGACACAAGTTCCGTATCGAAAGAAAGAGCAAGGGCCATTCGGAAACGCATAGCGGATGGTTGCGTCGCAACCCAGTCTGAGGCGTTGAAGGAGGATATTCGGGGTTCCATGGCGACATTGCGGCGCATGAACACGGGCCCGTCTGGTGTGCTGGTCCTTTCAAATTTGCTGCTCAGACCATGTCTGGAAAGCCTGACCAGACGAAGCGCCAAACACGGGTTTGCCAAGGATAGAAAGGTGTCGGGCTTGCGCGAACCCTGAGACGTCGCTTCTCTGCAACGGCCGCCATACACGCCAGTCGCAATGAGCGGTTACATCTGGGAAATGCGTTGAATGTGCGAGACTGCTTGTCCGAGATCACCGACATGAACCTGCCAGGCCGGCGTATCCTGTGCGAGTCCGTAGATCCGCGCCAATGCGTCACTCTTGTTGGAATCCGGCAGGAAACAGTTCTGCAGAAGCAATGCGAGAGCTTCGTCCTTTTCCAATCGCTCGACCGATGAGGCTCCGCCAAAATTTGCTTCAAGAAAAATCAGTTGATCCGCCTGTCCAGACCGGATTTTCCAACGCACCTGTTCCGTTTGAGGCGGAAAGGAATAGATGAAGTCTCCATTCCAGTCTCTCAACGAGGGCGATGCCAGAACCTTATCCTTCAGAAGCGGGACAAGCCCGACCGATCCGCTCTTGATCCTTAAAGTCCGGGGGCGCGCGATCAAATCGCCCTTGCGTAAAACAACATGCTCATCGGCCTCAACCGGCATACCCGCAGCAAGGCATGCAAGAAGCAATGTGGTCTTTCCGTTACCCTTCTGTGCCGACACCAGGAACCTTTGTCCGTTCGAAATCAGGCTGCCACCATGAAGCACGGGATCAGACGGGTTTTCCGCAAGAAAACTGTCGCTTAACAGCCGATAAGCGCGGGCGACCATATGATTTGCATCGCCGGGATCGGAACTGAACGGCGGATCGAAATCGAACTGGCCGTCGTCAAGGCATCTTACGACAACATCGGTTTCCTGCTCCGGCGTTTGCTCCATCCCGGGATCTGCTCCGAGGAAGGACAAAGCCGTTGCAGATACAGGATCATTGCAGTGAAAACGAAAGACAGTGGTCAAGGACCGTGTCGTAACAACAGTTGATAGGTCTGCCATTCAGTAACAGTTGCCTCTTAAAATGGCACATCCGCAGCGGTTCTATACACACTTATCCTGCATCTGTCCCCATTCCTCGACGTATACTCGCCCAAGGGTCAAAAATGAGAGTAAAACTCTGGCATTCGCACTGGCAATTGATGCAATCCAGCTCTCTTTACTGAAAAGGGCAATATGTTAATTAGTAGCCGTTCAGTATTGTCCCGCACCATAATGATAAGACTTTCATCACATTCAAAACGCGAACAGAGGTTGTCAGCGCAAGCATGACCAGGTCCACCTTCTGCTATGTTGTGGTCGATCCGCCGGGCAGCGAGATATATGCTGATCTGTCCATCATCTCCAGCAATGCACTAAGGAAACTTCATCCGGACGCCCAAATTATCTGGTTGTCCTGCAAGGGTGCGGATGAGTTTAATGCCCAGTTGCGAGAGGAGTTGTCGAGGCTGGAGATCGAGGTGCGATGCATATTCCGCGATAAGCGGTATCCCTTCTTGACGAGCAGATATATCAAAACTCAGATACGACAGCTTGTAGACGGTGACTTTCTGTTTCTTGATGCAGACACCTTGCCCATCAGTAACATTGATCATTTGTTTGCCACGGAAGCTGATATCGCCCTGGCCTGGGACGTGGATGGAGAACCATGGTCAGGGCAATTGAGCAGATGGACAAATCAGAGCACATATCGCGAACTCGGCTGGCGACATCACGATGAAGGATATTTCAATTCAGGCGTAGCTCTCTTCAAGGACACCTGCAAGGCGCATGAGGTCGGTAAGCTCTGGCACCGATCTTGGTACGAAGCCAGAATAAAGTGCGGGCGGCTACAAGACCAACCGTCTCTCAACTATGTACTTAGTTGTGCCGCACCTACAATTGAAGTGCTACCCGGTGCCTACAACGCCATCATTGGCAAACCGGAAGAAGGGTGGCTGGATGGCGCCCGGATAATGCATTTCTGTTGCAGCAACTATGACGGTCTTCCGCAGGAACATATGGTCCTGCGCAAACTGCTCGATGTCTGGAGAAGAGACGGGAGGTTCGATGTGGATACATTTTTACAATGTGTAGAAACTGAAAGTCCCTTCCTTGTTCCTTCATGAGAGGGACAACCGGCGTAGCGCGGCAGCGGTCAATTGGAAAAAAAGGAAATCAGCTCAATGCGGAACATCAACTAAAAGTGGGATTCGACAGTCAAAACGCGTCCAGCGCGAACCGCAGTCTGATCCGCGGGCAACGCCGCCTGATAAATGCCGGTCAACTCGGTCCGGAATCGCATTCCGGAGCCTTCAATCCCGCAAGCATTCTGATCGATGGCGACATCCATCTTCTATGCCGGGCTGAAGCCGACGGGCAGAACTGGGTTTACGGTCAACTCTTCGAGACCTGGTCCGCTCCGATCTTGTGCACCATGGGAAAAGACCTCTCACTGCAAAGACATCAGACCCTCACATATGAACGTGTCGAGGGTGCCCGGCCGGAAGATTGGAGGCTGCTTCACCACGAAGGGAAGATCTACACAAATCATTGCGTTTACCTCGAAACCAGCACTCACAACTTTTGTTCGGCCGCTTTGTCGGAACTTGATGTGGATCGGCAGAGGATTTTCAATCAGGTCATCCTGCGACCTCCCTTTCATCGCAGGCTCAACGAAAAGAACTGGGTCATGTTCTCCCATGAAGGCAGGTTATTGTGTTTGTATTCGGTAGATCCTTATCTCCTTCTGGAAGTTGATCCGGCCCAGGGGGATTGCAAGACGGTTGTTGCCTTGGACGCCGGTGAATTCAGTTTCGGCAAACAATCGGCAGGACCGGTATTCAACAGCACCAACCCTGTGGTTTGGGATGCGGATCACTACGTGACCTTCATCCATCAGAGGTTTGACAGCGTAAACCTCGATGACCGAAACAGGCTGTACCTTCAGTTCGGAATGTTGATTGACCGCAAGACGCTCCTGCCCGTCAGCATTGTTGCGGAACCTTTGATCACTGGAGGCATGGCAGCCGGGCGGCACAAGGGTGTGCACTACACAATGTCACTGATGGTTGCCGAAGACGTGCTCTACGCGTTTTATGGCGAGGGTGACACCCATACCGGCGTGGTTGAATTCGACAAGGCGGCGCTGGGAGACGCTTTCAGCAAACACTATTTTGGGCATCGACCATCTTTTGCGGGATCTCAGCCGGTGTTTGAATGATATCCGTTTCGGAATTCCTGGAAAGAGACCACCAGTAGAGAGTGCTAAGGCGTTTAGAGACCCGCAAAAAAGCCCGGTCAGAACGAGACTTGCGAGACATGTCTCTAATGCCAAACCGGCTCCGCCACAGAACCGGGCGAGGATGTCAGTTTCCTCAAAACCACCGAAGAGCACATCGTTCACGTTATCGTCGAGCCATGGCCTGAGGGGGCACAAGCGAAGAGCGGCCTCCCGCAAGCCTGACGGGAAGCCCCACGCCCGCAGGGCGTCACGATTTGGTGTATGGCGTTGTCCGCTGGACTCAACATGATATCGTGGGACTTGGAATGTCCGGCAATTTTCCGTTTGCCTTTGCAACGCAAGGAAATCAGGAGCAGTTATGAAACGCAATGCGATCAATCCGGCCTCGATGTACAACGCCGTTCAATTCGGGTTCTCCCACGCCGTCGAAAGCGAAGGCGGGCGTCTCCTTCACATGGCCGGTCAGGTTGCCTGGGATGCCAATGGCGAACTGGTCGGCAAAGACGATCTCGCTGCTCAGGCCGCACAGTGCTTTGCCAACCTCACAGAGGTGCTTGCTGCATGTGGTGCCACAGCTGAGAATGTCGTGCGTCTGCGCACCTATGTCGTGGACTATTCACCCGACAAGCTGGAGGTGCTCGGTCCGGCCATCGGTGGCTTTTACGGGGATGTGACACCGGCTGCCAACACGTTGATCGGCGTGCAGACACTTGCAATGCCGGATTTCCTCATCGAGGTCGAGGCGACGGCCATACTGGACTGACCGCTTTTCAGGTGAAGCTGCGGATGGTCTCGACAGCACCATCCAGCGCTTCACCCTCCTCATCCTTCAAGGCAGCTTCACGCAGGCGCTCAATCCACTGCGCAGCATCCTCACGCCCGGCAACCAGCTTTACCGCATCAAGGACGCGGTCAAACTTGGACAAGCCCCTCGCATGTGTGTCGGAATAGCCTTTGATCAGCCGCCGGCAGCGGACAATCTCAACGGCAACATCATAGTCGTTATCGAGATACTCAAACACCGTACGGAGCCAACGCTCGAGATGATCCACTTCAATCGCGTGGCGGAGCGTGCGGCGACGGTAGCCGCTAAGACCCCCCAGAATATAGAGCATCAGGAAGGGACGTACCCGGTGCGTGCGTAACCGGCGCCCCTTGTTGAACCAGCGATCGAGGCGAGCCATCCAGCGCTCGCTGGCTTCAACCTTCCGCCCGATCCCGGCCGGTAGCATTCCGGCAATCTCCTCGGCGCGCGGATGCATGAACTCGGTCAGTTGAATGAGTGAATCGTCAGGCGCCGCCATCTCGGACCGGATGCGGGAAAATCGTGGCGCCCGGGTCTTCAGGTCGGCAACACGAATGACATCGTCATAGGCCATGGCGTTGGCGATGTATTTCGCTGCCTCGCGTGTCAGCAGGTAGTCCTTATCCTCATTGTCTCGCGAAAGGACATTTTCAACCCGGTCGAGATACTCTTTGCCGTAGGCAATATCCTGAAAGTCGACGACCTTCTGCAGTCCCGGCCTTGCCATGTCACCGACCGTTTCCGGCCAGCCGTCAACACGGGCACGCAGCGCCCGCCACTGTTCAAGCAATGGGCCGGACCCCGTTGGTTCCGAACCGGATGCATCCGGCTTCTCGCCTGCATGCCCTGAAGCAATCGGTTCGATCCCGTCTGCCGTCCGTTCGAAAGCCGCCCCAAAGGCACGCAAACTGGCCTCAACGCCCCTGCCTCCGGCGCGGATCGCCTGTTCAAAGGCCTCACGCGAAAACGGCAGGACCTCCGACCCCGCCAAGGCGCCGAACAGGCTTGCCGAAATCACCGATCCATTGTCGGCGGCGATCTGCTCCATATCGAAAAGGATCAGGCGGCTGGCGGCAATCTCGGCCGCAGCCCGCACTTCCTCCGACGACGCGACGCCATCGCCCGGAACCGTCTTTTCCGAAATGGCCAACGCCCGGTGGGTCGACGCAATCAGTGTCGTCCGGTCCGGCGTGACAAAGCCTCTGACAATCGCCCGGCCGGCTTCCATCATTTCAGCGGCAACAAGAATGTCGACATCGCCGGCTGAAGGAGCGAGCGAAAAGACGGGTGTTCCATCTCCGGCGGGCGCCATCTCAATATAGTAGATGGTCGCACCCGTTCGCTGTGCGACGCCGGCAACCGATGTCGCCTGGCAGTCATATCCCCCGGCACGGGCCAGCGATTCAATCCAGTTGGTCAGGACACCACCGCCCTGCCCGCCGACGGCCATCACCGCAAGCTTGATGATGCCGCCAAGCTGCGGGTCCGGCGCCCTTGCCACAAACTGCTCTTCGACTGCCACGTCTACGCCTCTGAAAAATTCAGGCGCGATACGGCACGGCGCGATTGCAGCCACGCGATGAAACGCTGACCGATTTTCGCCCGCCAGCTTTCGAATCCGCCCGGATTGTGAACAACATCGGCGCGGTAGAAGGACGGACACAGGACCGCCGCATCGGCAACCTCGCCGCAATTTCCGCACCCGACACAGGTCTGGTCGATGCTGGCGATCGGATCATCGCGCAATGGGTCGTCCAGAGTCTTGAGCGACAGCGAGGGACAGCCCGACAGGCGGATACAGGCATGATCGCCGGTGCATATATCCTCATCGACGCCAAATCTGGGGACTTCGACACGCCGACCTTCCTTGACCGCCTTGTTACGCAAGGGCTTCTCACGCCGTTGTCGGTTGAGCATGCATTCAGACGATGCAACGATGACCTTCGGTCCGTCATAGTCGGTGGTCAGCGCCTCGCGCATCACCTCACGCATTTTCCCGACATCATAAGTGTTGTCGATCTGGCGTACCCACTCCACCCCGACGCCTTCCAGCGCCTTTGAAATGGGGTTGTTTGTGGCCTTGGTGGGATTGTCGGCGCGCGAAGACGGAATGTCCTGCCCGCCGGTTGCCGCCGAATAGTAATTGTCGACGATCACGGCAACCGAATCCGACTTGTTGAACACCATGTTGCCGATGGAGCTGGAAAGGCCATTGTGCCAGAAGCCGCCATCGCCGAGGAACGATACGGCGCGTTTGTCGCCGCCGCCATCGAAGGCAGCGTTCGACGCCGGACCAAGACCGTAACCCATGGTCGACCCGCCGATTTCAAAAGGCGGTAGGCAGGCAAAGAGGTGACACCCGATGTCACCGGTTATCTGGTGCGCACCCAGTTCCTGCTCCACCAGTTTCATCGCAGCAAAAATCGGTCGCTCGGGACAGCCCGTGCAGAAGCTGGGCGGCCTTATCGGAACGGTTTTTGAGATATCCGGCACGGTCGGCATCTCAAAATTCGGCGCAACCACCTGCCCCGGCAGGCAATTGGGAGCGGCTTTCTTGAGAAACGCCGTCAGCCCGTCCAGGAGGACCTGTCCGGTATATTCACCGGCCATGGGCAACATATCCTTGCCATGGATCGCCACCGGACTGCCGGACCTGTAAAGCATCGTCGACAGGCCCTGCTCGATAAACTCGGGCTGACCTTCCTCGATGACCAGCAATGCTTCCTTGCCTTCGCTGAAGGACAGGAACTCATCCTGCAACAACGGATACGTCACGTTCAGAACGTAAAGCGGCACATCCGTATTGCCGTTGATATCGGCAAGCCCCAGCCTTTGCAGGGCGCGGATCACGCCATTATACATGCCGCCCTGCAGGACGATCCCGACCGGAAATTCCTTTGGTCCGAACTGCTCGTTGAGCTTGTTTTCGGCAACAAATTTTTCTGCCGCCGGCCAGCGGTTGTTGATCTTGTCATGCTCATGGGCGAAGGACATCGGCGGCAGAACCACCCGGGCGAAATCGCGGCGCGGCTCGGAGAGCGCATCGCGTACGCTGAGCGGCGGGCGCACATTGTCCTGTGCATCGAAACTGCCTGTCACATGGCAGGAGCGGATACGCACCATCAGCATGACCGGCGTGTTCGAGGCTTCGGAAAGTTCGAACCCCTGCTCCACCGCCTTGACGATCGACGGAAGGTTGGGACGTGGATCGAGCAGCCAGAACTGCGACTTCATGGCAAAGGCGTGGCTCCGCTCCTGCATGATGGAGGAGCCTTCGCCGTAATCCTCGCCCACGATGATCAACGCACCGCCGGTTACGCCGGAAGAGGCAAGGTTGGCAAGCGCATCGGAGGCCACATTGACGCCGACAGAGCCCTTGAACGTCACGGCGCCCCTGATCGGGTAATGCACGCTTGCGGCCAGCATTGCGGCAGCGGCCGCTTCTGATGCGTTGGCTTCAAACCGAACGCCCAGTTCGCCAAGCAGATCCTGCGCATCGGCCAGCACGTCCATCAGGTGCGAAATCGGTGCGCCTTGATAACCGCCCACATAGCCGACACCGCATTGAAGCAGCGCCTTGGTGATCGCCAGGATCCCTTCGCCTGTGAAGGTTTCGCCCGATCCGAGGCGCAGATGTTCTACTTCTGCCTTGAATGACCGCTCGGCCATGGTGTTCTTCCTGTTTAATCAATCATGCTAAAAATCATGTTTGCGGATATTCGACAGCATCTTTTGCAGCGTGCCGACAAAAGCGCGCTGCTCCTCATCATCGATACCTGCAAACATGCGCTCGTAATTCTCCGACATGTGCGGCCACAGCCGGTCAAAGGCTTCCCGGCCGGCATCGGCGATAAAAACCCGCCGTGCCCTGCCATCGGATGTATCCGCCTGGCATCGCACCAGCCCGTCAGCTTCCAGCGAATCCGTTGCCCGGCTCAGGGTGGAAAGCTCGACCACCGCATAGACCGCCAATTCGCGAAGAAGAATGCCGTCAATGACCGACAAAACCGCCAGCGCCCGCATTTGTGGCGTCGTCAAACCCAAGGCCGCCATCTCCTCGCGAAGCGAGACATTGTAGCGGCCCATGATCCTGTTCATCAGATAAGGCGCGAAATTGTTAAGGCCGATCTCGCCCAGGCGGGTGCTGTCACCACGTTGCAACTGCCTTGCATCGCTCATGCGCCCATCCTTTTAGCCAGATTGTAGCCGGACCCGCCGCCAAGGCCGGGTCCCGGATGGGTTGATGCGCCGATGTGATGAAGATTGCGGACCGCGGTCGTATTGTCCACCGACCCGGCAAACGGTCGCCACACAAAGAACTGGTCGATCGAACAGGCGCCGCCATAGGGGTCACCGCCGACAAGATTGACGTTCAGCTTCTCAAGATCAGCCGGTGAATAGGCCCGCCTTTCAAGCTTGATTTTGTCGAAATCCTTGATGTGCCCGGCAAGGATCGCCTCGATCCGGTCAGCGAAGGCTTCACGGGTTGCATCGGTCCATTGCGCTCCACACTCGATCTGCGCCGCCGCATCCCCTTTGATCACGCGAGGCGCATCCGGAATTTGCAGCCACAGCACCGCCTTTCCCTCCGGGCACCGGGTCGCATCCAGCCGATGGGGCTGGCCAACGCAAATGGTCGGCGTGACGGGCAACATGCCCCGCTCCGCCTCGTTGGCCGATTTGGAGACGGAATCGATCCCGTCGGCCAGGTGGATCAGGGCCACGTCATCAAGACCCGGTGTCAACCATTCAGGATGCTGATCGAGCGCGTAGTGGAGCTGGAAATTCCCCCGTCCGTGACGGAATGCTTCAGCCTCCTCGCTCTCTTTGACGCTGTTGTCACGCAGCAGCCGACCATAAAGCTGTCCCGGCGCAACTGAAGCAATGATCTCCTGCGCCTCGATCCGCTCACCCGATGCGGTGACCACACCGCATGCGCGTCCGTTTTCAACAATGATCTGATCAACGTGGACACCGGTGCGGATCTCCCCGCCGCGCTCTTCGATAAGAGCGCGGAACGCTGCTACCGCCTGTCCCGAACCGCCTTTGACGACCGGCGCGCCCGCCGCCTCGAGCGCAAAGGCAATGACCTTACCCATTTGACCGGAATACGTGCTTTCGGGCGTCAGCCCGGTGTGGAGTACCCAGGGCGCCCAAAGCGCCTGGATCAACGGGCTGCGATAGGATGCCTCCAGCCAGCCACGTGCCGGACGAAGGGCTGTCCCGACCCATGCCGCAAGGCCGCGCAGTCCGCGCTTCCATGCCTGGCCGGCCATCAGCCGCAACATCTGCCGTGACCATAAACGTCCGCCGAGCAGCGCAAAAAGGAACGGCGCATCTGCTTCGATCGCCCCGACATCCTTCGCGTGCTGGTCGCCTTCGCCGGCCTGCAAAGCATTAAACGCCGCGACATTCGCCGCACGATCCGTCTTCAGCACCAGCGCCGACCCGTCCGGGCGCAAAACCGCGGTTGGATCGCTTGTATGGCAGAACTCCAGCCCATGGCGGGCCAGATCCTCTCCCAGTTCTCCAAAGGCCGGTGATGTTATGAAGAGGACAAAGGTCGCCGCCATCACATCGTGGTGGAAGCCTGGCAGCGTCACCTCCTCGGTCCGCATGCAACCGCCTGCGACCTCGGCACGTTCAAGCACCAGCACCCGGCGGCCCTTGCCTGAAAGCAGGGCCGCCGCCACCAGCGCATTGATGCCCGATCCGATGATGACGTGATCGACAGGCTTCACCGGCCTTATCCCTTTGGAACGAGTGCCAGCGCGCGGATCGGGCTACCGGTTCCCTTCTCGAATTTCAGCGGAGCGGCAATTAGAATTGCGCCCTTCGCCGGCAGTTTGTCGAGATTTGCCAGTGATGCCAGACCGTAGCAATTCGATTTGTGCAGCAGATTATGTGCGGGGAACGGAGGCTCCATACCCGCCGCCTGGCCGGCATCGGTTCCAATACACTGGTTGCCCCATCCGACAATCTCCTTGGACAGAAGATATTCGACACAATCCACTGTCGGTCCGGGTGAGTGCGGACCGTTTTCGTCGGCATTCAGGAACAGCGCTTCATCATGCGCACGGTTGTCCCAATCTGACCGCATGACGACCCATTCGCCCTTGCCGATATCACCGTGCTCGGCTTCCCACGCCTTCACGCCATCGGCGGTCAGTAAAAAGTCCGGATTTTCTGCCGTTTGCTTGGAGCAATCGATGACATTCACCGGTGCAACCAGCCTTTGAACGGGCAATGTGTCCGTGTAGCCGTCTTCATAATCCTTGCCGGTGATCCAATGGTGCGGCGCATCGAAATGTGTGCCCGAGTGCTCGCCGAGTTTCAGCCAGTTCCAGGCCCAGAACGGCCCGTTGTCATCATACTCGGAAATACGATGCACCTCGATCTTCGGAGTGTTGTCGCCAAAGCCTTCAGGCAATTTCAGCAGGGGCGTATCCGGGCCCAGAACGCCGGAGCAGTCTACGACCTCGACGCCTCCCGAAAGCAACATCGCACCAAGCTGTTCCAACACATTTGCCGAACTCATTGTCCTCACTCCCTGATTGTTCCTGAACCGGTCAATCTGACCATCGATTGGATTCATGCTAGACATTATTATTTGCATTTGCAAATATCTCTCCGAACGAATGAGAGTCAACAATGGTTCAGAATAATCTTGACGCCGTAATCATCGGCGCGGGACATAACAGCCTGGCATGCGCGACCCATCTCGCAGCCAAGGGCTGGCGCGTGGCTATCTTCGAACAGGCGTCTGAACCGGGCGGTGCGGTCAAAACAGGTGAGTATACAGAGCCCGGCTTTCGTCATGACTGGGCTGCGATGAACCTTTCGCTTTTTGCCGGCTCTCCCTTTTTCAAGGCTTATGGCGATGAGCTCGTGAAAAATGGCCTGGAATTCGCGCCGGTTTCAAACTGCTTTGCCAGTGTCTTCCCGGATGGCAAATGGTTGGGAGTCAGCAATGACGTGGAAAAAACCACCGCACGCATCGCCGCATTTTCCGGGCAGGATGCCGAGACGTGGACGGCTCTGACCGAAGCCTTCCCCGCCGAAGCCGAGCATCTGTTCGCTATCCTCGGAAGTCCGATGAATATGCGTGCATTAGCAAGTTCTTCTTGGCGTCTTTGGCGCAAGAAAGGGACTGGCGGGAGCCTGGACCTGCTTCGTTTCCTCATGTCCTCCCCGCGCGACTGGCTCAATGAGACATTCCAGTCCGAACACCTCAAGGCAACACTCGGCGCCTGGGGCATGCATCTCGATTTTGCTCCGGATATCGCCGGCGGCGCGCTGTTCCCCTATCTCGAGGCCATGGCCAACCAGGCCTTCGGCATGGTCCTCGGCAAGGGCGGAGCCGATACCATCGTCCGCGCCATGGTCGCCACGATCGAGGCGCAAGGCGGAACCGTCATGTGCGACGCACCCGTTGCCCGGATCCTGTCCGAAGGCGGCGAGGCCAAGGGTATCGAGCTTGCGGATGGCCGCAGCTTCAATGCCAGCCGCGCCGTCATCGCCAATGTGTCCGCCTCCGCGCTATTAAAGCTCACGGGCGGCACGTCGGATAAAAACTATGATTCGGCGATGACCCGTTTTACCCACGCGCCCGGCACGATGATGATCCATCTTGCCATGGACGATCTTCCAGACTGGGCAGCGAGTGCGGAGCTTCGGGACTTTGCCTATGTGCATCTGGCGCCCTCGCTCGATCAGATGGCCCGCACCTATCAGCAGGCAAGCGCCGGTCTTCTGCCGGATGAACCGGTGGTCGTCGCCGGTCAGCCAACGGCGATCGATCCGAGCCGCGCACCGGATGGAAAACACATCCTGTGGCTTCAGGCCCGCATGGCGCCAGCACAGATAAAAGGCGACGCAGCCGGCACGATAAAGGCAGACCAATGGGAGGCGGCCGCGGAGCCTTTTGCGGATCGGGTCCTCGATATTATCGAGAAAAATGCACCCGGCACGAAGGCAAAAATCCTGTCGCGCCGTATCGTTACTCCGCTGGATCTTGAAGCCGACAATCCGAACCTCATCGGCGGCGACCAGATTTGCGGCAGCCACCACCTGTCACAGCATTTCCTGTTCCGCCCCTCCCGGGGCCGCACCGACGGAACGACACCGATGAAGAACCTCCACCACACCGGCGCAGCAGTCTGGCCGGGCGCGGGAACGGGTGCGGGATCAGGCTTTCTTCTCGGCCGCAAACTGGCCGGATCATAACCATACCAAGGATAAAAGAGGGAGTTCAAACCATGACAAAACTCAGTCGCCGCAGCATGCTGCAGCTTTCTGCTGCCAGCGTCGCCATCACGGCATTTACAACGCCAGCGCTGGCTCAGCAAATCGACGAACTGGTCATTGCCTACAATGTGAACCTGCCGAGCTGGGATCCGACGGTCGGCCCCTCGGCAGTCAATCCGACGATCCAGGGCATCTACCAGTCAGTCTTCGATATGTTCATCCACCAGAATCCCGATCTGACATTCGCTCCCGGCATCATCACCGAATGGGGTTGGAACGACGACCGCTCGCAGATTTTTATGACAGTGCGTGAAGGCGTGAAATGGCATGACGGTTCACCGCTGACGCCCGAAGATGTCGTCTGGTCGCTCGAGCGTGCCGGCAATCCCGAAACGGGTAATCCGATCCAGTTTATCTGGGGAAAGGTCGGCAATTTCGCTATTGACGGCAACCGCATCACCGCCGACGTGAAGGAATACGAGCCGACCATCTTCAAATGGATGTCATTCCTGACCGGCTACGTCTTGCCGAAAGCCTACTATGAAAAAGTGGGGCCGGAAGGCTTCGAGGCCAAGCCGGTGGGCAGCGGCCCCTACATGGTCGACCGGTTCGAGCGCAACGCGTTTGTGCGCCTGAAGGCAAATCCCGACTACTGGGGCGGAAAGCCTGAATTCGAGACAGTGACGATCAAATTCGTCACCGATGCGGCAGCACGCGTTGCCGAAATCGAATCCGGTAACGCCCATGTCACGCTGGAAATGCCCTATGAGGAATATGACCGCCTGAAAGGATCGGGCGGCATTTCCGGAACGGATGCGCCGATCTCGGATATCGGCATGATCTTCATCAACGACGTTGACGTCATGAACGACCCCAACGTGCGCAAGGCCGCTGCTCTGGCGATCGACAAGAAAACCATCGTCGACCGTCTGTTGTCCGGCTACGGCGTACCCATCGATACGCTGCAGACGCCGGATTACGTGGCTTACGATCCTTCGATCACGGTCGGCTACGATCCGGAAAAAGCCAAGGAGCTGCTGGCGGCCTCCGGCTACTCGACGGACAATCCCGTCCGCTTCAAGATCCAGACCACCCGTGGTTTCAAGCCCAAGGATTACGAGATCATCCAGGCGATTGTCGGCCTTTGGCGGCGTGTCGGGATCGAGGCAGAAATCGAGGTCTATGAAGTGGCGAAACACTTCGAACTGCGCGCGGCTGACCAACTCGCGCCCGCTGCCTTCTACAACTGGGGCAATGCCGTAGGCGATCCGACAACATCAACCGGCTTTGCCATGTTCGGCCCATCGCCGCACTCGGTCTGGGACGGTCAGGAACTGCTTGAAATGATCTTGCCGCTCTGGGGCGAGCAGGATGAGGACAAGCGTATCGCGGGCTGGAAAGATGTCGATCGGCACATCGCCGAAAATGCACTGGTCATTCCGCTGATCCAGTATGTGCAGCCGATCCTGCATGTCGATGGGGTCAAGGTCACGCCGCATGCTTCGGGTGCCCTGCTGCCGCATCTCATGACACGCTCGTAAGACCATCCGGGGTCGCCGCCGGCGCGGCGGCCCCACCCTTCCAGAGACTTTCAATGCTGCTCCTACGCACTGTCTTTCTTCGGCTCCTGAGCACGCTCATTACCCTGCTCGGCGTCGCGATTATCGTGTTCTTCGTTATCCGTGTGGTGCCCGGCAATCCGATTGCCATGATGCTGCCGCCCGGTGCGACGGACGCCGATATCGCTCGCCTTGAGGCGTTCTATGGTCTCGACAAGCCCATAATCGAGCAGTTTTTCATCTGGCTGCAAGGTGTCCTCCAGGGTGATTTCGGAACATCAATATCGCTGCACCAGCCAGTCATTGAACTCGTCCTCGGACGCCTGCCGGCAACGCTGGAACTCTCGATCATGGCGCTGGCGATCGCGGTGCTGATCGGCGGCACCCTCGCCCTCACCGGCACGCGGTTCCGGGGCACAAAGACCGAGGCGACAATCGATGTGACGAACGGCATGGCATTGTCCATACCGGATTTTCTCTGGGGCCTGCTGCTCATCCTCCTCTTCGGTGTCCTGGTGCCGGTCTTTCATATTTCTGGTCGCGTATCGCCGTCGCTCGATCTGCCATTCACGACCGACTTCTATCTGTTTGAAAGCATCCTCCGCCTGCAGTTCACAATCTTCGCCGACCTTGTAGCGCACATGTTCATGCCGGCATTGGCGCTTGCCATTCCGCTGGCCGCGATCATCGCCCAGCTTTTGAAGCAATCACTCAAGGAAACCATGCATCTTGATTATGTGACCCTGTCACGGACCAAGGGTTACGGTGAAAATCACGTCATCACCCGTGAAGCGTTGCCGAATGCCATTTTGCCGACCTTGACGCTGGTCGGCGTCCAGTTCACCTTCCTGATCGGCGGCACGGTCATCATCGAACGGCTGTTTTCCTATGAAGGCCTCGGCAACATGGCGATCGATGCGGTCATCAATCGCGACCTGCCGCTTATCCAGGGCATCGTCATCGTCTTTGCGCTGATCTTCACCGCGGTGAATCTTGCCGTCGACCTGACCTACGCCATGCTGAACCCGAGGCTTCGCCATGCTTGACGGACGCGCACAGGTCAAACGGCGGGCCGGATTGCGCCTGTGGCTGTCCGGCGGATGGCTTGGCTTGCTGGCTCTCGCCGCACTGTTTGCACCCTGGATCAGCCCCCAGGATCCGCTGGCCCAGGACCTTTTCACCTCAAGGCTGCCGCCCTTCTGGATGGATGGCGCGGAACCGGGCTACTGGCTCGGCTCGGACAGTCTGGGGCGCGATGTGCTGTCGCGCATTCTTTACGGCGCGCGCGTGGCGCTGGCCGTGGCGCTGATTGCCGGCACGGCAACATGCCTGATCGGCGCCACGCTTGGCCTTGTGGCCGGCTATTTCCGCGGCTGGCCCGACGCCGTCATCTCGCGCCTCGTCGACATCTGGATGTCCTTCCCGCCGGTGCTTTTCGCAATCCTGTTGATTGCCGTTCTGGGGA
Source organism: Hoeflea prorocentri (assembly GCF_027944115.1). NCBI lineage: Bacteria > Pseudomonadati > Pseudomonadota > Alphaproteobacteria > Hyphomicrobiales > Rhizobiaceae > Hoeflea > Hoeflea prorocentri. Next base: position 1,184,891 of record NZ_JAPJZI010000001.1, on the reverse strand, counting down.
CCGGTCTCACATCCATCATCATCGCCGTTGTCGTTATCGACTGGACTCGGTTTGCCCGTGTGGTGCGGGCGGAAGCGATGTCTCAAGGCGTCATGGATTATGTCGCCTCGGCCCAGGTCGCAGGCCGCACACGCGTCGGCACCATGTTTGCCGAAATTCTGCCCAATGTGCTGCCGACCATGGTGGCGCTGCTGACGCTTGAGATGGGCATCGCAGTGATCGTCGAAGCGATCCTCAGTTTCGTCAACCTGTCCATATCGACCGATTCACCGACCTGGGGCGGCATGATCGCCGAGGGACGGATATCGATCCATCAGGCCTGGTGGGTTCTGGTGTTTCCGCTTGTCACACTGTTTTTGACGGTTCTCAGTTTCAGTCAGCTTGGCGAAGGGTTGAAAGACCGCTTCGATCCGGTGCTGCGATGAGCGCGTTTCTGTCGATCCGCAATCTGTCCGTTGCCCTGACCGGCGGCCCGCGCATCCTGCGGTCGGTTTCGCTGGAGGTGAACGAAGGTGAAGTGCGCGGACTGGTGGGTGAGAGCGGCGCCGGAAAGAGCATGATCGGCAAGGCCATACTCGGCATTCTGCCACGCGCCGTTCACGTGATTGAGGGTGAAATCCTTCTCGACGGTGAAGACCTTTTATCTCTCGCCCCGGCACAGCGGCGTCGCCGCATCGGCGCAAAGGCCGCGCTCATTCCGCAGGATCCGCTAACGGCGCTCAATCCGTCGCACCGCGTCGGCCGACAGATAACCGATCGCCTCGTGGATATTCTCGGCTGGTCGCGCAAGGATGCAGAAGCCCGGGCGATGGAACTGCTGGACGAGGTCCACATACCCGATCCCGAACGCGTCATGACCAGCTATCCGCACGAACTGTCGGGCGGCATGCGGCAACGCATCTTGATCGCCTCGGCATTTGCCGCCGAACCGAGGCTGATTGTCGCCGATGAGCCGACGACGGCGTTGGATGTGACCGTGCAAAAACAGATCCTTCGCCTGATCGGGGAAATGCAGGCGCGGCACAAAACGGCGCTTTTCTTTGTCACCCACGACCTCGGCGTCGTCTCCAAGGTCTGCCAGAGCCTTTCCGTGCTCTATGCCGGTATGATCGTCGAGGATACGGATGTGCGCAGCTTTTTCTCGGCGCCGGAACACGCCTATTCACGGGCATTGCTGGCAGCAACACCGAAATATACCGATCCTGAGGCGAGCCTGACGCCAGTCCCCGACAGCGTCATCGAAACCGTGCAGGCAGAGGTCGAAGCCTTTGAAGCGGAGTGGCGCGGTGACTGAGGCACTCTACGAAATCCGTGATCTGAATCTCTCTCTGCCCGACCTGGCGCGCAAGCCGCTGCTTGGCCGGGCTCCGCCGATCAACATTTTAAAAGGGCTCAGCTTCGATATTCCGAAGGGCGAGGTTCTCGGAATTGTCGGCGGCTCGGGATCGGGAAAATCAACTCTCGGGCGGGCGCTCATTCGCCTCATCGAACCGCAATCGGGCACCATCCGGTTCAATGGAACGGACATCACCCATCTGGGTGAGAACGCGCTGCGACCGATGCGTCGGCACTTCCAAATGATTTTCCAGGACCCGATGTCATCGCTCAATCCGCGCCGTACGGTTGGCGGGATCATCGCTGGCCCCCTGCGGCTTCAGGGCCTGGACGGGATCGGAAATCGGGTGGATGAAGCGCTTGACCATGTCGGTCTGCCCATGAGCTTCCGCAGCAGGTTTCCGCATGAACTGTCAGGCGGTCAACGCCAGCGTGTCGGCATAGCCCGCGCCATAGCGCTGCGGCCGGATTTCATCCTGGCCGATGAAATTGTTTCCGGCCTCGACGTTTCAAGCCAGGCACAGGTGCTGAACCTGCTTGAGCACCTTGTCGAGGAGCTTGATCTGACGCTCGCCTTTATCAGCCACGACCTCTCCGTCATCAGGCGTCTGTGCAGCCGCATCATCGTGATGCATCACGGCGAAATCGTCGAAAACGCGGAAACAAGCGCGGTGTTCGAGGCACCCCAGGCCGATTACACGCGCGAGCTTTTGTCGGCGATCCCGTTGCCGGACCCCGATCAGCCCTGGACCTGACACATACTCACAAGCTGTGCCTTTCATGGCCGCAGTGCCAGGCATCTGCGGCCTGCGTCATCAGCCAACCGGTTTGATCACACGTATGCGGTAGTTGAAGCGTAGCCCGGTGCTGGTTTCGATCGCGAAATTGTCGATGTAGTTGCCCTTGCCCTCGGGCGCCCGATAGAAAATGGCCTGACCGATCGTCGGCGTTCCGGCACAGCGGCGCATGGTTGCTTCCTGCCCCCTGTTCAGGGCGGTCGTCGGCACCGTAAAGTTCACCGGCCTTACATATGCCTCTCCAAAACGGGGCTGCTGGATAACACGGACATTGAAGGTCCGCGTCGAACAGTCATCGCGTATCGCCCACCGGACCCCGACCTGCAAGGGAACACCGGCTATGGCTTCATGGCTCTCATTGCGCACAACGATCTTTTTGGAGCTTGACGTATTGCTGCTCGTCCGTCTTGCTCCGGCATTCGCGCCACCCCAGGCGTTTTGTGCCAGAAACTGATTGGCTTCTTTTATTTCCGCGTCACTAGGTATCGTCGCAGTGCAACCGCCAAGCCCAATCAAAGCGAAACCACAAGCAATCTTTAAAATATTCACGCCAACCCCCGTTTATCTGCGCTGCTTAAAAAAAATCGCAGCGATGCACACTATATCAGCGGTGGCATGGCCACCATCCTACAACCAAAACTACATCACTTTCTGCCTGTTCTATAGGGCAGAGTCGATAGGAGCAGAGGTCGGACATGTGGATAGCGACGTTCTTCCCACGTCGAACTAGCGCAGAAGGCTGGAAAGCTCCCGTTGAACGGCCCGCATCGGGCGAAGGAATTTTTCGGCAAGGCTGCCGGCATCATGGAGTGCGGGAACGCCAAGATTCATGGCGGCGATAACTTGTCCTTGGTTGTTGTGGAGAGGCACGGCGATGGAACAAAGCCCCATCTCCACCTCCTGATCGATGACCGAATACCCGTCTTCCCGCACACGCGCCAACTCCGCATGCAACGCCTTGGGGTCAGTGATCGTTCGCCCCGTGCGTGCGGTGAGCGGCGTTGCCGCCAGGATCTTCTCAACCTCGGCATCCGGCAGCGCAGCGAGCAGCACACGCCCCATCGATGTGCAGAACGCAGGCAGCCGCGACCCCGGCATCAGCGCGATGGACATGACCTTCCGTTCGGCCGCGCGTGCGACATAGACGATCTCTGGCCCGTCGAGAATGGAGACGGAACTGCTTTCTCCGAGCTCATCGGACAGCCGGTCGAGAAATGGCTGCACAACCTGCGGCAAAGGCATGGTGGCAAGACAGGCCGTGCCGAGCCGCAGCACCTGCGGCGTCAATGTGAAGAACTTGCCGTCATAATCCGCGTAACCATGGTGGGCGAGCGTCAGCAGGCAGCGGCGCGCTGTCGCACGATCAAGACCGCTCGCCGCCGCAGCCTGGGAAATCGATTGCCGCGGCCTTTCGGCAGAGAAGGTCTCGATGATTGCAAGCCCCTTGGCGAGGCCGCTCATGATGTCGCGTTGTTGAATCATTGCGATGCCAGCTTTGTGCGTTATACGAACATAATACCTATATCGCACAAAAAGAATTGCCGTCCAGTCCGGATTTCCCTATCCCGGTGTCAGCAGAGCATGCGGTTGCAGCAAAAAGCAGAGGGAGCCATGGACAAAACCATTGCCAGTCTCAGCGCAGCGATATCCGATATCGGTGATGGCGCGACCATCATGATTGGTGGGTTTGGCGGCGCTGGAGCACCGATCGAACTCATCCATGCGCTCGCCGAAAGGCGCATCGGGGATCTGACCATCATCAACAACAATGCCGGCAATGGCCGGATTGGCATTGCCGCACTGATCGATGCAGGCCTGGTGCGAAAGATGGTGTGTTCATTTCCCCGCTCGTCCGACCCGCGGGCATTCACAGAAAGTTATCTTGCCGGCGATATCGAGCTGGAACTCATCCCCCAGGGCACACTTGCCGAACGCATCCGCGCCGGCGGCGCGGGCATTCCGGCCTTCTATACGCCCACTGCCTACGGCACCGAACTGGCCGAGGGTAAACCGGTCGAGGAATTCGACGGTCGGCCATACGTGCGCGAACGCTGGCTGAAGGCCGACTTCGCCCTCATCAAGGCCGAGACCGGCGACACGCACGGCAATCTCACCTACCGAAAGGCAGCGCGCAATTTCGGCCCGCTGATGTGCGCTGCCGCGCAGACGACCGTCGTGCAGGCCAGCACGATCGTTGAACCGGGCGGGATCGATCCCGAACACGTCATTACGCCAGGCATATTTGTTGACCGGCTCGTTGAGGTGACCAATCCACAACAGGAAGAAGCCCTCATCCGCGCGGGAGCGACCTTCCCATGACCAGTGACAACAAACTCACCAACGCCCAGATCGCCTGGCGGGCCGCGCAAGACATCGAAGACGGCGCTTATGTCAATCTCGGCATTGGCTTCCCGGAGATGGTGGCCCAATATCAGCCACCCGGACGGCAGGCCGTGTTTCACACCGAAAACGGCATCCTCGATTTTGGCGAGGCGCCCGCGGAAGGCGAGGAAGACTGGGATCTGATCAATGCCGGCAAGAAGGCCGTGACATTGAACCCGGGAGCCGCGTTTTTCCACCACGCCGACAGCTTTGCCATGGTCCGCGGCGGTCATCTCGATGTTGCGATCCTGGGCGCCTACCAGATCGCGCAGAACGGTGACCTTGCCAATTGGCGTATCGGCAGCAGAGGCGTGCCGGCCGTCGGTGGCGCGATGGATCTGGTTCACGGAGCAAAACGTGTCGCCGTCATCACCGATCACACGACAAAGAATGGCGATCCCAAGCTGGTGGAACGCTGCACATTCCCGCTGACAGGTGTGGGCTGTGTGACCCGCGTCTACACAAGCCTCGCCGTCCTCGACATCGAGAACAGTCGCTTTGTCCTGAGGGAAAAACTGCCGGCCATTTCAATGGAAGACCTGCAGGCATTGACCGGGGCAGAGCTTGTACTGGAAGGTCCGGTCGAAGAGCTTCGGGTGCCCGATCTTTGAGAAAAATGGCCGCCGGCATTGCCGGCGGCCATCGTAACTGTTGTCCGGCCTAGTTCTTTTCCACCAGGCGGTAGAAGACAAAATCGGATGTCGCACCGTTTACATAGCCGGTGACATTCTCGTCCATGGCCACCTGATAGGCCGCCTGGAACATGATGACGATGGGCGAGTCTTTCTGAACCTTTTCCTGCAGTTCGCGGTAGATCTTCAACCGTGCTTCAGGATCAGACTCTGTCAGAGCCTTCTTGGTCATCACATTCAGCTCCTCCGGAACCGCCCAGGCATTCCGCCACGTGGTGGTGGCCGTGTAATTGCCGTCGGAGTTGTCCGAGTTATAGGCAAACGCCTTGGCGTTTGAATGCGGGTCCATGAAGTCGGGGCCCCAGTAAAGGAGCATGGCTTCGTGGGTACGATCACGGTATTTGGTGATCACCTGCGCCCCGGTTCCGGGCAGAATGTCGAATGTGATACCCGCATCCGCGAAACTTGCCTGCAGCGACTGCGCCATATCGGTGAACGGCGCCGCGTTGATAACATCGAGCGTCACCTTGATCGGCGTCTCAATACCCGCATCACTAAGGATCTGTTTCGCCTTTTCAGGATTGTAGCTATAGGGCGTATCGTCATAGGAGCCCGGAAAGCCCTTCGGCCAGAAGGCTTGGTGAACTTCCATCTGCCCATCGATAATCGTATCCGTCATGCCCGTGTAGTCGACGAGGTAGCGGGCTGCTTCCCAAACGGCCGGCGGTGTCAGGCTGTCGGTTTTCTGGTTGAACGACAGGAAATGCACCGCTGCTTGCGGGAAGACCTCGACCTTGATGTCGCCGCTCAAACTCTTGATCTGGTCGGGTGTCAGGTTCTTGGCCATGTCGACATCGCCCGATTCCAGCAGCAATTGCTGGGTCGCGGCTTCCGCAACGTGCCGGATGATAACGGAATCAACCTTCGGTGCACCCTTGAAGTAATCGGCATTGGCGCTGAGGCGAACCAGCTCTGCGGGGCGGTAAGCCTGCAGCGAAAACGGTCCGGTGCCGGCGGAGTTGGCGTTAAGCCAGGCATTGCCCATATCGCCGTCGACCTCATGCTCCATAACCGTCTTCATGTCGACGACAGAAGCCGGCCGGGCGGCAAGAACGTTCATGACGAAGGCCGGCGAAAAATCGCCGTCATATTTGACCGTTACGACATTGCCGTCGGCAGTGACCATGTCCTCGACATTTTCCGGTGTCCAGCCGAGCTGGGTCAGGATAAAGGCCGGTGTCAGGTTGAGCTTGACGACGCGGGCAAAGGAATAAGCCACATCCTCGCCGCGTACCGGATTGCCCGAGTGAAACTTGGCACCGTCCCGCAGCTTGAAGGTAATGGTCTTGTTGTCGGCATCCACTTCCCAGGACTCGGCCAGCCCGGGAGCCAGAACCGTGGTGTCTTCGGCATCATACTGCACAAGGCGGTCATAAATATTCGTCACCAGCTCGCCGCTGGTAAACTCGTAGGCTTGCGCCGGATCGATGGCGACGATGTCGTCGATGTTCTGGGCAACGACCAGCACGCCGGGAGGCGTGTCGGCGAATGTCACGGCCGGCGCCGCCAATGGCAGCGCGACAGCGGCGGCTAACAGGGTTCTTCGCAGTAGTAACATGGGGTTTCTCCTACCTGTTGATCATTATGGTTCTTGTATTAAGCCGGCGGCAGATTGGGCGGCCGGCGCGCACCGGTGTTCTGCAGAACGGTAAGCGCACCGGTCCAGAGGATACGGGCCGGCTTGTCTGTGGCGTTCTTCCAGGAATGCGGCACGGAGCCGCGAAAATGAAGACTGTCGCCCTGGTGCATGACAAATGTCTCTTCGCCCACCGTCTGTTCGATCTCACCTTCCAGGATGTAGATGAACTCCTCGCCCTCGTGCTGAGAGACTTCCGAGACGTAACCGGGTGGCGTGTGAATGATGTAGGACGACAATTCCGCACCCGGAAACTTGGTGCCGAGCGTCTCATAGCTGACACCTGTTTCGGAAATTGAAAACCTGGGACGCCGATCCGCACGGGTCAGCGAGTCCACCGGCTTGGGTGTCGAGACAAAATACTCAAGTCCGACATCCAGCGCCCGGGCTATCTGCGCCAGTGTCGCAAGCGACGGGGTCGCATGGTCCCGTTCAACAAGTGACAGATAGCCGACGGAAACGCCGGCTTTGTCTCCGAGGGCCTGCAGTGTCATGCCGCTCTGTTTCCTGCATTTGCGAATCAGATGGCCCATTTTGGGTTCACTCGTAAGAGCGGCTTGCGACATGACATCTCCCATAAAAATTTTTTTTATTAAATCAAAAACTTTTGCCTTGACCAAGAAAAATATTTATCAGTGAATTCATTATGCTTAAGGCAGGGCCGAGGCCCGGAAAGGACATTCCATTTCAGCGGTCGCGCGCAACATCCGAAGCAACCTCGGCGCTGTAGGCAGCTTCATCATTATGGTGTCGCTGACATTCCTTGGCCTTTTGGCCATTACTTTCTTTATCGGGCGCGTCGTGCCGATCGATCCCGTTCTTTCCGTCGTCGGCGACCGGGCGACGCAGGAACAATACGATGCCGCAAAGCTCGCGATGGGGCTCGACCGGCCGCTGATCGTCCAGTTCGCCGATTATGTCTGGGATGCCCTTCGCGGCGATTTCGGTCGTTCCATCTCGACCAACAAGCTTGTCGCCGAAGACCTGATCCGCGTCTTCCCGGCAACACTTGAAATGGCAACCATCGGCATTATCATCGGTGTGACACTCGGCGTTCCGATGGGCGTTTGGGCAGCTGCCCATCAGGGATCGTGGATCGATCAGATTATCCGCGTCCTGGCCCTGTTGGGCTACTCCGTACCGGCTTTCTGGCTGGGGCTGGTGGGATTGGCCGTCTTTTACGCCGGCCTTGGCTGGGTTGCCGGCCCCGGCCGCATCGACGTTTTCTATGACGGCCTCGTCGAACCGGTGACCGGACTGCTTCTGATCGACAGTCTGATTGCCGGCGATACGGATGTTTTTTTCAATGCTCTGAGCCATCTCGTTTTACCGGCCACGATCCTTGGCTTCTTCAGCCTTGCCTATATCGCGCGCATGACGCGCTCTTTCATGCTCGACCAGCTGGGCCAGGAATACATCACCACCGCACGGGTCAAGGGCCTGTCGGAGTTCCGGGTGATATGGGTGCATGCCTTCGGCGCAATCCGTGTTCCGTTGATCACGGTGATCGGCCTCTCCTATGCCGGCCTTCTGGAAGGTTCGGTGATGATCGAGACTGTCTTCTCATGGCCGGGCATCGGCAACTATCTGACAACCGCGCTGCTTAACGCCGACATGAACGCAGTCCTTGGCGCGACGCTGGTGATCGGCAGCGTCTTCATCGTGATCAACAAGATCTCCGATGTGCTCTACCGCATTCTGGATCCAAGGAGCGCATGATGAGCATCCGGGAATGGATCAACGAAGATTCGCCGACGTCACGCTTCCAGGCAAATAGCGGGCGCGCCTATCGTGTCACTATTGCACTGTTGCGCAATCCCCTTGCCGTCTTGGGCATCCTCATCATCTCGACACTGGTGCTGACGGCCGCGTTCGCACCGTTCATAGCGCCCGAAAGCCCGTTCGGACAGGACCTTGGCCGCCGCCTGCTTCCGCCATCCGCCGAGCACTGGATGGGCACCGATGAACTCGGGCGCGATATTTTTTCGCGCGTCGTCTATGGCGCGCGCATCACGCTCCTCATTGTGGCGCTGGTCGCCATTATCTCGGCGCCGCTCGGCCTCGTAATCGGCGCCATATCCGGCTATTTCGGCGGCTGGATCGACAAGATCCTCATGGGCGTGACGGATGTTTTCCTGTCGATGCCCAAACTGATCCTCGCCCTCGCCTTTGTCGCGGCACTCGGCCCCGGCATTGAAAACGCCATTCTGGCAATCGCCGTCACCGCATGGCCCGCCTATGCACGCATTGCACGGGCCGAAACGCTGACCTTCCGCAATTCGGAATTCATCTCGGCCATGAAACTGGTGGGCGCATCGAATGCCCGCATTATCACGCTGCATGTCCTGCCGCTTTGCACCTCCTCGATGATCATTCGTGTCACGCTCGATATGGCCGGGATCATCCTGACCGCAGCCGGACTTGGCTTTCTTGGCCTCGGCGCACAGCCGCCTCTGCCAGAGTGGGGCGCCATGATCTCGCGCGGGCGCACCTTCATTCTTGATCAGTGGTGGGTAGCCACCATGCCCGGCTTTGCCATCATCCTCGTCTCGCTCGGCTTCTGTTTCCTGGGCGACGGGCTGCGCGACGTACTTGACCCAAAACAGGCGGACAAGTCGTGAGCGCTCTCCTTGATATCGAGAATCTGAGTGTGACTTTTCCGACGTCCAAGGGCCCGGCCCGGGTGGTCGATGGTGTGTCCTTCACGCTAGGGCGTGAACGGTTGGGCATTGTCGGCGAAAGCGGCTCGGGCAAATCCATGACCGGTCGGGCGATCCTCAAACTCATACGCCCGCCAGGCAAGGTTTCTGCCGACAAAATGACCTTCGACGGGATCGATCTGACCACCCGGACCGAACGGCAAATGCGCGATTTGCGCGGCGCGCGCATATCCATGGTGATGCAGGATCCGAAATTCTCGCTCAATCCGGTCATGACGATCGGCGCGCAAATCACCGAAGCGCTGCGCGCGCATGGCAAGATCTCGCGCGCCAGGGCGCGTGAAAGAGCCGTCGAAATGCTGCATGCGGTGCGTATCGACGATCCCGCCCATGTCATCGGCCTTTACCCCCACGAGGTTTCCGGCGGGATGGGCCAGCGGGTCATGATCGCCATGATGCTGATCCCCAAGCCCGACCTGTTGATCGCCGACGAGCCGACGTCCGCACTCGATGTCAGCGTCCAGGGTCAGGTCCTCGATCTCATAGACGAACTGGTGACGGGTCGTGGTATGGGGCTCATCCTGATCAGCCATGACCTTAATCTCGTCAGCCGCTACTGCGACCGGATCGTTGTGATGAACTCCGGAAAGATCGTTGAAAGCTGCACTGCTCGCGATCTAAAAAATGCCTCGCATCCCTATACGAAAGGCCTGCTGGCAGCCATTCCGCAAATGCACGAAACCCGTGATGAACTGCCGATCCTCGACCGCACGGCCTGGGGCGGCACATGAGCGCGATCTCCCTGAAAAACCTCGATATCTCCTACGGGCCGAGACAGGTCGTCTATGGGGTCGATCTCGAAGTTGCCGAAGGCGAGAGCTTTGCACTGGTCGGCGAAAGCGGCTCGGGCAAATCGACGGTGCTTAAATCCATTGTCGGACTTGCTCCGGACTGGACCGGCGAAATCCGAGTATTCGGCAAGGATCGCGGCCACGGCACCGACAGGAGCTTTTCCCGCACCTGCCAAATGGTCTTTCAGGATCCCTATGGCTCGCTTCACCCGCGCAAGACGGTAGACACGGTTCTGTCCGAACCGCTGGCGGTTCACGGCCTTTCGGGCCGCGACGCGCGTGTCGGCGAAGTCCTTTCGCTTGTCGGGCTGGATCAGCGCTTCCGCTACCGGTTTCCGCACCAGCTCTCCGGCGGTCAACGTCAGCGTGTCGCCATCGCCCGCGCCCTCACACTGGAACCGAAGGTCCTGCTTCTTGACGAACCGACCAGCGCGCTTGATGTGTCCGTGCAGGCTGAAATCCTTAACCTGCTGAAACGGCTGCGCAGGGATCAGGGGCTGACCTATCTGCTGGTAACGCACAACCTGCCCGTCGTCAGCTTCATGTGCGACCGCATGGCAGTGATGAACAAGGGCCGCATCGTCGAGATCGCACCGGCAAGCACTCTGCACACGGGCGATTTTACCGATGACTACACCCGCCACCTATACGCCGCCAGCGGCGGCGCGTAGCTGCCGGGTTCAAATCCTCAGTCTCGCCTTTTCAAGCCAGCCTCAGCGCCAATCGTCCACAACATCGCAATCGCCATCAACTTGACTAGTCAACTGATTAGGCTACAGTGCGGATATGAGGAAGCAACATGCAGGACCACGCTACCTGACCCTGGCAGAAGACCTTCGTCAGGCGATATCGTCCGGAGAGTTCAAACCGGGTGATCAGCTGCCGAGCGAAACACAACTATGCGCCCGCCACGGCGTCAGCCGAGGCACGGTGGTGCGCGCCATCGAGCAACTGGTCACCGACGGGATCGTCCACCGCCGGCAGGGTGCAGGCAGTTTTGTCGCCCGGCCCTCACTGCACCGGCGGGCCGGCTCGCTTTTGAGCTTTTCCCAATCAACCAAAGGCGAAGGCTTCAGCACCGAACAATCGTTGATCGCTCTTCGGCCGGCCTCCGCCGAACAGGCCATTCAATTCCAGTGCAACGAGGCTGCGGTATTTTTGTCCCGTCTACGCTCGATCGAAGGCGTGCCCTGCGCAGTACACAGATCGATCATTCCCACAGCGGTGGCCTCTCGGGTCGAAGCCCTGAACGGCAACGACGAGACGGCCCTGAAATCAGGCACCTTCTCCCTTTATGAAGCCTTTGAAGCCGCTGGCTACAGGGTCGTTGAAGCACATGAACGCGTCGCAACACGCCTTGCCACACAGGAAGAAACGGATCTGCTCCAGGTGAAAGGGCCAGCAGCCGTCATGGTGGTTTTCAGGCGCAGCTATGGCACGGGCGGCAGACTGATTGAGGCCGCCGAAGCCGTCTATCTCGGCGAATATTACACCTGCGACATGCACCTTGTCGCAGCCCCGAGCATCGTTTCGGGAAGCCAGCAGTCCAATGTTCTCAGTACAGGTGGGCGATTAATCAAACCACAATCGGAGGAATGACAATGTTGAAAAAGGCAGCAATCGCGAGCGCGCTCGCACTGTCATGGGCAACGGTGCCGGCCCTGGCAGCGGACAAACCACCGGCAGCACTCATCATCGCCCAGGGCGGCCTGGGTGACGGCTCATGGAACGACACGGCCAATGCAGGCTTCAAGGCTGGCCTGGAAAAGACCGGCATCGAAGGCCGGCCGATTGAATCCAAGGATGTCGCCGCGCAGGGTGAAGAGATCATGCGCCGCGCCGCAGATGGCGGCTTCGGCCTCGTCATAAGCCTTGAATGGATCCATGGCGAGCCGATGGAAAAAATCGCCAAGGACTATGCTGACACCAACTGGGTGATCATGAACCAGACCCGCGAGGGCGACAATGTGGCCTCCGTTGTCTTTGCCGAACATGAAGGCTCATACCTTGCAGGTGCCCTCGCCGCTCTCGCGACGACCGACACCTCCATTCCCGGCATCAACCCGGAACCGGTGATCGGTGTGATCGGCGGCGTCAAGGCGCCGGGCATCGACAAATTCATCGTCGGCTATATCCAGGGCGCCAAGGCGATCAACCCGGATATCGATGTCAAAGTCGCCTATTCCGAATCCTTCGGCGATCCGGCAAAGGGCCAGCAAATGGCGCAGGCCATGTTCGATGAAGGTGCAGACATTGTCTATCAGGTCGCCGGCGGCACCGGTATCGGCATCATCGAAGCGGCCAAACAGGCGGGTAAATACGCAATCGGTGTTGACACCGATCAGGACGGCATGGCCCCGGGGAACGTTCTGACCAGCATGGTCAAGCGCGTCGATGTCGCTGTTGAAGACATCCTCGCCAATTACGCAGCCGGCACATTCCCCGGCGGCGAGGTGATGGATTTCGGCCTGGTTCAAAACGGGGTCGGACTGTCCGACATGAAGCACACCAAAGACAAGATTCCCGCCGACTACCTGAAAAAGGTGGACGAACTCAAAGCCGGTATCATCGCAGGTGATATCGAGGTTTGGGACGTGTCCACACAGGGTTATCCCGACTTTTTCAAGTAACCTCCCAAGGCGGAAGGGTAAGCCTCACGGCTTGCCCTTTTTAACTCGGTCGATAAAGCCGCAGATGCACACTGAACAACAATCAGAAGACAGGCACATCTCCGTTCGCCTCGGCGCCGTTTCGCTCAGCAAGCGTTATGGCGCAGTTCAGGCGAACCGCAACGTGACGCTCAGCATCGCTCCCAATGAGATCCACGCTATTGTCGGTGAAAACGGCGCAGGTAAATCGACACTCATGCGCATGCTGCAGGGCATGGAGCAACCCGATGACGGGCATGTTGTCCTCGACGATCAACCAGTCTATCTGACCGGCCCGCAGGACGCATTCCGCCTCGGCATCGGTATGGTCCACCAGGAATTCATGCTGGCCCCGGACCTGACGCTTCTGGAAAACCTTGTACTGGGAGACGAGCCAGCCGCCGTTTCCCTCGGCCCTCTTTCCCGCATCGACTGGGGCGTGGCGCGCCGGGATGCGGACCGGTTGGCAAAACAGGCATCCATAGACATTGACTGGGACCGACGGGCAGGCAGCACGCCGGTTCATATCCGTCAATTTGTTGAAATCGTTCGGCTGTTACGGCGCGGCGCACGAGTCCTCATTCTTGATGAGCCGACAGCAGTCCTGGCGCCGCAGCAGGTGGACGATCTGATCGGCCTGCTCAAGACACTGCGCGACGGCGGCACCACAATTCTGTTCATCAGCCATAAGCTGAAGGAAGTCATGGCTCTGGCGGATCAGGTATCGGTGATGCGGCGCGGCGAGATCTGCTTTTCAAGCGCCGTTGCCGAAACCGATATCAACACCATTGCAAGCCATGTGATAGGCGGGAACGAGCGACAAGCAGCGCCGCAGCAAGCGGATGACAACCATGAAACCGGCGACGTGGTCCTCGACGTCAAGGAGCTTGATGTACCGGCCCTCGACAAATCCCATCCGCTGCATGCCATCAATCTTGAGGTGCGGCGCGGAGAAATCGTCGGCATTGCCGGCGTCTCGGGCAACGGCCAGCACGAATTGATCGAATGCCTTGTCGGATTACGGGCGGCAAGCGGCGGCTCCGTCAGCCTCATGGGCGAGAACATAAGTTCAAAAAGTAACGGCGACAGGCGCACACGCGGCATGAGCTATGTCAGCGCCGACCGGGCTCATGAGGGCCTGGCTCTTGCAGCTTCGATACAGACAAATGTCATCGCCGGAAGCCAGCGATCCGGGCAGCTCAAGAGTGGCATAATGCTCAGCCTGCCGGCTCTGCGACGCGAGGCATTGAAGCGCCTGAAGGCACTCAACGTCGTCTACGGCGACGTCGCCGATCCGGTTTCCAGCCTTTCCGGCGGCAATCAGCAGAAACTGGTCTTTGCCCGGGAAATCGCTTCCGACCCGTCTTTGCTGATCGTGTCGCAACCCACACGCGGCGTCGATCTCAACGGCATCGCCGCCATTCACACCATTTTGCGGCAGTTCCGCGCCGCCGGCGGCGCCGTGCTGCTCGTTTCAGAGGAACTGGAGGAGATTCTCGAAATCTCAGACCGTATTCTTGTGATGGCAGGCGGTCAGATCGTCGGCGAACGCCAGGCAGCGCAAACCGATATCACAGACATAGGGAAACTCATGCTTTTGAAGAGCGAAGCCCATGTCTGAGGTCGCGCTCCCGCAAAGATTCCGGTTCGCAGCATGGCTTGAGCGCGGCTTCGGCCTGGCATTTCCCTTTATTGTTGCCCTTGTCGTTGCGTCTATCATTCTGCTTGCCGTCGGTCAGAACCCCGTGGATACCTTCACGCTCATGGTGCAAGAGTCATTCGGCTCGACACGACGCATTTCCGCAACGCTTTCAGCCGCAACGCCATTGCTCTTTACCGGGGTGGCAACGGCGGTCTGTTTCCGGTCCGGCGTCTTCAATGTCGGCGTGGAAGGCGCCTTTGTGATCGGCGGTCTGTGCGGTGCATTTATCGGCTTTTCGCTCTCCGCATCCTTCGGGTTTTCCCTGATACCGCTGGCGCTCCTGTTCGCAGCGATCTGCGGCGCGCTCTGGCTTTATATCCCCGGCTACCTGCTGGCGCGCTTCGATGTGGACGAAGTCGTCTCCACCTTGATGCTCAACTTCGTCGCGCTCGGCATTACGGGTTATCTGGTCAACGGACCTCTACTGTCCGAAATCTCCGGAAACAATGTTACGCCGCTGGTTCACGAGGCCGCCCAACTGCCAAGGCTTCTGCCGCCATCCACATTGCATGGCGGCTTTCTGATCGGCCTCGTTGTCCTCGCCGCCTACGGGCTGTGGTCGACACGCACCGCTTACGGTTTCGAAAGTGCGCTGGTCGGTCTCAACAAACGCTTCTCCCGCGCCGTGGGCATCTCCATACCCCGGACAATCATTGCCGTCATGATCCTGTCTGGCATCGTGGCCGGCATTGGCGGCGCCTCCCACGCGCTTGGCCAGTTGCACCGTTTCGCCGACGGCTTCTCGCCCGGATACGGCTTTACCGGCATGGCCGTCGCGCTTCTCGGGCGCAACACGGCGGTCGGTATCTTGCTTGGGGCCATCCTGTTCGGTGCGCTGGCATCTGCCGGAACCACCGTTCAACTCTTCTCCGATATTCCCCTCGATATCGTCAACATTATCGAAGGAACCGTGATGATCTTCGCGGTCGTGGAAATCGGACGATTTGCTCTGCGCAGGCGGAGGAGCAAATGATTATCGACCAGGTTCTCGCCGCCTCGATAGCGCTCACCACCCCCATTCTGCTCGCTGCCATGGGCGGGCTGGTCAATCGCCAGGGCGGCATCGTCAACATTGCACTCGACGCCAAGATGCTTGCAGGCGCGTTCGTTGCGGTCGTGGTGTCGTCAGCTACCGGAAACTGGTTTGCCGCAATACTGGCTGCTGCATTCGTTGGCGCATCGGTCGGCCTCGTCTTTTCGCTGGTCATCACCCGGGCCGGAGCCAATATGATCGTCGCCGGTCTCGGTCTCAACGTTCTTGTTGCCGGTGTGCTCGGCTTTATCCTCAACTGGTTCTACGATTCCAGCGGAACGCTCCGCCTGCAGGATGTCGCCCTGTTGCCCCATATATTCGGCGACGGGGTCAAGGATATCCCCATCGTCGGACTGACCCTTTCACGGTTGGACCCACTCACCATTTTCGCTTGGCTCACAGTCCTTTGCCTGCCATGGGCGTTGGCCAATACCCGCGCCGGCTTGCGGGTCCGCGCCACGGGCAACGCGCCGAAGGTCGCACATGCGATGGGCATATCGGAGCTGAGGGTACAAGACGGCACGACAATGTTCGCCGGGTTCTTCTCGGGCCTTGCAGGCGCACATCTGGCCCTTGCCTCAATCGGCCTTTTTAATGAGGGCCTGACCGCCGGGCGAGGTTTCATCGCCCTGGCAGCTTTCTATTTCGGCCGCGACCGGCCGGTGACCACTGCCCTCGTCTGCCTTCTCTTCGGCTTCCTGGACGCAACACAGATCCGTATGCAGACGGCGGGGCTGCCACCCAAACTTATCGGAACTATTCCCTATCTGATGGTCTTGGTGGCGCTGTGCATCGCCGGCTGGCGCAATCGCAGGACAAAGGATCAGCTGGCATGAAAACCGCTCTGATCGTCATCGACATGCAGAACTCCTTTCTCCATCCCGATGGCGAAAACTACTATGACGGCGCACAAGACGTCGTTGACAACTGCCTGACGTTGATCGCCAAGGCCCGTTCAACAGGCACGCTCATAGTCCATGTCGCCGACCGGCACCGCCGGAATTTCGATGACTTTGAAAGCAAGCACCTGCCGCGCCATTGCGTCAGCGGCGGTTTTCATGCGGAGTTTTTCGAAGGTTTCGGCCCTCTTTCCGACGGTCAGGAAATTGAAATCGAGAAACGCCGGTTCAGCGCCTTTTTCGCCACGGAGCTGGCGCTTTTCCTGACCGAGCAATCGGTTGAACGGCTGATCCTTTGCGGCGTCAAAACCAATGTGTGCGTCCGCGCAACGGCGCAGGACGCATTTGCGCACGGCTTTGAGGTTTGCGTCGTCAAGGACGCAACAAACTCCAACAGGCAACATCTTGCCGACGCCTCGTTGGAAGATATCGAGCGCTACCTTGGCCGGCTTGTCACCACGCAAGAAGCAGCGGAGTTGCTGGCATGAGCACGCTTGTCGTCACCGGCTATGCGAGCCTCGACTATGTGATGGGTCTTTCAGGCCAGATTGCCGGCGACCGCACGACAATAGCGGACCATCGCGATCCGGATGCATGGCCAAGGCTCGGCGGATGCCCGGCCTATGTTGCCATGGCGGCGGCCAATGCCGGAGAGACAGCCTATGCGGTCACATGGATCGGTGGCGGGGCCGACGGCAAATTCTACACAAATCAGCTCTATGACAACGATGTCCGCATAGACGGGGTCGCCATGCTGGATGGACGACCGACACCGTCCGCCGTTCTGGCCTATCAGGCCGACGGCACTTGTGCCTGCCTGTTCGATCCGGCACTGGCGGGCGAAGAACGCCTCAACCAGGCGCAGCGCGACCTCATCCGGGCATCAACGCATCTTTGCATCTCTGTCGGGCCACCGCATTTGATGCAGGAAATCCTGTCCCTGCGCCCCGATGGCGCACGCCTGTACTGTGTGCTCAAATCTGACCTGAACTGCTTCACCCCGGCAGTTCTTGAAGCCCTCTCGCCACAAGCCGATGTTATTTTCTGCAATGCATCTGAGCGTTCTCTCATCGGCAAAGTCGGCAGCAGCGCGATTGTTGTCGAAACCAACGGCCCGAACGGTGTGCGCGTTTGCGGTCAGGGAATTGACACGGTGGTGCCCGTTTCAGCGGTGGACGCGCGCGATACCACCGGCGCCGGCGATACGCTGGCCGGCGCCTACATCGCTGCTGAAATGTCAGGACAAACCAATCCCGTCGCTGCTGCGACGACGGGGATCGAGGAGGTTGCAGCATTGCTGAGGCAAAGACTTTCGAGGAGACGGTTATGAAACGAGCCTGGTATCTTGATCTCAGTGCGGAGGACATCGGCGACCGGGCAATACTCATCGGCGATCCCGACCGCGTAGACCGGATAGCGCAGCTGTTGGAGGAGCCGACATTCCTCCCGGTGTCGCGCGGCTTGAAGACCGTCACCGGCCGGTTCGGCGGGAAAACCATAACCGTCACCGCCTTCGGCATGGGTGCTCCCATCGCCACAATCGTGCTGCACGAACTGGCAGACCTCGGTGTCACGCGCTTCCTGCGCATTGGCACAGCCATGTATTTTGCGCCCGGCAAGCCGGGTGATCTGATGATCAGCGACGCAGCGCTCGGCTTTGACGGCACATCCGCAGCCTATGCTAGCGGCACTGACACGTTCATGGCCGACACCGGGTTGGCCGATGCCATCGACGACGCAGCATCGCGCAACGGCCTTTCGACCATTCGCGGCCTTTATGCCACCTTCGACGCCTTTTACCGGGACATGTTCGGCATAGACGAAGAAGGGCGTGCAAGGGCCAGCACGAACCGTGAAAGACTGGCCGCTCGGAATGTCCTGGCCATCGATATGGAAACCTCGGCGCTGCTTGCCGCCGCCACCGCTCTCAACGTCTCCTGTGCGACCCTTTGCCTAGGCACGGTCGACGCGCTCACCCAGGAAAAGCTGCCGCTTGAAAAGCTCTCGCAAGGCGAGAAGCAGCTTTTTCAAACCGCCCTCGACGGGCTTTCATCCCTCCTCTGAACCGGATGGACTTCATACGGAAACCGGAGCCGCAATGACGAATATCTCCCAGCGCTACCTCAACACGGTCATCGAAAGACTGCAGAAAGTTTCGGACACCCAGGCTGACGCGATCTCGCAAGCCGCAGAAATCTGCGCAGCGGCAATCATGGACGACAAGCTCGTCTTCACCTTCGGGACCGGGCACGGCTCTTTCGCGGCGATGGAGATGTTTCCGCGCACCGGCACGGTTACCGGATTTCGCCCCATCGTCGAAAGCTCGATGATCTCCTTCCACCGCGTCCTCGGCGATGGCGGTGCAAGGCAATACCGCTTCATCCACGGACAGGAAGGCTATGGCGACGCTATTTTGTCCTCGCATCAGACTGTGCCGGGCGATGCCATGCTCATTTTCTCCCATTCCGGCTTGAACGCGGTGACGCTCGACATCGCCGTCGATGCGAAGGAACGCGGCATGAAACTGATCGGCGTGACCTCCGTGCCGCACTCGTCATCCACGCCGTCCCGCCACACCTGCGGCAAGCGTCTTTTCGAACTCGCCGATGTCGTCATCGACACAGGCGTCCCGAAGGGCGATGCAGGAATTGAGATAGAGGGACTGAAATACCGGGTCGGCGCGACATCGACATCCATCGCCATTGCTGTTGGTCAGGCCATCAACGCCGCAACTGCCGAAATCCTTGTCGAAAAGGGCCATGAGCCCTTTGTCATGGTTAGTCCCAACACGGCTGAAAAGGCCGAGGCCAACAAGCAGAACGACAAAAACTACGCCGAGCTCTGGCGCCGGCTGAAGATGCGTTGAGGTAGACCGGTATGGACCGCGGTGTATTTATTGACGGCAAATGGCAAATGCGTTCCGGGCTCGAGCGCCTCGCAATAGCGGATCCGGCAACGGGTGACCACGTCGGCTCAACCCTTCTGGCCGATGAGGGCACGGTTGATGAGGCGGTGCAGGCAGCAGAACGCGCGGCGCCGCAGATGGCGGCCATGTTACCCGACGAAAGGGCCGCAATCCTCAACCGGGCTGCGCATCTCATCGAGAAACGCGCCGATGACATGGCCCGGTTGCTGACGCGCGAACAGGGCAAGCCAGTTGCCGACAACCGGAAGGAAATCCTCTTCGGCGCGACCGTGTTGCGTTACTACGCCCAAGAAGCAACCCGCATCTGGGGAACGCTGAGGCCAGCCATGGCGCCGGGCATAAAGAATATCGTTTCCTACCATCCAATCGGTGTCGCCGCCGCAATCGTGCCGTGGAATTACCCGGTCGACCTCTATTGCTGGAAGGTGGGTCCGGCGATTGCCGCCGGTTGTCCGCTGATTGTCAAATCGCCGCCTGAAACGCCCCTTGCAATCGCCATGCTTGTCGATTGCCTGCACGAAGCCGGCATACCGGACGGCGCACTGGCCGATATACCGGGGCATGGCCCGGTTGCCGGCGCCGCCCTCGCCCGCCATGACAGGATACGGGCCTTGTCCGCCACCGCCTCCATCGCCGCCGGTCAGGACATCATGCGCAATGCGGCCGGGAACCTGAAAAAACTCTGTCTCGAGCTTGGCGGCAACGCGCCGCTCATCGTGATGGCGGATGCCGATCTTCAGGAAGCGGCAAAAGCTGCCCACCGGCGATCCTTCTCCAACATGGGCCAGATCTGCATCACCGTGAATCGAGTTCTGGTCGACAAATCCGTCTATGGCGAGTTTTGCTCGATCATGGCGGAGCTTACCGAAGCAACTGTCCTTGGCCACGGCATAGACCCTGGCGTCGAATACGGACCGGTGCTGAACGCCTCGGTCATCGAGCGTGTGGAACAACACAAGACGGATGCACTGGCAAAGGGCGGGAAGCTGCTGGCAGGCGGAAAGCGTCCGGAGGACAGCGCCTTTTCGGCGGGCCATTTCTATCGGCCAACTCTCATCGGCGATGCCCCGCTCAACTCGCTTCCGATGTGCAGCGAAACCTACGGCCCCCTTGCCGCAGTTGCTCCGTTCGAAAATGTGGACGAAATGATCGACATGGCCAATGGTCCGACCTACGGTCTCGCCGCCTATATTTACGGCAAGGATCTCGATCGGATGTGGACCATCGCCGATCGGATCGAGTGTGGCGGTGTCGGCATCAATGTCAACGATGTAAGCGAGTTGCAGGCACCATTTGGCGGTTGGAAAATGAGCGGTAACGGCCGTGAACTGGGGCCGGAAGCGCTTGAGACCTATCTGGAGCCGAAACTCGTCAAAATGCGCTTGCGCAGCGCAACCTGAGTTACATCTGCCGTAAAGAAGACATCAAACTGGTTGGCAATGCGGGTTATGCTGAACCCGATTGCGGACGTCGTCTCCTGAGCTGGTCTAGGGCCGATTTCAAAGCCGCCTCGATCTGCCGTTCTTCATTGAGTTCCATTCCGTCGAAATTCACACGGAGATGAAACCGTCCGGTATTTTCCTCAAGCACTTGCTGTTTCGTTTCTGCAGAAGGAACGTCTACAACCGCGTAAGGCACAACTTTGCGGCTGATGCCCTTCAGCGTAATCGGCTCCAGCGGACGGGCGCGCACCATGTCGTCGACGAGCGCGAATGTCTCGTAGCTCAGGACAATACCTCCGGGTTCCGCAATCGACTGAAGCCGCGCGGCAAGGTTCGCCTCCGCTCCGATGATTGTATAGTCCATGCGGTCTTCACTGCCGAAATTTCCGACATTGCAATAGCCGGTATTGATACCCATGCGCACCTGAAAAGGATTTTCGATCCCACGCTTGCGCCATTCCTGGCAAAGCTCGGCCATGCGTCGCTGCATTGCGATGGCCATATTCAAACAGGCCCGTGCATCTTCAGCCGCGCCTTTCGTTTCAGGGTCTCCGAAAAAGGCAAGGATCGCATCACCGATGAATTTGTCGACCGTTGCTCCATGCGCCTGGGCGATGCTGGTCATTTCGGTAAAATACTCATTGAGGAGACGGGTGAGTTCTTCCGGCTGCAATCGCTCGGTTGTCACCGTGAAATCCTTGATATCGGAAAAGAAGATCGTCAGTTTCTTGCGCTCAGTCGAAATGACGGCATCGCGTTCACCGCTGAAAATCGACTTGTAGACTTGTGGCGACAAATACTTTGATATTTTCAGGGAGACGGACGCCAGAAAGGAATTTGCCTCTTCCAGTTCGTTATTGACGATCAGGAATTGTTTGCCTTGTCGCCATTGCAGCGCGATGAAGGCGATACCCACGAAACCGGCCCCAAGCAGGTAGGCGAGCAGATATTTAAAAGAGAACAGATTTGTGGCCAGCGGCTGAACGACCGTAATCGCCTGAATGCCGCGAACGTCGCCGACCTTCCAGTCCTTTCTGGGGCTTTCGGGATGGCCGTTGTGGCAGGTGACACACGATTGCCCCATAATGACAGGCACCGCTATTCGGATCTGCCGCTCAAGCAGTGAACCGGAAATCTCGGTAACTGTATCACCTTCGGATGCGTGCGCCTCACGAAACGAAGACAGCGCCGCTGCTTCAAATGCGTCAAGCCTTTGCCTCGTCCGGCGTTCAAACACCTCATCTGACACAAATCGATAACGAATATTGTCTCCCTTGGTGCCGACGATCGCTCCAAGTTCAATCGACAGCGTCGCGGGAATGGGAACGCCACCGTCAATCTCTTCGTAATTGTGAGCAATGGTGGTTTCGCCACCGTTTTGCTGAATGCGTCCCACAACGTTTCTGGCATAGTAGCTGCGGATCTCTGATATGACGGCATTGAGATCATTTGCCTGTCGCATCAATGACTCATTGGACAGATGCCTGAGATCAAGCCAAACGGCGACCGGCAGGAGAATAAGCGCCAGCACGACGGCCACGGCGATCCAGTATGGCTTTTCAAGCAAGAGGCGGCTGCTTCTGTCGAACACATTCGAGTTTTCAGACAAAGGCAGGCTTCCTTTGCCTGCGCTTCCGGCATTCTCGGCGGATGTATTCATAAGGACCCCGGGTGCCTTTAAAGAACGCACCAAAAATATTCAGATGATTTGCAAAACAACCGAAAGCAGCACATGTCGCAAAAATCAGGTGCGGCAATTGTGCAAGCCGTCTTAGCACGAAGGGCCGGAGGTAAGACAAACAAAAACTCACAATGTAAGCTTCACTACCTCCTCAGGGCACCTTCCATCCGTGTGATCCATCAGGCTCTGTCAGGTTTCGGCCCTGGAGCCGCGAAGCATCTTGACTTTCGTCAAGGATGGACAGGCACCTGGCCTACAGGGTCTTCACATTGCAGGGACCGCGATTTCGATGCCGCACTGAGAGGCGAATATCACGATACGGCTACTCCTTGGCGGCCAACCTGCCCCAATTGTAATAAGGGCCAGTGCCGATGATAGCAGCCTTGCGAACCCTTTTCGGTGACGGTTTCAGGGTCTTTTTCCTGGCCGCCGGGCTGTTCGCGGTATTTTCCATCGCACTTTGGGAAGGATGGCTTGCAGTTCACGCGACCGGCGGACTGATCATATCCATGCCGTTTGCGCCGGCACCACATCTGTGGCATGCGCATGAAATGATCTTCGGCTATGCCGGGGCCGCGATGGGCGGCTTTTTCCTGACCGCAGTTCCCAACTGGACCGGAGCCAAGGCCGCCCGCCACGCGTTCATACTGGCTGTTTCCGGACTATGGCTGGCCGGCCGCCTGGCCGTCTGGTGGTCAGGCCATATCGATCCGTTCATTGTTGCCGTCATCGACCTGGCATTCCTGCCGGTGCTTGCTGCCAAGATCGCGACTCAGCTCGTCAAACGCCCCAAACCGCAAAATCTGATGTTTCTCGTCCTATTGACCATGATCTGGAGCGGCAACCTTCTGGTTCATCTGGAATGGACGGGACTGATAGCCGATGGTGTCGAGCCCGGCCTGCACCTTGGGCTGCTTGCAGTCACTGCCGTCATTGTCGTGATCGGCGGCAGAGTAACGCCAGCGTTCACCCGCAACGCCATGACCCGGGCCGGTGTGGAAGAGAACCTTCCGCAATCGTTTCAACCGCTCGACGCAACGGCAATCGCCTCAGCGATCCTGTTGCCGCTGCTTTTGGTCTTCGTTCCGTCCGAGAGTGCCATCGGTGTTCTGGCGATTGTGACCGGCCTGTCGCAGGCTTTGCGCCTTGCAGGTTGGCGCACACTCTGGTGCCTCGACAAACCGATCCTGTGGAGCCTGCACCTCGGCTTTGCCATGCTTGCCGCCGGCTACCTTGCACTCGGCCTCGCCTATCTCGGTTTGATCAGTCAGGTTGCTGCGCTGCATCTCCTTGGGATCGGGGCCGTTGGCGGTATGACCCTTGCGGTCATGAGCCGGGCAATTCTCGGGCACGCCGGATTGCCCCTCACCGCACCTCGCTCTGTCGCCCTTGCCTATGGGTTGATCGCGGCCGCCGCCATTTTTCGCGCCTCGGGATCGATAGCGGGTCTTGATTGGTACAACATCGCAACGTTGACATCAGGCGCCCTTTGGATCATCGCCTTCGCGATATTTGTTTCGGTGTTCTTTCCGATCCTGATCACGCCGCGAAAGTTGTAGCAAGAGCCGGCAACTCACTTGACGATCGTCAAGGCAAATGCCCCCAAAAACTGACAGTGTTTCTCCTGAAATGGGGAGAACCTTGTTGCAGACCCGCACCTGTCTGAGCGCCTTTCTGGCTCTTGCGATGCTTTTGCTTGCACTGCCGGCATTTGCCGCAGATGAGGCTGAACTACCGCGTTTCCTCGGCAAACTGGAGGCCAGTCAACTTGTACCGGGCGCAACAGGATTCGGCGGCCTGCGCAATGATGTCCCGGTCGCCCCGGTCTTAAAAGACGGAAAGACAGTCGGCTGGGTATTCCTGACATCTGATTTTGTCGGGACGACCGGCTATTCCGGCAAACCGATCCACGTGGTCGCAGCCATGAATGACGACGCAGTCCTGACAGGCGTGCAGCTCGTCGAGCACTCCGAACCCATTGTTCTCATCGGCATACCGGACGCCAAGGTCAAGCGCCTGACGGAAGGCTATGCCGGCCTCGATTTGAAGGCCGAGGCAGCCGCAGGCGGATCGGCCCATGAGCTCGATATCATTTCCGGCGCCACCGTAACCATCATGGTCATCGACGATTCACTTGTGCGTGGCGGACTAAAGGTTGCCCGCGCCCTTGGCCTGGGCGGCCTATCCCCGGACGCTGCCAGCGGGCCGCAGCGCGAACTGAATATGGATCTCAGCGAGACCGAAGACTGGCTGACCCTGACCGGGGATGGCTCAATCCGCTCGCTGACCCTGGACGTTGGTCAGATCAACAGCGCCTTTGCAAATTCCGGCGATGCCCGCGCTGCTGCACGCCCGGATAAGGGTCCTGACACGGACACCTATATCGATATGAAGGCGGCGCTCGTCAGCGTGCCGTCCATCGGCCTCAGCCTGCTTGGTGACGCCGAATACGCGAACCTCGAAGAATGGCTCGACGAAGGCGAACACGCAATCCTGGTGGCCGGCAGGGGCCGCTATTCCTTCAAGGGCTCAGGCTATGTGCGCGGCGGCATATTCGACCGCATACAGCTCATTCAGGGCGACTGGTCCGTGCGCTTCTTCGACAAGCAGCACCGCCGCCTCGGCACGACGGCTACATCCGACGCGCCCAATTTTACCGAGCTGGACATTTTCAAAATCCCGGCCGATTCCGAGTTTGATCCAGCTGAACCCTGGCGTCTTCAGCTTCTGGCGCAGCGGGCAACCGGCCCGGTGGACAAGAGCTTCCTGACCTTTGATCTCGGCTACAGACTGCCAGAGAAATATCTTCTTCCCGTAACGCCCGTCTCCGTAGATGACGCAGCCGAAGAGGCCGCCGCAAAGACCGCGCTTTGGCAACGCATCTGGCTCGACCGCAAGATCGAGATCGGTGTGCTTGCAGCCATGCTTACGGTGCTCACCGGCGTCTTCTTCTTCCAGCTTCAGGCCACGCGCAACGAGCGTGCGCTGTTCTGGTTCCGCATGGGTTTCCTCACCGTCACGCTGGTATTTCTCGGCTGGTACGCCAATGCCCAGCTCTCCGTGGTCAACCTCATGGCTCTTGCCGGCGCGCTGCAACAGGGTTTTACCTGGGATGCGTTCCTGCTCGACCCGATGATCTTCATCCTCTGGTTCTCCGTCGCCGCCGCCCTCGTCTTCTGGGGACGAGGAGCCTATTGCGGCTGGCTATGCCCGTTCGGGGCCCTGCAAGAACTGACCAACAAGATCGCCCGCGCCCTCAAGGTTCCGCAGTGGGAGTTGCCCTGGGGCCTCCACGAAAGGCTGTGGCCGGTCAAATACATGATTTTCCTTGCGCTCTTCGGCATATCGCTGGGCTCGATACCATTGGCCGAAACCTTTGCCGAGGTCGAACCCTTCAAAACGGCGATCATTCTGAAGTTCGCCCGCGCATGGCCCTTTGTCCTGTTCGCCGTCGGTCTCCTCGTTGTTGGCCTTTTTGTCGAGCGTTTTTACTGTCGTTACCTGTGCCCGCTTGGCGCGGCGTTGGCGATACCGGCCCGCATCCGCATGTTCGACTGGCTCAAGCGTTATCACGAGTGCGGTCATCCTTGCCGGACCTGCGCCAATGAATGCCCGGTCCAGGCCATTCACCCGACCGGCGAGATCAATCCCAATGAATGCGTCAACTGCCTGCACTGCCAGGTGCTTTACCAGTCCGGGAGCAAATGCCCCGTCGTGATGCGCAAGCTCAAAAGCCGCGCCGCCTTCGAAGCGCGCAACAAGAAGAATCCCACGGCGCCGCCCGCGGCAGCCACCATACCGGCTTCTAAAAAGGAGAGAGCTAATGTCTGAAAAGAGTAAATCATTGACCATCAACAGGCGTGACTTGCTCGGAGCAACGGCAGGGGGAGCAGTGTTGGCCGCGGCCGGCACCAGCCTCCTTGCATCCGGTGAGCCTGCACAGGCCGCATCCGGAGACTTCGCGCTGGCACCCGGCGAACTGGACGAATATTACGGCTTCTGGTCGTCCGGCCAGACCGGAGAGATCCGCATTCTGGGCGTTCCGTCCATGCGCGAACTGATGCGTATTCCCGTCTTCAACCGCTGCTCGGCAACGGGCTGGGGCCAGACGAATGAATCGCTGAAGATCATGACGGAAGGCCTGTTGCCTGAAACCAAGGCCTATCTGAAGGCGCAGGGAAAGGTCACCTATGACAATGGCGACCTGCACCACCCGCATATGTCGTTTACCGACGGCACCTATGACGGGCGCTACCTCTTCGCCAACGACAAGGCCAATACGCGTGTTGCCCGCATCCGTTGCGATGTCATGAAATGCGACAAGATCCTCGAGATCCCGAACGCAAAGGACATTCACGGTCTGCGTCCGCAGAAGTATCCACGCACCGGCTATGTCTTCGCCAATGGCGAACACGAGGCTCCGTTGATCAATGACGGCACGATCCTCGACAAGCCCGAAGAATACGTCAACATCTTCTCCGCCATCGACGGCGACAAGATGGAAGTGGCATGGCAGGTCATCGTCAGCGGTAACCTTGACAATTGCGACTGCGACTATCAGGGCAAATACGCATTCGCCACCAGCTACAACTCGGAGATGGGTACGAACCTTGCCGAAATGACGGCAAACGAAACGGACCATGTGGTCATTTTCGACATCAAGCGCATCGAAGAGGCTGTCGCAGCCGGTGATTATCAGGAGCTGCATGGCGTGCCTGTCGTCGATGGCCGCAAAGGCTCGAAGCTGACCCGCTACGTACCGATCCCCAACAGCCCGCACGGCTGCAACACGGCGCCGGACAAGCGTCACGTGGTCATCAACGGGAAGCTGTCGCCGACCGTCTCGGTGATCGATGTGGAAAAAGTCGCTCCTCTGTTCGATGCCGATGCCGATCCGCGTTCCTGCATCGTCGCCGAGCCTCAGCTTGGTCTTGGGCCCCTCCACACGGCCTTCGACGGCAAGGGCAACTGCTTCACGACCCTCTTCCTCGACAGCCAGGTCGTCAAGTGGAACATGGACAAGGCCCTGCAGGCCTATGCAGGTGCTGATGTCGATCCGATCATCTCCAAGGTCGACGTTCACTATCAGCCGGGCCATAACTCAACCTCCATGGGTGAAACCGCGGAAGCTGACGGCAAATGGCTGATTTCGATGAACAAGTTCTCCAAGGACCGTTTCTTGAACGTTGGTCCGCTGAAGCCGGAGAATGAGCAGCTCATCGATATCTCGGGCGACGAGATGAAGGTTGTCCATGACGGCCCGACATTCGCCGAGCCGCATGACAGCATCATCGTCCACCGTTCCAAGGTCAATCCGGTCACCGTCTGGGACCGCAACGACCCGATGTTCGAGGACGCCATCAAACAGGCCGCCGCCGATGGCGTCGATCTGGAGGAAGGCGCCGAGGAACCGATCCGGGACGGCAACAAGGTACGGGTCTATATGACATCCGTCGCGCCCACCTTCAGCATGGAGAAATTCACGGTGAAGCAGGGCGATGAGGTGACGGTCTACATCACCAACCTCGACGATATCGACGACCTGACCCACGGCTTCTGCCTGTCGAACTTCGGCGTCGCCATTGAAGTGGCGCCATTGGCAACGGCCTCCGTGACATTCGTTGCGGAACGTCCGGGCGTTCACTGGTTCTACTGCCAGTGGTTCTGCCACGCGCTGCACATGGAAATGCGCGGCCGCATGTTCGTCGAGCCCAGAGGAGCCTGACCATGCTGCGTCTCGGGCTCATGACCGCGCTGTTGATTTGGCCGCTGGCTTGCCTTGCGGACGAACGATATGTGCCGGCAGAGCCCGGGGCGTTGGAAACTGCTTTGGGCGAGGCGCAGGATGGCGACATTCTGCGTCTCGCCCCCGGCACCCATTTCGCCAGCATAGTGATTGACCGCCCCCTGACCTTGGACGGTGACGGCGAGGCTTCCCTGGAAGGTAGCGGGACCGGCAGCGTCATAACCGTCTCCGCTCCGGACGTGACCATACGCGGTCTGACCATCAAGGGATCGGGATCCTCCCACGAGACGATCGACTCGGGCGTCAAGCTCGACAAGAAAGCCAAAGGCGCCGTCGTCGAAGACAATCGGATCATCGAAAATCTGCATGGCGTTGATATTCATGGCGCAAAGAATGCACGCGTATCCGGCAATCTTATCATCGGCCGCAAGGATCACCGGATGAATGATCGCGGCAATGGTGTCTATGTCTGGAACGCGCCGGGTGCGGTCGTTGACGGCAACGACGTCCGCTGGGGCCGCGACGGAATTTTCGTCAACACGTCGAAGAAGAACAAATTCACCAACAACCGCTTCCGCAATCTGCGCTTCGCGGTCCACTACATGTACGCCGACGACAGTGAAGTGTCCGGCAACATCTCCATCGGCAATGATTTGGGCTACGCCGTCATGTTTTCAAAGCGTGTGCGGGTGGTCGGCAATATTTCGATCGGCGATGCGGAGCATGGTGTCATGCTCAACTATGCCAACCAGTCAGAGATACGCAGCAATCTTGTCCGGGACGGAAAGAACCGCTGTGTCTTTCTCTACAATGCGCACAAGAACATCGTGGACGGCAACCGGTTCGAGCGTTGCGCCATCGGCATCCATTTCACCGCCGGTTCGGAACGCAACGCGATCACCGGCAACGCCTTCATCGGCAACCGGACACAGGTCAAATATGTCGGCTCGCGCTGGGTCGACTGGTCCGCGGAAGGCCGCGGCAACCATTGGAGCGATTTCGCCGCCTATGACATAAACGGTGACGGCATAGCCGACGCCCCCTACCGTCCCAATGACAGCATGGATCACATCCTTTGGACCCAGCCTGCCGCCAAGTTGCTTCTTGGCGCGCCAGCCGTTCAGCTTGTGCGCTGGGCTCAGTCGAGTTTTCCGGCACTGCTTCCGGGCGGCGTGATCGACAGCAAGCCGTTGATGCGGCCGGTTGAAATCACGGTCCCTGACCTTGGAGATGCATCATGAGCAATCCCATGAAAGATCAAATGCCTCCTCAAACCGACTCTGTCCTTTCGGTCACGGGTCTCTTCAAGCGTCACGGCGACGCCGAGACCCTGCACGACGTCAATTTTTTCCTCGCGCCCGGCGAAAGGGTGGCACTTCTCGGCCACAATGGTGCGGGCAAAACGACGCTCATGAAGATCGTCCTGGGTCTTTGGTCGCCGAGCGAAGGCGAAGTCCGGGTCGCCAACGCTGTGCCCGGCTCGGCGGAGGCGCGCAAGGCGTCCGCCTATCTTCCCGAGGCGGTCACCTTCCATCGCTCCCTGACGGGACGCGAACAATTAAAGCTGTTTGCCCGGCTGGCCGGCGAGTCCCCGAAAGTGACGGGACCGCTGCTTGAGCGCGTCGGTCTTGCCGACGCGGCCGACAGGCGCATTGGAACCTGGTCGAAGGGAATGCGTCAACGCCTTGGTTTGGCTCAGGTTTTACTTGGCAAGCCAAGCATCGCCCTGCTCGACGAACCGACCAGCGGGCTCGATCCGATTTCACGGCATGACCTCTATGCGATTATCGACGAAATGGCCTCAAACGGCACAGCTGTCCTCATTGCCTCCCACGCCCTGACGGAAGTCGAGGCACGAACGGACCGCATCGCCATCATGCGAAAGGGACAGCTCGTCGCCAACGATACGCTGGCGCATCTAAGCTCACGTGCCGAGCTGCCGATAAGGCTCATGTTGACGGCGCGCGACAACGACGCGGCGGAAATCCATGCCCGGCTCGGCGGCAAGCGTATCAACGGTGCCTCGGTCGAACTTCTGTGCCAGCCGGAAAACAAGATGGAGCGTCTCGCCCATATCGCCGCCCTCGGCGATCTCGTTATCGACGTCGAGATGGATCCGCCGAGCCTTGAAGACCTTTATCGCCATTATTCAGGGGAGGATCGCACATGATGTCGCGCATCCTGGCCGTCGCAGCGGCAGAATTTCACATCGCACGGCGCAATCTCTGGGTGGTCATGGCAAGTCTCATCATGACGCTCTTCGCCCTGGCGCTGACATTTGCCGGCGCAGCGCCAACCGGCGCGCTCGGGGTCGACCTGCTGACGGTTTCCGTCGCATCGATGACAACCCTGTCGGTCTACCTCGCGCCGCTTTTGGCACTGATGATGTCTTTTGACGCTATTGCCGGTGAAAACGAGCGCGGCGGTCTGGCACTGCTTCTGACCTATCCCGTCTCCCGTGGAGAGATCCTGCTTGGCAAATTCGTCGCTCATCTGGGCACCATCGCACTCGCGATGGTCATCGGCTTCGGCGCGGCGGGACTGGCCGCCGGCTTTGCCGGGGGTGCCGGCCAGGAGAGCATTGTCGCACTTCTTCGGCTGATCGCCACATCGATCCTGCTGGGGGCCGTTTTCCTGGCGCTCGGATACGCTCTGTCCGCCCTCGCCCGCAGTTCCACGGCAGCCGCCGGCTTCGCCGCCGGTCTCTGGCTGGTCTTTGTCGTGCTCTACGACCTTGGCATGCTTGGCGCTGTTGTCTTCGACAATGGAGGCGTCTTCACCCGTTCCGTCTTCCCATGGCTTCTGGCCCTTAACCCGGCCGACGCCTTCCGCCTGTGGAACGTCTCGGCCTCCGAGAACGTCGCACTGGCAAACGGCATGACGGGCGCAGCAAGCGCCCTGCCCGTCTGGGCCGCACCTGCCTCGCTGATCCTGTGGCCGGTTCTGGCCTTTTTCCTTGCACGCCACGCCTTCAGGAGAGTTGAACCATGAGAAAAGCTCTGATCCTCCTTGTGCCTGTTGCAGCCCTCTTCCTTTCCGCCTGCAGCGAAGAAAAGGCGGAAGCGCCGCCGCCCGTGCCGCTGACCGAGCAGGCGCTCAGCCATTACTGCCAGATGTGGGTTTCCGAACATGGCGGCCCCAAGGCACAGATCCATCTGGAAGGCATGCCCAATCCGTTGTTTTTCGCGCAGGTGCGCGACGCGGTCGCCTATCTGCGCAGTTCCGAGCGTGAGGCTCCGGTGACAGCGGTCTATGTCAGCAACATGTCCGTCGCCAAGAGCTGGGACGAGCCCGGAATGAGCAATTGGATCGATGCGGGCAGCGCCAAATTTGTTATCGGATCCGACGCGAAGGGCGGCATGGGCGCGCCGGAAGTCGTGCCATTCGCAGACGAAACCGACGCCTCGAATTTTGTCGCAAAGCGCGGCGGCAAGGTGGCCACACTCGACGAAATTCCCGACGACACGGTTCTGGGCGCGGTCGAGTTCGACTTGCCCGGGGAGACGACGCGATGATGCCCCGACTTCAGCGCCGGCGCTTTCTGGCTCTGACTGCGGCGGCCGTCGCTCTGCCGCGATCCGCACTTGCTTCGGCTCCGGTCGCCAATTGGCGCGGCACCGCGCTTGGCGCGCCGGCCTCGATGAGCCTTGCAGGCGTTGAACCATCCGCGGCAAGCGGAGTTTTTGCGGCCGTGGAGGCTGAAGTCTCAAGGCTTGAGAACATTTTCAGCCTTTATCGCCCGCACTCGGCGCTTTCCCGTCTGAACAAGGATGGTCGGTTGTCAGATGCGCCGGCAGAAATGATCGAACTTCTTTCGCTGTGCGACGCTCTTCATGCCGCAACGCAGGGCGCATTCGACCCAACGATCCAGCCTCTGTGGGCGCTCTATGCGCAGACCTCGGCAAACAACACAGCGCCGACGGAGAAACAGATCATCCGGGTGCTGGAACAGACCGGCTGGACAGGGCTTGAAAGGCGGGGCGCATCCCTCTCCTTTGCTTCCCGTGACATGGCGCTGACTCTCAACGGCATCGCGCAAGGTTATGTTACGGACAAGATAGCCGCTCTCCTGCGCCGGCATGGCCTGACCGATATCGCCATCAATATGGGAGAAACTGCCGCCCTCGGCAAAGCGCCAAGGGGCGGCCCCTGGCGCGCCGGGATCGTGGACCCCGAAGGCCGCGTTCAAAGCCGGATCCCTTTAAATGATCGCGCCCTGGCGACATCTGCCCCGCTTGGGACCGTTCTGGATGCAACCGGCAGTATCGGACACATCATTGATCCGCGCACCGGCAGACCCGGCGGTCAATGGAGCCTTGTTTCCGTTTCTGCCGCCAACGCGGCGCTGGCCGACGGTCTTTCCACCGCCTTCTGCCTCATGACGAGAGAGCAAATCGACGCGACACTTGCAGCGATGCCAAACGTCTCACTCGAAATCCTGATCTAACGGAAAATCAAAAGGAATAATTATGTCGATCCTGAAAACAGTCATCGCATCGGTTGCGCTTGCTGTCCTCGCCACACCGGCTTTTGCCGATGGCGACGCAGACGCAGGCAAAAAGGTGTTCAGGAAATGCAAAGCCTGCCACGCGGTCGGCGACGGTGCCAAGAACAAGGTCGGACCTCACCTCAACGGCATTGTCGACAACGAAATCGCCTCGATTGAGGACTTCAAATACTCTGCCATTTTCATCGAGAAAAAGGGCGAAGGGTTTGTCTGGACGGTGGAGGAACTGGACGGCTATCTCGAAAAGCCAAAGACATATCTGCCAGGCAACAAGATGAGTTTCGCGGGCCTGAAGAAGGAAAAAGACAGACAGAACGTCATCGCCTATCTCAAGACCTTCGAATAGACGGCTTCGTCTGCAGGCGGGACCACTGGACGTTGCAGAACGATACGAACTGGTTCCTACTTGAGAAATAGCGCCGGTCTACGGGGCCGGCCCTTTCAGGCTTGGAGCGCCGGCAGCAAGTCAGCCGGCAAGTCAAACTCGCGAAGAACGCGGGTCCTGACCTCATCGGACATCTTGCGGGCTGTCTTTTGAACGATCCGGAAGACTTTCTCCGACGAATGTTCCCTGGAAAAGTCCGCGAAATACCATTTCAGGAACACAAGGCAGATAACATCTTCGAGCATCTGCACCTCGCAATCACGCTTGATGCCCTCTTTTCGCAGAAGCGTTCCCGCGCGGTCGCAATCGGCCTCATCGTAACCCGCATCGCGCATGATCTGACCAACGCGCTGTGCGTGGAAGACGGCCTGCGCCTTACGCCAGGCGAGGTAACCTGTACGCCCCTCCGGATAGCTGTTACGTGGCATTTTCCAGCGTTCGATATGCTGGCCGCGCGCCGCGACCTTCAAAAGCTCGCTTGCGCCCGGATCGACAAGTTCAAGCTCGGCTGACATCCTGCGGCCATAGAGCAACGCGGCGGGCATCTCCTCATTGCCATCGTGTTTTAACGCCGGATCGTCCGAATTCGCCGCATCGATTGCCGAAATGACGGTTTCAAACCGCCCACTCATTGTGCCCAGTTCCACGCATCGGCCCTGTCGGACTCGACGTAGGTGTGCAGCCGCCTGACATCGGAAATTGCCGCCTGGTTCTGGCTGATCTTGACGCCGACCGAACGAAGGCGGGCAAAGGCACGCGACAGGCTCTCCGGTTTCATGCCAAGCCTGCCGGCAATCAGCACCTTGTCATAGGGCAGCGTGACGGCACACGGGCCTTCCTCCACCGGGCAAAGCTCAAGCAGAAACTCAGCGACCCTCTGGGCTCCCGTTTGAGCCGTTAACTGCTCAATTTGCGCAACAAGTCCGTGAAGATGTTTGTAGGTCGACGCCAGCATTGCCAGACAAACCTCCGGACGCGATTTCATCATCGTCAGGATCAGATTGGCGCGGACCTGAAGCAGCCGGCAATCGGTCGCTGCCTCCGCAGTCACCGGATAGGCGTCATTGCGAAAGGCAACTGCTTCTCCGAAGCTTTGTCCCTTGGTCATGACGCTGACAATGGCTTCGCCACCGTTCTGTGATATCCGGAACAATTTTACCCAACCCTCCAGAACAACATAGACGCTGTGGGCCGGCTCAGACTGCAGAAAAATAGTCGCACCGCGTTCAAAACTGCGGGCCTCGGACTGGTCGAGGATGGTGCTTGCAACATCGGCAGGTGCAGTGGCCAAGAGAATGGATTCCATGGCTATCTGCCGATCGGCCGGTTGTTGCATATTACCCCTCCGCTTTTGACCCTACGTAACGCTCGAACCCGACACACTCGCCCTTTGAAGCGGACAAAGGCATTCGGCGCGCCGACTTGATTGCACACCGGTGACTTGCCCATCACCGTGAGACAATCATATTGTCCAATCAGTGCCTCGGCAAACCAAATAACGGTGACCGGGGTATGAAGACTGGCGGAAGCAACCGGGAGACCGGGCGCCGCCACTTTGCAGGGGTAACAGCCTGCCTGATTTCGATCGCCGTTCCATGACTATTGAGAAAACGGTATCAGGCAGATCGTCATAAAAGGATTGCGTCATGAAGCGACTGATATTGGGATCTCTCTTTCTCGCGCTGGCAGGCTCGGCGACACACGCGGAAACCTTCCGTTGGGCGTCGGTCACCGACCCGCAAACGATGGACCCGCACGCGGTCAACTCCGCGCCTGTTCTCGGCTTCCTCAACAATGTCTATGAAGGCCTTGTTCGCCGCGACAAGAATATGAGCATCGAACCGGCGCTGGCGGTCAGTTGGGAACCCATCGGCCAGGGCGAAGGCTGGCGCTTCAAACTGCGCGAAGGCGTCAAGTTCCATGACGGATCGGAGTTCACCGCCGAAGACGTCAAATTTTCCTATGAGCGCGCATCCAGCGAAGAAGCCGACACCTCGTCATGGTTCGCACCGGTATCGGAGGTCCGCGTGGTCGACGATTATACCGTCGACTTCATGACCAATCAGCCCAATCCCATTTTTCCCGACTCTATCGCCAACTGGATGATCATGGATTCCGGCTGGGCAGCCGCCAACGGCACCGAGCGGCCCGACAAGGAGGAAGGCAATTTTGCCACGCTCAACGCAAACGGAACCGGTGCATTCATGGTGGCCGAGCGTCAGCCCGGACTGAAAACCGTGCTGGTGCCTTTCCCGGATTGGTGGGGAGAGGCCGAACACAACGTCACACGGGCCGAATTCACGCCGATCCAGAATCCGGCCACAGCTGTCGCCGCACTGCTGTCCGGCGATGTTGACATGATCAACCCGGTCCCGATCCAGGATGCCGAACGCCTCAAGGGGCGTGATGACGTCAAGGTACTGCAGGGCATCGAGGCCCGTGTCATCATGCTCGGCTTCGGGCACGAGGCCGATGAAATCAAATATACCGGCGATGCAGGCAAGCCCAATCCGTTCCAAGATGCGCGCGTACGCGAAGCAGTGGCAAAGGCCGTCAATGTCGATGCGATCCTCGCAACCATCATGCGGGGCAATGCAGAGCCGGCAAACCAGCTCGTCAGTCCGGCCATGCGCGGTTACTCGCAAGCGGTTGGAGACAGGCCTGCCTACGACATCGAGGGCGCCAAGGCCCTGCTCGCCGAAGCAGGATTTCCTGACGGGTTCTCCTTTGGGCTGAAATGTCCGAACGACCGATATCTCAACGACGAGGCTGTCTGTCAGGGCGTCGTAGGCATGCTCGCGCAGATCGGTCTGAAAGCCGAACTGGACGCCATGCCCGTGCGTAATTACTGGCCGGAATTGCGCGCCGACAATTACGACATGTACCTGCTCGGCTGGTCGCCCGGGACATTCGATGCCGAACATCCAATCCGCTTCCTGATGGCAACGCCCAATGCGGAAAAGAAACTCGGCTCCTGGAATTTCGGAGGCTTCTCAAACGAGCGCGTCGACACTCTGTTGCCAATGATCCAGTCGGAAATCGATGATGCCAAGCGTCAGGCTATGCTTGACGAGACAGCAACAATCCTACGTGACGAAACGGCCTATGTGCCGCTTTACGTCCAGCCGCTCGTCTGGGGTTCCAGAAGCAATATCGACATGACGCAACGCCCGGACAATTTCTTTATCCTCAGATGGGTGAACGTCAACTGATCAAGGCCAACCCATGCTGGCCTACGCGATAAAACGTACCTTCCAGGCGGTCGTCGTTCTATTCATCGTCGGCCTGGTTGCGTTTTCCATGTTTCGTTTCGTTGGCGACCCGATCGACAATATGCTCGGCCAGGAACGCACCGAGGCGGACGTTGAGCGACTGCGCACGCAGCTCGGTCTCGATGAGCCCTTTCCCGTCCAGTATTACAAGTTCATGCGCAATGCGGCACACGGCGACTTCGGCGTCAGCTACCGGCAGGGCCGGCCCGTTGCCGACATTCTGGCTGAACGCGCACCAGCGACGCTGGAACTGGCGGCCGTATCGGGCCTGCTGGCGATTACGATCGGTATTGTGATGGGTGTCTTCACCGCCATAAGGCGAAATGGGCTGGCGGCCAATATCATCATGGGCCTGTCGCTGATCGGCGTTTCGCTGCCGACCTTCCTGATCGGAATATTGCTGATCTACCTGTTCTCGGTCGAACTTGGATGGCTGCCGAGCTTCGGCCGCGGAGAAACCGTAAAGGTCGGCAGCTGGACGACCGGTTTTCTTACCGAGTCCGGCCTCAAGGCCCTGATCCTGCCGGCAATCACCCTCGGTCTTTATCAGATGACGCTGATCATGCGACTTGTCCGCTCGGAAATGCTGGAGGTCTTGCGCCAGGACTATATTCGCTTCGCCCGGGCGCGTGGCCTGCCCGACCGGGTTGTGCATTTTCGCCATGCTTTGAAAAACACCCTTGTGCCGGTAATCACGGTAACCGGGCTGCAGCTCGGGTCCATCATCGCTTTCGCCATCATCACCGAGACGGTGTTTCAATGGCCCGGCGTCGGCTTGCTGTTCGTCAATGCAATCCAGTTTGTCGACATTCCGGTCATGGCGGCCTATCTGCTGCTCATCTCCGTCATGTTCGTTGCCATCAATCTGATTGTCGACCTGCTTTATTTTGCCGTCGATCCACGGCTGCGGACAGAGGGCGTTGCGGAGGCCAAGGGCTGATGAGCGTACTGGCAACCGCCTGGCAATCGGATTTCCTGTGGTCTTTCCGCCGCTCTCCATTGGCGATGGTTTCGACCCTGGTGGTGACAACTCTCATTCTTGGGGCGCTGTTTGCGCCGCTCATCGCCCCGCATGATCCTTATGATCCATCAACATTGAACCTGATGAACGGGTTTTCGGCCCCCATGACACCCAACGCCTTTACCGGCGATTCCTTCTTTCTCGGTACGGACGGTCAGGGTCGCGACATGTTCTCAACCATTCTTTACGGCATGCGTGTTTCTCTTTTCGTCGGCTTCATGGCGGTGCTGTTTGCAATGGTTCTGGGCGTAAGCACGGGTCTTCTGGCCGGTTATCTCGGCGGCTGGACCGATGCGGTCATCATGCGCATTGCCGATATACAGCTGACCTTTCCCGCCATTCTCGTTGCCATGCTCATCTTTGGAATCGCCAAGGGCTTCACACCGGTCGACATGCGCGACCAGATGGCGATCTGGGTGCTGATCCTTGCCATCGGGCTTTCCGATTGGGTTCAGTTTGCGCGCGTTGTGCGCGGCGCGACACTGGTTGAAAAGAACAAGGAATATGTCCAGGCGGCGAAACTGATCGGCCGGAGCCCGTTTGCCGTCATGTTGCGTCATATCCTGCCGAACGTTCTCAGCCCGGTTCTGGTCATCGCGACCATCAGCCTCGCCCTGGCGATCATTGCCGAAGCGACCCTTTCGTTTCTGGGCGTCGGCGCACCGCCCACCCAGCCGTCGCTCGGAACCCTGATCCGCATCGGCCAGGGTTTTCTGTTCTCCGGCGAATGGTGGATCCTGCTTTTCCCGTCGGTGGCGCTACTGCTGCTTGCACTGTCCGTCAACCTGCTTGGCGACTGGTTGCGGGACGCACTCAATCCCAGGCTGCGCTAACCAAAGGCCCTATCTGAGGAATGTTGCAAACTCACTGACGCCCGCCCGCTCGGTACGCAGGGTGTTCACGGGCGCGTCCTCATCCATGTAGCCAAGAGCCATACCGCAAAACAGCATCCACTCATCCGGTGGATCAAGATGGGCGGACACGGCTTCATGCCAAACGGCCCAGGCCTCCTGCGGGCAGGTATGAAGCCCGTACTCACGCGCCAGAAGCATGATGCTCTGAAGAAAAATCCCGGTATCGGCCCATTGCGGCGGACCCATGGTTCGGTCGAGGTAAATGAACAGGCCAACCGGCGCTCCGAAAAAGGCGTAATTGCGCATGAATTGCGCGACCCTGCCCGCCTTGTCCTCCCGCGAAATGCCGAGCGTGGCATAAAGATCCTCGCCGCATTTGAAGCGGCGGGATGAATAGGGTTCTTTCAGTGATTTCGGATAGATCTCGTATTGTGTCGGCGCCCCGCGCGGCGTTGCAATAGAGCGTTCGCCAACATCCGCAATCAGCCCGGAAAGCGACGCGCCTGACAGAACGTAGACATGCCAGGGCTGCAGATTGCCGCCGGAAGGTGCCTGCCTGGCAGTCTCAAGTATGGTGCGAACCGTCTCCTCAGGCACGGGGTCCGGCTTAAAAGCGCGGCACGCAATTCGGGA
Source organism: Hoeflea prorocentri (assembly GCF_027944115.1). NCBI lineage: Bacteria > Pseudomonadati > Pseudomonadota > Alphaproteobacteria > Hyphomicrobiales > Rhizobiaceae > Hoeflea > Hoeflea prorocentri. Next base: position 1,145,789 of record NZ_JAPJZI010000001.1, on the reverse strand, counting down.
CGTGAGTGCATCCGATACGTTCATAAGATTCAACCTGCCAATACTGTTTGATGTTGTCGGCTGACTATGCGTCCAAAACTGTCCGAACGACAAGAACCCCGTGCGAACGCCGCGCGCATCCACCGCCGCCGCCAATTGAGCCAACGGTTTGTTTTGCAAGGCCGAGGGAAACCGGGTAAAAAAATGCCGATAACGGTTATTTTGGACCCGACCCTTTGGCAGCCCGTCTTGACTTGGTCATGCCTTCGGTCAAGGGTTCAGGCGCTGTTCCATCGGGCAATCCGGGGCGGCGGCCGTGCCACGCAACTGAGGACAACCTTGCAGCGTAATCTTCTTCGATACATCTGGGATCACTCGCGCAAGCAGCAGGTCTGGATCTTTGTCGTGGTCCTGGTCTCCATGCCGGTCTATTTTCAGATGCTTCAGTTGCCAAAGCTCATCGTCAATGGCCCGATTCAGGGAGACGGTTTTGATTCGCCCCAGGCAACACAGCCTTTCCTGTCCATCGATCTGCCCTTTGCCGATACGCTTTTCGGGCAGACGATAAATCTCTTCGGCGGATTGCAACTCGACCGCCAGCAAATGCTCATCGCGTTGGCGCTGGGCTTTCTGGTCGCCGTTGCCCTCAACGGCTGGTTCAAGCTCTACATCAACACCTACAAGGGCAAGCTTGGCGAAAAACTCCTGCGTCGCCTGCGCTACGAACTGTTCGACCGTGTCCTGCGTTATCCCATCGCAAAGGCGCGAAGCGTCAAGCCTTCGGAGATAACCAGTGTCATCAAGGACGAAGTCGAGCCGCTCGGGCAGTTTTTCGGCGATGCGTTCTCGGCCCCGGTGTTTCTCGGTGCGCAAGCACTGACAGGCCTGACCTTCCTGTTCCTGCAAAACACCATGTTCGGGGTTATTACCCTGGTGATCGTCCTCTTTCAGGCATGGATCATCCCGCGGCTTCGCCGCCGGCTGCTGGAACTCGGACGCCAGCGCCAGCAAACGGCACGTAAACTGTCCGGCAGGATCGGTGAATTCGTACAAGGCATGGACGATGTCCACCTGCACGGCACCTCAAACCGCGCACGTTCCAACATCTGGCAGATGCTCCGGCGCATTGTGGTCATCCGTTTCGAGCTCTATCAGCGTAAGTTCCAGGTCAAGTTCCTCAACAATTTCCTGATCCAGTTCCTGGCCTTCATCTTCTATCTTCTGGGCGGCTACCTGGTTATCACCGGCCGCATGGATCTAGGCGCGCTCGTCGCCTCCATCGCCGCCTATAAGGACCTGCCCTCCCCGATCAAAGGCATCATCGACTGGGACCAGCAACGCCTGTTGAACCAGATTCGCTACGAACAGGCCGTTGAGGATTTTGCCAACACGCCGATTATGCCAGGAGCCCGTCAGGAGCCCGGCGACAAACCGGCCGATCCGATAAGGGACGGGTTTGAACTGGATCACGTGACCGTTCTGGATTCCCAGGAGCAGCCCGTGATCCAGGATTTCACCAATTCGATTTCGCGCAACGAAGCACTCGCGATTGTCGGCAATGCCGATTCAGGTGCCGAATATGTCGCCGAGGTTCTGGCAAGGCTCCTGGTCACAAGTTCGGGTCACATCACCCTCGACGGAGAGGATCTGAGATCCGTACCTGAAAGGCAGACGGGCCAGCGCATCGGCTATGCCGACAGCAATATCTTCTTTGCAGGGGGCAGCCTTCGTTCCGCCCTCGCAGAGACCCTGCCCTTTACCGGCGATGCACCGCCGATCCTTGGGGAAGACGGATCGGGAGCGGCATTCAGCCCCTATGAAAACGAACCGATATCGGCAAAAGCCGGCGAAGTGAAGGATCCGAGCTTCGGGGCAGAAGTGAATGTGGAGTGGCCGACCGGTGAGATCGCCGACCGTTTGCTTTCAATCATGCACAGCGTCGACCTTTATGAAGACGTCCTCGAATACGGGCTGCTGCGCCGGCTCGAGGCAAACGCGGACGAGACGGTGATCTCGGGCATCATGGAGGCAAGACGCCAGTTTGCTGACAATCAATCGGGGGAAAGCTCCAGGGGTGCTGTCGAGCTGTTCGATCCCGAAAAATACAGCCATCAACTGACCATAGGCGAGAACCTGATTTTCGGCACATCCGTGGACGAGTCCTTCAGCCAGGAAGGCTTGCCGGCAAACCGGATGGTCAGAAAACTTTTGAATGAAATGGGGCTTCTGTCGCGCCTCTTTGACATCGGCCTTGAGATTGCACGCAACAATGTCGAACTGTTCGGCGATCTGGCAGAAGACAGCACGCTGTTGCAGCGCTCGGGCGGCCCCTCGCCTGAACGCCTTCAGGAAATGAAACTCGCCCTGGAAAAACTCTCCGGCAAAAAGATGTCCGATGCCAGCGAGGCCGATTTGGAAGCCATGTTGGATCTGGCCTTCGACTACTGCGAGGCCCAGACGCGTTTCGGATTGGTCGATCAGCAATTGCAGGACCAGTTTCTGGCGGCGCGCAAGACGCTGCGCGAAGAGCTGGACAAACAGGAAAACGATGCGGTCGCTTTCCACGATCCCGACCGCTTCAACCCTTCCCTGTCCGTCCTGGACAATATCCTTTTCGGCCGGATCGATTCACGCCGCATCGGCGCGCGCGAGCGTGTACTGAAATCCATCAAGACACTGCTTGAGAGTTGCGGAGTTGCGGACACGGTCTTCCATGTCGGCCTGTCATTCGACATCGGCAACGGCGGACGCAATCTTTCTAGCAATCAGGCTCAGAAACTGAAACTGGTGCGCGCGTTGTTGAAACAGCCCGACATTGTTATTCTTAACCGGGCGCTCTCGGCACTTGAAGCCGGGGAACGGATGAGAATTGTCCACACCATTGTGGAAATGGGCAAACAGGACGGCACCCGCAATATGGGTGTCATCTGTGTACCGCTAGACAATGGCGGCTGGGACGATTTCGACAGAATACTCTTGATGGAGCACGGACGGATTGTGTCCCAAGGAGCGCCGGAAAAGGTTTCCGAGCGCCTTGAAGCGATGGCCAATTGATATTGTGAGAATAAAGGCGATGGGAAAGCAGGAGATTTGTAATGAGCACGCTTGATGATGATGTCGCCATGCTGCAGAAGGTGCCGCTTTTTGAGAGCGTCGACCCAAGCAAACTCAAGCTGATTGCCTATACGTCCACCCAGCTCGTCTTCGATGACGGTGAAGAGGTTTTCGCGCAGGGATCAAACGGCACGTCGGCCTATCTGATCGCCAGCGGCGAGGCGGATATTCTGTCAGACAGCGGGGACACCCAGGTTGTCGTTGCAAAACTCGGTTCAAACGCGCTTTTTGGAGAGATATCGGCTTTCTGCGACGTACCGCGAACGGCATCCGTCAAGGCGCGCGGGCAACTCACCCTGCTGGAACTCAAGCGCGAGAACCTTATGGAACTCATCGGCGAGTTTCCCGATGTCGCCGTCGAAGTCATCAGGGAACTTGCCCGCAGGCTTGCCAACACGACATCGGATCTTGCCCATGTTCTGGATCAGCGCGCCAGCGGTTGATTGAAACCAGCCAACCGTCTGGTCAAACCCGCATCGACATCATGATCACTGCCAGGATGATCGCGTAGGTCAACTGATGGACCAGTTGATCCGCGCCGTGCACAGCCCAGAAATGGCGGGTGTTCACATCAAGCTTGTGTTTGCAATCGTACCAGCCCTTGGCGTAGTCCGTCGCATAGTGGACGACGAATTCAAATACAGCCAAAGCCGCAATCGTGGCCAGCGACAGCCCGCACAGCAGAAGGATCGGCAAGGTCATCGCCACATGGATAGCGGCGTGCGTGTATCCACCCGCTTTTTTCAGGTCGCATTTTCCGGCGATCATGGACGGCCACTGGAGCGTATAGTCTGCAATGTAGTGCTTGACCTGCAGGCCGATCAGTGCCCATACAATATACAACGTCATAGTCCACCCTTGAGCGATCGTCGCTCACAACAGCCTGGGCTTCGCCCCCTCCTTTCTCAACATGGAGAGTCACTCGAGCGTGGTCAACGGCTTTAGCGCGATTACGCCCTTTTTTTGGGCAACAATGGCCATCACGGTTTAGCGCCTCAATTATGACCGGACCGCCAATCGGAAATAAAAAATAATATTTTCATGGAGTTACATGGGTATCTTGCAAAACCTTCCCCGTTTTGGCTGAACAGACGCGCATTGTCGTACATCCGCGCCAAAGCCGGCGACCTTTCCGATCGGACAAACGCCCTTCCCCGACAATCAGCATCCCGGCCCGGAATGGACCAAAAGCCGCACCCAATCGCACAAGGCAAAAGATCAGGCTATTCTCACGCGGATTGGTAACCAAAGCAGTTTGCGGAGTAATGTCATGCGAGGGCTCAAAGGCAGGAACGCGATTGTGACAGGCGGCGCGAGCGGCATCGGCGCTGCCATCAGCCGGCGTCTTGCAGAGGAAGGTGCCCATGTCGCCATTTTTGACCTCGACAGGGCCGGTGCGGAAAACATCGCCGGAACCATCACCAAAGCAGGGGGCGCCGCCAAGGCGTACCAGGTCGACATAACAGACCGGGCCGCTGTCTTTGAGGCCGTCGCCGAACTCACGCAGAACGGCAGCATCGATATCCTTGTCAACAATGCCGGCTGGGACCGGCTTGTGCCTTTCGTGGAGTCGGACACCGACCTTTGGACCAAGGTGATCGACATCAACCTTTATGGCCCGCTGCATGTTCACCACGCCGTTCTGCCCATCATGATCGAGCAAGGACGCGGGCGGGTCATCAACATCGCGTCGGATGCCGGCCGTGTCGGCTCAACCGGCGAAGCTGTCTACTCCGCCTGCAAGGGCGGGATCATCGCATTCACGAAGACAATGGCCCGCGAGCTCGCACGCAGCGGCATACGGCTGAATGCCGTTTGTCCGGGACCGACCGATACGCCGCTCTTTGCCGAATTTGCCGGTGACGGACAAGGAGAGCGCATCAAGGCGGCGCTGGAAAAAGCCATACCTGTCGGTCGGCTGGCGCGACCGTCCGATTTCCCGGGCATCGTCTGTTTCCTTGCCAGTGACGATGCGGAATTCATTACCGGACAGACCGTTTCTGTTTCCGGTGGCCTGACAATGAGTTGACCGGACTTAAATCGGACAATCCGGGTCGAACTCCGGTTTGCGCTTTTCGCGCAGGGACGCAAGTCCTTCACGCACGTCCGGCCCCATGAAACCGAGCATTTCAAGGGCCGTGGACGTGTCGAATATCGGCCCTGCAGAACGCAGCCAGTTGTTGAGCGAATATTTGGTCCACCGGATGGCGCTTTGCGAGCCGCTGGAAAGGTCTTTCGCGATCGTCAGGGCCGTTTCCTGGAGCTCCGCATCTTCCACGCACAGTGATACAAGTCCAATACGTTCCGCCTCTTCGCCGGTCATGGGCTTACCGGTCAAAAGATAGTATTTGGCTTTCGCCATACCGCAAAGCAGCGGCCAGATGATTGCCGCGACATCACCCGCTGCAACACCGAGACGCGGGTGGCCGTCCACGATCCGCGCGGCTTTTCCGGCAATCGATATGTCGGCAAGCAGCCCGACCACCAGGCCGGCCCCGGCCGCCGGGCCGTTGATCGCGGAAATGATGGGCGTATTGCAATTGACAATATTGTAGACAAGGTCCTTTGCTTCCTTCCAGACCCGCATCAAGATGGCGTAGTCATCCGCCATCTCCTCAATCAGCTTGAAGTCGCCACCTGAAGAAAAGGCCTTGCCCTCGCCGGTCACGATGACCGCATTGATCTGCGGGTCGTGATCGATCTCGCGCCAGATCTCAGTGAGTTGTCCATGGGTTTCGCCGTCAACCGAGTTGAAGCTTTCCGGATTGCTGAACGTTATCCTGAGAATGCGGTCGGCAGGATAGTCGAGCTTGAGTTTCGAATAGGCCGCATATCGATCGGTCATTGAAATGTCCCTGTTTCAGATGGTTGGTGTCAGCCGTTTCCAAGGAAAGCGGCATCAACGGGTTCCTGGCCTTGCCGGCTCGCACCGGCGGCAAACTCAGCAAGGCGCGGATAAAACGCCTTGAACGTACTCAGTATCTCGACAATCGGAGGGTCCTGGTAGATGCCGCGGTCGTTGACATACTCCATGTGACGACGGTTATCCGCGTCATATTCATGGAACAAAGCATCCGCGGTGCCGTCGAAATCCAGGGGCTTCACGCCAAAGCGCTCGCACATCTCGGAGTTGAAGGCCGGCGTCACCTTGAACGTGCTGTCACCCAGCCAGAGCTGGACATAGCCGTGATAGATAAAAAGGTCCGATCCCATCAGTTCGGCAAGCTTGGGAGAATTCAGATGATTGCGGACATCGGCAAAACCGACGGCAGCCGGTATGCCGGCCGCCCTCAGACATGCAGTCAGCAATATCGCCTTCGGAACGCAGTACGCGGACTGCGTTTTGACGATATGGCTGGCCTTATAGTCTTCGGCACGCATCGAGATACTGTAGGGGTTGTAGCGAAAACCGTCGCGCACGGCGTTGTAGAGGGCTACCGCCTTTTGCGTGTCGGTTGTTGCCTTGGCGCTTTCAAGCGCATCGAGGGTGAAACGCCGCACCGCATCCGAACCGCTGTCAACATAAAGGCCCGCCTGCAAACAGTCGGCCCGTTCCGGCGGTCGGTGATCCGAGGTATCCGTCAATTCCAGCCTCCCTCTTCAATCAGCCAGCTCGGGGCCGCCAGTAAATCTGGCTATTGGCGCCCTTGGAAACTGTCAACCAAGATGCAGGCGCATGATGCTGCACTGCCAGGAAATTAACTAACATTCATTTCGCAAATATGCATTATCCTTCCTGGTCACGAAACCTAAAACACGCTGGAATAGCGTCCAAAACGCGTGAAAGTATTGAGAAAGGAACGGAGAGCCCATGCCGACTGTCACGATCAATGGCGACGAGATGTTTTACCGCCACAATGGTGCAGACGAACGCGCTGACGGGTTGGCGGTCGTTCTGGTTCATGGCGCCGGCGGCAGCACGGCGGACTGGCCGGCCAGCTGGTTGGACATGCAACAAGCAGACGAGACCCGTTTGAGCTCGGTTCCGGTCATTGCCGTCGATTTGCCGGGACATGGCAAATCGGCGGGCGCCAGCCGGCAATCGGTGGCGGGTTACGCCGAGGCCATTGCAGGTTTTCTTGATGCGTTGAACTTGCAGCGCGTGCTTCTCGTCGGCCATTCCATGGGTGCTGCCATTGCGCTCACGCTCGCAGCTGACAAAAATCCCCGCCTTGCGGGCATTTCACTTCTTGCCGGTGCGGCGAAGCTGGCCGTGAGCCCTGCCATTCTGGACGGGCTTCAAAACCAGTTTGAGGCAACGGTCGGCAATATCGTCAAATATTCTTGGCATCGCGAGGTCGATGATGATCTCAAGCAAGCCGCCCGCGAGCGCCTTCTCAATTGCCCGCAAAACGTTGTTTATGACGATTTTTTGGCCTGTAGCCGGTACGACCTGACCGATCGACTGGTCGACGTTGCCATTCCGGTTCTGATTGTCGCCGCTGCCGATGACAGGATGGTGCCCGCCGAGACGGCGGTTTCGCTGTCGGAAAAACTCGGAACCTCAAAACAGACCGTTTTGGACAATTGCGGCCATTACCTGCAAATCGAAAAGGCCGCCCTCACATCCGATACCCTGGCGGATTTTTTGGCAAACGACCTTGCAAACGGTATCTGAACATCGCTCGAACGACACGCCGAAACAATAAAGGCCACCGGCGCTGATTTCTGACGAACCATGCTGCCGGTGGCCTTACCTCCGGGACACCCATTGGCGCCCTTTGACGGTCCCCTCTGGACCCGCTGATAACAAAGCAAGCCATGTGCCAAACGGAAGATAAGATCAAAATATCTTTCTTTTCATGCACTTAGAAAAAAATACTCACGTGCACTGACTGGGCAGGCTATGCATCAACGGCGAAATAAGGGGCGACGAGCACATTTTTTGTGCAGCGCACCACGGGAAATCAGGCAGCGCTGTCCTGATCGTGCACCACACCGGCGGCAATGCGCCCCCACTCAATGGCCGCATCTGCTCGTGGCGGCAACGTGTCAGCCATGCCGCCGGCAAAGGTTCCAAAATCCGTCAGGTAGGTATCGCGCACGGCCGTCAATACGGGAACGCCGTGATCAAGCGCCTTTTCAATCACAGACCGGAAACCGTGACCGTCCGCCTCACCTTTGCCGAACCGGTTAAGCACCAGAAGATCGACACCGCTTTCAACAGTCGCAATCAATGTGCCGCAGACATCCGCAAGGGCTTGCGGATCGAGGCGGCATCCTCTTGAACCGGACCCGAGCGCCTGGGAAATCCGCAACCGACGTCCCGTTGCCACATCCTCCAGAAATGTGATGGGGCAACAGCCATTGCTCTCCGGCTTTTCGCGCTGCACGACACCGGCAATGCGAAGGCCGTCGCCACGCAGGGACTGAACGGTTTCGTCAAGCACCGCGTCAACGTGAAACTCCGGCGCAAACCGTATCGCAGCGAGCATATGGGAAGGTACTGCACTCATCCAAAACTCCTTGACATTACAGTCTTTTACACCCTTTTCAGTCGATTTGTAAGGCTGATCGTCCTATCGACCGGCAACGGCCCTACTATGACTGGTCGACATCAACTTTGCCGGGATACTCAATTCCTCGCCGGGCGGCCATCCGTCGGCCAAGACTGCGCAAATCCGCAGCGGACAGCCGCGCACGGGCAAGCGGCATGACAATGGCGTTCTCGACGATCAGGTGCCGGCGTTCGTTCTTGGCAAAACGTCTCAGCCACTCACTGCCGTCAGCGCCTGGAAATCCCTTGCCTCCGGTTTCGATCGCATCACGCAATATGCCGGTTATATCATCGGCATCGGTCCTGTCGGTTGCATGCTCTGCGCTGAGGTCATCAAGCACCTCCTCGATATCGTCCTCCGGCATCGCACGCTGCCTCAACAGAGGGAATAGATCCTCTTCCTCGTCAATGACATGCAGGCTGAAGTCGGACATCATAAAGTGCAAGGCTGCACCCACCTTGTCCTCATCGAAAGCTCCGCCCTCGGCAAACTCTTCCATTACCTGGCAAAGCGTACGCTGACGAAAATGGTCGGTCAGGATGTATTGAAGCGGCGTGAGGAATTGCGCAACCGGCGGCGGCGTTTTCAACGCCATTATTGCCGTGGCTCTTGCTTCCTCATGCCTGTTCATGGCTACTGATCCTATTGCACGAGGGGTCCGTCACCCGCCTCCAGGTTCACACCCCGGATGTCAGCACACCCTGCCAAAATGGATATGTATTGGGATACCGCTTTGGACCATGTTCCGGCTTCAAGCCATACCCCAATACGTTCGCGAACCATTTCATAGGGCAGCCTGCGGCCGGGCACCTTGCGCTCGATCAAAACGATATGAAAACCGAAACGGCTTTCTACCGGGTTTTGGGACATATCCCCTTCGTTCATCCTTGCAACCGCCTTTTCGAACTCGCGTACGGTACTGCCGCGCGACAGTTGGCCGAGATTTCCGCCATGCTCCTTCGACGGACAATCTGAATAGGACCGGGCAAGGGCCTGGAACTCCTCGGGATGCTCCTTGAGCCGACTGATCAACTGCTCCGCAAGAGCCCGTTTTTCCTTCCGGGCACCGGCATTGTCAGGTGGCGCAGCCAGAAGGATATGCCGCGCCTCGATCAGCGCTTCTGAAGAAAACCGCTCCGGGTTTTGATCGTAGTACCGGCGGCAGGCGCGATCGTCAGCAGAAGGGACATCGACTTGCTGTTCGATCAGAACTCGGATCGCCGCGTCTTTTTGTTCTTCCAAACGCCCCTGCCCGTCGGTTGCAGGTGTTGCGTTCACATCAAGGCGCATTGCTTCCTGCCAGAGCAGTTCACGAATGACGAGGGCCCGCGCAGCCTCCGCCAGAGCCTGACCCGGATTTTCAGCCGGGTGGTTCTGTGCTTCGGCAAGCAGCTCCGACTCCTCAATAACCACGCCGTTGACGCTCAGTTCCCTGGTGACGGGTTTTGCCTTGGGCGGCACCGAGGTGTCGGGCTCCTTGTAACCGGAATAGCTGTCCCCGGCCTTGTGGCCGGGGTTTAACGAGGGGTTTGTGTAGATCGTCGCCATGACTTACTCCGCCGGGATCCGGTTTGGGTTTTCGCGACGATTACGCTCGCGCACGACCTGATAGCCGGGGCGCCACAGATAACGTATCGGCGCAGACAACATGTGCACCAGCCGCGAGAACGGGAAGATGAGGAAGATCGTCAGCCCAAGCAGAATATGCAGCTGATAGGGCCAGGACTGTGCCGCGACCAGTTCCGCCGTTCCGTCGATGCGCAGCGTGAGAATACGCTGTGCCCATTCCGATAGCGCCAGCATGACCGAACCGTCAGCATGCTGCAGCGAATAGGGAACGGTAATCAGGCCAAGAACAAGCTGCATCCACAGGATGATCAGGATCGCGTTGTCGGCAAACGTCGAGGTTGCGCGGATACGCTCGTCAAAGAACCGTCGATGGATGAGCATGGTCAGCCCGATGAAGCAGATGATGCCGGCAATCGAGCCGGCGACGATGGCCAGCATCTGTTTTGCTTCCGCCGAGATGAAGGGCGCGTAAACGAAATGCGGCGTCAGCAGACCGACAAAGTGCCCGAAGAACAGGAACAGGATACCGACATGGAACAGTACCGAGCCCCAGACGAGCTGCTTGCGCCGCAGGAGCTGGGATGAACCCGATCGCCAGCTATAGGGCTCCCGGTCATATCGCAGGATGCAGCCGATAATCATGATCGCCAGCGCCACATAAGGATAAACGGTAAAGAGCAGTGTATTGAGATAATTCGACATGAAAGCCTCCGTTCAGGCGTGCGGCGCGGCCGCACCGCTATCCGGCTTGCGTTGATGGGCGCGCATCTGGCGTTGCAGGCGGTCCGGCCCGCAGGCATTCTCTCCGGCATTGCCGCCGAAGGTCACAACCTCCTCTTCCCAAATGCGGTCAAGGGCCTCCAGGTCGTCCGGGTCGTCCAGGGGCTCCTGAAGCAGACCTTCAAGCAGAGCCTCGTCCGGCTTTTCCCGGGCGATGATCTCCAGGGCCGCAAAGGCATTGGCATAGATGGATTTGCGTTTTTTCAGCCGTTCGCGCAGTGCTGCGAGAATATGGGCTGTCTGGCCCAACGACTCGCGCGCGTCGGGTTCAGGCCGCACCGACAAAAACTCCAGGAACATCGGCAGATGATCCGGCAGTTCCCTGGCATTGATGTCGAAACCGCCGTTGCGGTACATTTCCATCAGGTCAACCATTGCTCCGCCGCGGTCGCGGCTTTCGCCATGCACATGCTCAAAGAGGTGCAGCGAGAGCGTGCGGGTCCGGTCAAAGAGATGAACGTACCGCTCCTGGGCGTCATAAAGATCAAGCGCGGCGATATCGTCGGCAAGCCTTGTCAGCAAAAGCACCGCCCGCTTGTCGACGCCGACATCGTCAGCCAATGCGGCGTTGAGTTCGGGAATGCCGTCCTGAAGCTCCTTTGTGGGATAGGACAGCAGCAGCGAAACAATCTTGAGAGTACGGTTCATCAGACCTGCTCCTTGAAGAGATCGGTTGGCGTCTGCGTCGTCCTTGTCCGCCGTGAACCGAAGAGATCGGTATCCGACGCACCGCCCGAGCAGCCGTTTCCGAAGGAGAAGCCGCAGGAGCCGCGTACGTCGTAAGCGTCCTCGCTGATTTCCCGGTGGGTTGTCGGAATGACGAAGCGATCCTCGTAATTGGCGATCGCCATGACGTGATACATGTCCTCGACCATTTGGCCGGTGAGCCCCGCCTTTTCGGCAATGGCCTCGTCGATCACTCCGTCAACGGTCTTGGCGCGCATGTAAGCCCGCATCGCCAGCATCCGCTCAAGCGCCGAGACAATCGGAGCCTCCTTGCCTGCCGTCAGCAGGTTTGCCAGGTAGCGGACCGGAATGCGCAGCGATTTCACATCCGGCATCTCGCCTTCAACGCCGATCTTGCCGGTTTGAGCGGCAGACTGCAGCGGTGAGAGTGGCGGGATGTACCAGACCATCGGAAGCGTGCGGTATTCCGGGTGCAGCGGAAACGCGACTTTCCAGTCGATCGCCATCTTGTAGACCGGCGAATGCTTGGCAGCATCCAGCCATGCCTCGGGAATACCATCCTTGCGTGCCTGTTCAATGACCTTCGGATCGTTCGGATCGAGGAAGACATTCAACTGCTCCTCGTAAAGATCCTTTTCATCCGAGGTTGAAGCGGCGTTGGAAATCGCATCGGCATCATAAAGGATGACCCCGAGGTAACGGATCCGCCCGACACAGGTCTCGGAACAGACTGTCGGATGACCGGCTTCGATGCGCGGATAGCAAAAGACGCATTTTTCCGATTTGCCCGAAGACCAGTTGTAGTAGATCTTCTTATAGGGGCAGCCCGACACGCACATACGCCAGCCGCGGCATTTTTCCTGGTCGATGAGGACAATGCCGTCATCTTCGCGTTTATAGATCGCACCGGACGGACAGGCCGCGACACAGGTCGGATTGAGGCAGTGCTCACACAGCCGCGGCAGGTACATCATGAAGGTGTTTTCGAATTCGCCGTAAATCTCTTTCTCGACGCCATCGAAATTGTAGTCCTGCGACCGCTTGGAGAACTCCCCGCCGAGAATTTCTTCCCAGTTCGGACCCCATTCGATCTTCTCGATGCGCTCGCCGCTGATGAGAGAGCGCGGACGCGCCGTCGGTGTCGTCTGGCTTTCGCCGGCCGTCTGCAGATGGCCGTAGTCGAAATCGAACGGCTCGTAGTAGTCGTCGATTTCAGGCAGGTCCGGGTTGGCGAAGATCTTCGACAGGATACGCCACTTGGCACCCATCTTGGGTTCGATCTTGCCGTTCCCGTTGCGAACCCAGCCGCCATTCCATTTCTTCTGGTTTTCCCACTCCTTGGGATAACCGACGCCCGGCTTTGTCTCGACATTGTTGAACCAGGCGTATTCGACGCCTTCACGGTTGGTCCAGACATTCTTGCAGGTCACCGAGCAGGTGTGGCACCCGATGCATTTATCGAGGTTCAGCACCATTCCGATTTGTGCGCGGATTCTCATTCTGCTGCCTCCGTGTTCGTAGACACCGGTCCCTTGTAAGGACCTTCCATCCAATCGACTTTTTCCAGCTTGTGAACCACGACGAATTCGTCACGGTTCGCACCGACGGTTCCGTAGTAGTTGAAGCCGTAGGATTGCTGCGCGTAACCACCGATCATGTGGGTCGGCTTGGTGATCGCCCGGGTGACGGAGTTGTGAATGCCCCCGCGCTGGCCGGTCGTTTGCGAACCCGGGGTATTCACGATCTTTTCCTGTGCGTGGTACATGAAGATCGTTCCGTCCTTCATGCGCTGCGATACAACCGCACGGGCAACAATCGCACCATTGACGTTGAAGACCTCGACCCAGTCATTGTCGACAATCCCGGCTGTTTTCGCATCCGTCTCGGAGATCCATACGACCGGTCCGCCCCTGTTGAGCGTCAGCATCATCAGGTTGTCCGAATAGGTCGAGTGAATGCCCCATTTCTGGTGCGGCGTAATGAAGTTCAGCACCACCTGGGGCCGGCCGTTCGACTTGCTCTCAATCACCGGATTGATTGTCTTGGTGTCGATTGGTGGTCTGTAGAGACAGAACGCCTCGCCGAACGCCCGCATCCACAGGTGATCCTGGTAGAGCTGCTGGCGTCCGCTGATGGTGCGCCAGGGGATCAGTTCGTGGACATTGGTGTAGCCGGCATTGTAGCAGACCTTCTCCGATTCCAGCCCCGACCAGGTCGGCGAAGAGATGATCTTGCGCGGCTGGGCGACAATGTCGCGGAACCGGATCTTCTCATCCTCCTTGGGCACGGCGAGATGGGTGTGATCCCTGCCGGTATTCTTTGACAGGGCCTCCCAGGCCTTGACGGCGACCTCGCCATTGGTTTCGGGAGCAAGCGAAAGAATGACTTCGCTGGCGTCGATATCGGTCTCGATCTTCGGGCGTCCCTTGGTTGCGCCCTCTTCGGTCACACGACCGTTCAGATTGCCGAGCTGCTCGACTTCGTGCTCGGTGTTCCAGGAGATGCCCTTTCCACCGTTGCCGAGCTTGTCCATCAACGGACCAAGAGCCGTGAAACGCTTGTAAAGGTTCGGATAGTCGCGCTCGACGACGGCCACGGCCGGCATGGTTTTGCCGGGCACCGGTTCGGTCTCGCCCTTCTTCCAGTCCTTCACATCCATCGGCTGCGCCAGTTCGCCTGGCGTATCGTGCAGGATCGGAACAAGCACGACATCCTTTTCGACACCGAGGATTTCCGGAGCAACCTCGGAGAATTTCTCGGCAATGCCCTTGAAGATGTCCCAGTCGCTGCGCGCATCCCAGGCCGGATCCGCCGCACTGGTCAGCGGGTGGATGAAGGGATGCATATCCGACGTATTAAGGTCGTTCTTCTCGTACCACGTGGCGGTCGGAAGGACGATGTCGGAATAGACGCAGGTCGTTGACATGCGGAAATCAAGGGTGACCAGCAGGTCGAGCTTGCCCTCCGGCGCTTCGTCATGCCAGACGGCTTCTGTCGCCCTCTGGCGGCCTTCATCGCCCAGATCCTTGCCCAGAACACCATGATTCGTTCCCAAAAGGTGTTTCAGGAAGTATTCGTGCCCCTTGCCCGAGGAACCCAGAAGGTTCGAACGCCAGACAAACAGGTTGCGCGGCCAGTTGGCTTCGTGGTCGGGATCTTCACAGGACATCTGCAACTCGCCCGATTTCAACTGCTCGGCCACCAGATCCTTTGCGTCCTTGCCTGCCTCTTCTGCAGCCTTGGCAACCTCCAGTGGATTGGTTTTGAGCTGTGGCGCGGAAGGCAACCAGCCCATACGCTCGGCCCGGATGTTGTAGTCGATCAGCGTGCCGTCCCACGGGCCATCAGGCGCCGTTGGCGACAGGATTTCATCGACCGTAAGCGACTCGTAGCGCCACTGATCCGTGTGGGCGTAGTAGAAGGAGGTCGAGTTCATCTGCCGTGGCGGACGGTTCCAGTCGAGGCCGAACGCCAATGGAAGCCAGCCTGTCTGCGGGCGCAGCTTTTCCTGGCCCACATAATGGCTCCAGCCGCCGCCGGACTGCCCGACACACCCGCACATCACCAGAAGGTTGATGATGCCGCGGTAGTTCATGTCCATGTGGTACCAGTGGTTGAGACCGGCGCCGAGGATGACCATCGAACGGCCATTCGTCTTTTCGGCGTTGGTGGCAAATTCCCTGGCAACGGTGATGATCTGTTCACGCGGCACGCCGGTGACCTTCTCGGCCCATGCCGGCGTGTAAGGCAGGTTGTCGTCGTAGGATTTCGCCGAATTGCTGTCTTCAAGCCCGCGATCGAGGCCATAATTGGCGACAAACAGGTCAAAAACGGTGGCAACCATGACCTCGCCGTCGGCAAGCTCCAGCTTTTTGGCCGGCACCGAACGCACCAGCACGCTGTCATGGTCAGTGCCCTCGAAATGATCATGTTCGCGATTGCCGAAATAAGGAAAGGCGACATTGGCGATCTCGTCGTGATCATTGTCGAGGATCAGGCTCATCCCCAATTCGACATCCCGGCCCTTGCCGTCCTTCGATTCAAGGTTCCATTTGCCCTGCTCGCCCCAGCGGAAACCGACGGAGCCGTTCGGAGCAACCAGCTCGCCCGACTTCTCATCGATGGCGACTGTCTTCCAGTCCGGGTTGTTTTCTTCGCCAAGCCCGTCCTTGAAATCGGAAGCGCGCAGGAGCCGGTCCGGAACATAGTTTCCGCTTTTCTTCACCAGACGCACCAGCATCGGCATGTCGGTGTAGCGGCGGCAATAATCCTCGAAATAGTCGGCCTGGCGGTCGAGATGGTATTCCCGCAGGATCACATGCCCCATCGCCATGGCGAGTGCCGCGTCGGTTCCCTGCTTGGGATGCAGCCACATATCGGAGAATTTTGAGGCTTCTGAATAGTCAGGCGAAACCACGACGGATTTCGTGCCCTTGTAGCGCACCTCGGTATAAAAATGCGCGTCGGGCGTGCGCGTCTGTGGAACGTTGGAGCCCCACAGCATGAGGAAACCGGCATTGTACCAGTCAGCAGATTCCGGCACATCGGTCTGCTCGCCCCAGGTCATGGGCGAGGCCGGCGGCAGGTCGCAATACCAGTCGTAGAACGACATGCACACACCGCCCATCAGTGACAGGTAGCGTGAGCCGGCGGCATAGGAGACCATCGACATGGCCGGGATTGGCGAGAAACCGATAACCCGGTCCGGTCCCCACCGCTTTGCCGTATAGGCGTTCGCGGCGGCGATGATTTCATTGACTTCGTCCCAGCTGGCGCGCACGAATCCGCCAAGACCGCGCACCTTGATGTACTCGGAGCGCTTGGCTGGATTTTCCTGAATGGCCGTCCATGCACCCACCGGCGTCTTCAGCGCGCGTTCCTTGCGCCAAAGCTTCAACAGCCGCGAGCGGATCAGGGGGTGCTTCACCCTGTTGGCCGAATACATGTACCAGCTGTAGCTTGCACCGCGCGAGCAACCGCGAGGCTCATGGTTCGGCAGATCCGGCCGCGTTCGGGGATAATCGGTCTGCTGTGTCTCCCAGGTCACGATCCCGCCCTTGACGTAGATCTTCCAGGAGCACGACCCGGTGCAGTTCACCCCATGCGTTGAGCGGACGACCTTGTCGTGCTGCCAGCGCTTGCGATAGCTGTCTTCCCAATCACGGGACTCGTTCGTGGTAATGCCGTGCCCTTTTGAGAAGGTTCCCGTATTGCTTGGAGACAGGAAGTTTAGGCGATTGAGGAGTTGACTCATCTGTATCCTCCGGTTGCGGTGCCGGCGACCGTCTCTGAACTCTCTTGAGTGTTTGTTCAGGGCGTTCGTCGTTGATTTACAAAGGACAATCCAGCCTGTACCCCTAATTGGAATTGATCTAAGTCAACGACCGACCGTGCCGGTGAAGAAACAAGACGTCCCGCCGCAAGCCGCAAGAAACGGCGCTCTCCCGGTCAATGAAGCTGATTGCAGTTCCGCATACAGCCTGCTAACAACATCAATCGTACTCTTGATATTTTTAAAGGATTGATCGGTGCGCCCGTCCGACCTGCCACAGGTGAGATCGCTGGAACTTTTCGAAAGTATGAGCGATTCGAATTTCGAGAAGCTGATGCAGGCCGCCTATTTGCAGACGTTCCCCGCTCAGCTCGAGCTGATCACCGAAGGCGATCCGGCCGATTTTCTCTATATTGTGATTGAAGGCTGCGTGGAGCTTTTTGCCCGGACCAACGGGCGGGAATCAACCATGGGAATGGTGCGCCCGGTGGGCACATTCATCCTCGCCGCTGTCCTGAAGGATGCAGTCTATCTAATGTCCGCCAGGACATGCCAACGCTGCAAACTGCTGATGGTTCCCTCGGAGAATATTCGTGACGCGTTCCAGAACGACGAAGCCTTTGCGCGCGCCATCGTCATTGAACTTGCAAGCTGCTATCGCGTCGTCGTCAAGGAACACAAGGATCTGAAGCTTCGCACGGCCGTTGAGCGCCTTGCCAACCGGCTTTTGCGTTACAACATTGACCAGGGCGAGAACGGCGCGATCGAACTGCCCCATGACAAACGCACGCTCGCGTCTCTGCTCGGCATGACACCGGAAAACCTCTCGCGCGCATTCAACACCTTGAAACCTTATGGTGTGATCGTCCACGGCAACAGGATCAGCCTTGAAGACATCTCCTCTCTTGAGACACTGGCAAAACCCAATCCGCTCATCGACGACCGCCTGACCTGAAGCAACTCCAATCTGAAAGGATCCGCCGCAATGGATGAAACCAGGAAGGCGATCATAATTACCGGCGCCGGTTCCGGCATTGGAAGGAGTTGTGCTCGCGCATTCCTTGATCACGGCTACCGGGTCGGCCTCATCGGCCGGCGCATCGCACCCCTGCAAGAGACGGCGGACGGCCATCCGGACGCTCTGCTGCTTCCCGGTGACGTCACCGACCCCGGGCAAGTCGAAGACATCTTCTCAAAAGCCTTTGAGAGCTGGGGCAGGATCGACGTGCTCTTCAACAACGCCGGAATGGGCACGCCCCCGCGCACAATTGACGAGACAAGCGTCGAGGACTGGCTGGCAGTCGTCAACGTCAATCTGACCGGCACGTTCCTGTGCGCAAGGCAGGCATTCCGCATCATGCGAAGCCAATCGCCGCAGGGCGGCCGCATCATCAACAACGGCTCCGTATCCTCCTATGTCCCGCGCCCCGGCTCGGCGCCCTATACATCTACGAAACACGCCGTGACCGGCCTGACCCGCACTCTGTCGCTGGATGGCAGGCCGTTCAACATTGCCTGCGGACAAATCGATATCGGCAATGCATTGACGGACATGGCCATGCCCATGACGACAGGCGTTCCCCAGGCCGATGGATCGATCAGCCCGGAAGCAACGATGGATGTGGTGCACGTGGCTTCATCGGTTCTTCACATGGCGGAGCTGCCGCTGGACGCAAACGTCCAGTTCATGACCGTCATGGCAACGACTATGCCCTATATCGGGCGCGGTTGACCGCAGGTCCTGCGCTGCGACGGCGAGCGGCCGAACCTGCGCCGGTAGCTGTCTGAAAAATGCGCTGAGGTGGCAAAGCCGGCAGCAAGCGCGACCTGCGTAATGCTCAACGACGATTGCGCCAGCAGCGCGTCGGCCTTGTCGAGTCGCAGGTCACGGTAAAACCCCATCGTGCTGCGACCCAGCTTGTCGTGAAACAACCGGTTGAGCTGACGGGACCCGAGCCCGGAAAGCCGTGCGATCTGATCAAGCGCCAGTGGATCGGCAATGTGATCCTCCATCAGTTCGATCGCCTGAAGGATCGGTCGATTGGTCGTTCCGTATCGTTCGACAGCGCCCGAGCGTTGAGGCCCGCCCGCCGGGCGGATCTCGGTATGCACGAACCAGTCGCTGACACGCCTGGCGAATTCGGGCCCGTGGTGGGCGGTAATCAGCGCATGCATCATGTCGAGCGCCGCCATGCCTCCCGCACAGGTCAGCCGGTCCCGGTCAATGACGTAAATACTGCGTTCCAGAAGCAGCGACGGCGAGAACTCGCTAACCGCCTCCGCATGTTCCCAGTGCACCGTCATACGGCGGCCGCCCATGATTCCAGACCTTGCCAGGATCACCGGTCCGCCGGAAACGCCGCCCATAATGACACCCCTGCGCGCCAGGTGCCTGAGCCACTGAAAAACCCGCTCGTTAGAAAACCGCTCGGGACCGCTCCCGGCAACAACGATAATCAGATCGAAATCGACGCGTTCGCCAAGATGGGTTGTTGCCTTGACGATTGCCCCGCTCGAACTGACCGATTGCGCGCCGACGACCGGCAATTGCGATATCTCGTAGACATCCTGCCCGGCCAGCCTGTTGGCAGCCCGCAGCGGCTCGACCGCAGCGGAATAGGACATCAGCGCAAAACCGTCGACCAGAAGAAAGCCGACCCTGAAGGGTATATTTGTCGCAGCAAGAATGTCCATTTATCGAAAAAACACGACGTTTTTCAGAAAGTCAATTGGTGCGAATGACTTCAAAGATGCGCAACGAAACCGGAGGAAGCAGAGCGGCAATACGCAGCAAATCCGGCAAACAGGACGCAGCATTCATCGCCAATCAGGACGGGAGACCCTTATGGCCCACAAATCCGACATCGAAATCGCTCGCGCAGCAAACAAACAGCCCATCCAAGAGATCGGCGCCAAGCTCGCTATCCCGTCAGAAAGCCTGCTGCCCTACGGGCATGACAAGGCAAAGGTTTCAGCCGATTTCATCTCAAGCGTCGCGGACCGGCCGGACGGCAAACTGATCCTGGTGACCGCAATCAACCCGACACCGGCAGGCGAAGGCAAAACCACGACCACGGTCGGCCTTGGCGACGGCCTTAACCGTATCGGCAAGAAAGCGGCGATCTGCATCCGCGAAGCCTCGCTTGGCCCCTGCTTCGGCATGAAGGGCGGCGCAGCCGGCGGCGGTTATGCGCAGGTCGTACCGATGGAGGACATGAACCTTCACTTTACCGGCGATTTCCACGCCATCACCTCCGCCCACAATCTGCTGTCTGCGATGATCGACAACCACATCTATTGGGGCAACGCACTCGACATCGACATTCGCCGCGTGAGCTGGCGACGTGTCATGGACATGAACGACCGGGCCCTGCGCGAAATCGTCTGTTCGCTCGGCGGTGTCGCCAACGGTTTTCCGCGTGAAGGCGGCTTCGACATCACAGTAGCCTCCGAAGTCATGGCGATCCTGTGCCTGTCGAACGACCTTGCGGATCTTGAGAAACGGCTGGGCGATATCATCATCGGCTACCGCCGTGATCGCTCGCCTGTCTATTGCCGCGACATCAAGGCCGATGGGGCAATGGCCGTGCTGCTCAAGGACGCCATGCAGCCGAACCTTGTCCAGACGCTGGAAAACAATCCTGCCTTCGTGCACGGCGGCCCCTTCGCCAATATTGCCCACGGCTGCAACTCGGTCGTTGCCACAAAGACGGCTCTCAAGGTCGCCGACTATGTCGTTACCGAAGCAGGTTTTGGAGCCGATCTCGGCGCCGAGAAATTCATGAACATCAAGTGCCGCAAGGCCGGCATTTCGCCGGATGCCGTCGTCATCGTTGCCACGGTGCGGGCCATGAAGATGAATGGTGGCGTCAAGAAGGAAGACCTTGGCGCCGAAGACGTGGAAGCCGTTCAGCGCGGCTGCGCCAACCTTGGGCGCCATATCGAGAACGTCAAATCCTTCGGCGTTCCCGCGGTCGTGGCCATAAATCACTTCGTGACAGACACGGACGCTGAAGTCGAAGCCGTCAAGGAGTACGTGGCCAGCCTTGGATCCGAAGCGATCCTGTGCAAGCACTGGGCGGATGGCTCGGCCGGGATCACGGACCTTGCAACCCGCATCTCCGAGATTGCGGAGAGCGGTATGGCGCAGTTCTCAACGCTCTATCCCGACGAAATGAGCCTGTTCGAAAAAATCGAAACCATTGCCAAGCGCATCTACCGGGCTGACGAGGTGCTCGCCGACAAGAAAATCCGCGACCAGTTGCGCCAGTGGGAAGAAGCCGGCTTCGGCCATCTGCCCGTCTGCATGGCCAAGACACAGTATTCCTTCTCGACCGATCCCAACCTGCGCGGCGCGCCCACCGGCCACAGCGTGCCGGTTCGCGAAGTGCGCCTGTCCGCCGGTGCCGGGTTCATCGTGGTGATCTGCGGCCAGATCATGACGATGCCCGGCCTGCCCCGCACGCCGTCCGCCGAGGCTATCCGGCTCAATGAAGAGGGACATATCGAGGGTCTCTTCTAACCATTGATCGCCAATAGCTTGCGGCAATAGCGCAAGCGTATGCCACAAAAAGCGCCGTCCGGACCGAAAACCGGGCGGCGCTTTTTCTTGCCGTTTCAAATAACCGGAATTTGAAATAAAGTCCCGCGTGACTCGAACGCAAGGCCGCGCACCGGATGAATACAATCCCGCTTAAACATGATTCCATGACAGATAACCCACCGGGTTCTGACACCGGGATCATTTGTTCCATCGACGGAATCTCCAAGACCTATGACGGCGGTTTCAAGGCGCTGGAAACCGTCTCCCTCGACATAAAGCAGGGTGAAATTCTCGCCCTTCTCGGCCCCAACGGAGCGGGCAAGACAACGCTGATATCGATCATCTGCGGCATCGTGAACGCCAGCGGCGGTTCAGTGCGCGTCGGCGGCTATGATGTCGTTGAAGATTACCGCCAAAGCCGGGGCCTCATCGGACTGGTGCCACAGGAGGTAAATCTCGAACCCTTCGAGACGGTCAACAACACGGTCTCATTCTCGCGCGGCCTCTTCGGAAAGCCGAAAGACCCTGGCTATATCGAGAATGTGCTGCGGCGGCTATCCCTTTGGGACAAACGCAAGGACCAGATCGTCACGCTGTCGGGCGGCATGAAGCGGCGGGTGCTTATCGCCAAGGCCCTGTCGCACGAGCCACGCGTGCTGTTCCTTGACGAACCCACCGCCGGTGTCGACGTAGAGCTGCGCAAGGATATGTGGGACATCGTCCGCGCCCTGAAAGCCGATGGTGTCACCATTATCCTGACAACTCATTATATCGAGGAAGCCGAGGCGATCGCTGATCGCGTGGGCATCATCGACAAGGGCAAGCTGCTGCTGGTGGAGGAAAAATCCGAACTGATGCAGAGGCTTGGGACAAAACAGATCCGCATCGAACTGGACGATAAGCTCGACGTGATCCCGGACGCCCTGTCGTCCTACGGCCTGGAGATCGACACCAGTGGCGACGCGCTCATATATACCTATGATCCGGCCGGCGGACGCACCGGCATCACTTCACTCTTTGGCGATCTGAAGGCCGCAGGTCTCGTTCTGCGCGACGTACGGACACATCAAAGCTCGCTGGAAGAAATCTTTGTTGATCTGATCAAGGGCCGCACATGAACATTCATGCCGTCAAAGCGATCTACATGTTCGAAATGTCACGCACCTTTCGGACCCTGCTGCAGAGTGTTGTATCGCCCGTTCTGTCGACATCGCTTTATTTCGTTGTCTTCGGCGCGGCGATCGGCTCGCGTTTTGCTGAGGTCGAGGGGGTAAGCTACGGCACCTTCATCGTGCCCGGTCTCATCATGCTGACCGTCCTGACGCAGAGTGTGTCCAACGCATCCTTCGGGATTTATTTCCCGCGCTTTATCGGCACCATTCAGGAAATCCTGTCGGCTCCGATATCGAGCCTTGAAATCGTCACCGGCTATGTCGGCGCGGCCGCGACCAAATCCTTCATTATCGGCCTGATCATCCTGCTGACGGCCAATCTCTTTGTGCCGCTGCGGATCGATCATCCGTTCTGGATGCTCGGCTTTCTTGTGCTGACCTGCGTATCTTTCAGCCTGTTCGGCTTCATCATCGGCATCTGGGCCAAGAACTTCGAGCAGCTTCAGCTCGTTCCGCTGCTGGTCATCACGCCATTGGTATTCCTTGGCGGAAGTTTCTATTCCATCGCGATGCTGCCGCCGCTCTGGCAGAAGATCACCCTTTTCAACCCGGTCGTCTATCTGATCTCCGGTTTCCGCTGGAGCTTCTTTGGTGCCGGCGATGTCAGCGTGGGTTTGAGCCTTACGATGGTCGCGCTGTTTCTGGCCATCTGTCTCGGCACCATCATGTGGATATTCAAGACCGGCTACCGCATAAGGAACTAGAGCACATCAGGCGTCGAATTTAAGCGTCTTGAGGTGACGCTCGGCCACACTCAAAAACAGGTGCTTGATCGGGTTGATAGAAGCAGCCGCCGACACGACCAGACCAATCTTGTATTCGCCAAGCGCCTTGTGTGAGAGCTTTGCGAAGTTGAGCTCGCCGCGCTCGATCTCCTGCAGGAAACCGATTTTGGTGTAGATGCCGACGACCTGATTGGACAGGATCGCCTGTTTTGCGGTGACCAGCGCATTGGTGAAGATGTGGGTCGACAGATGCACAGACAGCGATGTCATCTCCTGATCGAGCAGCGAATGGCCGGCCCGCGCATCGATCGTGCGCACCAGCGGATAGGCGGAAACCTCGTCAACGGTCACGCTGCTGCGCTCCGCCAGCGGATGGTCGGGGCGCATGATCAGACCGAAGGGCGCCGCCCGCTCGGCGAAAACGCGGGCATCGGGGTGAATATCATTGCTGAAGCTGATGCCGATATCCGTCTCGCCCGATATCACGGACTGGACAATAGCCTCGGGCTGTTCGGTGGTGATCGACAGGGAGATGCCGGGATATTTGTTGCCGAACTCCTCAAGCACCGGCGGCAGAATACCGAATGTGACGGAATCAAGCGTTTGGATGTTCAAATGCCCGGTGCGCAGATCGCGGATGTCGTCAATAACCGCCTTCACGCGGTCGAAGTCGTAGAGCGTCTTGCGGCAGTGCTCGAGAACGATCTTTCCGGCCGGTGTAATTTCGACCCCCTCGGGCGAACGGTCGAACAGTCGCACGCCCAGCGCCTCCTCGATATTGATGATCTTCCGGTTCACCGATGTGGAAGACACATTCAAAATGTTTGCCGCTTTGCGGATCGAGCCCTGCCGTGCCACCTCGTCCAGATAGCGCAAAAACACCGTGTGCATGGTATTCCCCCTATGTGATGCATTTTTTGCACCACTGTTGGCTCAAATCGCTTCTTCTTGCCTCACCCAAATCGCGTTTAGAGTCAAGCCGGGAGGAATGCGGCCGGCCGCACAGGTCTGCCGGTCGCCAAAGAGCCCAAAATTGGAGACTTCAATGACAATCAAGGCGAACACAAACATTCAAAGGCGCACGCTCCTCAAGGGCATGGGCGTCGCCGCGGGAGCAGCTTTCACCGGCGCAATGGTGAGCATTAACAAGGCCGCCGCGGCAGATGAGTTCAAGGTCACCATGCAGCTTGGCTGGCTGGCGTCAAATGGCATTCTCGGCGAAGTGGCTGCCGACAAGCTGGGTTACTACAAGGATGAGGGCCTCAGCCTCGAGATCGTTCCAGGCGGCCCCAACATCGACGGTGTCGCGTCCGTTGCTTCCGGCCGCGCCAATCTCGGTTCGATTTCCTCCAGCCCGTCGCTGATGCTGGCGCGCGCTGCCGGCATTCCGATCAAATGCGTCGCCGCCGGCTATCAGCAGCATCCCTTCACTTATTTCTCCCTGACCGATAACCCGGTCAAAACGCCGAAGGACTTGATCGGCAAAAAGGTCGCCACACAAGGGACGGCCCGCATTTTGCTTCGCGCGCTGCTTGCCCAAAACGACATCAGCGAAGACGATGTGGAAGTCCTGACCAGCGGCAGCGACATGGCCGTGCTGATGACCGGTCAGGCGGATGTCGTCACCGGCTGGACAACCAATGTAAACGCGCTTTCCGTTCTCGGCGACAAGCGCGTCGACTTGAGCCTCTGGGATGCCGGCATCCAGCTCTATGCCAACCCCTACTACGTGACCGACGAGACGCTGGCCGAGCACAAGGACAAGGTCGAAGCCATGATCCGCGTCAGCGCAAAAGGCTGGGGCTGGGTCCATGAGAACCAGGAACAGGCCTGCGAGTTCCTCGTCGAACGCTATCCGAATCTTGATCTTGAAAGCGAACTCAAGGCTGTGCCCCTGGTCGACGGCTATTCGTTCAACGCCGTGACGGCAAAGGGCGGCTGGGGCACCATGACCCGCGAAAACTGGCAGGCGCAGATTGACGCCTATGCCGCGCTCGATCAGTTTGATGGCGACCCGCCAAAGGTCGACGACATGATGACTCTGTCGATCCTCGAGGCAACCGCCGCAGATCGGCCTAAATACGGATAAGCAACATGCCTTCTGGAGCAACAGTCCAGGCAGCGGCAGCCGGGTCTCCCCCGGTTGCCGCATCCCTGAGGAACGCCTCTGTGCGGTTCGGTTCCTTCACCGCAATCGAGAACCTCACCCTCGATATCGAAGACGGCGCCTTCTACACGATTCTCGGCCCATCCGGCTGCGGCAAATCAACAATGCTGCGCCTTGTGTCGGATCTCATTCCGGCTGCCACCGGTGAAGTCAGCATCTTTGGAAAATCGACCGAAGAGGCGCGGCTGGCACGCGAATTTGCGTTCGTGTTCCAGGACGCAACGCTGTTGCCATGGCGCACCGCCATTGAGAACGTCCAGTTGCCGCTGGAAATGGGCCGCAAACGCGGCGTCAATATCCCGATCAGTGAAAAGAACCCGTCGGAACTTCTGGAACTGGTTGGCCTGTCCGGCCGCGAAGACGCCCTGCCCCATGAACTCTCCGGCGGCATGCGCCAGCGTGTCGCCATTGCAAGAGCACTTGTCTGCAAACCGAAGCTTCTCCTCATGGACGAGCCTTTCGGTGCGCTCGATGAGATGACCCGCGACCACCTCAATCTGCAACTGCTGAACATCTGGCGGGAAACGGGCGTCACGATCCTGTTTGTCACCCACTCAATTCCCGAGGCCGTGTTTCTGGGGCAGAAAGTGCTGATGCTGGCCTCTCACCCCGGAAGGCTGCGCGAAGTGGTCGAGATCGATCTGCCCTATCCGCGCGAGATCAAACTGCGCGACACACCCGAATTTACCCGCTACGCGGCGCATCTGCGTGAGCTTCTGGAGACGTGCTGATGACCATGGTGGACAAGGCAAATCCCGGTAGCATCGAAACCGACGAAGCCAAACTGGCGGCACTTGAGGAAGAGCGCCGGTTCGAACGGCGCCGCAAGTTCGAAGCCGTGGCCATACCGATCGCAACCGTTATCGGCCTGTTGCTCATCTGGCAGTTAGGCGTGCGCTTGTTCGGCGTGCCGACCTATATCGCTCCGGCACCCAGCGAAGTTGCCGACAAGCTGGTCAACGAATTCCCTGTTTTACTGGCGAATTTCTGGCCGACGCTTTTTGAGGCGTCGCTGGGGTTTTTCGCCGGAAACCTCGCGGCCGTTTTGATTGCGATCGCCTTTGTGCACTCGAAAACCGTCGAGAAGGCATTTTTTCCGATCGCCGTGTTCATCAACACCATTCCCATCCTGGCGATCGCGCCAATCCTCGCCCTGATCTTCGGCCTCGGCATGACGACCAAGGTGGTGATTGCAGCCCTGATCTGCTTTTTCCCTACTCTCGTCAACATGGTCCGGGGTCTGCAGTCAGTCAGTCCGCAAACGATGGAACTGGCACGTATCCTGTCGGCCTCAAAATCCGAGATCTTCTGGAAAATCCGCCTGCCTTCCTCGCTTCCGTATCTGTTTTCCGCATTGAAGATCGCTGCGACGACCTGCGTGATCGGCGCCATCGTCGGCGAGTGGATCGGCGCGGACCTGGGTCTGGGCGCTCTGATCCTGGAGTCCATGTACAACTACCGGTCGCCCATGCTTTACGCGACGGTTTTCATGTCTTCCGGCCTTTCGGTTCTGTTGTTCGCAATCGTATCGATCGCGGAACGAAGAATAATCCGCTGGCACACTTAGGAAACACCTGAATCGATATCGTCACATGACCGCATAAGGCACTGAAAATTATAAATTTAATTGCAACCGAATTGCCACCCGGCAAGCTGGCTGCACCCCAAGGAGACAGATAAATGTCTGAACAGGCAAAAGAATTCATCCTGTCATCAAGTCAGCAAGTCCCGGTTGTCGCCGTCTCGGACGTGGTCGTCATCGGCGCCGGTCCGGCCGGCGTCGCAGCCGCAGTCTCAGCGGCTCGCAACGGCTGTTCGGTGACGCTGGTCGAGCGATACCACCACCTCGGCGGCATGGCCTCAGGCGGCATGGTCCTAGTACTCGACGACATGGTCAATGAAGGCAACGAGATCGTCACCACTGGCATCGTCAATGAGTTTGTCGACCGCATGGAGCAGCAGGACGGCGCTGTCTATCCGCCGCGCGAGGACTGCCTGACCAATTGGGAGATGTGGCAGAAATGGTCGCGCTGGGGCTGCATCGACTTCCACAAGACCGGCATGCCGCAGCCGATCATCCACGCTGTCGCCTTCGATCCCGACTGCTGGAAGCGGGTGAGCCTTGACCTGGTGCAGGAAGCGGGCGTCAATCTGCGCCTGCACAGCTGGTTCTCCGAAGCGCTTGTCGAGGACGGCCGTGTCACCGGCATCATTGTCCAGACGAAACTCGGCCGTCAGGCCATCAAGGCAGATATAGTCATTGACGCCTCCGGCGATCTCGATGTCGCCTCCTCTGCCGGCGCCGATTTCATCATGGGCCAGTACATCGTCACCACCGTCTTCCGGCTCATGGATGTCGACACCGACCGCGCCGAAGCCTTCGAGTACAGCGAACCGGAGGCCTACAAAAAACTCGACCGCGAGGCGCGCAGAAGGATCGGCGGGGCCTGGGGCATGTGGTGGCTGAAGACACCCCTGCCCGGCGTCGTGTGGTGTAACTGCCCGCACATGCCGGGGTATGACGGGCTTTCTCCCGAAGACATGCTGGGAGCCGAGGTCGAGGGGCGCGAACGCATGATGAACCTTCTTCATTTTGCCCGCGAGAACATTCCCGGCTTTGAAAACGCCAAGATGCTGGGCGCCGCCGAACAGCTCGGCATCAGGCAGACCCGCCTGCTCAAGGGCGAATATGTGGTCACCAAGAAGGACGTCGCGAGCCGCAGATATTTCGCAGACAGCGTCTGCCGGGGCCGCGACTACTACACGCCCTACCGCGCGCTCTTGCCGGTCGGCATCGACAATATGATTGTCGCCGGACGTCACTATTCCGTCGACAGCGATGCGCAGAAGCTTTCGCGCGAAATCCCGCCATGCATGGCGCAAGGGGAAGCTGCGGGCGTTGCCGTGTCGCTGGCACTATCAGGCAACACGGCACTGCGCGACGTCGATCCGAAACGCATCCAGAAACAGATGCGGGCGCAGGGCGCGGACCCGGGCGATATTCCATCGCCCAATGCGCTGATCGAAGACCCCGTCGCGGTATGAGGAAACAGGCGATGACAGACAACGACACAATGCCCCTCAGCGGCATCCGGATCCTCGACTTCACGCAAGTCATGCTCGGACCATGCGCGACCCAGATGCTTGCCGATTTCGGCGCGGACGTGATCAAGGTCGAGCGTCCCGGTTCCGGCGACCTGTCCCGCAATTTCTTCGGCGAGACATCCGAAGAAGCAATGAACAATGCGGTTTTCTCGTCGCTCAATCGCAACAAACGGTCGGTCGAAATCGACACCAAGTCCGAGGAAGGCAAAAGGGCGGTCCACGAGCTGGTCAAGGTCAGTGACGTGGTTGTCGACAATTTCCGCGCCGGTGTCATGGATCGCTTGGGCTTCGGTTACGAGGCGCTCAGCAAGATCAATCCCCGCATCATCTGCGCATCGGGCACGGGATTTGGAGAAATAGGCCCCTATGCACACAAGGGTGGCCAGGATGTGCTCGCCCAAGCCATGAGCGGCGTGATGGAAAAGACATCCGACCCGTCGATACCGCGCAGCATCTATCCGACGACACTGTGCGATTACACCGCCGGAATGCACCTCGTCCAAGGGGTCATGGCCGCGCTTTTGATGCGCGAGAAGACCGGCACCGGCCAGAAGGTCGGCGTGTCGCTCTACGATTCCATGATTGCCATGCAGATGCAGGAAGCGGCCCAATGGAGCAAACACCGGGAGGTGCTGAACTGGGCCGCAATGCCCCTTACGGGTGTCTTCGACACGACCGACGGCGCGATCGTGCTCGTTGGCGCGTTCAAGGCCAATCCGCTGCGCGATATCTGCACGGCGCTTGGCATTGAGGATATCTCGCCGCAATATCCGGACCTTGCCACACAGCGCAAACACAAGCAGGTCCTTCAGGATCTGTTCCGCAGCCATTTTGCGACCAATACAACGGCCCACTGGCTTGGACGGCTTGAGGAACAGGACCTTCTGTGCGCACCGGTTCGCCCGCTCGGAGAGGCGCTCGACGATCCCCAGACGACAATCAACGACATGCTGGTCGACATCGACCACCCGGTGCTCGGCGCGATGACGCTTGTCGGATCGCCCGTGCATCTGGAAAAGGCGCCGCTGAAAGTCCGGTACACACCGCCGAAACTCGGCGAACACACGGCGGAGGTGATGCAGGAATTCGGGCTGGCTTCACCAGCCACGGACAAGATGGCGATATGAGCGTCACATTCACACAGGAAGGCGGTGTCGCCAGGATCACGATCGACAGGCCGGACCGCATGAACGCGGTCGATCTGCCAACCGAAGAGGCCATGGAAGCGGCCTGGAGCCGTATCGAGGCTGACAGTTCGGTACGGTGTGTCGTTCTGACCGGAAGCGGCGATCGTGCCTTTTGCGCCGGAGCCGATCTGAAATCCGACGCCGGCAAATCCGGCTTGGAATACTGGGCGGAACGCAATCCCAATGGGTTTGGCGGCATATCGATGCGCAAGAACCTCAAGGTTCCCGTGATCGCCCGCGTAAACGGATTGGCGCTCGGCGGCGGCATGGAAATGGTCCTCGGCTGCGATATTGTCATCGCATCGGAAACGGCGCGTTTCGGTCTGCCTGAGGCAAAGGTTGGCAGGGTGCCGCTCGATGGCGGCATGATCATGCTGCAAAGGCTGATTCCGGAGAAGATTGCGACAGGCCTGATGATGACGGGCCGCATGATGCCAGCGGACGAGGCAGCAAAATACGGCCTTGTGAATGCCGTTGTTGCGGCGGATGAGCTCGACACAGAGGTCGATCGCTGGGTGGCCGACATCCTCGCCTGCGCGCCATTGTCCGTCTCGGCGATAAAGGCAACGATACGCAAGACAGGTCATCTGACGCAGCACGAGGCCTACGCCGCACGGCTGCCGGAGCTTGTGGCAGCGCTGACCAGCGAAGATGCAGATGAAGGCGTTACAGCCTTCAGGGAAAAGCGCCCGCCTGAGTGGAAAGGGCGTTAGGTCTCTATGACGCTGATCATCAAGAGCGAATGCATCGATGTGAAGGATGGCGAATGCACTGCGGTCTGCCCGGTTGACTGTATCTACGAAGGGGCGCGCATGTATTACATCCACCCGGTGGAATGTATCGAGTGCGGGCTTTGCGAAAGTGTCTGCCCTGTCGACGCCATACGCTGGGATGATGAAGTAGAGCAGAAGGACGCCGTTTTCATCGACGTCAATCGCGAGTATTTTGAAGACGCGGTCACGGGTCTTGGAAGCCCCGGCGGCTGGTCGTCCTCAATGCCCGCCGATCGGGATCATCCGCTTGTTGCGGCGGCACCGCCAAATCCGCTCGCCGAAGAGCAGAACAAGGAAAGCAGAAAATAATGCAAGGTGTCATTGCCGCAGTCCCAACGCCGATCTCACCATCCGGAGAACCTGTGCGGGACCTCTTTGTGGAACATTGCCGCTGGGCGCTGGACAATGGTTGCGACGGCCTGAACATTCTCGGCTCCACAGGTGAAGCCAACTCCTTTGCAACGCCCGCACGCAAGTCGGTCATGTCGTGGGCAGCCTCTGATGTCGATACTGCATCTTTGATGGTCGGGACCGGAACACCATCGCTGGCCGAAACTATAGACCTGACCTCCCACGCGGACGACTGCGGATACGGCGTCGCACTGGTGCTCCCTCCCTATTATTACAAACCGGTATCCGATGATGGGCTGGTACAATGGTATGCAAACCTGCATGAAGCGCTTGGGGAGCGCCAGGTCAGGATTTACTTCTACAATTTCCCCCAAATGACCGGCATCACCATTTCCCCGACGGTCATCGAACGGCTGCACCAGGCCTGGCCGCACCGCTTTTGCGGCATCAAGGATTCTTCGGGAGATCTCGACTATTGCCGGAACCTGGTCGGCCGCATGCCGGATCTTGACGTCTTTCCGAGTTCGGAAGTGGCTCTGAGCGAAGCAGCAGCCAGCGGCTTCGCCGGCTGTATTTCCGCAACCGTCAACGAAACCGCCCCGCTGTGCGCGGACCTGTGGGCCGGGCGCTCAGCACCCGATACAGCGCTTGTGCAACAGATATCCGGCCTGCGCAGCGCGATAGCCGCGCAAGCGCTGATCCCTTCGGTCAAGTCGCTCGTAGCCAAACGAACCGGCGAGGACACGTGGAAACGCGTCCTTCCACCTTTTCAGGAACTGACAAGTGAACAATTCGGGGCATTGTCGAAAATCGTCGGTGTCACATGAGATGAAAACGCAAAAAGACATACGCTGGGACAAACGTTTTCGAGATCTTGCCAACCACGTCGCTTCGTGGACCGAGGACCGCGATTTCTCCGTCGGAGCCGTGATCGTCGGGCCGGATCGCGAGATCCGCGCCACCGGCTATAACGGCCTCCCGCGCGGCGTGAAGGCTGAGGATGATGAACGCTTTGACCGCGCGTCGGGAGAAAAGTTCTTCTGGTTCGAGCATGCCGAACGCAACGCCATCTACAACGCCGCGCGTGTGGGAACACCGGTTGACGGCTGTACAATCTATATCAACCGTTTCCCTTGTTCAGACTGCGCAAGAGCCATCATTCAAAGCGGAATCAAGTCCGTTATCTGCCCGCAAAAGCCCGCCCATGACGGAGCGCTGGACCATAGCTTCGATGTGTCCGAGACAATGCTTGCGGAAGCCGGCATCGCTGTGCAGACCTACGCCGAGGATTGATCACCGGACCGGGAAACGGGATGTCCAGGCAGACCCGTTATCGCCCGTACCGACGCCTTTCACGAGCAGGCCGCACTCAGACCGGTTTTGCGGTCCTGCCACCCGCTGGCACAAAGGCCTCAACCGGAGCCGAAACATTGTGCAGCTCAAAATCGCCGAGAGACCTTAAAGAACCGCTGTCGCAATCAGCGATGGCCTTGCTGGCGACGACCTCATGACCAAGCCGCTTGCCAAGGTCCCCAAGCCTTGCAGCCACGTTGGCCGCGGAGCCGATGACGGTGAAATCAAGCCGTTCCTGCGAGCCGACATTGCCATAGGTCACATTGCCAAAGGCAAGGCCGACGACACATCTCACCGCTTCGTCGGAGATGGCCGTGCTTCGGTTGATATCAGCGTCGATCCCGTGCGCCGCAGCCAAGGCCTGACGGCTCGCCAGTTCCGGATCATCGCCGGTCGGGAAGATCGCAAGCACCGCGTCACCGATGAACTTCAGCACTTCCCCGCCATTGTCGTTGATGATGCGTGTGGTGGTTTCGAAAAACCGGTTGAGAAGAACCAGATAATCGTCCCGGCCCATCTCCTCTTCCAGTCTTGACGAGTCCCGCAGATCACAAAACAAGATCGCCGCATCGATCCTGTCGCCGTCGCCGCGCCGGATTTCCCCGCCGAGGACCCGGGCGCCGGTTCGTTTTCCCAGATAGGTTTCCAGAAGGGATGAGGCGTTGTCGCGAAGCGAAAAGACCTCATAAAGCCGGCTGATGACCGATGCGCATTCGAAAACGAGACCCAGATTGGCGGTGGTAAAACCGTCCGGGTGATCACAGGTCAGCGTCACGACATTGATCTGCCCGTTCGAAAATTGCAGTGGCATCGCAACATAATCCGTTGCCCCTTCAGCCTTGAGGTCCTCCATGATGGGGAAATTGAATTCGATGTCCTCGCTCAAAAGGTTCTGCCGCACGCCACCCAGACCGTTGGTTACGTGCCGCAATGGGCTGTTGACGAATGAGGGATGCTTGTGAATGTCATAGGTCGGCGCATAGGTTTCGACCTGATTGTCCTTCTTCGTCCAGACGTAGTTCCGGCCGGCTATCATCGGGTGCAGCGACCAGATCAACACGCTCATACGCGATACGGCGATGCCGTCTTCATTCAATTTGTTGGCAATCGCCTTTGTCAGTTCCTCCGGCGATCCGCAAAGCCAGGCCTCACGCATGATCCAATCTATGGTCGGCCCGGATATGTTGCCATCGTCAATCGCTTCCGCGCCGTCATCCTCCATCTCGACCGCATCGAGGATGTCCGGCATGAAACCAACATAACCTTCAATGTCACGGGATTCGGGCAACGCATTCTTGTAACACCAGGCCGCATTTTCAAAGATACGGTCACCCACCTGGACATCCCAATAGGTGGCCGTGCCCTTGAAAGGACAGAAGGTGCGGTGATCGCTGGTCGCCAGAAGCTTGACCGCGATGTCCTTGCGGGGAAAATAAACAACGGACGGCAGACGCGTTTCATGCATCATTCTTGCATCGCCGCTTTCAGCCAGAACCACATCGCCGCATTTGGCGACGGTTTTGCCTGAAAGCGGCGTCACCGCCAGTCGATAGCCGAGTGTTTGGGTATCCAGATGCGCAGTCATGCCCTAAACATGGTTGCCCGTTCGGGAAAATCAAATCGCATGGCCGGCAATCACCAGGGTTCCCTCCCCATTGGCGGCACTCAATCTACCGGGCTTTGACCGATCCAGCGAGCGTTCATGTCCTTCAGCACACCATTTTCCTGCTGCAGCCCCATCCAGTAGTTTAGATAGTCGGCAATGCCATCCGCATTGGGGGGCATAAGATAGGCGAACAAAAAACGCGTTCCGATATTCTTGGGCACGGCGGTCGAATAGCCGTCGTGAGAAATCGCCCAGGCCCGGGCCTGTTCCAGCGTCCAAAGCGCCGCATCGACATCGCGATGCTGTTCAAGGTCATCATAGTTTTCGAGGATTTTGAATGTCGCCGTTGGAAAGCTGCGTTTTGCCGTTTCAATGAGCACCGGATCGTCGAAGACTGCAATCGTCAGATTTGTCTGAGCATTGATTTTCTCGCGCGACGCAAAATCGGCGACCCGTACCGTCGGGACAATCAGGGCCAACGGGTTTTCGTAATAGGGCTCGCTGAAGGTGTAGGACTCCATACGGCTGCGCGTGATGTAGAGGCCGCTTATCGCAATATCGAACTTATGACTGGACAGATCGGCAGTGAGTGAATGCCAGTCATAGGGAACAAACTGAAGATCGACGCTCATATCATGCGCAAACCGGTACATCAGCTCGACATCATAGCCAACCAGCCTGCCCTTCTGGTTTTTGTACGCAAAGGGCATGACATTCGGATTGACGCCAACGCGCAAGACACCGCTTGACTGGACGCGGTCAAGCACGTTGTCCGCTCTGGCGTTTTGCGCATTTTGCCTGTCACCGTCGCCAGACGCGAAGTTTGAGGGGAGATTAGCGTCGCCAAGGGCCTGCACGTTAGCCGGCAGGCCTTGAGCAAGATAGCTGGTCTGAGAGTAGAACTTGATATGCGTTCCACCCATGCGGCCCACTGCCAGAATGGCGGAAAGGCCAATTGCCGCGACCAAGACCGTCAGAACGAACCGGCGCAGGTCAAATCGGAGGCCTCCATAAAATGCGAATGTGACGAGGATTGTCACGAAGGCGAATGCACTGACAGACGCGACCACCTGAAAGTAACGCGTAATCGCCATCGTCTCGACATAGAGATCGGTCGTTCCGTCCGGAAGTTTGAGCCAATCGGCGATAAATGTGACGGCACCGATGGATGAGCTTGGTGCACCAAAGCCGGAAATAAGCGTCACCAGAGGAAGCTCGGCCAATTGCATGCCGGTCAGCGGAATGAAGTAATAGGACGATGCATAAAGCAGGAAGATAAAGATGAAAAAGTTGCCGATCTGCGCCAGTGGATAGCTGACCGACAAGGTTGTCTGAATGACTTCGCTCTGCTCGGACTCCTTGTCGGATGCGCGGTATTTTTTCACCATCTTCAAGGTTGCCGCCTGGATAAGCGGCAGCGCTGCGACGGAAAGAGATGTCGCAACTGCAATCAGCATCGCCTGTCTGAGCTCGGACATCAGTTCGCGATATCCCATTGGCACAAAGGCTGACAACATCATCGGCAAAAGCCACAATCCGACAAGCAATGCCGTGAGCACAATGACGATGATGTAGATGGACATGGCGGCAAAGCCTTCAGGGCTCATTGTGCTGATGGACCCAGCAAACAGTGCGCATACCCCCATCGGCGCCATCAGGATCACCCAGCCCCAGATTCGAACGCACGCCTTTTGAATAATTGAAAGAACTTCAAGCAGTTCCGTCGGTTTTTTACTGTGCTGTATCGCGATCCCGAAAATTAGACCCATCAGCACAATGGACGGGATGTAATTGTTGCTCAGCGCCTCGAAAAAATTGTTTGGTATCAGCAGGTCGACAAGCGCCGTTCCGGACTGCTGTTCGGATGACAAGGTGGTCGCAAAGTCGACTATGGCGGATTTCTGTACAAGCGGTACGGTCAGGGCAGCGAACGCCAGAACGACGAACGTCATCACCCAAAGCGCGATGTATATCAACCAGCTTTTGCGAAAGAGGTTCATTGCGGTCTGCGGGGCCAGTTGTCCAAGACCGAGAACCAGTGACGAAATCAGATAAGGAAGCACAATCACTTCCATCAGTCGTACATATATGTCGCCGATGGGCGCCAATATTGAAGTCAGGAACGGGTTGATCAACCCGATCAGAATGCCGAGCAGACCACCGATCAACACATACAACGGCAGGCGATTGACGGACAAATTCCCGTTCCCCACGAGCGCGGATCACAAGCCTAGCTTGACTGGCCACCCAGGCAGCCACCGCGAACAATTCGGTTTCCATCATAGCGAAAAGTCGTCAACGAATTCACAACACTACCCCGGCATGTGTTCACACACCGCAGTCAGCCTGCCAACGATAGGCGGACACCGCGGCCCGCAAAGCAGCTACCGATTACGCCGCATTCCGGCAACCTCTGCAAGCACGACATTGGCTGCGTCAAGCACGTTGGAGCCCGGCCCGAAGATCGCGGTCACCCCTGCATCCTGAAGAAATTCGTAGTCCTGTTCGGGAATAACGCCGCCGCATATGACGATGATATCCTCCCGGCCGGCCGCCTTCAGTTCGCCGATCAACTCCGGCACCAGCGTGCGATGGCCGGCGGCCAGCGAAGACACGCCGATCACGTCGACATCGCCGGCAATGGCGCGCGAGGCAACCTCGGGCGGCGTTTCGAACATATCCGACAAATCCACGTTAAAACCCATATCCGCAAACGCCGTCGCGATGACCTTGGCGCCCCGATCATGGCCGTCCTGACCCATCTTTGCCACCAGGATCTTCGGTTCGCGCTGACGCTCAGCCTGATAGTCCGCGATCTTTTTCTGGATCAGCTCATACTGGGCATCACCCTTGTAAGCCTCGCCATAAACACCGGAGATGACCCTCGTGGTTGCCTTGTGGCGCTGAAAGGCGCGCTCCATCGCATCTGAAATCTCGCCAAGGCTGGCACGCGCCCTGGCCGCTTCGACGGCAGCCCCAAGCAGATTCCCGGCACCGGACGCAGCCACCTCCTCCAGCGCCTTCAGCGCTGTTTCACAGGATTTCTGATCCCGCGTATCGCGAATTTTCTTGAGCCGCGCGATCTGGGCGTCGCGCACCTTGGCATTGTCGATCTCGAGAATATCCACCTTCGGCTCGTCTTCGAGCCGGTAGCGGTTGACACCAACGATCACGTCCTCGCCCTTGTCGACCCGTGCCTGACGGCGCGCCGCGGCCTCTTCGATCCGCATCTTCGGAAGCCCCTGCTCCACGGCCTTCGTCATGCCGCCAAGGCTTTCAACCTCTTCGATCATCCGCCAGGCTTCGTCAGCCAGTTCCCTGGTCAGCGCCTCGACATAGTAAGAGCCGCCGAGCGGATCGACGACATTGGTCACACCGGTCTCATGCTGCAGGATCAACTGCGTATTGCGGGCGATGCGCGCCGAAAACTCCGTCGGCAAGGCGATGGCCTCATCGAACGAGTTGGTGTGCAATGATTGCGTTCCGCCAAGGACAGCCGCCATGGCCTCGAAAGCAGTGCGCACGACGTTGTTGTAAGGGTCCTGCTCGGTCAGCGAGACACCGGATGTCTGGCAATGGGTCCGCAGCATTTTGGAGCGTTCCGACTTGGCGCCGAAATCGGTCATGATGCGCGCCCAGAGCTGACGCGCGGCGCGCAGTTTGGCCGCTTCCATAAAGAAGTTCATGCCGATGCAGAAGAAGAAGGACAGTCTGCCGGCAAAGGCATCGACATCCAGCCCCTTGCCCATTGCCGCACGGACATATTCCATCCCGTCGGCGAGCGTGTAGGCCAGTTCCTGCGCAAGCGTCGATCCGGCCTCCTGCATATGATAGCCGGAGATCGAGATCGAGTTGAATTTCGGCATCTCATGGGCCGTATACTCGATTATATCCGCTACAATCCGCATGGAAGCTTCCGGCGGGTAGATATAGGTGTTGCGGACCATGAACTCCTTGAGGATGTCATTCTGGATCGTGCCGGAGAGCGCTGATCGGTCGACACCCTGCTCCTCACCCGCGACGATGAACATCGCCAGCACCGGGATCACCGCCCCGTTCATGGTCATGGAGACCGACATCTGGTCGAGCGGTATGCCGTCGAAGAGGATTTTCATGTCCTCGACGGAATCGATGGCAACCCCGGCCTTGCCGACATCGCCGACCACACGCGGATGATCGGAATCGTAGCCCCGGTGCGTCGCCAGATCAAAGGCCACGGAGAGCCCCTTCTGCCCGCCTGCAAGGTTCTTCCGGTAGAATGCGTTGGATTCCTCGGCTGTCGAAAAGCCGGCATATTGGCGCACCGTCCATGGCCGGCCAGCATACATCGTTGCGCGAACACCACGTGTAAATGGAGCAAAACCCGGCAGTTCATCCGCTGCCCGAGGGGGAAGATCATCCGCCACATAGAGCGGCTTTATGGTAATGCCTTCGGGCGTGTCCCAGTTCAGGCTCGACGGGTCCCTGCCCTTCAACTCCTTGCTTGCCAGGTCCAGCCAGTCTCTGTTTGCATCGGTCATGATCGTATCCTCATGGCGCGGGATTGGCGTGTCCTGATGCACGATCCGCGCCGGTTCCTCGCGATTCTGCAGCCTCTGTCAGCCCTCGAATTCCATGATCACCTCGTCGACGGCAAGGCTGTCGCCGACCGCCACAGGTATCCTGGCAACCTTGCCGGCCCGTTCCGCCCGCAAGACGTTTTCCATCTTCATCGCCTCGACAATGGCCAGCGACTGCCCCTCTTCTACTTCCGCGCCTTCTTCCACATGCAAGGCGACGACGAGGCCCGGCATCGGGCACAACAGCATTTTCGACGTGTCAGGCGGCAGTTTTTCCGGCATCAGGGCGGCAAGTTCAGCCACCCGGTTTGACAACACCTGAACACACGCATCGACGCCACGATGGCGAAGCCGGTAACCGCCCGGAACCGGATCGACCTTGAAGACCGAGATCGTTCCGTCGATATCCACCGATGCCAGCGTCTCACCTGGCTGCCAACCTGTCTTCAGACATATGGCGTCAGATGCCGCGATCGTAACCACATAGGCCTCGCCATCATGCGTGATGGTCGCACCGGTATTTTCACGGTCCATGCGGATTGTGCGTTCCACCTGCCCCGCCGGATCACCCTGCGCAAACCGCCCGCCTGATGTCTTTTCCCGGCGCTCCGTTTCAATCGCGTCAAGCACCATGGCCACGGCGGAAAGATCCGCAATGAGTTGGCGATCGGGTTCAACACCGCTAAAGCCGTCGGGATATTCCTCGGCAATGAAGGCGGTGGTGATATTACCCGAGCGGAACCGGTCATGGTCCATAACCGCCGAGAGGAACGGAATATTGTGCCCGATGCCCTCGACCTCAAAACAGTCCAGCGCGTCCGCCATCCGCTCAACCGCCGTGTTGCGGTCGCTCGCCCAAGTGCAGAGCTTGGCGATCATCGGATCGTAAAACATCGAAATCTCGCCGCCTTCAAACACACCGGTGTCGTTGCGCACGATGTGACCATCGCTGCCGGTACCTTCCTGTGGCGGCCTGTAGCGCGTCAGCCGCCCGATCGACGGCAGGAAATTGCGGAACGGGTCTTCGGCATATAGCCGGCTCTCGATGGCCCAGCCATTGAGCGTCACGTCATCCTGCGCGAGAGACAGCGTTTCGCCGGCTGCTACGCGGATCATCTGTTCGACGAGATCCACCCCGGTGATGAGTTCCGTCACGGGATGTTCAACCTGAAGCCGGGTGTTCATTTCCAGAAAATAGAAATTGCGGTCCTTGTCGACGATGAATTCCACCGTCCCCGCACTCGCATAATCAACCGCCTTGGCAAGCGCCACCGCCTGTTCGCCCATGGCCTTGCGGGTCTCTTCATCGAGGAAAGGCGACGGCGCTTCCTCGATGACTTTCTGGTTGCGCCGCTGGATGGAGCATTCCCGTTCACCCAGATAGATGCAGTGCCCCTTCGTGTCGGCAAGCACCTGTATTTCGATGTGACGCGGTTCGGTTACGAACTTTTCGATAAAGATCCGGTCGTCGCCGAAGCTGGACGCGGCTTCCGACTTGGAACGTTCAAAACCCTCCCGTGCCTCGTCGTCGTTCCAGGCGATGCGCATGCCCTTGCCACCGCCGCCGGCGCTTGCCTTGATCATCACCGGATAGCCGATCTCACTGGCGATCCGCACCGCGTGTTCGGCATCGTCGATCAGCCCCATGACACCGGGAACGGTGGAAACACCCGCCTCGGCCGCAATCTTCTTGGACGTGATCTTGTCGCCCATCGCCTCGATTGCACCGGGCGGCGGGCCGATAAAGGCTATGCCCTCCTTGGCGAGCCGGGCGGAAAACTCAGCCCGTTCCGAAAGGAAGCCGTATCCCGGATGTACCGCTTCCGCACCGGTCTGCTTGCATGCATCAACGATCTTGTCGATGACAAGATAGCTCTCGGCCGCAGCGGCGGGCCCGATAAAGACCGCCTCATCCGCCATGTCGACATGCAAGGCATTGCGATCCGCATCGGAGTAAACAGCGACCGTTGCAATGCCCATGCGTTTCGCCGTCTTGAAGACCCGGCAGGCGATTTCGCCGCGATTGGCTACCAGTATTTTCTTGAACATCTGCCTGTTCCCCCGCCTAAAGCGGAATATTGTCGTGTTTCTTCGTCGGCGCGTTGACCTGTTTGGTCTTCAGCAACTCGAAAGCGCGCAGCACCCGCCGCCTTGTCGAATGCGGCATGATGACCTCATCGATAAAGCCGCGCTGGGCAGCGACAAACGGATTGGCGAACCGGTCCTCATAGTCTTTGGTCCGCTGGGCGATCTTGTCGGGATCATCAAGCTCGGACCGGTAGAGAATCTCCGTCGCGCCCTTGGCGCCCATCACCGCGATTTCCGCTGTCGGCCAGGCATAATTGACGTCTGCCCGGATATGTTTGGAGGCCATCACGTCATAGGCACCGCCATAGGCTTTCCGCGTGATCACTGTCACCTTCGGAACCGTTGCTTCCGCATAGGCAAAAAGCAGCTTGGCGCCATGTTTGATAATGCCGCCATATTCCTGGGCTGTTCCCGGCAGGAAGCCCGGCACATCGACCAGCGTCAGGATTGGAATATTGAAGGCGTCGCAGAACCGTACAAACCGCCCGGCCTTCTTGGCGCTGTCTATGTCGAGACATCCGGCAAGCACCATCGGCTGGTTGGCGACAACGCCGACGGTCGAGCCGTTGAGGCGCACAAAGCCGCAAAGGATATTTTTGGCGAAGTCCTTCTGGATCTCGTAAAACTCGCCTTCATCGGCGATCTTCACGATCACCTCATGCATATCGTAGGGCTTGTTCGGGTTGTCGGGAACGAGCGTGTCGAGGCTCATCTCCACCCGGTCGACCGTGTCTGGCGTGTGGCGCACGGGTGGCGCTTCGCGGTTGGAAAGCGGCAGGAAACCGTACATGCGGCGCACTTCCAGCAATGTTTCAACATCGTTCTCGAACGATCCGTCCGCAACGGAGGATTTCTTCGTGTGCGTTGACGCGCCGCCAAGTTCCTCGGCTGTAACCACCTCATTGGTCACCGTCTTGACCACATCCGGGCCGGTGACGAACATGTAGCTGGTGTCCTTCACCATGAAGATGAAATCGGTCATTGCCGGCGAATACACCGCTCCGCCCGCACAGGGGCCCATGATCACCGAAATCTGCGGGATGACGCCCGATGCCTGGACATTGCGCCAGAAAACCTCGGCATAGCCACCCAGCGAGGCCACGCCCTCCTGGATACGGGCGCCGCCGGAATCGTTCAGACCGATCAGCGGCACGCCGTTCTGCATGGCAAGGTCCATGACCTTGCAGATTTTTTCCGCATGGGTTTCGGAAAGCGATCCGCCAAAGACTGTAAAGTCCTGACTGAAAACGTAGGCCGGCCGGCCATTGATCGTTCCCCAGCCGGTGACCACCCCGTCACCGGCGACCTGCTGGTCCTGCATGCCGAAATCGCTGCAGCGATGGGTCTTGTACATGTCGTACTCTTCAAACGACCCCTCGTCGAGGAGCACGTCAAGGCGCTCTCGTGCCGTCAGCTTGCCCTTGGCATGCTGGGCATCAATGCGGCGCTGACCACCGCCGAGATGCGCCTCGCGCCGCTTCTCTTCAAGCTGTTCGATGATCTCCAGCATCAGGCTGAATCCCGGGAGCGCAGAAACGACCAGACAGCGGGAAAGATCGCCGCCGCGAGAGCAGCCTTAAACACATCGCCCAGGATGAAGGGATAGAACCCGAATTCAAGGACGGGCTTGTCCCAGCCAATGAGGCCGCCCAGCCACAAAAGGCCCGGTACATAGATGATGGCCGCACCGATGAGAGCAGCCAGAAAGGCAAAAACAACATTACGGTCCCAGCCGCGTTCGGCAAGCCAGCCGGTGATGCCTGCGGCAAACAGGAAGCCGAGCAGGAATCCGCCCGTCGGTCCCATCATATAGGCAACGCCGATACCCCTTTCCGGCGTGCCGGTGAAGACAGGCAATCCAAGTGCACCCTCAAGGAGATAAAGCCCGACGGCCATGACTGCGAGGCGCGAACCAAGAGCAAGGCCGAGTCCGACAACAACCAGTGTCTGCATTGTCATCGGCACCGGAAAAAACGGCACGGCGATTTTTGCGGAAACTGCCAGAAGAATTGAAGCAAACACGACCGTTACAAGATCGCGCAAAAGCGTGTGGCTACGGCCCGCCGAAAGCGTTGCGTAAAGTGTCATGGGTTTTCTCCCTGTAAAGCGCTGATTATGGGATTTGCCATCATGTACCGTGTCGGTGACTTTGGCAAAAGCCTTGAATTAGCAACAAAGTTGATTTAGCTAAATTTGCAAAACTCATTTTGCAAAGTTGTGAAAATGCGCGCACGCAAACTCTTCATCGGCCGCAATATCCGCCGGATTCGCGAAGAAACCGAACTGACCCAGGCCGGTTTTGCCAAACAGCTGGGCATTTCCACAAGCTATCTCAACCAGATTGAAAACAACCAGCGCCACGTCACCGCGCCGGTCCTGCTGGCGCTGGCGGAGAACTTTTCGGTCGATATTGCCAGCCTTTCGGAAAATGACAGCGACCGGCTGCTGGCGGATATGGTAGAAGCCATCGCCGACCCGCATTTCAAGGGCCAACAGCCTTCCGCTCAGGATTTGAAGCTTGTTACCCAGAACACGCCATCCGTCGCGCGAGCCTTCCTGGCTATGCATCAGGCGCTTCGGCGCGCCGGCGAGCAGCTTGCCGAACTGGACGACACGTTGGAAAGGTCCGGCGGCCTCAACGAACCGACGCCTTATGAGGAAGTCCGAGATTTCTTCCACTACATCGACAATTATGTCCATGAGCTTGATATTGCGGCAGAACAGCTTGCACTGGATCTTCAGGGTTCGACACGCAACCGCGTACGTACGCTGGCCGATCACCTTGAAAGGCACCATCGCGTCAGGGTCGCCATGGGCGGCGCGGCCACCGCGCCAGGCACGATCAGGCGTTTCGATCCGGTGTCACGGGTTTTAAGCGTCAACCCGCGTACCGAACCCTCAACCCATGCCTTTCAACTGGCCCACCAGATCGGCCTGCTCGAACATGCCGATACGATTTCCGCGATCATTGAAAACGCCCAGTTCCGCACGCTGGATGCAGCCGCGGTCTGCAGGATCGGACTTGCCAACTACTTTGCCGGAAGCACGCTCCTTCCCTATGGCCCGTTCCTTTCGGCTGCCGGCGAGTTGCGCCACGACCTGCAACTGCTCGCCGATCGTTTCGGAGCCAGCATCGAACAGGTCGCGCATCGTCTGAGCACACTCCAGCGCCCCGGGAACAAGGGCATCCCCTTTTTCTTCGCCCGCGTCGATCAGGCCGGCAACATCACCAAGAGGCACAGCGCCACCAAGCTGCAATTTGCCCGTTTCGGCTCCGCCTGTCCGCTCTGGAACGTTCACAATGCCTTTGCCGCATCGACGGGTGTTTTACGCCAGTTGGCCGAAACGCCGGACGGCGTAAGGTATCTTTGCCTGGCAACGGCAATCAGCAAGCCAAGCGGCGGGTTTCGCGATCCGGTGCAGCGCTACGCTCTCGCCTTTGGCTGCGAAATCAGGCATGCCGGCGCCCTTGTCTATGCTGACGACCTCGATCTGGCCAGCGACCAGGCATTCGAGCCGATCGGCATATCATGCCGCATCTGCGAGCGGACCGACTGTCACCAGCGCGCCGTGCCGCCGCTAAAGCGCAAGCTCACCGTCGATCCGAACTCCCGGGACACCATTCCCTACAGCTTCGACTGAAATCAGAAGTTCAGCGAGATGTCCCGGTGATCGGAGGTGCATGACGCCACGAAGAGCGCCTGCTCCCGTGTCAGACGGCGTTGCTGACGGATACCGATTGTCGGATTCAACATGTCAACATAGGTTGTCAGTCCCGGCTTAAGTGCCGTCTCGGCCTTCTCACGCCAGACCAGCTGATCCCTGTATTCATCAACAGCCTTTTGAATTTCCGCAAGCGCCTTTTCCTTGCTCGGCGTCTTGGAGCGAAGGGCCCGGCGTGCCTGCGAAAGATCCGACTTGATATCGGATGCGCCCTCAATCTCACCGAACTTTCTGGACAACACGTTGAGCGGCTCGACCATATCGGCCGGTTCACCATCAGAAACCTGTCCGGCAATCGCTTCAATCTCCGGGCCAAGCGCCTTGAAGGCATCGAAGGAATTCAGACTCGCAAGGAGCGCTGCCGCCGGCTCGTAGGCGTTGGCGGCAGTCTGGAAATACTCCCGGTCGATACCGTTCCTTGCATCGAGCAGCGCATCATAGTCCGCATACGCCTGGTCCCAGCTGTCGGGAATGGTTGCCTCAAGGGCATCACGTTCCCCCTCCAGACTGGCGAAACGTGCTTCAAGCCGCTCCCTCTGCGCAGCCTGCGAAGGATCCCTCAAACGATCGATCAAAACTTCCAGGTCCTCGAGATCGTCGTCAATATTGCGCATGTCGGCTTCAATCGCACGCACCTGTGTATGCAGTGGCTTAAACCCGCCCGACGCATTCTGCAGCGTGTCTTCGGCAAGCTCGCGTTCA
This sequence comes from Hoeflea prorocentri, assembly GCF_027944115.1. Taxonomy (NCBI): domain Bacteria; kingdom Pseudomonadati; phylum Pseudomonadota; class Alphaproteobacteria; order Hyphomicrobiales; family Rhizobiaceae; genus Hoeflea; species Hoeflea prorocentri. Next base: position 1,100,836 of record NZ_JAPJZI010000001.1, on the reverse strand, counting down.
TCAAGCAACGCAATCGCCGCCGCAACATTGTCGAAACTGCCGGTTACCGATTTCGACAGCTTGTCCGGCAAAATACCGTAGTCAAGCTGGCGTGCGGTATCGACTGCAGCCAGCAACGTACCGCGTGTTTCCTTCAGCTCGGCGCTGACAAATTCGCCAACGCAGTAGGTCAAACGCGGATTGCGCGGTGGCGGTGCAGTCTCAGACAGAAGAGCAACACGGTTTGGCAGATAGTTGACCAGTTGCGGTACCATCCCGACAATCACAAGCGCGATCAACTGGATGCAGATAAAGGGAACTACACCCTTGTAGATCTGCAGCGTCTTAACAACCGCCGGCGCAACGCCCCGCAGATAGAACAGTGCGAACCCGAATGGCGGCGTGAGGAACGAGGTCTGAATGTTGAGACCTATCATGACTCCGAGCCAGACCGCGGTCACATTGGCAGACGGATCGGCAAGCAGGATGGGCGCAACGATCGGCACGACAACCACCGCGATCTCGATGAAATCAAGGAAGAAGCCAAGAACGAAGATCACCGCCATGACGATGATGAATTTCGTCCAGAAGCCGCCGCCGATCCCGTTCAGGAATTCCTTGACCAGATGCTCACCGCCAAAGGCACGGAAAGCCGCCGTCAGGATTGCCGCACCGAGCAGGATGATGAACACCAAAGACGTGGTCTTGGCGGTTTCAATCATGACGCCCTGGAGCGTGTCGTCCGTCTTAAAAGCCCGCCATCCGCTCCAGATGAGCGCGACACACAAAGCGATGACGGAAAGCGTAGCCAAAACGACACCGATAACGTCTGCGTTCGTCCTTATGTTCCTGATGTTGGTGTCAAAGAATGACAGAATGAACGTCAGCGCCAAGAGCGCCAGGATAGCGATGATCGCCGGAAAGTATGCGTTTTTCTTACCTTCGTGCAGGCGATAGCCTGCCATGATCAATGCACCGCCGGCACCAATGGCACCCGCCTGGTTGACCGTTGCAACGCCGGCGATGATCGAGCCCAAAACCAGAAAGATGAGGATAAGTGGCGGAAACAGGGACAGGAAAACCTTGAGCGCAAACTTTGCATCGTACTTCCCGTCGTAAGGCACCGGCGGGGCCGACTTCGGGCGTATGGCCGCGAAGATCAGGATGTAAACCATGTATAGACCGACCAGAACCAGTCCGGGAACGATCGCGCCGAGGAACATTTCGCCGGCGCTGGTCGAGCTCACATCAAAGATGCTGGGCATCGACAATTCGCCGGTCGAATCCTTAAACAGCGCCTTCCGCGCCGTGCCGGCCTGATCGGCCGCGCTGGTGAGCTGGTCAGCCAGAATAATGAGCACAATCGACGGCGGAATGATCTGCCCGAGCGTACCTGAAGCAGCAATCGTACCGGTCGCCAGTTGCTGGGAATAATTGTTGCGCAGCATGGCCGGCAAGGAGATGAGACCCATCGCCACGACTGTTGCCCCGACGATACCGGTTGTCGCGGCCAGCAATGCACCGACAAAGACCACCGAAATACCAAGACCGCCCGGGATAGGCCCGAAGAGCTGCGCCATGGTGATAAGCAGATCTTCGGCGATCTTCGAGCGCTGCAGCATGATCCCCATGAAAATGAAGAGCGGGATTGCTATCAGCGTATCGCGTTCCGGTTCCCAATAGACCCCTCGAAGGTTCGTCACGCCGGCGCTCAGCCATTGTGAAGGCCCACCTTGCGCGAAGAACGCGTCGGTATCGCCGGCAAAAAGATAGCCGAAACCCGCCGCAAGCAGGATGGTGATGATGGAAGAGCCAGGCAGCGCGAAGGCGACGGGATAGCCCGCACCCAGCGCAAACGCCATCAGAAGGACAAGAAGAGCGAGAAAATAAAGTTCCATGATCGCTCGTCCCTACTGTACAACCGGTTCATGATCTACGTGGCCTGGTTCGCCACGATAGTCGGCGATGGCCTCCAGCAGATAGCTGACAAACTGGATCATCATTGATATGGCAAAAATCCCCAGGAAGGCGGCCATCATGTATTTCACATACATGCCGAATCCTGCCTGCGTGACTTCGAAGTTAAAGACCGGGCTGTTTATGATTGAGGTCTTTTGCCCCATGCCGACAATCAGGATCGTCCAGCAGAAAACCAGCCCCATCGTAAGCGTACCGACTGCATTGACCACAGCCTTGGTGCGGTCTTTGAAGGCGGCATAAAACACATCGACACGAACATGCCCTTCTTCCTGCAGCGTGTAGGCGCTGGCAAACAAGAACAGCGCGCCGTACCAGAAACGAACAAGGTCAGCCATGAATGCCTGCTCGTAAGAAAAGATGAAGCGCATAAAGACGATGCCTAGCTCGGCAATGACGATTAAAAGCGCCAGCCAGGGAAATCCCAGTGTTCTTGTGAAACAGGCGATAATGACGCCGAGAGCCAATAGTGGCATGTGGAAATAAATGCCACGAAACTGGGAGCGGCCGAGCTGACTGGTCAGTTCCTTGCCGAAATAAGCTTCCAGGAGCCCTTCAATACGCATGAATGACACGATGGCATCGCCAACGCCAACGATAAGGACACACCAGAATGCGGCGCGGATCAGGAATGTGTTGATGCGGGCAATTCGTTTACCGTCCGCGCGTAGCGACATGGCCCTGGTCTGCATAACCAGGACAAGCGCCGCAACGATTGCCAGCGGATACAAAAGAAGCTGCACCAGGCCGCTGGCCGTGGTTTCACCATCCAAGGGAGCACCCGCGCCCGGCCATCCCGCGCCATGTGACAGAAAATTATTGACCAGAAACACGACCATTACGGCCAGGACGGACCACCCAAACACGCGCACCGTCTTGGAAAAAAAAGTGGCCGGCTGTTCGTCGACCGTTGGCGATTCCGCCATTGTTGCTCCCCCAGCTGGGTTTTGCGGGCCAGCATATCTGCGCAAAGCGGTCTATTATAATGGTTTATGCCGCTGCATTTATATTGCGCCAAAAATCAGGCTGCCCGACAATTCGTCCCTAATGCCCGGACGAAACGTCCTCCCGGTGCGGAACGGGATCGCTCCCGTTCCGCAAGTTTTTCGCCTAAAGCCTCAATCCTACTGATTGAGAACAGCGTTGCGCTTCTGAACGTATGCGGTGTCAGACAGCTCCGTCCAAGCGCCGAGCTCAGCACGTTTCTCAAGCACAGCGTCGTAGATCTTCTTGGAAAGATCGTCGAACTCGCGCGCTTCCTCAATGACTTCCGCAGCAGCCTCACCAAAGGCGTCATAGACGTCATCATTGAACTCGCGCAGCTGGACACCGTGATCGTTGATCAGCCGGTTCAGATACTCACCGTTGAAGGCGTTGGTTTCAGCCATTGTGTGGGCATTTGCTTCAGCACACGCGGCTTCCAGAATTTTCTGGTCGGTTTTCGACAGATTTTCCCACCAGCTCTTGTTCATACCGAATGCAATCTGAGCTCCCGGCTCATGCATGCCCGGCCAGTAATAGAATTTGGCTGCCTCATAAAACTTCATGAAGTAGTCATTGTACGGGCCAACCCACTCGGTTGCATCGATAGCACCCGAGACGAGGTTTTCGTAGATCTGACCGCCAGGCACCGAAATGGGCGAAGCACCGAGTTTTGCCATGACGTCGCCACCAAGGCCCGGAATACGCATTTTCAGACCCTTCAGGTCGTCAGCGCTTTCAATTTCCTTGTTGAACCAGCCGCCCATCTGAACGCCCGTATTGCCGCAGGCAAGGTTTTTCAGACCGAATTCAGCAGCAAGCTCGTCCCAAAGCTCCTGACCGCCGCCATACTTCATCCAGGCGTCGATCTCCGTGTAGGTCATGCCGAACGGAATTGCGGTGAAGGGCGCCCAACCAGGGTGCTTGCCCTTCCAATAATAGTCTGCCGAGTTATAGGCCTGAGCGTTGCCCGAAGCCACTTCGTCAAAAACATCGAATCCACCGACGCGTTCGCCAGATGCGAAATATTGCACATCGAAGCGGCCGTCGGTCAGTTCACCGATGCGCTCCGCCAGACGCTGAGCCGGCAGCCCGAGGCCGGGAAAGTCCCGTGGCCATGATGATACGATGACCATCTCGATTTTGCTCTGCGCAAGAGCAGGCGCGGCGAGCGTGGAAGCGGCGCCGGCAATCGCGGCGCCCTTAAGAAATTTACGACGTTCCATTAACATCCTCCCAAAAAAGGCCTCACAACGACGGTTTGTCCGTTCGCTGTCGGGCCTGCTTAGCATTTGACAACAGTTTCTCAATTCGTGCAAATACCAGTTCTATCAGCACTACTACTGATATGGTCAGCAACTGCGTGCAATCGTCGCATGCATGTGCCATTTTCCGCCTATTGCGGCTCAACAAAGCCGCGACAACGCGGATTATGTACATGAGATTCAAGACAAAATTGCTGTTGATTACCCTGCTGCCAGTCATATTGATTTCGGCGGCAATGATATTCGTGATCAATTTTCAGTCGTCACGGCTCTCGCGGATTCAAGCTGAGACTGTCGAAAACCTCTATCTTGACCTCAAGCATACCGAACTAAAGAACTACGTGACGCTGGCGCGCAATGCGCTCACGCCCATCTACGCGTCAAACCTGAAGACCAAGCGGCAGGCCCAACGCCAGGCCAGGGAAATTGTCCAGAAAATGACCCTGGACGAGGACAGCTATTTCTTCATCTACGAGGAAAACGGAACCAATATCGTCAATCCGCGCCTGACCTATCTCGTCGGCAGCAACTGGATCGGACTTGAGGACGCAGACGGGCGCCACGTGATCAGAGATCTGATCGACCGGGCAAAAAAAGGCGGCGAGTTCTACTCGTTTATCTGGAAAAAGCCGTCCACCGGTGAATATGTCGAGAAGCTCGGCTATTCGGTCTATCTCGATAAATGGGACTGGATGCTAGGAACCGGCATCTATCTCGACGAGGTCTCCCGGCAGGTCGCCAAGGTGCAGGCGGAATTGCAGAGCAATGTCAGCGAGACCCGGCTTGTCCTCTTTGTCCTGATGCTTGGGGCGTTGGCGCTCACCGGCACGACCATTGCCGCAGCACGGCTATCGGAGCAAAGATTTGCGGATGCCAGGCTCAAGGAGCTGTCTGCCCGGCAGGTCGAATTTCAGGAAGATGAGCGAAAGCGTGTCTCGCGGGAACTCCACGACAGTATCAGCCAGCTTCTGGTATCTGCCCGCTATGGCCTTGAAAGCGCATTGAACCGATCCGAGAAGCAAGGTGACATAACCGAGCCCGTCGAAAAATCGATGAGCGCAATAGACGACGCCATATCGGAGGTACGGCGCATATCGATGGCGCTGCGCCCTTCCGTCCTTGACGACATGGGACTGGCCGCCGCCGTCAAGAGCCTCGGCAGCGAGTTTTCAAAGCGGGTCGGCATAAGTGTCGACGTCCAGGCCGAACCGCTCAGAGAGCTTTTGAGCGACGAGGCCAAAACAGCGCTCTACCGGGTGATTCAGGAAGCCTTGACCAATGTGGCCCGCCATTCGGACGCACGGAACGTGACAATCAAACTGTGCCGACACGGCAACAACGTGAAACTACGGCTCGAAGATGATGGTGTCGGCATGCCGCGGGCGCGCAAGGTCGGCGGTTTGGGCATCCGCAATATGCAGGAACGGATGGACACATTTGGCGGTACGATCCGGTTTTCCAAGGCAAAGCCGCACGGGCTTGCAATCGCCGTAACTTTGCCGATAGTAAAACAAAAAAAATGAACGAATAACAATAAAGGGGAACGAACGAATGCGGTCTGGACCATCAGACGGCAATCGGGTTCGGCTTGTGATCGTCGACGATCACGATCTGGTGCGTGAAGGCATCCGGTCGCGGTTGACGGATGCGGATTTTGTGGAGGTTGTCGGCGAAGGCAGCAACGGCACGCAGGCGGTAGAATTGTGCGAGATGCTCGGACCGGATCTTGTGCTGCTCGACATCTCCATGCCGGAAATGAACGGGCTTGAAGCTGCCCGGCGCATCAAGCAATCTCGGCCCAACACAAAGATCCTGTTTTTATCCATCTATGACAACGAAGAATATGTTCAGGAGGCGTTGCGCGTCGGCGCCAACGGCTTTGTGCTGAAGGATGTGTCCAAGGACGAGATGATCAATGCCATCCGCTCGGTTGCACAAGGCGCCACCTATCTCGGTCCTCAGGCTGCGGCATCACTGGCAGGCCGCAACAGCAACCGTCTTGTCCCAGCCAATGATTTCGGGCTGACCGAAAGGGAAAAACAGGTCTTGTCGGCCGTCTCAAAAGGTCTGACCAACCGGCAAATCGCCGAGCAACTCAACATCAGTGTGCGCACGGTCGAAAGCCATCGCCTCTCCATCCGGGAAAAAACCGGCGGCGGCAACGCGGTCGCCCTTTCGAAAATAGCAAACCGCCTCGGCCTTTAGACCCTGACGGTGCGGGCTACGCTCGCGCGCCAGAAAACAGAACGTTCGTCTTGTTTTCGCGACTACTCCATGTACAGTAAACACCGTGCCGTCAGCTTGGGACCTGTTATGCAACACCCCTTCGAGACGCCGGAGCGAAGCGCATTCCGGCAGAGCTTCTCAAAATTTGTCGAGAGCGAAATCACACCCTTCGCGGACGAATGGGATGAGGCGGGCGCAATCCCTGCGGATCTGCACCTTAAAGCCGGTGCAATGGGCATGTTCGGCTTCGGCATCGACGAAGCCTATGGCGGCCTTGGCTTCGATGACTGCTTCATGCGCGCCGCGGTTTGCGAGGAGCTCGGTAAATGCGGAGCGACAGGCGTCGGCGCGGCGCTTGGCGCCCGCAATATTTCCACCGGCCCCATCGCAGCTCTGGGGTCCGAAGAACTCAAACAGCGAGTTCTGCCGCAAATCCTTTCAGGCGAGGAATGTTCTTCTCTCGGCGTAACCGAACCCTCCGGTGGATCGGACGTCGCAAACCTGCGAGCAACGGCACGGCGCGACGGCAATGAGTGGGTCCTCAACGGCACCAAGACTTTCATTACCGGAGGCATGACAAGCCGTTACTTTGTCATCGCGGCGCGAACGGGCGGACCGGGTCTGTCCGGGATATCGCTGTTCTTCCTCGAGGCTGGTATTGCGGGATTCGATCGCACCGCGTTGGAACGCAAAATGGGCTGGTGGTGCTCCGATCAGGCAACACTGTTCTTTGATGAATGCCGCCTGCCCGCCGACAGTCTTCTCGGGCCCGAGGATCGCGGTTTCATAGCCGTCATGAACAATTTCAATTTCGAGCGTCTGGCCCTGATTGCGCAGAGCCTTGGCATGGCCAAACTGTGCCTTTCCCAATCGATCGAATACGTCAACCAGCGTCAGACATTCGGCAAGCGGTTGATCGAACATCAGGTGATTGCCCACAAGATTGCCGACATGTCGGCGCGGATCGATTCTCTGGAGGCCTATCTCAGTCAGATTTGCTGGATGGTGAATGAGGGCCCGATGCCTGTTGCGGAAATCAGCAAGGCAAAATTCCTGTCCACCAAGATCCTCGAATACTGCGCCTCCGAGGCGATGCAGATTTTCGGCGGCGCCGGCTACCTGCGCGGCAACCCCGTCGAACGCATCTATCGGGAGGTCAAGGTCATGGCGATTGGCGGCGGATCGGAGGAAATCATGAAAGATCTGGCAATCAGACAAATGGGTGTGGTTGAGTAAAAACCGTGTTTTTGCTTCGACAAAAGCATCGACAGGAAAACGAAGATTTGCCAACTTCAAAACCCATAGTATGGTCGAACGGATTCGGGTTCCCGGCGGGATAAATCGCATGAACCATCAGGTGCTCACAGATGAGCTTGAAGCCGTGGCCCGGTCGGCCGGCGCAGCCATCATGGATTTCTACGGCGCCTGTCCGCGGGTCAAACTGAAAACCGACGGCTCCCCGGTAACGGCAGCTGACAACGCAGCCGAAGCGATCATCCTCGCAGCACTGGCAAAACAGGCATCGCATATTGCCGTCATTTCCGAGGAGAACGAGCGCAGCCATGAACTTCAGGCCCCGCAGCGCTTCTTCCTGGTCGATCCGCTCGACGGCACCAAGGAATTCCTGAAAAACGACGAGGCGGGCGCGTTCACCGTCAATATCGCCCTGATTGAGCACGGCCAGCCGGTGCTCGGCGTCGTCTACGCCCCTGCCCTCGACCGGCTCTTTGCAGGGACGGTCGGCAGCGGCGCTACAGAGACCTGCAAGGGAAAAAGGCGCAGCATTGCCGTTCGCAGCCCCCCTGCGGAAGGGCCGGTGGCCGTTGCAAGCTGCTCGCATCGCGATGACGCAACGGAACGCTGGCTCGCCGAAAATGACATCAGCGACACAATCTCGATCGGTTCATCTTTGAAGTTCTGTCTGCTTGCCTGTGGCGAAGCCGATATCTATCCGCGTTTCGGCACGACGATGGAATGGGACACCGCAGCCGGTCATGCTGTTCTGAGGGCGGCGGGGGGGCATGTCACCACGCCCGACAACAAGCCCTTTACCTATGGCAAACCGGATTTCCGCAATGGTCCGTTTATTGCCGCAAGCGGCGCAGGCTGAAGCAATCATTCCAGCCATCTCAGCCGTCAGGCTGGCCTTGTAGGTCCGCTGTCGCCTATAAGGTTCGGCGGGTGGCGATGTTGCAGCATTGAAAGGAAGCACGTGCATGCAGCACAATAGACGTAATGTGCTCAAGGCCGGCGCCGCAACGGCGGCCGCGCTTATGCTGCCCCGGACGGCGTCAGCCGATGCCCGCAAGGATGGCGCGTCACTCGATTTGGGAACGCATCTGCTCCACGAAGCCTTGATCGATTTTTACGAGAGCCGGAGCTTTCGCCTGGTGTTCGGCAAACCCGTTGTCGCAGAGGAACAGGCGTTTAATGGCGGGCTTCGCTACGACGAAACAGGCGTGCTTGACCAGCCCGGCACCCTAGCAATACAGCCCTGTGCCCGCATTGAGGACATAGAGAGAAAACATGACCGCACGGTTCTGCCGCTTTTTCACATGTTTTGCTGCATGAAAAAGCCCGGCATGGATCCGGCCGCCTCACTCGCGGAGGCGCTTGAATTTCTGGTAAAAGCCAGCGGGCTGGATTCTCGGCACCTGGCCTTCGTTTCCACCGAGCAAATTGCTCCGCTCAATCCCGTTCTGGCCGAATACGGCCTTGATTCATCAGCGCAGGTCCATATTCGCGATCGCAATACAGCCCTCAATGCCGGCGACGGATCGGGTTTCTTCCGGTTTCCGGGCAACGACAACGCCAGGCCCTTTGCAACAATCGGGCTTTACTGCTGGATCGGCGCAGGCCCGGTCGAGACCATGGCGTCATATCCGCCAAAACCCGGGTGGCTCGAGATCGGCGAAGTCGTCATAGACGAAAACGAAGATCTTGCATTCGCCTTCGGCACGGAGCGCCTTGGCTTTGCCCGTTCCGGAGAGATTGTGTCCTGGCAGGACCGATTGCTGCTGCTTTTCGAGCAGGTCGACCGCAAAACCCTTGGCCGGACGCCACCGCCCGGCAGGGACATTTTTTCCAAGACCTGATCTTGGTTGTCAGACGCGCTCCAGCGCAATGGCAATGCCCTGCCCCACGCCGATACACATGGTTGCCAGCGCATAACGTCCGCCACGTTCGTGAAGTTCAAGAGCAGCGGTTCCAGTGATACGCGCGCCTGACATGCCAAGCGGATGACCAAGCGCGATCGCCCCGCCATTCGGATTGACAAATTCGGCATCCTCGGCAATTCCAAGTTGGCGCAGAACCGCAATGCCCTGGCTCGCAAAGGCCTCGTTCAGTTCGACGACATCAAAATCGCTGACTGACATATCAAGGCCGGCCGCAAGCTTCTTTGTCGCCGGCGCCGGCCCGATGCCCATGATGCGCGGCTCGACACCGGCGGTCGCTCCTCCCAGAATACGTGCAATCGGCGTCAGCCCGAACCGGTCGACCGCGGCTTGCGAGGCAACGATCAGCGCAGCGGCCCCGTCATTGACACCGGATGCATTCCCGGCGGTCACCGTGCCGCCCTCCCGGAAGGGCGCGCGCAATGCCGCAAGTTTCTCGATCGAGGTCTCACGCGGATGCTCGTCACGCTCCACGATGATCGGTTCGCCCTTGCGCTGCGGGATCGCGACCGCGGTAATCTCCTTTGACAACCTGCCATTCGCCTGTGCGGCAGACGCTTTTTGCTGGGAACGCAGGGCGAATGCATCCTGATCTTCCCGCGAGACGCCAAAATCCTCAGCGACGTTTTCCCCCGTTTCAGGCATCGACTCCACGCCGTACTGCGCCTTGAGGACGGGATTGACGAACCGCCAGCCAATCGTCGTATCGTAGATTTCAGCGCGCCGTGAAAATGCCGCGTCGGCCTTGGGCATCACAAACGGTGCACGCGACATCGACTCGACCCCGCCGGCGACGACAAGGTCTGCTTCTCCACATTTGATGGCCCGCGCGGCGGCAATTGTCGCATCCATCCCGGATCCGCAAAGCCGATTGACCGTTCCCGCCGGCACGTCAACAGGATAACCGGCCAGAAGAGCGCTCATGCGTGCGACATTGCGGTTGTCCTCACCGGCCTGGTTGGCGCATCCGTATATGAGATCGTCAATCGCCTCGAGATCGAGACCGGGATTGCGTTCGGCCAATGCCTTGAGCGGAACTGCGCCAAGATCGTCCGCCCGCACCGAAGACAGGCTTCCGCCGAAACGCCCGATCGGGGTCCGGATATAGTCGCAGATAAACGCATCATTCATGACATGGCCTTTCGTCTTTTCTTTGCAGGTCTGCCGCCCGCCTCAGCGCCATTCGCTGATCTCTGAACAGCATCCTCAAAGGCAGGTTTCATCCGATCACCGCATCGGCATCAGATATCGAAGAAGACTGTTTCCTTATCACCCTGAAGATGAATATCGAACCGATAATTATCGCTCTCACGCGACGCAATCAGCGTCGGGACACGAACCCGGTGTTCAATCCGCGCCAAAACCGGGTCTTCGGCATTCGCCGCTTCCTCGTCGGAGAAATAGACACGTGTATTCAGACCAAGATTGATGCCACGCGCGACAATCCAGAGATTGACATGGGGTGCCTGAAGCCGTCCGTCCTGCAACGGCACACGTCCGGGTTTGACGGTATCGAAGCGATAGAGTCCACTGTCGATATCGGTCGGTTGCCGTCCCCAGCCGGTGAAATTCGGATCGGCCGCCCCTCGCGTTTCGCCGGGACTGTTGAAAAGCCCGTTGCTGTCGGCCTGCCAGATTTCCAGAAGCGCATCCTTAAGCACTGTACCGGTGCCATCGAAGATCTGGCCACTGATCGAGATACGTTCACCTTGGGTGTCGTCATTGACCATGCTGACCCCGAGATCATGGTCGAAAACCCCTTCAATGCCGATAAAATTCGGCGCGCAACCGATATGGACATAAGGCCCTGCGGTCTGTGACGGGCTTTCCTTCAGACGGTCGAGTGACTGGGCCATTTAATTTCCCTCCATCCGGTTTTCAAACAGGGTGGAACGCCGGCCGCGCAACACAATGTCAAATTTGTATGCAAGTGAGTCAAACGGAGTGGCATGTGCCTTATCGAACAGCGCGACAAGCTGTTTGACCGCCGCCTCGTCATTGATGGTCTGTACGATCGGGCAAAGCGGGATCAGCGGATCGCCTTCAAAATACATCTGGGTGATCAGGCGCTGTGCAAATCCGTGCCCGAAAATCGAAAAGTGGATATGAGCCGGCCGCCAATCATTGATCCCGTTCGGCCAGGGATAGGGCCCCGGCCTGATCGTACGCAGTGCGTAGTTTCCGTTCTCATCGGTAATGGTGCGGCCGCACCCGCCGAAATTGGGGTCGAGAGGCGCCATGTATTCGTCTTTCTTGTGGCGGTAGCGCCCGCCGGCATTTGCCTGCCAGAACTCAAGCAAGGCACCGGACACACCCCTGCCCCGTTCGTCAAGAACCCGACCATGCACGATGATCCGCTCTCCAAGGGCGCTTTCGCCGGGGCGGGCAAAATTGTGAATGAGATCGGCATCATTTTCGTTGAGCATGTCGTGCCCGAACACCGGGCCGGTTATCTCGCCGGGACTGTTTTCCAGGGATAGAAGCGCCCTTCGAGGCGAGCGCACAACACTGCTCTTGTAATCCGGTGTAAAGGCCTTCGGATGCCAGGCGCGATCGCGCTCGAAAAAGGCCCCGGTTTCCGGTGTTCCATTATCCATTGTTGTCCTCCGCAGCACTCGGCTCCTGCATCTCGCCGAGCACTTTTTTTGCAATTGCTATGGCATGATTTGCTGCCGGCACACCGGCGTAGATCGCAACATGAAGCAGCGCCTCGCGAATATCGGCATCGGACGCGCCGGTGTTGCGACACGCCCGTATATGCATGGCAAGTTCTTCATCGTGGCCAAGAGCGGCCATCAGAGCAATTGTCACGATCGACCGCTCGCGCGGCGTCCATTGCGGACGCGACCACACATGCCCCCAGGCCGCTTCAACAATCAGCTCCTGGAACGGAGCATCAAACTCTGACTTGCGCGCCTCCGCGCGATCCACATGCGCATCTCCAAGCACATTCCGGCGTGTCCGCATACCGGACACATAACGCTCGGACGGCGTATCGTCTCCACCCATGAACCACTCCACAAATACTTGGAAAGGCGCGTCTCAGCGGCAAGGCCGTGTCACGCGCCTCAGACTTTGATGTTTGCATATTTCTTCGGGGATGAATAATGAATTTAAACGCCATTTGGATAGCAAAACCGATATGAATTCACTGCGCAGGATGAAATTGCGGCATCTTGAAACCTTTGTTGAGGTTGCACGGCAGAAGAGCGTCAGCCGCGCGGCCGAGCGCCTGCATCTGACGCAGCCGGCCGTTACACGCACCATAAGAGAGCTGGAAGACATCTGTGGGCGGCCGCTTATCGAGCGCGAAGGCCGCGGCATCCGCATATCGCAATATGGCGAGGTTTTTCTCCGCCATGCCGGCAGTTCGCTGACCGCCGCCCGCAACGGGGTCAATGCGCTTGCCGAACTGGATGTTGCGGACGGTCCGAGGATCCGGCTGGGCGCACTGCCGACTGTCTCAACCACAACCGTGCCGCTTGCCGTAGCCAGATATCTCGAGGCCGGCATGCGCAACCGGCTGAAGATCGTCACCGGTGAAAATCGTGCGCTGCTCGATCAGTTACGCAACGGTGAACTTGATCTTGTCATGGGACGCCTGCCCGCGCCCGACATGATGCTCGGCCTCATCTTCGAGCCGCTTTACCGTGACAAGGTGATCCTTGCAGTCCATGCGTCCCATCCGCTGGCAGACCGCAAACGGTTTTCGGTGGATTCCATCAGCAACTATCCGGTTCTTGTTCCCACCGGGCAATCCATTATCAGGCCTTTCGTCGATCGGCTGTTTATCGAGCAAGGCATCACCGAACCATCTCAAGTCATTGAAACAGTTTCGGATTCTTTCGGCCGGACTTTTGTGAAAAATCACAAGGCCGTTTGGATTATCTCCCGCGCCGTCGTCGCTGCCGAAATCGACGGCGGTGAATTTGCAACCCTGCCCGTCGATACGGAATCGACCGTCGGGTCCATCGGCCTGTGCACCCGCGCCGACGCACAACTGAGTTCTGCCTGCGCCCTCTTTGCGGACGTGCTGCGCAGGGTCATCGCCGAAAACGCCTAGACTATGCCCTTCGTTTGCGCCGCTTGCGCATCGTCTATTTCTATGCGACTGTATAGAAATAGACGATCGGAGCAGTACAAATGCCGCGGCCAAAATCCTATGACCGCCAAAAAGCTGTCGAAAGCGCCTGTAAAGCCTTCTGGGCGCACGGTTATCAGGCGCTTGGCGTGCGTGAACTGGAAGAACTGACGGGCCTCAATCAGTTTGCGATCCGCAGTGAGTTCGGCGGCAAGGAAGGCCTTTATCTGGAAGCGCTGAAGTTTTACTGCGACGCAGCGATATCAGAGGCGATGGCTCCGATGAAGCGCGGCGGCCTTGACGAAATCATCGTGTTTTTAAACAACCTCGTCGCCGACAATTCCGTCACATCAAGCCCCTGGGGCTGTCTGGTCGTCAACACCGGCATTGAAAATGCACGAGTACAGAGCCCCAGACTGGACGACATCGGCACATTCTACTGGGGCACCCTTGAAGATCATTTCCGGCAGGCGCTGAGCAATGCACTTGTATTGGGCGAGATCGATGAGGCCACCGAGGTCGATACGATGGCCAGCGGCCTCGTCACGGCTGTTATGGGCATACATGCAAAAAACAGATCACTCGCCTCGCATAAGGGCGGCTGTAACCTTGCAAAACTGCTGACCGGTCATCTGCAATCGATGAGGACATCATGAGCGCGCAATCCCAACTATTCACACCGGTCGGTAATGACGGGCACATTTTCACCGCTCAGATCGGAAAACTCAGATGCACCGCAATCCGTCTTTCAGATGGCAGCCTATGCCTTTACAGTCCGGTGGCCGGGATTGAAAAGGCGGGCACCGCGGACCTCGGCAAACTGGGCGACGTAACTTTCCTGCTGGCGCCAAACCACTACCACAACAAGGGCCTCGCAGAATATGACCGGCTTTTTCCGCAGGCCGGCCTTGTCTGTTCACCCGATGCGACGCCCCGCCTGGTGAAACAGACTACACTTGAATTTTGCAACCTGGAGAAGCTTGAGGCAGCGCTGTTGCCGGGGTTTCAAATCCTTGAGCCACGGGGCCTGAAAACCGGAGAGGTCTGGATCCGCGTAGCCTCCGGACCGCACATGATCTGGATCGTGGCGGATGCCTTCAGTGCGGAACACCTCCCGGCCGGGCAACACGCCCAAACGCCCAAAATGCTGGGCACCTTTCCGAAATTCGGAGTGAAGGATAAAACCCTCTACAAGGACTGGGTAAAAAAACAAATCGCCAAGGAACCGCCGACCATGATCATCCCCTGCCACGGCGGACTTGTTGCAGCCGCCGGTCTGGCCGGCTCTCTCCTCGACCTTCTCGAAGAGACCTTTTGAACACATCGGGCGGCAGGCGAGGTCCGATGCGCGTCAGTTGCCGAAACGGCCCGAGCGCGGAAAACCGCGCGGCGCAAGGCGGCCGGCCTGGGCCCGGTCGCCGATCCACTCGGCAAGTTCCTGTTGCGTCTTCGTATGGGTGCGGCCGGCTGAATCCTGCCAGCTTAGCCCCTCCTCCATCGCAAAGGTCTTCACATCGGCCACGCCGCCATCCTTGTAACGCTGCAGGCGCACGCCCTTGCCACGGGTCATTTCCGGCAACTGCGAAAGCGGGAAGACAAGCAGTTTCTTGTTTTCGCCGATCACCGCGACGCAGTCGCCGCTGACCGGCACGCACAGTGTCGCCTCGACCGGCAGCTTGACGTTCATGACCTGTTTGCCCTTGCGGGTATTGGCAGTGATCTCGGACTGCGGCACGATAAAGCCGTTCCCGACCGTGGACGCCAGAAGCAGGCGCACCTTGGGGTCGTGGACAAAGGCCGCGACGATGTCCTGATCATTGTCCATATCGACCATGATGCGCACGGGCTCGCCGTGACCGCGTCCGCCCGGAAGCCGATCGCAACCGAGCGTGTAGAACTTGCCGCCGGTCGTAAACAGGATGATCTTGTCGGTCGTATGGGCGGGGAAAGCGAATTTGAGCTTGTCGCCCTCCTTGAAGGTCAGGCCCGAATAGTCGGACAAATGTCCTTTCATCGCCCGGATCCATCCCTTCTGCGAGACGACAACCGTGACCGGTTCCTTCTCGATCATGGCCTGCTGGATCGCCTCGATATCAGTCTCCGGTGCGTCGCCGAAGGTGGAGCGTCGACGGCCGAGCTCGGTGTCCTTGCCGAAGGTCTTTTTGACCTCGCCGATCTCCCAGGCAACGGTTGCCCACTGTTTTTCGTCGGAAGCAAGCAACGCTTCGATATCTGCCTTTTCTGCGGTGAGGCCGTCAAACTCCTTACGGATTTCGAACTCTTCGAGCTTGCGCAGGGAACGCAGGCGCATATTGAGGATTGATTCCGCCTGGAGGTCGGTCAGATCATAGCGGCGCATGAGTTCGGCCTTCGGATCGTCCTCCTCGCGTATGATGCGGATAACCTCATCAATATTGAGATAGGCAATGAGATAACCGCCGAGGATCTCAAGCCGCCGCTCGATCGCGGCAAGTCGATGGCGCGAGCGCCGCTGCAGCACTTCCTTGCGGTGCTCCAGCCATTCCAGCAGCACCTCTGGCAGCGACATCACCTTCGGCACCTTGCCCTTCGACAGAACATTCAGGTTGAGCGAGACACGCGATTCCAGATCGGTCAGCTTGAACAACGATTCCATCAGCAAGGTCGGATCGACGCTGCGGTTCTTCGGCACCAGGACAAGACGGATGTCTTCGGCCGATTCATCGCGAATATCGTCAAGCAAAGGCAGTTTGCGGGCCAGAAGCAGCTCCGCGACCTTTTCGATCATCCGCGACTTCTGCACCTGATAGGGGATTTCGGTGACGACGATGACATAGCCGCCGCGGCCGGTCTCTTCCTTCTCCCAGCGGGCGCGAACACGAAAGCCCCCTCGTCCGGTCTTGTAGGCTTCGAGGATTGACTCGCGGTCTTCGACGATGATGCCGCCGGTCGGAAAATCCGGACCGGGCACCAGTTCCACCATCTTTTCGATGCGGGCATTGGGATGCTTGATGAGATGCAGGGCTGCATCGCACAGCTCGGCGGCATTGTGCGGCGGGATCGAGGTCGCCATGCCGACGGCAATGCCGGTTGCCCCATTGGCAAGAAGGTTCGGAAAAGCGCCCGGCAGAACGACCGGCTCTTCGTTTTCCTCATCATAGGTGGTGCGGAAATCGACGGCGTCCTCGTCAATGCCACGCAACAGCAGCTCGGCCACCGATGTCATCTTGGATTCGGTGTAACGCATGGCGGCGGCGTTATCGCCGTCGATATTGCCGAAATTGCCCTGTCCGTTGACAAGCGGATAGCGCACGGCGAAATCCTGCGCCAGGCGCACAAGTGCGTCGTAGATCGCCTGATCGCCATGCGGGTGGAAATTACCCATCACCTCACCGACGATCTTGGCCGATTTCTTGAAACCGCCATTGGACCTGAGGCCCATATCGCTCATGGCGTAGACGATACGCCGGTGCACCGGCTTTAGCCCGTCGCGCACATCCGGCAGCGCACGGTGCATAATCGTCGAAAGCGCATAGGCGAGATAACGCTCTTCAAGCGCTGTTTTCAGGTCGACGGGTTCCGATCTGTCTTCGCCGTCGCCCGGTGGAATAAGGCTTTTTCCCATATCCTGCCCTTAACCGATGCACTGATTCGCAGCAAGGCTTGGTGTGTTTCATGGAAGCGCCGCACTGTTGAAGTATAACCTTCCGGCAACCATGTATTGGTCGCGAGGGGTTTTTTATCCAGGAAAATACAGTATTCGCTGTATTGGTGCCCCCGACAACGTTGTAGGACAGTGCCACTTCAAAGGGACCTGTCGGTTCAAGATCAAAAGCAGGAAGGATAAAGCATGCGCGCCCCATACCTTAAGACCGGACTTGCAGCCGGTTTTACCCTCTTGGCGTCAACTCACCTGTCGTTCGCGCTCGATGCCGACGATTTTGCCAAGAAATTTGCGGCTGCCTATGCGTCCCAGGGCGCCAATATCACCTATGACGGCGTGAGCGCCGATGGCGACACCATCACGCTGAAGGATGTCGATATTGAAATGCCGGGCGAAGATGATGGCCTTGATCTCGGAGACCTCACCTTCAATGGTGTCAAGGAAGACGGCTCCGGCGGATACACCGCAGAGTCTTTCACCAATGACGAGATCAAGTTCTCAGAGGACGATAACGAGCTGACAATCAGCGACTTGAAGGTCGAAAACCTGCGCATCCCGGGTGAACCGGGCGCGGAATCCGTAGACGACATTATGTGGTATGACTCGGCAACGACCGGCCCGATTGCACTGACCATCGAAGGGCAGGATGTCTTCAAGGCGGCGCGTTCCACAACAACGACCAAGAAAAGCTCTGACGGATCGCGGATGGATTTCGATGCCCGTATCGACGGTCTTGAAATCGACCTGAGTGATGTCAAGGACGCGCAGGCTCAGCAAGCCATCAACGGCATGGGATACCAAACCCTCAGTGGCGACGTCGTGCTGAACGGACACTGGGCTCCGGAAACGGGCGAGATCGCACTGACCGAATATGCCCTCACCCTTGACGATGTGGGCCGGCTGGACATGCAGTTCTCGATTTCCGGCTACACGCTGGAGTTCATCAAGGGCCTGCAGCAGATGCAGGAGCAGATGGCAAAGCAGGACGATGACGGCAAATCGCAGCAGGCCATGGGTCTTGCCATGATGGGGATGATGCAGCAGCTCACCTTCAACAGCCTTTCGGTCCGCTTTGACGATGCGTCGCTCACCAACAAGGTTCTCGACATGGTGGCCAGCCGTCAGGGCATGAGCCGCGATCAGATGGTCCAGGGACTTCAGGGCATGATGCCGCTGCTGCTGGCACAGCTGCAGAACCCAGAATTCCAAAAACAGGTGACGGAGGCTGTCAGCCTCTACCTGTCGGATCCAAAGAGCATTGAAATCACCGCTCAGCCGGAGGCACCGCTGCCGTTCGCATCGGTCGCCGGTTCGGCCATGGGTGCACCGCAGACCCTGCCCCAGGTCTTGAACGTCTCGGTGACAGCCAACCAGTAGAAAAAAAAAGCCCGCCACCCGGCGGGCTTTTTTCGGAGTGAAGACCGTCGACCGTGGCGGCGAATGCCTTGGGCGTTCCGCCTCCCGACGACCGCGCTCAAACCCAAGGCAGACCTTCGTCATGCCTCGATTATGAGCGTTGTTCTCATGATCAGATTATTGTCTTTCACGTTCAGCCACCTCGAGCAACCATGCACGCAGCACCGCGCCATCGGCATGTTCCTGATCGGTTTGCTTGGACACCAGATGAAATGCTTCATCGATCGGAACCTGAAGGTCGAAAGGTCTGGCAAGACGGCCGGATTCAAACATTGGATCCACCAGACATGAGCGCGCAAGAGCAACGCCGCAGCCGCGCGCAGCCAGTTCAAAGGCGACAAGAGAGTTGTCGACTTGCACTCCCCGGCCGGCATCTACGACATCTGCCGCCCCCGCGGCTCGTAGCCACTTTGCCCAGCCTTCCTCGTACCCCAACACATGAATCAATGTGCAGTTTTTCAGATCGTCAACATGTGTGAGCTCACCGCCCTCAACAATCAACGGACTGCAGACCGGGGAGATTGTGTCCCATGTCAAACGATCAGTGTTCACGCCTGGCCACTTTCCGGTTCCATATCGAATATCCAGATCAAAATCGGGATTTCCGATTTCCTCATTCCAGACGCTTGAGACAATACGTATCGGAATATCTGGATATCGTGCGTAGAAATCAGGTAGCCGCGGTACCAACCAGTTGACCGAGAAACCCGTTGCGGCCCGAAGGGTAAGAACTTTTGAACGTCGTCCACCGAAGACCTCTTTAGTCCCATCTGACAATCGTTCAAAGGCATCACGGACCTTGGGAAGGTAGGCCTCTGCCGCCTTTGTCATTTCCAGACTCCGGGCGTGGCGAACGAACAGCGGTTCACGTATGTGGAGTTCCAGCTGTTTAACCTGTTTGGAAACAGCGACCTGACTAAGACCCAACTCCTTTGCAGCGTGCGTGAAGCTGAGATGACGTGCCGACGCTTCGAACGTTCGGAGCCAGTTCAGAGGGGGCATCCGATGCATAATGGCAAAGCTACCTATAACTCTTGTTTGTCCTCAGGACGAAGCATTATCATTTGTCACACCAATACTTAAGCCCGAAAATAAGACGGTCTGCCTTTGGGAGGAGGTCCGGGCGAAATGGTCGCAATTTATCCTTCGGCTCGTCTGCACGCGTCGCCGTTTTATGAATCTGCGTTGGCCGAAGGCATGGTATCGGCCACGGTTTACAACAGCATGATACTGCCGACTGGTTTCGGCGACCCGGAAGCTGAATACTGGCGGATAATAAACGGCGTATCCCAGTGGGACGTTGGCGTTGAGCGGCAGGTCCAGCTCAAGGGGCCGGATGCAGCCACGCTGGCCCAGATTCTGTCTCCACGTGATCTTTCGAAATGCAAGATTGGTCAGGGCAAATATATCCCGATGTGCAATCACAGCGGAACCCTCATCAATGATCCGATCCTTTTGAAACTGGCAGACGACCTGTTCTGGTTCTCAATTGCTGACAGCGACATTCAATTGTGGGCAAGGTCAATCGCAGCAGAGCGCGGTCTGGACGTTCAGGTTTCGCAGCCGGATGTCTCACCGATGGCGTTGCAGGGCCCCAAAGCTGAAGATGTCGTTGCTCACGTCGTTGGCGACTGGGTCTGCGATCTCAAGTATTTCTGGTTCCGTGAGACTGAGATCGATGGCATTCCTGTCGCTATTCAACGTTCAGGCTGGTCGAAGCAGGGTGGCTTTGAGATCTACCTTCGTGATGGGACCAAAGGCACGCAACTCTGGAATATTTTCAAGGAAGCCGGGCAGCCGTGGGGCATCGGCCCCGGCGCGCCGGCTACGGCTGAAAGAACCGAAAGCGGCCTGCTTTCAGTAGGTGGTGATACCGACGACGAAACCAATCCGTTCGAGGTCAGGCTGGGCAATTACCTTGACCTCGATGTCCATGACGGTGTGGTCGGCATTGCTGCCTTGCGTAAGATCAAAGCCGCAGGATTGAAACGCCATCAGTTGGGCATCATTCTGGACGGTGAGAAACCCGATCGACTGCATTATCACTGGGAGGAAATCCGCAAAGATGGCCGCAGAGTTGGCGATATGACCAACACCAATTGGTCACCACGCATGAAAAGCAACATTGGTTTTGCGCTTGTCGAAACGAGCTGTGAAGCCGGTGACAACGTGCAGGTCATTCGTCCCGAGAAAACAGTCGATGCCAAACTCGTCGAGCTTCCTTTCCTGTAGTTAAGTCCCATTTGGCGCCGAGGAGGCCCTCATGCAACTTCCCTCCCTTGAACTTAAAAACATCACGCTCGACAGAGATGATGAAATAGCAATTGTGAGCCTTGATCGCGCGGCAAAACGCAACGCGCTCAATGCTGAAACCATCGAAGAACTGATTTCCGTTTTCTCAGCCATTCCCCGTAGCGGTGCGCGCGCTGTTGTCTTGCGCGCCGAAGGTGATCATTTCTCGGCAGGGCTGGACCTCGTGGAACATCACAAGCAGGAGCGCAGCGCTGCGGACTTCATGCATGTTTGCCTTCGCTGGCATGAGGCTTTCAACAAGATGGAGTATAGTGGTGTTCCGGTCATTGCTTCCTTGAAAGGCGCAACGGTCGGCGGTGGTCTCGAACTGGCATCAGCCGCTCATATCCGCGTCGCCGACCAGACAACATATTTTGCATTACCGGAGGGGCAGCGCGGGTTGTTTACCGGCGGCGGCGCGACCATTCGAGTTGCCGAACTCGTGGGGCGCGCCCGGATGATCGATATGATGCTGACCGGGCGCATCTACAAGGCGGAGGAAGCTTTGGCCGTTGGATTGTGTCAATATCTTGTGAAGGAGGACAGCGAGGCCAAGGCCCTGGAGATAGCCAAAGCTACAGCCAGTGTGCCACCGCTTTCTAATTTCGCCATTTGCTCTGCCATTTCGCACACCCGAAATATGTCAGCGCTTGATGCTTCTTACATGGAGGCGTTCGTGGCGGGTGTGGTGAACACTCAACCCGCATCGAACGAACGACTTGCCGCATTTGCCGATAAAACGGCTGCCCGGGTGAAACCCATGACGTAGATCGATAAGATTGAGGAGGAGGAACACAATCAAAGGCCTTAGATAATGGTGTCGATGTCATCAAAAAGCTCTGCCGACCGTTTCACGATTGCATTTGGCTGACTGACACCCGCTTGGAGCGATCTAGGTATAAGTGAGTTCAACAGGAGGAAACAACATGAGCATACGCCCTGATCCAACTTTTCATGCAACGGCCAAGCTGGCGATGGCCGCGCCGGTCGAAAACCTTGCATTCACGCTGATGCTAAGCCCTGACGGATCACAACCGGACGGTATCGCTGTGGTGGATGTTGACCCTAAATCAAAAAACTTCGGAGAGATCGTCAGCAGCCTGTTTATGCCCAACAAGGGGGACGAGTTTCACCATTTTGGCTGGAACGCCTGTTCGTCGGCTCTGTCTCCGTTGACGGGCCACGCCTTCCTCGAACGGCGCTACCTTATTGTTCCGGGAATCCGATCGTCGCGTATCTACGTGATCGATGTGAAAGATCCGATGAACATGAAAATTCATCGCACGATTGAAGCTGATGAAATCCTGGAAAAGACGGGATATTCCCGCCCCCATACGATCCATTGCGGTCCAGAAGGCATTTATGTATCGACCCTCGGCGGTGGCGGAGAAGATGGTACTGATGGCCCCCCCGGCATCTTCATCATGGATTGCGAAACATTTGACGTGCTTGGTCGTTATGAGATGGATCGCGGCGCACAGGACAAGCACTATGATTTCTGGTGGAACCTGCCGCGTGATTATATGGTGAGTTCTGAATGGGGTCTGCCGCCGCAATTTGAGAACGGCATCGTTCCAGAAGACCTGCTCTCCAACAAGTACGGACACTCCATCCATTTCTGGGATCTGCGTGGACGCCGGAACATTCAGACGATCGATTTGGGCGAAAACCATCAGATGGCGTTGGAAATCCGTCCGGCTCACGACCCGGCAAAGGAGTACGGCTTCTGCGGCGTGGTTGTTGATACAACGAATCTGGAAGGTGCGATCTTTACCTGGTGGCGTGACGAAGATGGCAAATTTCACGCAAAGAAGACAGTGACCATTCCTCCTGTTCCCGCTGATGCCGACGACCTTCCGGAGCTGCTGAAGGGCTTCTCCGCCGTACCACCGCTGGTCACCGACATAGACCTCAGCCTCGATGACAAATATCTTTATGTGGCCTGCTGGGGCACCGGTGAAATGCATCAGTATGACGTTTCTGATCCGATGGCGCCGAAGCTGGCAGGCAAGGTTGAAATTGGCGGCATTGTGGCCAAACACAAGCATCCCAACGGCAAAGAGTTCGGATACGGTCCGCAAATGGTCGAAATCAGCCGAGACGGAAAACGCGTTTACTGGACCAATTCCCTCTATTCCACCTGGGACGATCAATTCTATCCCGGAGAGCGCGGTGCAGCCATGGTAATGGCGGATGTCGGTGAAAATGGCGGTCTGACACTGAACAAGGATTTCTGGGTTGAGTTCCCGGACGGTTACCGCAGCCACCAGATCCGTTTGGAAGGTGGCGACTGTTCGACAGACAGCTTCTGTTATCCATCGGTTTAGCAATTGTCTGACATATCTCTTGTGGCGGCCCTTTGGTGGGCCGTCATCGTTTCCGGCCTCTACCACGGGCTGAACCCTGCCATGGGCTGGCCGCTTGCGGTTTCTTCGGCACTCATGGAGAAAAAGCGCACAGCGCTCATCTACGCACTGGCGGCCCTTTCGGCCGGACACTTCATGGCCATGATGGTCATCCTCCTGCCGTTTTCCATGATGACCACGCTGGTTTACTGGGAACGTGAGGTCCGAATTGGTGCCGGACTCATTCTAATTGCCCTCGGCATCTATCTGTTAGTTGTCCGCCGCCATCCACGCATCCTGTCGCGCGTTCCGCCATCCAGACTGGCGCTATGGTCGTTTCTCGTTGCCATGGCGCACGGAGCCGGCCTGATGCTGGTGCCCATCTACCTTGGTATCTGCGCACCGCAGCACCAGGACGCCGGTCACCTGGCTTCCGGAAGCTTGATGGCAGGAAATATCGGAACAGCGTTTCTGGTCGGAGTCACCCACACGGCCGCCATGACACTGGCTGGTGGCGCGCTGGCCGCAGGAACCTATTTCTGGCTGGGCTTGAAGTTCCTGTCCAAAACCTGGTTCAATTTGGATACTGTGTGGGCAGTCAGTTTGATTGTGGTTGGTTTCCTGGGGTTGATCTCAACACATGGTTGAGCGTGAACAGACTGCTGCTGTCTCGCGATGCCGTCCAGTTCTTCGGCATTTGTCCGGCCATCCGCCAGAGCTCGCACGAGCAGATCCCGTCGGGCAGTGAACGCTGGACCGACGCAATTTCCAGGCTGCCGCCGGCCGCCGATAGTCTTTTTGTTCGTACGCGCCTGGAACGAGAGGCACCCTTGGCTACTCGTCCTTGGCCGGCGGGATGATCCGCACATTGAGGTCGCGTAGTTGAGCCGGTTCTGCCTCACTCGGCGCACCCATCAGCAAGTCCTGGGCCTGCTGGTTCATCGGGAACATGGTAACTTCGCGCAGGTTTTTCGCCCCTATGAGCAGCATGACAATCCGGTCAATGCCTGCTGCCATTCCGCCATGGGGCGGTGCGCCATACTGGAAGGCACGGTAGAGACCGCCAAAGCGTTCCTCGACCTCTTTGGCGTCGAAACCAACAAGACCGAAGGCCTTGACCATCAACTCGGGGATATGGTTGCGGATGCCGCCGGAGGCGATTTCGAAGCCGTTGCAGACCATGTCGTACTGATAGGCCAGGATCGATTGAGGATCCTCGCCGTCCAGCGCTTCCACGCCGCCCTGCGGCATGGAGAACGGGTTGTGCGAGAAATCGAGGCAGTCTTCCTCGTCATTCCATTCATAAAACGGGTAATCGACAATCCAGCACAGCTCGAACCGGTCCGTGTCGACAAGGCCGAGTTCTTCACCAACACGCGTGCGGGCATCGCCAGCAAAGCCGGCAAATTTGCCGGGCTGACCGGCGACGAAGAAACAGGCGTCGCCCGCTTCCAGACCAAGCTGGGTACGGATCGCCTCGGTGCGCTCTGGCCCTATATTCTTTGCCAACGGCCCGGCGCCGGCAACAGCACCGTCCTCATCGCGCCAGAAGATATAGCCGAGGCCAGGCTGTCCCTCGCCCTGCGCCCAGGAGTTCATCCGGTCGCAAAAGGCGCGGCTTCCGCCCGTCTTGGCCGGGATCGCCCAGACTTCCACCTTGGGATCGCCCGCGATCATGTTGGCGAAGACCTTGAAGCCCGAACCGGCAAAGTGCTCGGTCACGGCCTCCATTTCGATTGGGTTTCTAAGGTCCGGCTTGTCGCTTCCGTATTTGCGCATAGCATCCGCATAGACAATGCGCCGGAATGTCTGCGAGACCGGCTTGCCGTCCGCGAACCGCTCAAAAACCGTACGGATGACCGGTTCAATCGTCGACAGGATGTCTTCCTGCTCAACAAAGCTCATCTCAAGGTCAAGCTGGTAGAACTCGCCGGGCAGCCGGTCGGCGCGCGGGTCCTCATCGCGAAAACACGGCGCAATCTGGAAGTAACGGTCGAAACCGGACGCCATGATGAGCTGCTTATACTGCTGTGGCGCCTGCGGAAGTGCGTAGAACTTGCCCTGGTGGATACGGCTCGGCACCAGAAAGTCGCGAGCGCCCTCCGGCGATGAGGCCGTCAGGATGGGCGTCGCGAATTCGGTAAAACCGGCTCCGCCCATCAGTTCGCGCATCGCCGAGATAATCTCTGTACGGCGGATGATGTTCTGGTGCAGCGTGTCGCGGCGAAGATCGAGGAAACGGTACTTCAATCGCACATCTTCAGGGTATTCGGGTTCTCCAAACACGGGCAGCGGCAGTTCCTTGGCCGCTGAAAGCACCTCGATCTCACGGGCATAGATCTCCACCTCACCGGTGGGAAGGTTCGGATTGATCGTATCGTCCGAGCGCGCCTTGACGTCACCGTCGATACGGATGACCCATTCACCACGAACCGTCTCGGCCAGTCTGAATGCCGCTGAATCAGGATCGGCCACCACCTGCGTGACACCATAATGGTCCCTCAGGTCGATAAACAGGACGCCGCCATGGTCACGGACACGATGGACCCAGCCGGACAGCCTGACGGTTGACCCGACATCGGATTTACGGAGGGCGGCGCAGTTATGGCTGCGATAGCGATGCATCGGTATTTCCTGAATCATTTTGCGTTTGATAGCGGCATCGGACCGAATGTCCGGATGGTCACCTTGAAAACCGGGCGGACAAGCGCATGACAGGCGTGATTTGTCAAGAAGCGGCATGAAATAACGCCACATTTGCGGCATTTCGTTCTGACCAGTCAGCGCATGCGGGTTCCGGCTGCTTATCCGGCAGTCATCACGCACGGCCGCGCGCGACATTGCCCTTTACCCGAATCCCCAGCAAGATAGTTCAGTACTGATCGAGACGGGCAATCAGGCAAGACAAGACAAGGCATGGATTATTAGATAAAGAGCTTACATGGATATCATTAGTACCACCGGTGATCTTGAAACCGTATGTAACCGTCTTTCCCAGGCAGACTTCCTCACAATCGACACGGAATTCATTCGAGAGACAACTTTCTGGCCGGAGCTCTGCCTCATCCAGATGGCGGCCGACGACATGGCGTTCATTGTCGACCCGCTCGCCAAGGGCATCGACCTCAAGCCCTTTTTTGCGCTGATGGCGGACACCTCCGTCGTCAAAGTCTTTCACGCGGCCCGCCAGGACATCGAGATCGTCTATCATCTGGGCAACCTCATCCCGCATCCGATATTTGATACGCAGGTCGCCGCCATGGTCTGCGGCTTCGGCGATTCTGTTTCTTACGATCAGCTTGTTCAAAAGACAGTCGGAGCGCAGATCGACAAGACCTCGCGCTTTACCGACTGGCGCCGGCGGCCGCTCTCAGACAAGCAACTGAGCTATGCGCTTGCCGACGTCACGCATCTGCGGGACGTCTACCGCATGCTGAAAGCGCGGCTTGAGAGGGACAATCGCGTTCACTGGGTCAAAGAGGAAATGGATGTACTTGAATCGGCATCCACCTACGACCTGCATCCGGACGATGCCTGGAAGCGCCTGCGCATGCGGGTCAGGAAGCCTCAGGACCTCGAAGTCATGAAAAAGGTCGCCGCGTGGCGCGAGTGGGAAGCTCGAGAGCGCAACATCCCGCGCCGGCGTGTGCTGAAAGACGAGGCAATCTATGAGATAGCTCAGCAGCAGCCACGCGACGTTAACGCGCTTGGCCGCCTGCGGTCGATCCCCAAGGGTTGGGAACGTTCCCAGGCCGGCGGAGCGATTATCACGGCGGTCGACGAGGCATTGGCGACACCAAAGGAACAACTGCCCCGCATCGTGCGGCCGTCGCAGCCGCCGGAAGGCGCGGCGGCGGCAAGCGAGTTGCTCAAGGTGCTGTTGAAGCTGACAACCGAAAAGCACGGAGTGGCGCCGAAAGTCATCGCCAACACCGAAGACCTTGAGCGTATCGCCGCTGACGGCGAAAACGCCAATGTCGAGGCACTGTCCGGCTGGCGGCGCGAGCTTTTCGGAGAAAAGGCTCTCAAACTGCTCCGCGGCGAGCTGGCGCTGCGCTTCGTCGACCGCAAGGTCGAGGTCGTCGACCTGTCGGACTGACCGGCGGGCGTAACAGCGCGGTCAGGAACCGATCTCAAGATGGATAGCGTGGCCGGTCAGTCGTGAGAGCTGCAGCAGCCGGCCTTCCAGGCGTTCGCCGGCAAAGGCGCGCAACCTTTTGGGCACGTGAAGCACCAGCTCGTCCGGCCCCGCCGGTTCGAAGCGGATGAGCGGTGTCACGCCGGGCATGGATGCCGAAAACAGATAGCTGACGCGCAACAGACCGCCAAGCAGCTTGGCCAGTTGCTGAAAGCGCGGCGATGCGATGGCAGCAAACGTCTCGCTGTGGTCATCGCCGCGCAGACCTTCAAAGCGGTAATAATTGGCAAGCGCGATATAGACCCTGCCGGCATGGGTGATGCCGCCGAATGTGCCGTTCGATATCAGATTGAGTGATTGCGCCCCACGGTAATCGGGATGCGCACGCCAGCTTATGTCCGCCAAAAGGCAGGCGGCGCGGCGATAGCGGGCTTCCTCGACCGTTTCGTCAATGCCGAAAGCTTTGAATGCATCCTCCGTCCAGCGGGTCAGTTCCCTTGCATGTTCCGGTGAGCGGGCACGCAGGATAGCCAGTTCGTCAGCGGCGCAGATCAACGGGTCCTCGGCTTTTTCCTGTCCATTCAACAGCGAATAAAGGAAGCCTTCGCGCACACCGAGCGCAGAAAAACTCACCTTCTGCGGCTTCATGGCGCGCAGGATTTCCGCCATGGTCACCGCACCGAAAGGCAAAAGTCCGCGACGGTTGCGCGACACAGCACGTATCGCCTTGCCTTTGGCGGAATTGTCCCCGGCGACCCCCTTTAAGAAGTCAATCGCATCTTTCGTCTCGATCTCGTAACCCTGCGTCATATGAAGCGGATAGGAGATCATCTCCATATGAAGCTTGGCAAGGTTACGCCAGGTACCGCCAACCGCATAGAATGTGCGATCCTTGCCCCTTTCCAGCAAGGTTGCAGCCGCGAGGTTCTTGCGAACGATCTTCTGCGCCTTGTCGACCGAACCGGCCGCTGCCTCCGAGAGCCGCAATCCGCCAATCGGCAAGGTTATGCCGTCGCCGATTTGCGTTCCTCGAATATCAACAAGTTCAAGCGATCCGCCGCCGAGGTCTCCCACGATGCCGTCAGGGTCGAAGTAACTGCTGATGACCCCAAGCGCCGAATAATGCGCTTCCTGCCGTCCGCTTAGGACGTGAATTTCGCGACCGAGGATTGTCTGGGCCTCTTCGATGAAGTCAGGGCCGTTTGCCGCCTCCCGCGCCGCAGCGGTAGCGATCACATGAAGGTCGGTGGCGCGGGCCTGTTCTGACAGGGCGTGGAACCGCCGAAGCGCGCCCAGCGCTTTTTGGACACCTTCGGTGCTCAAAAGACCGGTCGCCGCGATACCCCTGCCAAGGCCGCATAAAACCTTTTCATTGAACAGAACCGTCGGCGTGCGGTTCAGTCCTTCATAAATGACAAGACGTACCGAGTTCGATCCAATATCAACTACGGATATCGGCGCTATGCCGGGCAGACGGCCCTGGGCTTCCGATTCAACCATGCGGCTTTACGTGCTCAACTCTTCTTCTTTTTTTGTGAAACCCGGCCCGCGATCAGTTTGGGAGCGCTCGATGCCAGAGCACCGCCGCGGCCGGACAGGCTGGGATTGGTCATGAAATAATGCTGGGCGTTGAACGGCTCCTCTCCTGCACGCACATCCATGCGACGCGACGTGCCGTCTGCTAATATCTCATAGCTCTGCTGGTTGTCGATCAGGTTGCCAAGCATGATCTGTGACTGAACCTGTTCTTTCACCGTCGGATTCTCCAGCGGCACCATCGTCTCCACACGCCGGTCCAAGTTACGCGGCATGAGGTCCGCCGAACTGATATAGACAATCGAGTCCGCGCTCGGCAGGCCCCTGCCATTGCCAAAGCAGAAGATGCGCGAGTGCTCCAGGAAGCGTCCGACGATCGATTTGACGCGAATGTGCTCGGACAACCCTTCGACCTGCGGACGCAGACAGCAAATGCCGCGCACCACAAGATCAACTTCAACGCCGGCCTGGCTTGCCCTGTACAGCGCATCGATGGTCACAGGATCGACAAGCGAGTTCACCTTCATCCAGATTGCGGCCGGCTTACCCCGTTTTGCGTGTTCGATCTCGGCCTCGATATGTTCCAGCAGGCGGCTGCGCAGCGTGCTGGGCGAGACGCCCAGTTTCATCTCCTCGGTCGGCTGCCCGTAACCGGTGATGAAATTGAAGACATGTGCGACATCGTGCGCTATGTCCGGGTCGCAGGTAAAAAAGGACAGATCCGTGTAGATCTTGGCGGTGACCGGATGGTAATTACCGGTTCCCAGATGGCAATAGGACGCAAGCTTGCCCTCCTCGCGGCGCACGACCAGCGACATCTTGGCATGTGTCTTGAGTTCCAGAAAACCAAACACGACCTGAACCCCTGCCCGTTCCAGATCACGCGCCCAGCGGATATTGGCTTCCTCATCGAAACGCGCACGCAGTTCGACGAGAGCCGTCACCGACTTGCCTTCCTCCGCCGCATCGATCAGTGCGCGGACGATCGGGCTGTCATTAGAGGTGCGGTAGAGGGTTTGTTTGATCGCCAGGACATCCGGATCGCATGCCGCCTGCCGAAGGAACTGCACAACGACATCAAACGATTCATACGGATGATGAATGACGATGTCCTTTTCGTGGATGGCCGCAAGGCAGTCGCCGGCATGTTCACGGATACGCTCAGGAAAACGCGCATTGTAGGGCTCAAACTTCAGATCATCGCGAGGCGTATCGACGATCTCCGATATCGTGGAAAGCGCCAACAGGCCTGGCAGGACAGCCACGCGATCCTCCGCGACGTTAAGCTCCGAGGTTACGAAGTGGCGCAGCGCTTCCGGCATTTCTGAATCAAATTCAATCCGAATGACCGAGCCGCGGCGGCGGCGTTTCAGGGCGCGCTCAAACAGCCGGACAAGGTCCTCTGCCTCTTCCTCGACCTCGATATCGCTGTCGCGGATAATCCTGAAAGTGCCGGAACCCTTGACGCTGTATCCTGGAAACAGCGTTCCGATAAACTGACCGACGACATCCTCAAGCGTTATGAAGCGGACCTTGTCATCGCGATCGGGCAACCGCACGAAACGATTGAGCGCAACGGGCAGGCGCAGAAGCGCTGTCATGCTTTCGCGCTTCTTGCGGCTGTAGAGCTTCAGGACAATCGAGAAGCCGAGATTGGGTATGAACGGAAACGGGTGCGCCGGATCGATCGAGAGCGGCGTCAGCACCGGAAAAATTGACGACAGGAACTCCTTTTTAAGCCAAATGAGATCATCGCGGTCGAGGTCACCGGCCCGAACGATCAATATGTCTTCCTCGGCCAGATATTGCTGCAAAACTGCCAGCGAGGCCTGCTGCTCAAGCTGTAGTTTGCCGATCTCGTCAAGCGCTTCGTTGAGCTGGCGTAAAGGTGTGCGTCCGTCCGCGGAGCGGCTTGTAATGCCCTCCCTGACCTGGCCTTCAAGACCGGCCACACGCACCATGAAGAACTCGTCCAGATTGGCCGCGGATATTGAAAGAAAGCGGATACGTTCAAGCAGCGGGTGCGCGCTGTTCTGCGTCTCCTCCAAAACCCGCCGATTGAACTGAAGCCAGGAGAATTCGCGGTTTATGAAGCGCTCCGGGCTATTCATAAGTGTTTCGGTGGCTTCAGCCAGCCCCGTTTGGCCGTCTGGCGGTGCTATTGTTGTCTTGTCGTCCATCTGCGATCTTACCTCACGCCAATCATACACCGCAGCCGACAATATGCCTATGCGACAAAGGCTTATGGTAAATCGGCGTTCTGACCCGCCTCGAGCTCGGCAAGCACCTCGGAAGCAAGGGATCGGCTGATCTTGCTGCGGCGCGCAAGCGCCAGCCGGTCCATGCGTTCCACAATGGTCTGCGCAGCGTCAAGCGACCGCTCCATCCGGTGCACCAGAAAGAGGACAACTTTGGGGTCGACGACGATTTGCCTGTCCGCGAACAGTTTTTCAATAACCTGGGCAAGAAGATCGTCATCCGGCTCGCCAATTTCCACAATCGTTGCAGCCTTGAGCCGGGACCGCAGATCGGCAAGCTCCACGGGCCAGGCTGCCGGCCAGATCCGCGTCGTAATCATCAGCGCGGTCTCATGCTGGCGCACCGTGTTGATCAGGTGGAAAAGCAGGGTGTCGTCAAAGCCCTCACGATCAATGTCCTCGATCAGCACCGGCCCTTCGCTGGCAGATTGGAGGGCAGAGCTGTCACCGGTATGCGCCGACACCGTCACCGCCCCGGACTTGTCTTTCCATATCTCGGCGAGATGCGTTTTACCGGCTCCGGTCGGGCCGGCAAGGATGACGACGGGCGAAACCCATTCGGGCCATATATCGACAATCCCGATGGCTGCACTCAACGGATCGGATACAACCAGATCGTCGCGCGTTGTATTGGGCCGGTGAGCGAATTCGAGGGGCAACTGCCCTGTCCCGCGCTCACGCCCCTTACCGTTGTTAGGCGCCATTGTCCTTCTCAGCATCCTCTTTGACGGCAACCGGGCCGGCTCCGTCATCATAGAGATTGCTTTCCAGATATCGCTTAAGGGCAAAGCGCACAAGCACGGCCAGCGCCGCCGACGCAGGCACGGCGACAAGCAGACCGACAAAACCGAACAGCGAACCGAAGGCAAACAGTGCGAACATCAGCCAGACCGGATGAAGACCGACACTGCGGCCGACAAGCTTGGGCTGGAGGATATTGCCTTCAATGAACTGTCCGGAGAAGAATACGGCAAGCACAACGGCAATCGAAATATAGTCCGGCCAGAACTGGACCAGCGCGACGCCCGCCGCCAGCACCAGGCCAACCATCGAGCCCACATAGGGAATAAAGCTGATAAGCCCGGCAAAGAGGCCGATCAGCAGTCCGAAATTCAGCCCGGAAAGTGTCAAACCGGCTGCGTAATAAACGCCGAGGATCAGGCAGACGCTGCCCTGCCCGCGCACAAAACCGGCAATAGCACTGTCCATATCGCGCGAGATTTCCCTGACTGAGTTGAGTTGGCTGCGGGGAATCCATGCATCGACGGTCTCAACCATCCGGTCCCAGTCAAGCAGGAGATAAAACGCCACGACCGGCGTAACGATGAACAGGGATGCAATGTCGGCAAGCGCCTTGCCGGAATTCCAGACCTGCAGGAAGACCTGCCCGACCAGCCCGGCTCCCTGGGAAAGCAGTTCGCCCAGCGACGATTTGAGATCGGGCAGTTCCGCGCCAATCCACTTGCTCAGCCATTCCGTGTTTGTCGATGCGATCAAGGACTGAAGCTGGGCTGCATAGTCAGGCAGTTTGGCGATGAAGCCGCTCGCCTGGCTGGCAAGCACCGGAACGACGATCATCAACCCGATGATAAAGATCAGCAGGAAGGTGATGAGAATCAGGACCGTCGCGACCAGCCTCGATATGCCCCAGTTTTCAAGCTTGTCGGCAACGGGATCGAGGAAATAAGCAAGCGCCATCCCCGCCACAAAGGGCAGCAATATGCCCCTGAAAACATAAAGAAACAGGCCAAACAGGAAAAACGCACCCAGCCAGAAAACAGCCTGCCTGCGCAACGAAGCCGTGTTGATCTGTGTAACCATCGCGGCCCCCATGCCTAAATAAAATCCATCAACATGTGCACCTACCCGGCCATGTGATCAACCCAGACCCTCAGATAGGCCGCTGCGGAAAGAACGGTCAACACTGCGACACCATAGATCAGCAGCCATCGCAGATCGCCGAATGTTGTTCCGAAGGCAAGCTCAGCCAGCACAACCGATGCCAGCGCAATCTGTAGCGCGGTATTCGCCTTCGATACGAATATCGGATTCATGTCGAACGGTCGCGCCATCACGCTGGACAGGATAACGGCGATAATGATGAGAATGTCGCGCGAAACAACCATCACGACAAGCCAGTGCGGCAGATGCCCCAAAATGGCCAGCATGATGAAGACCGTCATCAACAACAGCTTGTCGGCGATCGGGTCCAGATAGGCGCCCAGCTCGGTCTGCTGTTGAAACTGCCTGGCGATAAAGCCGTCGACAGCGTCGGATATGCCGGCAATGACAAATATCACAAAGGCCGGCCACATCGCGCCGACAAGCAGCGAGTAGACAACAGCCGGCACCATGAGGAAGCGCAGAACGGTTATGATATTTGGTATTGTCATGCGTCTGGTTGGTCCGGACAGCCTGTCTGTTATCTTGAGTGCGTGACCGGCAGCACACGGATAAACGGCATCCTGATCCAGCCTGCCCGCTATACGGGTCGCGCCGAATCTCAACCGGTCACATGAACATTGCCATGATCTCGTATCACTGATCCACAATTTCAACGACTGAACAGTGCTTTATCGCGATTCCCGATCAATTTAATCCGGCGCGAGGCCGGGATAACACTGCTTTTTTCTCCACGCCACCAGCAGCCAGCCTTGCACGGACCAGCAGGACATGGCATTTCGCCAGCGAGGATCGGCAAATTTTGAGGACACGTATGAGCGATCGGGCCAACGGTTTGAAATACAGCGATGCCGGCGTGGATATCGACGCGGGCAACAGCCTCGTAGAGCGCATAAAGCCGCATGTCAGATCAACACAGCGCCCCGGCGCAGATTCAGAAATCGGCGGTTTCGGCGGCCTTTTCGATCTCAGAGCGGCAGGTTTTGAAGACCCGGTTCTTGTCGCTGCCAATGACGGTGTCGGAACGAAGCTGAAAATCGCCATCGAGTCGGATCGCCACGATACGGTCGGCGTCGATCTCGTCGCGATGTGTGTAAACGATCTTGTGGTGCAAGGCGCAGAACCGCTTTTCTTCCTTGATTATCTGGCAACCGGAAAACTGGATGTCGACCAGGGCGAGGCCATCGTAGCAGGCATTGCCAAAGGTTGCATCGATGCGGGATGCGCCCTGATCGGCGGAGAAACAGCCGAAATGCCCGGCATGTATTCGGACGCGGACTATGATCTCGCCGGATTTGCTGTCGGCGCAGCGGAACGCGGAGGCCTGTTGCCGAGCAACGATATCGCTTCCGGCGATATCCTGATCGGCCTTTCGTCTTCCGGCATTCATTCAAACGGATTTTCTCTTGTCCGTCGCATTGTCGAGCTCTCCGGTCTCGCATGGAATGCGCCCGCCCCATTCGACGCCGGAACCACACTTGGCGAGGCGCTGCTTGCGCCGACACGTATTTATGTGCGCCCCGTGCTTGCCGCGATACGTGCGACGGATGCGGTCAAAGCGCTGGTGCATATTACCGGCGGCGGATTTTGGGAAAACATTCCAAGGGTACTTCCCGAAACGCTGGCCGCAGAGATCGATCTTGATTCGATATCGGTTCCTCCTGTCTTTTCGTGGCTTGCCAAAACAGGCGGCGTTGAACGCGACGAAATGCTGCGAACCTTCAACTGCGGCATTGGCATGATCGCCGCAGTCGCGCAGGAACACGTGGACGAGGTGCTGGACGTGCTTCGGGACCAAGGAGAAACCGCGACGCCAATCGGCCGCCTTGTCGACAGGAACAGCGGCGCCATCGTGCGCACCAACGGAACACTCAGCCTATGAGCGCCGGCAGCCATAAACGGGTGGCGGTGATGATATCCGGCCGCGGCTCGAACCTGAGCGCCCTGATCTCGGCAACCATGGCCGCCGGCTACCCGTGCCGCATTGTCGGTGTCATATCCGACAAACCCGATGCCGCCGGTCTCAAACTGGCGCAAGACTATGGAATCGAAACGCATGTGCTGGACCGCAGGGACTACACCAGCCGCGAGGCTCATGAGGATGCGGTTCATGCTGCTCTGGAGACCGTAAAGCCGGACATTGTGTGCCTCGCCGGCTATATGCGGCTGCTCTCCGGCGCGTTCGTAGGCAAGTGGCTCGGTTCCATGATCAACATCCATCCCTCGCTGCTGCCGAGCTTCAGGGGCCTTGATACCCATGAGCGCGTACTGGCCCATCAGGTTCGCCTGCATGGCTGCAGCGTTCATTTCGTGACCGAGGGCATGGACGAAGGCCCATTGATTGCCCAGGCCGCCGTTCCGGTGCTGCCCGGAGACGATGCCGAGACGCTGGCGGCCCGCGTCCTGAAGGCCGAGCACAATCTCTATCCGTCGGCGCTAAGGCTTGTCGCCGAAGGCAAGGTCCGTATCACCACGACCGGGAAAGTGCTTCTGGACGCCTTTCCCGAGCCTGATCCGGACGACATCCTCTATTCCCACGATATCGACAAACAGCAAAACTAGAGGCGCAGCCACACATGGTTGTCATGGAATGCCGCGCCGCCGAAGGGTGCGATGGAGTCGGCACCCGTCAGAACGTTGATACCTTCCCCGTCGACAAAGGCCTTGTTGGGCCACAGTCCTTCGGAAACCAGGACGCCCGGTTTGACACCGTCCACGATCCTTGCATGAAGCCTGACGGACCCTCGCGGGTTTCCGATTGTCACCAGATCCCCGTTTGAAACGCCGCAACGCTCGGCATCGGCCTTGCCGATCATCAGCTCCGGCCGCCCTTCCCGCTTCCGTGATGTTTGCGTTTCGGCAAATGTCGAATTCAGAAAATTGCGCGCCGGACTCGTCGCAAGACGGAAGGGATGCTCGGCATCGGCGTTTTCGATCAGATCACAGTGATCGGGGAACTCGGGCAGTTGTTCATACGGGCCTTGAGGCCCCATCATGCGAGGCGGCCGGTTTGGCGCATGTGCATCATGCCAGCTCAATCGCAGCCGGAACTTGCCGTCCGGCCAGGCAAAACCTTTGATGAAGTGGGATGTCTCGAAATCCGGCTGGCAGTCGATCCATTTGTTTGCGCGCAACGCCTCAAGGTCTCCGTGTCCGCTCCTTTGCAACAGGTCGTCGACCAGCGACAGGGCGTCGGCTTCAAACATCCCCGGATCGGTGACACCAAGACGTTTCGCCAGTTCGTTGACGACGAAGAGATTTGGCCGCGGTCCTTCTGGCGGCTCAATCAGTTTGGGCCCCAGCATGATGTGCTGGTGGCCGCCGCCGCGATAGACATCGTCATGCTCCAGAAAAACCGTTGCCGGCAGGACAACGTCGGCAAGTTCAGCGGTTTCGGTCATGAATTGCTCATGGACAACCGTAAAGAGATCCTCGCGCATCAGGCCTTCGATCACTTTGCGCTGCTCAGGGGCGACGTTGGCAGGGTTGGTGTTCTGGATCAGCATGGCCGTCACCGGTGGACCACCCCCCAGAGCCTCCTCGTCACCTTTCAAGACCCGTCCTATCTTGGATTGATCGAGGTGACGCACATCAGGATCACGCAGCGAAAGCCCCATGATCCTGGAATGATCGAACCCGAAAACCGACGCATTGGAGTGAAACGCGCCGCCACCTTCATACTGCCACGCGCCGGTAACGGTGGCGATACAGGACGCGGCATGCATGTTGACGGTTCCGTTACGCTGGCGTGTGAAACCGTAGCCCAGCCGGAAATAAGAGCGCTTGGTTTCGCCGACCAGATGGGCAAATGCTTCGATTTCCTCCGCAGCAAGACCAGTAATCTGCGCGGCCCATTCCGGGCCGCGCGATTGCAGATGCACCTCAAGCCCGACCGGATCATCCGAATAACGGTCAAGATAGGCCCGGTCGGCAAAGCCATCCCGAAACAGGACATGCATGACCGCGCAGGCCAGCGCACCGTCTGTGCCCGGCTTCAATATCAGCTTCATGTCGGCCTGGGCCATGGTTGGGTTGTCGTATATATCGATGACCACGATCCTGGCGCCACGCTCTTTTCGCGCCCGCACCGCGTGGGTCATGACATTGACTTGCGTAGAAACCGCATTGGTGCCCCAGATGACCACGCAATCGGACTTGGCCATCTCGCGCGGATCGGGACCGGCAAGGGTCCCGGCGCCGAAATAGAACCCAGACCAGGCAGCGTTTGTGCAAATGCTGTCGAACTGTCCGGAATATTTCTTTGCATGACGCAGCTTGTGAATGGAATCACGCTGAATGAGCCCCATCGTGCCTGCATAGTAGTAGGGCCAGACGGTCTGCGAACCCCATTTGCGCTCGGCTGTAAGAAACCGCTCCGCGATGTGATCAAGCGCATCGTCCCACGACAGATCCTGCCAGTTCCCGTCTCCTCTGGTTCCCTTGCGCAACAGGGGTTGAAGCACGCGGCCGGGATGGTGCACGCGTTCGGCATAGCGCGCCACCTTGGCGCATATCACACCGGCCGTGTAGCTGTTGTCGCTGGCGCCGCGCAGGCGTCCGACACGGTTGCCGTCCAGCAACTCAACCTCTAGGGCGCAGGTCGATGGGCAATCATGCGGACAGGCCGAATAGCCCGTTCTGGCTTGCGCCTCTTTACTCATCCAAAACCCCATTATTGACAGGATGTCCTCGGATATAGAGCAAGGATGCGAAGGAAGGAACCGATCCGGAAGCGATCTGGCTGGCGGTTATCACTCATATTCCGATATAAGCCGGACACGGCAAGCCCGGACACAAACGGGAAACTCGACAAGCACAGGCGCAAAAGAGCGTGAATTACAGACATATCTATCATGCGGGCAATTTCGCAGATGTCCTGAAACACGCAGTGCTGGTGCGGCTTCTCACCTATCTGCAGCGCAAGGACAAGGCATTTCGCGTCGTTGATACGCATGCCGGTGCCGGCCTCTATGATCTTTCCTCTGATGAAGCGGCAAAAACAGGCGAATGGCGCCAAGGGATCGGCCGGCTTCTTGATGCCGATCTTCCGCCAGCCGCAGCCGATCTAATGAAACCCTATCTGGACGTGGTCCGCTCCATGAACCCCGGCAGCGGTATCACCTGTTACCCCGGCTCTCCAAAACTTGTACGCATGTTGCTGCGAAAACAGGACCGGCTATCGGCGATTGAACTTCACCGCGAGGATTGCCTGACCCTGAAATCCCATTTCGAGGGGGATTACCAGACCCGGGTCACTGAACTCGACGGCTGGTTGGCACTCGGCGCGCACCTTCCTCCGAAAGAGCGCCGAGGCGTGGTCCTTGTCGATCCGCCCTTCGAAAAGGAGGGAGAATATGATCGCCTTGTTGACGGGCTCGCTCGCGCCTACAGCCGTTGGCAATCGGGCATCTACTGTCTTTGGTACCCCATCAAACAGGGCGCGCCCTTGGCACAATTCCACAAGAAGCTGAACGCTCTTGGCATTGACAGAATGCTCTGCGCGCAACTGCAGATATGCAGCATGGAAGAAACCACCGGCTTGTGCGGTTCCGGCCTCATCCTGGTCAATCCGCCCTATACGCTTGAAGAAGAACTGAAGATGCTTCTGCCGGTGCTTCAGAACTGCCTGAGACAGACCGGTCAGGCCAGCCATGATCTTTTCTGGATCGTTGAGGAAAGGCAGACGCGAAAAAAATAGAGGAGTCCGACCTGCCGCTAGGCTTGACGCACCGCCGCCGGTTGATCATCCTCACAGGCAGCTCGCGATTGTCCGAATCTGATTTACTCATTCGGTAGATTTTAGACCTGGGGGACCCATGTCCATGTTTCGCAAAATTACTCTGCACGCCGTCCTGTCCGCCGCCATTGCCGTTCCGGCACTCCTTGGCGGGCAAGTAACGCCCGCAAGCGCCTTCGGATGGCATCATTTTGCCGCCTGTGACAGCCCGTCTGTTTTCCGGACCATATCGCACCGTTTTCGCATTGCTGATCGAAACGTCATTCAGCGGGATCTGGCGATCGTTGATTATCTGGATGTTTATGAGCGCAACTACGAGCCGGCCACCGAAATGCACCGGATCGCGCGACGTTACTGCCAGGGCAAGGTGGCGATGAGCGACGGCCATACCCGCTCCATCTGGTACCTGATCGAAAAGGGTCAGGGTTTTGCCGGTGTCGGTGACAATGTCGAGTTCTGCATCGACGGCCTAGATCCCTGGCATGTCTACGGCGCCTATTGCCGGTCAGTGCGATAGACAATTGCAACTGCTGCGTGCCTTTATCGTACCGGTTTGCGCCGGGCTCTTTCTGCTGGCGGGATGCGATGCCTCTGACAACGGGAAAACATCCGGCCCGTCTGGTTTCGATTTTTACGTGTTGGCGCTTTCCTGGTCTCCGAGCTATTGCGAGGCCGAAGGCGAGCGGGCCAATCCGCAGCAGTGCAACGGCGCACGCCCCTATGCCTTTATCGTCCACGGGCTCTGGCCGCAGTTCGAGAAGGGATATCCGGAATTCTGCGACGAAGGGAGCCAGCGCGTTACACGGGCGATCGAGGACCAGATGCTTCCCATAATGCCGAGCCGCGGCCTCATTCGTCACCAATGGAAAAAACACGGGACCTGTTCCGGCCTTGATCAGGACGACTATTTCGATGCAGTCCGCGATGCCCATGCGAGTGTCTCCGTGCCGGACATCGGTTCGACGGACGGTACCTACAAGACCATGTCGCCGGATGAGGTTGCACAAGCGTTCATCAATGCAAATCCGCAGCTTGAGGACGATCATTTCGCTGTCACCTGCGATAAACGCCGCCTGCGTGAAGTCCGCATTTGCATGACGACGGAGTTTCAGTACCGCTCCTGCCCGCAAGTCACGAGCCGTGCCTGCCGGCGGTCCTCCGTCGTGCTGCCGCCTGTGCGTGGCAGATAATCACCTGCCTCTTCTCACCAGAATTCAGCCAAAAGGACATCGCGATGAAGCTGCTCTATTCGCCCCCTTCCCCCTATTCTGCAAAAGTGCGCATGGCGGCACACTATGTCGGCATCGACACCCGCTCCGAGAGCGTTGATACGACGGCCGATCCCGCTGAGCTTGTTTCGAACAATCCGCTTGGCAAAATCCCCACTCTGATCAACGGCGAAACCGCCGTTTACGACAGCCGTGCCATCATGCAGTTCATCGACCGCGAAAGCGGCAAGAAACTGTATCCGCGCAATGCCCAGAAACGCACCGAGGCCGAAGTCCTGGAAGCGCTGTGCGACGGCGTGACGGATTGCCTGCTGGCCATAATGTATGAGCGGCGCTTTCGCCCCGAAGAAAAGGTTCATCAGCCCTGGATCGATCGTCAGTGGTCCAAGGTCGAACGGTCCCTGGATCATCTCAACGAAAGCCTGCCTAGAACCACCAAGAAACTCCATGGCGGACACTTCGCACTGGCTGCCCTTTTGGGTTATCTCTCGCTGCGCTTTGAAGGCAAATGGGAGCGCGGACGGCCGAAATTGAAGAACTGGCCTGCAAAGTTCGCAAGGTTTTTTCCTGAATACGATCAGTTCAAACCAAACGCCCCGTGAGTATAAGGGCCAACAATTCTTTTGTTCTCGTGCAGCGCCATTGTGTTTTGCGCGCTTGTACCTATATGCAAGGAACCGCGCCACAGACTAAAAAACGACGCTTCCCCAGCCCGGAATCAGCCATTTCATGATCAGCTTCCTCATATTGATTGCCGGGTTGGCGCTTCTGCTGTTTGCCGGAGACTACCTCGTCCGCGGAGCAGTCTCGCTGGCGGAAAAACTCGGCATCAGCCCGCTGGTCATCGGCCTGACGATCGTCGCCTTCGGCACCTCGGCACCAGAACTCCTGGTTTCCCTGAAAGCCGCGTTCACAGGCGTTTACGGCATCGCGATCGGCAACGTCGTCGGCTCCAACATTGCCAATGTCCTGCTGGTCCTCGGCGCGCCGGCGCTGATCGCCCCGATCGCATGCAAGGAGAAGGGCATCGGCTTCAGCCTTTTTATCATGGCGCTGCTGACCGTTGTGCTCATGACCATGATGGGCTCGGGCATCCTCGATCATGTCGATGGTTTGATCCTTCTGCTGATTTTGATCTTTTTTCTTTCCTGGCAGTTCATCCGGGCTCGCAGAGACCGTGTTACCGCGGCGCTCGGCGGCGACTATCACGACGAATTGGACGAACTGCCAGCTGAAAACTCGCGGATCGCCGCCTATCTCCTGTTCGGTCTGATCGGCCTGCCGGTCGGCGCCTCGCTGACAGTCAATGGCGCCGTTGACATCGCCCGTGTGTTCGGCGTTTCCGAGACAATCATTGGCCTGACGATCGTAGCGATCGGCACCTCATTGCCCGAACTTGTCACCACCGTCATGGCAGCCTGGCGCGGCAGCGGCGCCGTTGCCATCGGCAATGTGGTCGGCTCCAATATTTTCAACATGGCGGCAATCCTTGGCATCACCAGCCTCGTGCATCCGCTTTACGTTCCCTCACACATCGTTCATATCGATATGTGGATCATGGCGATTACAAGCGCTCTGCTGATCCTGTGGTCGCTGCTTGGCAAGTCGATCACACGCGTTCATGGCGTCGTCATGCTGGCCCTGTTTGTCACCTATGTCGTGGCCGTTTTTTAAGACCACCATTCTGTTTGCCTGCATCATTAAAACCATGTGGATGAGGCCAACGCGGCCGCACGCATCAATTTGACAGCCCGGCTCCCGCGCATCACATAATGAAGACAAACGCACCCGGAAGGACCCGATGGCCAAATCGGATAGCGCAGCGCCCGCCGGCGCCAAGGACGTCGTGCTGAAAAAACCCGGCCGCCTGCCATCCGAAACGGAGGGCTGGGAGGACGGCGGGCGCGCTGGCAGCGGCCTGAAAGGCCCGGAACTGATCCAGGCTTTTGTCAAGATTCTGCCGAACGCACCGGGTGTCTACCGCATGCTGAATGAAAACGGCGATGTGCTTTATGTCGGCAAGGCCCGCAGTCTGAAAAAGCGTGTCTCCAACTACGCCCAGGGACGCGGCCACACCAATCGTATCGCCGGCATGGTGCGCATCACCACGAATATGGAGTTCATAACAACGCGCACGGAAACCGAGGCGCTGTTGCTTGAGGCCAATCTGATCAAGCGTCTGCGGCCCCGATTCAACGTGCTGCTGCGCGACGACAAGTCCTTCCCCTATATTCTGCTGACCGAGGGTGACCTGGCCCCCGGCATCTACAAGCACCGGGGCGCGCGGGCGCGTAAAGGAAGTTACTTCGGCCCCTTTGCTTCAGCCCAGGCTGTCGACAGGACCATCAATTCGCTGCAACGCGCCTTCTTGCTGCGGACCTGCACGGATTCGGTCTATGAAAGCCGCACCCGGCCCTGCCTTCTTCATCAGATCAAGCGATGTGCCGCGCCCTGCACCGGAGAAGTCACCGAGGACGCTTACGCTTCAATGGTTGAAGAAGCCAAGGACTTCCTCTCCGGCAAGAGCCAGAAGGTCAAGGCGACCATGTCGAAGGCCATGCAGGAGGCATCGGAAGAACTCGATTTCGAACGGGCCGCCATCTATCGCGACCGGCTTGCAGCACTGTCGCACGTCCAAAGCCATCAGGGCATCAATCCGCAGACGGTGGAGGAAGCCGACGTTTTTGCCATCCATCAGGAAGGTGGAATGAGCTGCATTCAGGTCTTCTTCTTCCGCACCGGCCAGAACTGGGGCAACAGAGCCTATTTTCCAAAGGCGGACGCCCAGCTTTCGCCCGCGGAAATCCTCGGCGCCTTCCTGTCCCAATTCTATGACGACAAGCCCTGTCCGCGCCAGATTCTCATTTCCGAGCCGATTGAGGAGCAAACCTTGCTCAGCGAAGCGCTTTCTATCCGCGCCAGCCACAAGGTCACCATCAGTGTGCCCCAACGGGGTGAAAAACGTGATCTGATGGATCATGCACGCGCCAACGCCAAGGACGCGCATAACCGCCGACTGGCGGAAACCTCGACACAGGCAAGCCTCCTCCGGGGCTTTGCGGAAGTATTCGGACTGGAAAACCCGCCGCGTCGGATCGAGGTCTACGACAACTCGCACATCATGGGCACCAACGCCATCGGCGGCATGATCGTTGCCGGCCCTGAGGGCTTCATCAAGAACCAGTACCGAAAGTTCAACATCAAATCCAAGGACCTGACCCCGGGCGATGATTTCGGCATGATGCGGGAAGTCATTCAGCGGCGCTTCTCAAGGCTGGTGAAGGAGCACGGCAAGCCCGGACCGGAAATACCGGAGGTCGGTGACGATGCAGACATCACAGTCCCGAGCTGGCCGGATGTCCTGTTGATCGACGGGGGTAAGGGCCAGCTCTCGGCGGTTAATGCCGTGCTCGACGAGCTTGAACTGACGGGCAGTGTCGCAACGATCGGTGTTGCCAAGGGTCAGGACCGCGATGCCGGACGGGAACGTTTTTTCATGACGGGTAAAAAGGACTTTTCGCTGCCGCCGCGCGATCCCGTCCTATATTTCATCCAGCGCATGCGCGATGAGGCTCACCGCTTTGCCATCGGAACGCACCGCGCCCGGCGCAAAAAGGAAATGACCCGCAATCCGCTGGACGAGATTGCCGGTATCGGACCGTCACGCAAACGGTCCCTTCTACATCATTTCGGCACAGCCAAGGCGGTCTCTCGGGCCGCAGTAGAGGATCTCAGAAGCGTCGACGGCATCTCCGAAGCCATGGCGCAGCAGATTTATGACCACTTTCACGAGGACGCGGGCAACTAGAGCCAGTCAGTACGCCTCGGCCTCTATCGCCTCCATGTCATCATCGGACAGCCCGAAATGGTGACCGATCTCGTGAATAAGGACATGGCGTATAATGGCGTCAAGCGTTTCCTCCCGGTCGACCCAGTACTCCAGAATGGCCCGCCGA
Source organism: Hoeflea prorocentri (assembly GCF_027944115.1). Classification (NCBI taxonomy): domain Bacteria; kingdom Pseudomonadati; phylum Pseudomonadota; class Alphaproteobacteria; order Hyphomicrobiales; family Rhizobiaceae; genus Hoeflea; species Hoeflea prorocentri. Next base: position 1,056,699 of record NZ_JAPJZI010000001.1, on the reverse strand, counting down.
TAGAGCCAGATCCGGTTGGGCAACTGCCCCGTGCGGATTTCGCTGGCACCCTGGGCAAGACCAAGGCCTTCAAACAGGCCGAGCAGGTCATAGGGGCTCGTCAGGTCAAGCGATTTCAAGACATCCTTGGTCGCATAATCCGCCACGGAAATCTGGATATCCTCACACAGCCCGCGGAAACTCTCCGGCAGCATGTCGAGCGCCTCGCGCCCCAGCCTTTCGAAGTCTTCCAGCGTAGGCGCGTAACGGCCGGCCCATGGCGATGCGGAATCCATAGATTGTCGACCTTTCCTCAGATTGCTGTAACCACCTGTGCAAGTTTGATCCTGTCATAGAAGCTGGCTGCCTGTCAGGCAATCACCGAGACGGGTACTGCGACGAGTGGCCCATTTTTCAATTGATTATTGACGCCGGAGCGCCGGCCCTATTTGTATGGGTGCAAATTCAAGAAACGGGCCCCCATGGCATCGCATACCTACAATATTCCGAACCTTTTGACCTATGCCCGTATCGCGGCCGTACCGCTGATTGTGCTCTGTTTCTTTGTCGAGGGCCGCCTGCATGGATCGGATGTGGCGCGCTGGAGTGCTCTTGCGCTCTATATCGTTGCCTCGATCACCGATTTCTTCGACGGATATCTGGCGCGCATCTGGAATCAGACGTCCAATATCGGGCGCATGCTCGACCCGATCGCCGACAAGTTGCTCGTCTCTTCAATCCTTCTGCTGCTGGCGGCCGACGGCACAATTGCCGGCTGGACGATCTGGGCGGCCATCATCATCCTTTGCCGGGAAATCCTGGTTTCTGGGCTGCGGGAATATCTGGCTGAACTGAAGGTCTCGGTTCCGGTGACCTGGATCGCGAAATGGAAGACAACAATTCAGATGATCGCAATCGGCTTCCTCCTGGCAGGGCCCGCCGGCGATGTCATCATCCCCTATACGACGGAAATCGGCATCACGCTTTTGTGGATCGCCGCCGTCGTAACGATATATACCGGATATGATTATTTCCGCGCAGGACTGAAGCACGTGGTGGAGAACTGATGATCAAGCTTGTCTATTTCGCATGGATCCGGGAGCGCATCGGCAAGAGCGAAGAAACGATCGATCTGCCGGACGGCGTCGTCACAGTATCGGACCTCATTGATCATCTGCGCACGCGCGGTGAGGAATACGCCCTCGCCCTTGAGACGCCGGAGGTCATTCATGTGGCGATCAATCAGGAGCATAGCCAGCACGGTGATGCGCTGGGCGATGCGCGTGAAGTCGCGCTCTTTCCGCCAATGACGGGAGGCTGAGACGTGGGTGTCAAACCGGATATCCGGGTTCAGCAGGAGGATTTCGATATCCGCAAGGAAATCGATCTCATGAGCGGGGGCAAGAGCGATATCGGCGCGGTTGTGACCTTCACCGGTCTGTGCCGCGACGAAAAAGGTGCGTTGGAGGCGCTGGAGCTTGAACACTATCCGGGCATGGCCGAAAGCGAAATGCGGCGCATTGCCGAAGAGGCCTGCGAGCGCTGGCCGCTTGATGCCGTCACCGCGATCCACCGCTACGGCAGGATTGCTCCGGGCGAAAATATCGTTCTGGTGATAGCCGCCTCACGCCATCGGCAGGCAGCATTCGATGGCGCGGCCTTCCTCATGGATTTCATGAAATCCAGGGCACCCTTCTGGAAACGTGAAATCAAGATCGATGGAAGCACCGGCTCCTGGGTGGATGCCCGGGACACGGATGAAGATGCGATGAAGCGCTGGCAATAGACACGACCGCGCGCCTGCCACAATCTGCAGCACAAATTATCAAAACCGCCTGCAAACACCGGCGAAAAGTCTGGAAACCGCCACGGAGCATCAGCACCGGGACGATCAGATATCTTCTGAGAGCTTGTATGGGCGGACAAAAGGAAGCAAACAATCTTCCCGGCTGACGGCGATGATTGCGTATACTTTTGTTGCTGAGATCGTCTGGCTGCTGCCGATCGGCTATAGCAGGCGTCCGGACATGTTCACGCAGGCAACGCCGGATGCTCATTGCTGCCTGTCCGGGTGTAACCGTGGCACCCAAGCGGCTCGCTGAATACTTAACCTCTGTGTCACGCTCTACCTGACGAGCACATAAACCTGCGATCATCCATCACGCTGCCGGCGAGCAAACACGACACCTTCATTGTGCGGAAAAGGAGGAGAAGCGTATTTTGGCGTGATCGTTCAATACCACTTTGCCACAGGTTCCTAAATTCCATTCGAAACCAACGAACGGGAATGAGTCATGGCCTTTGTATTGAATGGTAAAACCCAAGCTATTCCGGCGGATTGGGCCGGCGAAACCTTGCTCTTTCTGCTACGCGATCATTTCGGCCTTGTCGGTGCGAAATACGGGTGCGGTGTCGGTGTCTGTGGTGCCTGTACGGTGATCGTTGACGGGGTTGCAACGCGGTCCTGCATAACACCTGCCGAAAGCATTGAGGGTTCCGAAGTCCGCTCTGTCGAGGGGCTCGCGACAGACGGTGTACTGCATCCTGTACAACAGGCATGGCTCGACCTCGCGGTTCCGCAATGCGGCTATTGTCAGCCAGGTCAGATCATGTCGGCGGTGGCGCTTCTGAATGAATTCTCATCGCCAAGTGACGCCGATATAGATGCTGCAATGGACGGGAATCTATGCCGTTGTGGCACCTACGGACGGATTCGCGCTGCAATCCAGCGCGCGGTGGAGGCTACGTGATGCGGCGGAGAACGTTTCTTGCCACCGCAGGTGGCGGGCTGGTTGCACTGATTGGCGCTGGCATCACGACATGGAGCCACGTCCCTGTCATACCAAAGCGACCCGAGCCGAATCTAGATGCAGCGTTTGGCTGGATCTCCCACCGGGAAGGTCTGTTTGTTTTGACCTTGCCAAGGGCTGAGATGGGACAGAATGTTGCCACCGCGTTCAAACAAATCGCATGCGCCGAACTTGGGGTAGAGTGGGAAGCCGTCCAGCTTGCCCTCCACGACACCTCATTGTCTCCCGTCAAAGCGACGGTGGGCAGCGAATCCGTAGCAGAGTTCTCTGAACCTCTGGCACAAGCCTGTGCAAGTCTTCGGGATGCGCTGGAAGCTGGTCGCCTGGAAGGTCACGTGGAAGTGACGCCCCGACCGGTGAGTACGCTCAGGGCGCTCCAAAGAGGAGGTTTGATCGGCGCTTCGCCCGAGCTTGCGCAGGGACGGGACATCGTGACCGGGTCCGCACTCTATGCGGCGGATGTCGCTCGCCCGGGCTTACTTCACGGACGGGTGCTGCGTGCGCCGGTCTCGCCCGAGGTTGGATCACGGGCAACAGGCTGGGACAGAATTGCCGCCGAAACAATCCCGGGCTTTGTTGCTATTGTCGAAGACTGCGGTCACCCGAACGGACTGGCTGAGGGGCTTGGGATCGTCGCCGAGCGACCCGCCGCCCTGGACCAGATCGCAGAGGCCCTGGCGGTCAACTGGCAGATCGACTGCCACCCGACATTTTCAAACATTGCTCAGACCATCGACATTGACACCACACTCAGCAAGGGCAAACTCGGCAACCGGGTAATGGATGATCCTGTCGACGGGACATCGTGGGATATCAACCTGAGGTTAGACCTTTCCTTCGCGCCTCATGCACAGATCGAACCCCGTGCCGCGGTGGCGGAGTGGAACGATGGGCGGCTGAAAGTCTGGACCGGCACCCAGGATGCATTTTATGTCCGCGATGAACTGGCCGGTCATTTCAGGCTAGAACAAGATGCTGTGACGGTCCAAAGCATGCGGATTGGTGGAGCCTTCGGCGGAAAGGTGTTGTGCCGCGCGGAAATCGAGGCGGCGGCTCTGGCGCAGGCCGTCGGCGCGCCGGTTAAAGTCCAGTGGACGCGAGCGCAAGAGCTTGCCTTTGGCTTTCACCGACCCCCTTCCTCGCACCGGCTGCGCCTGCGGGTTTCGGAAAGTCGGATCACGGATTGGGAACACCAGCAGGTATCTTCGCACATCATATTCACGTCAGCGGGCATGCCGGCCTGGATGCAGAAGGCCACTGATTTTGTCGCAGGCGATCCGGGTGTCGCCAGAGGGATGCGGATCCCCTATGCGGTGGACCGCGCCCATGCGGCATACGATATGATCCGGCTGCCAGTCCACTCCGGCCCATGGCGCGGATTGGGTGCGGGACCAAACTGCCTGGCGGTTGAAAGCGCCATGGACGAAGCTGCGATTGCAGCAGGTGCCGATCCACTTGCGTTCCGCCTTGCCCATATACGTGATCCCCGCCTCGCCAATGTATTGCGACGGGTAGGCAAAACGGCAAACTGGCCGGGCAAGGCGGCATCGATCAAAAATCGCATACGGACCGGTCGAGGCATTGCCTGTGGCATTTATAAAGAAAACAGCTACGCCGCAGTCGTTGCGGACGTGGCGATTGATCCGTCAGGTTATGTTCGTGTGACCCGGCTTTGGTGTGTTCACGATTGCGGACTGGTGATCAACCCGGATCAGGTGCGCGCACAATGCGAAGGCAACCTGGTCTGGAGCATCGGAATGATCCTGTCCGATGACCTGCCGATCGAAACGGGTCGTGTCGTCGCGGAAAACTTCAACGACATTCCGATTCCTGCCCTATCGGAGGTACCACCGCTTCACGTGGACCTGATAACCAGCGACCTGCCGCCCGCGGGTGCAGGTGAGACCGTCATTGTCGCTGGCCCGGGCGCCATCGCCAATGCGATCCGCGCAGCCACCGGCGTCAGGCCCACGCGCTTTCCGGTGCAGGCAGAGGAGTTTGCGGCATGACATGGAGCACTCTCTTTAAAGGAGATGCAGCGACAGGCCGCCTGCCCGCGTCCAGCTTCGGGCGCGAGTGGATGAAAGCCCCACTTAAGGTCGGCGCTGTCGCACCCTCAAGCTCTGGTCTGGCTCGCGCGATCACAAATGGGCTCTCGGCATCAGATGGACCCGTGATTGAACTCGGTCCTGGAACGGGTGTGTTCACATCCGCCCTGCTTGCCCGCGGAATTCCGGATAGTCGCATCGCGGCGATAGAGGCCAGCAGCGGATTTGCCTCCGCACTGGCCGCCCGATATCCTGCGGCAACGGTAATCTGCGCAGACGCAGCGCGCATCCGGCACCTCAATCTCTTTGGCGTCCCGGCTAACGTGGTCATCTGCGGCTTGCCGCTGCTGTCCATGCCGCACGGCAAGGTGTTTCGCATCCTGGCGGGAAGCTTCGCCAGCCTTCGGCCCGGTGGCAGCTTTCGCCTTTTCACCTATGGCTGGCGTTGCCCTGTGCCAGGCGCGATACTCGATCATCTTGGCATTGTTACTCGCCGGATCGCCTTCGTCCCCTTTAACATCCCACCCGCTTGGGTCTATGAATTGCGAAGGGAAAAAGTGGCTGAATGACCGCGAACTCAAAAAATGAGGATTTTGCATCGGCGACGATGATCCGGCTGGTCGCAGCAGGGCTGGCGCAGCAGGGCATTCCGGTGCCGGTTCGCCCGCCAACGGGCGCTCGGGTTTCGCGGACGGCCAAGCGCGAACTGCTTGAGGCGGTCATGGCCGAGCACGGCAGGATCGCAGTTCTGACAATTGCAGATGCAGCGCGCGACATGCCGCCTGAACCGGTCGCTCAAGCGCTCCTGAAAGCCCGTAGCATTTCGGATTTGCTGGATCGCTGGCGGCGGCTTGAAAAATTCAGCCACGGCCGTCACGAGATACAGGTCGAAAATCAGGGGCAGACCACGTTTGGTCTGCGCCACCGCGCACGCGATGGCCATGCGCCGCCAACCGAGGTCGAGACGCTTCTTGTTATGGCGGTGCTGACCGTGCTGTGCGAAATCGTAACCTCTGCCCCAGTCGATCTGTGTGCGAGTGAGGGCAAGGTCTTGCGGAACGCGGGTATTTGGCATGACCCCGGTGCTGTTGGCGCACATCAACAAATCGTCCTGAGCGGTGCGCCGTTCGATGGCCAGTCGGCAATGGCGCCAGAGGCACCACATGAAGGCTTGGTCGAAAACCTACGCCATCGCGTCGCCTCAGACCCGTTGCGCCGTTGGACTCTCACAGACCTCTGTGCCGAAGCGGGGGCTTCCCGACGCACCTTACAGCGCCGCTTAACTGAGAACTCAACGTCGTTTTCGCGACTGATCGCCGAGGCCCGACTTCAGACTGCGGCCAGGTATCTCTGCAATGAGCCGGCGCGGGAGCTGGCCGAGATCGGTTTCCTGTCCGGCTATTGTGACCAGGCACATTTTACCCGCTCGTTCACCAGATTGGTGGGGACAACACCACGTGCCTATCGTGCAGATTTCGGACGATGAACACACTCGGAGAGCACTGCTGGTCAACGCAGTGAAGTATTTGAAGAGGTATTCCCTACCGTGAAAATGACGGGCTGAAATCAGGCCGTTCCAGCCGCTGTTTGCAGATGATCACTTTCTCCAATGTTTAAGAAGAAACCTATCGACAGCGGGCTTGGGTCGAAAGCGGGAGGTCCGTCTATGAAGCGGATGTCAAAGTCAACTGACATTCAACAGCCTGTGTTGAACATCGCGTATCTTTGCCCCGATCCGATGGGCTGCTTGAATGAAGGTGGGCCGATTTGCGGTTCAAATCCGGCCCGGCCTTCTGGCATTCCCTGCCTGGAATTCCATCATGTTCGAACAGCCTCGGGCAGACGGCCAAATGCGAAAAGGTAGTCCTCAAGACGAGGCGCTGTGCGATATGCGTCCCGCAGACGCAGATAGCCTTCGATTGCTGATCGCGAGGCTGGCAGGTTGGTGCGCGCAGCGCGCAACATCGCATTCTTGTCGGTGGCGCGCGAGGATACAAACTCCACGACGCTGGCCCTGTATCCGACCATCTCAAGAAGAAGCGCGCGCATGCTGTCAGCGACCATGTAAGTCATCCGGTCACGATAGATCCGATGCTCCGTAAAAAATCTGAGCTCCGGGGCGAATGTCATCTTCTTTCGAAAGCTGTGCTGACAGCAAGATACCGACAGGATATTGCGCGCGCCTGTACGGACCCCGAGGGCGATGACCTTGTCCGTCGCGAGATCACAGGCATGAAGCCCACAGACGACATCCGGTTGTACCTGTGTTTCAAGATCCAGAACATCGCCATTCTGAAAATCCATCCCCGAGAAACCAAGACGGTGTGCAGTGTTCGCAGCCTTTTGCATAAGGGCCGCGTTTGTGTCGATGGACTTGACCTGGACGGAGCGCCCGATCAACCCGTGATAATAGTGATAGATGAAGAAACCAAGAGCGCAGCTTCCCGCGGCCCCGTCGACAAGCTGAAGTGGTTTGCTTTTGGAATAGTGTCGTGAAACTGTCGCAATTTCCTCAACAAACGATAGAATTTGTTCAACTTTTTTCTGTTTGTCCTGACGGTTTCTGGTTTCGGGAGCGATTAACCCCAACTCTTCGCCAAACTCGCACAGGGCGATCTTTTGATTATGCTCGACATGCATGTCGGCCTCCGGTCGAATGCAGGCGGCATGGTCTTGGACATCTGTAGGGATTTGAGGTGGATCGGAGAATATGCCGGACCTGGGTTCAACCCGCACAAACACAACAAGACACATCCCAACCCTCACGCCATATGTCAGGCGCGAATTTCCTTTCGGAAGTGACAAGCTGAGCAGGCCGCTTCCATCGAAATATGTGGATATGTGTGTCTCGGTTTTGTTCAGGCTCCAGCGCATGCGATTGCAGCACGGCCGGATCGGCATCGTTCCTTCGATATGACAGGCAGGTTCTGTTCCGGATCTCCTAGAACATTACCAAAGGTATTTCAATGAGGCTTGGGAATAAGCCGGACGTCGGAACATCTCAGGCTATGGACCGGTGTTCACGCGCTGGTGTGTGTTCTTTCACGGACATGCGGAACCGCATCACCGATGCAAACCAATAAAAAGGCCGCCGGCCTCTCTGAGGCGGCGGCCTTGATTGTCGGATCCGCGACTTTGGATCAGCCGACGATTTCCGTTCCGGAGAACCAGTAGGCAATTTCTTCTGCCGCGGTTTCCGGCGCGTCCGAGCCGTGCACGGAGTTCTCGCCGATGGACAGGGCATGCTTTTTGCGGATTGTGCCATCCGCGGCATCGGCCGGGTTGGTCGCGCCCATGACTTCGCGGTTCTTGGCGATGGCATTCTCGCCCTCAAGCACCTGAACGATTGTCGGACCTGAGGACATGAATTCGGTCAGTTCGCCAAAGAAAGGACGTTCTTTATGAACGGCGTAAAAGCCCTCGGCTTCGCGCAGGCTCATCCAGACGCGTTTGGAGGCCACGACCCGCAGTCCGGCATCTTCCAGCATCTTGGTAATGTCGCCGGTCAGGTTGCGCTTTGTCGCGTCGGGTTTGATCATCGAGAAGGTGCGTTCGATCGCCATGATCTGCTTATCCTTTGTCATATTCGCGGGAGATTTGCCGGCTCTATAGCCTTGCTGGAAAGGCAACACAAGGGTCTCCCCTCACCCGCCGGTCAGGCAGCCGCGGCGACCGACCGCCCAACGCCGCCATGCAGGTCGAGACAGCGCTCAAACCATGCGGTGACCTGATCATCCGGCTGCAGCAGCTGAATGGGCGAACATATGCGGGCCCACTGCAAAATCCCGAACACGATATAGTCAGCAAACAACGGCTGATCCCCGCCGATAAAGGGCTGACGCTTGAGCATCAAGCGTAACGGATCGAGCCTGTTTGCAAGCTCCTTGACCTTGTCCGGACTCGCACCCACAACATCTTCCAGTGACTTGCCGAGACGCGCTTCCCTGCTCCTGCGGAAGTAGTCCTGATCTACCGGCTCAAGCATGGAATGGATGTCGAGCAGCAAGGCACCGAATATCGTCGCTGATATCTGGGTCGCGCTCCAGGCTTCGATAAAGCGCGACAGGGCAACACCGCCCTCGCCGCCAAAAAGCGTTGGCCTGTCCGGGTAGGCTTCATCAAGATAAAGCGCGATATCGAATGAATCGGAAACGACATGCTCGCCATCGCGCAGCACCGGCACCGTCTTGCCGATCCCGTTTTCGACGTTCGGAACCTCGGTAAACGGCACAGCGGAGCGCTCATAGGTCAGGCCTTTGTGCGCAAGGGCCATAACCGTTTTCCAGCAATGGGGGCTGAACGGCCGCTCCGTGTCGCGTCCGGTGAGTTCATAGAGTGTAATTGTCATCAAATGCTCCGAGAAATCCGAAAGAAGAAATTCGGCGGCATTTTGCCGGTTTTGCCACGGCATTCAACACATCGCGGTGTGGGCCGTGCCTTTTTCGGTTTACGCCGCATTGCAATTTGCCTATTGCGCAGTTCATGCAACCGCATCACCCGGCAGAAGGAATTTCCGGATAATGTCCCATGCACACAAATTGCTCGATGGCAGGTCCATTGCAGCCGGCATTCGCGAAACCGTCTCAAAGGACGTTGAAGCCCTCAAGAAGGAAGGTTGGCCGATCAAGCTGGTATCCATTTCGATCGGAGATGTGGACGCCTCGGCCCTTTATGTGCGCAACCAGCAGCGCGCTGCCGAAAAGGTGGGCATTGAATTTGAAGCCCGCAATTATCAGTCCGACATCAGCCGCGATGAGCTTGTCGGCATCATTCAGGGTCTCAACACGGATCCGCGCGTCACGGGTATCATCATCCAGCGCCCGACCCCGAAACATCTGACCGAGCGGCGCCTTCAGCGCACCGTGCATCCGCTCAAGGATGTCGAGGGCATGCACCCGTCCAATATCGGCGACATCGTCTACAACGACCTGAAGATGGGACCCTGCACAGCCGTTGCCGCCGTGGAACTTCTGAAGGCAACCGGGGTAAACCTTGAAGGGCTGGAGGTGACCGTCATCGGCCATTCCGCCATTGTCGGCAAACCAATCGCCTTTCTGCTGATGGCGCAAGGCGCGACCGTTACCGTCTGCCACCATGAAACGCGCAACATCGCCATGCATTCGCGCTCGGCCGATGCGGTTTTCGTCGCCGTCGGCAAGCCGGGTCTCGTCACGGCAAATATGCTGAAACCGGGCGCTGTCCTGATCGATATCGGCATCAACCAGATCGACGGGCCGGACGGGCCGAAGGTGGTTGGCGATGCGGATTTCGACAGTTGCTCGGAGGTTGCCGGCTGGATCACGCCCGTTCCCGGCGGTGTCGGGCCGGTAACGGTGGCCATGCTGCTGCGCAATGCCGTGACGGCGGCAAGGCTGCAGCGTGATCATTACGCGACAGAATTTGCCACTCGCACCAGCGCCTAGTTTTTTCTTGCGTTCGGGCCGCGCCCGATCCAATAAGCCCTATGCTGACGATAACCGACCTTTCCGTGCGCATTGCCGGGCGCCTGCTGATCGACCACGCGTCGCTGACCCTGCCGGAGGGAACAAAGGCAGGACTGGTCGGCCGCAACGGCACCGGCAAATCCACCCTGTTCAAGGTGATCTGCGGTGACCTTTCATCGGAAACCGGCTCGGTCAGCCTGAAGAAGAACTGCCGCATCGGACAGGTCGCTCAGGAAGCGCCGGGAACGGATGAGCCGCTGATCGATATCGTTTTGCGGGCCGATGAGGAGCGCGTAGCCCTCCTGGCGGAGGCACAAACGGCAACCGACCCGCATCGCATTGCCGACATCCAGACACGGTTGACCGATATCGATTCCCATTCGGCCGAGTCACGCGCGGCCAGCATTCTATCCGGTCTCGGTTTCGACAACGAAGCCCAGCAAAGACCGGCGGCAAGCTTTTCCGGCGGCTGGCGCATGCGGGTCGCGCTGGCCGCAGTGCTCTTCGCCCAGCCCGATCTTCTGCTCCTGGACGAGCCGACCAACTATCTCGACCTGGAAGGCACTCTGTGGCTTGAGGATTATGTCAGACGCTATCCACATACGGTCATCATCATCAGCCACGACCGCGACCTGTTGAACCGCGCCGTCAACTCGATCGTTCACCTTCAGCAAAAAGGGCTGAGCTTCTATCGCGGCCCGTTCGATCAGTTCGAACGCCAGCGCGCCGAAGCACTGACGCTGCAGACCAAGGCCCGCGAAAAGATGCTCGCCAAGCGAAAGCACATGGAAGCCTTTGTCGAACGCTTCCGTTACAAGGCCTCGAAAGCCCGGCAGGCGCAGTCCCGCCTCAAAGCCATCGAACGCCTCGGCAATATATCGGCGGTCGTTGATGACCACGTCCAGGGTTTCGCATTTCCAAAACCGGCCAAACAACCGGCATCGCCGATCATCGCCCTGGAGAAGGCATCGGTGGGATACACACCGGGTGAGCCAATCCTGTCCAGGCTTGATCTGCGCATCGACAATGACGACCGGATCGCCCTTCTTGGCGCCAACGGAAACGGAAAATCCACCTTCGCCAAGCTGATATCAGGCAAACTGGCGACGGAAGCAGGCTCGATGACCCGGGCTGCGCACCTCAAGATCGGTTATTTCGCCCAGCATCAGCTGGATGATCTAAGGCCCGCCGACAGTGCGGTCGAACATGTACGCAAGCTGTTGCCGGACGCGACGGAGGCGCAATTGCGCTCACGGGTCGCGCAGATGGGCCTTTCAACCGAAAAGATGGACACCGCCGCCCGCGACCTGTCGGGGGGTGAAAAGGCCCGCCTGCTGATGGGTCTTGCGGCATTTGACGGCCCGAACCTGCTTATACTGGACGAGCCGACCAACCATCTGGATATCGACAGCCGCGCCGCTCTGATTGATGCCCTCAACACCTTCGAAGGCGCGGTGATTCTGATCTCGCACGATCAACACCTCATCGAGGCAACGGCCGATCGGCTGTGGCTGGTGGGCGATGCCACGGTCAAATCCTATGAAGGCGACCTCGACGATTATCGGACACTGATCCTTGGCGGCAACTCACGCAAGGCCAGGGCGCGCGACAACGCGACCGGTCAGTCAAAAGCCGATCTGAGACGGGCCGCCGCCGAAAGGCGCCAGGAGCTGGCGCCCTTGAAGAAAAAGATCAATGAAATCGAGACGCTGACGGCGCGGCTTGAGAAAGAAATTCAGGCTTTGGACACGGAGCTTGCCGACCCGTCGCTTTATGAACGCGATCCGGATGGTGCCACACGAAAAGCAAAGAACCGCGGCGAAGCGCAAAAGAGGCTTGCCGAGGCCGAAGAACAATGGCTTACCCTGTCCAGCCAATATGAAGACGCTGCATCCGGGCTATAAAGATACGCGCAAGACTGCCTATGTCCTGGATTTCAGGCCTCGGCTTGAGATCACGGTCAGCATCAAGATTGTCACGATATATGGGAGGCTGGACAGGAGCTGGGACGGAAGACCGACCCCGACAGCCTGCGCGGTCAGTTCTCCCAGCGACAAAAGGCCGAACAACAGCGCGCCGAAAACCACGCGACCGGTCTTCCATGTTCCGAAGACAACCAGTGCAAGCGCGATCCACCCGCGGCCGGCAATCATCCCGTCAGCCCAAAGCGGCGTGTAGACCGTCGAGGCATAGGCCCCGGCCAGACCGCAAAGAGCGCCGCCAAAACCGACGGCCGCGCAACGAATAGCGCCAACCTGATAACCAATAGCCCGCGCGGCTTCAGCGTTTTCCCCAACGGCAGAGATGATCAGGCCCAGTTTCGTGCGGTTGAGCACATACCAAAGACCAACCGTGCCGAGGATCGTCAGCCAGACCACGATGTCCTGGGTAAAAAGGGTGGGACCGACGAGCGGGATCTGGGAGAGAACCGGCAGACCGATTTCCGGAAGTCCATCAACCGTCAGGCTTTCGTAGGACTTGCCGAACAGCGCCGACAGGCCCAGCCCCAGAACCCCGACCGCCAGTCCCGTCGCGACGGCATTGGCGCGCACACCGATAACCAGAATAGCAAACAGCATGGATAGCAAAGCACCCGCGAATGCGGCCGCCAGAAATCCCAGACCATGTGAACCGCTGTGATAAACACAGATGAAGGCGATCGCGGCCCCCAACGCCATCATCCCCTCAAGACCGAGGTTCAAAAGGCCGGTTTTTTCAACAACCATTTCGCCCAACGCTGCAAGAAGCATCGGCAGTGCGGCGGCCAGTGTTCCGGCCAGAAGGAATTCAAGCCCGCTCATGCCGCAATCCTCCGGTCAAACTCTATCCGGTAACGGATCAGCGTGAAGGTGAGCAGATAAAAACCCAGGAGCATGCCCTGGAAGACCTCCACCGCTGCTACCGGCAGACCGGCGGAAACAGTAGCGCTGTCACCGCCGATATAGAGCGCCGATATGATGAAGCTGGAGATCACGATGCCGATCGGGTTCAACCCGCCCAGATAGGCCACGATAATCGCCGCAAAGCCGTAACCGGTGGCAACCGAGCGCTGCAACTGGCCGAGTGGGCCGGCGACTTCGCTGGCACCCGCGATGCCGGCCGCCAGCCCGCCAAAAGCAAGGCTGATCCAGATCAGACGCGGAGCGCTGAAACCCGCATAAAGGGCCGCCTTGGGCGCGAGGCCGGCGGTACGCAGCTGATATCCGCCGAAATGATGTTGCATCATCAGATAGGTAAACACGCTCGCGACGAGTGCGAAGATCAGTGAGATATTCGTTCGCGTGCCCTCTATGAGAATTGGCAACAGCGCATTGAAGGGGAACATCACCGTCTGTGGAAAATTGAACCCGCGCGGGTCCTTCCAGGGGCCGAGGAGAAGATAGTTGAGAATCTGTATCGCAATGAGGGTGAGCATCAGCGTCACCAGGATCTCCGATGCCCCGAAACGGGTGCGCAGTGCCGCCGCGATCAGAGCATAGGCCATACCGCCCAAAGCCCCGCATATGATCATGGCGGGAAGCATCATGGGCAAATCGCCATTGGGGAAATAGACAGGAAAGGCCGACGCACAAATGGCGCCGATCACAAACTGCCCCTCGGCGCCGATATTGAAGACATTTGCCCGGAACCCGATGGCCAAACCCTGGGCGATCAGGAGCAAAGGCGCCGTTTTCAGCAACACCTCGGAAAAGCTGTACCAGCTCAAAAAGGGCTTCAGCAGCAAGGCGTGAAGGGCAACACCGGCCGGCTTACCCAAAGCGGCGAAGAGGATAAGGCTTGTCAGACACGTCAATACCAGCGCAAGTACAGGCGCGGCCAGCATGGCCATGCGCGACGCGCTGTCTCGGCGGACCAGACGCACTTTCATGCCGCCGCTCCAATCATGTATGCGCCAACATCCCTGGCTGAGGTCTCCGCCGCCGGCAAGGGCGGTGAGAGATGACCGGCACGAAGCACATGCAGCGTGTCACAGATCTCGAAAAGCTCCTCCAGCTCCTCGGAAATAACAAGGATCGCGGCACCCTGATCCCTCATCTCAAGCAGCTTCAGACGGATGGCCGTCGCCGCCCCGACATCAACACCCCAGGTCGGCTGTGCGACCAGCATCACGCCGGGCGCCAGCATGATCTCACGCCCCAGGATAAATTTCTGCAGATTGCCGCCCGAGAGCGCTCCGGCTTCGGCGTCGATGCCGGGCGTGCGCACGTCAAAGGCCTTTATGCAGTCGCGCGTGAAGGCTCGCTCCATCTGGCGGCGAATGAAGCCGCCACGCAGCATTCCGCGGGAATGGGCCGTCAGCAGGCTGTTGTCGGAGAGCGTCATTTCAGGAACCGAACCGCGACCCAGTCTTTCTTCCGGAACGAACGCAAAGCCCAGCTTGCGGCGTTGAAGCGGTCCGAGGTGGCCCACCGGACGTCCCATGATTTCAATCATCGCGGCATCCCCGGCGCGGGTCTCGCCGGAAACAAGCGCGGCCAGCTCCTGCTGGCCGTTGCCGGAAATCCCGGCAATGCCAATGATTTCCCCACTGCGCAGCGACAGATTTATCTTCTCCAGCGACGTACCGAACCGTGTTGCCCGCGGGTGGCTGAGGTCGTTCAGGACCAGCCTGACTTCGCCCGGCGTGGCATGGGTGCCGGGTGAAAGATGCGGCATATCACGACCGATCATCATCTTTGCAAGGGAATGCGCATCGTGCTCGCGCGGATCCACCCTGCCCGTAACCTCGCCGTGGCGCAGGATCGTGGCTTCGTCACAGAGCTCACGTATCTCTTCCAGCTTGTGAGAGATGAAAAGAACCGCCATGCCCTCGGCCTGGAGCCGCCTCAGCGTATCAAAAAGCATCCGCACGCTTTGCGGCGGCAGGACTGAGGTCGGCTCATCAAGGATAAGCACCTTGGGATTGAGGAGCAGGCAGCGGATGATCTCGACGCGCTGCCGCTCACCCACGGACATGGTGTGGACCATGGCATGAGGATCGACACTCAAGCCGAATTGCTCGCCAAGTTCGGTGATCCGGTCAGCCAGCTCGTTCAATCGCCCCGGCACCATCAGAGAAACATTTTGCACGACACTCAGCGTCTCGAAGAGCGAAAAGTGCTGGAACACCATTCCGATACCCAGCGCCTGCGCCTCGGAGGGACGCGACAGGGAAATCGGCTTGCCCTCCCAGGCAATTGTGCCTTCGTCGGGCTGCTCGATTCCGTAAATGAGCTTCATCAGCGTGGACTTGCCAGCACCATTTTCACCCAGAACGGCATGAATAGACCCCAGCTTTACGCTGAGGTCGATATTTCTGTTGGCCTGTATTTTGCCATAACGCTTGGAAACACCCGTCAGCGTCAGCAATGCAGGCTTGCTCATGAAGGCAAAGGCGTGGTGACGCCGGCCACATGCCAATCCATACCCAGAATTTCGCCATCCGACATGGCTGTACCCTCGGCGAAACGCTCGGTTCCGGACTGGTCGACAAGCGGGCCCTTGAAGACCACAAAGGAACCGTCGCGAATTTCCTTCTGCCGCGCCTCTATTGCCGCCACGGCGTCAGCGGGAATGTCGGCGTTCCAGTCAGCCGTATAGACGATGTCATCCTCCATACCCAGCCAGAAGTTTTCGCCCGGATAATTGCCGGCCACGTGGGCGTCAACAAGCCGTTTGAAGTGCGGTCCCCAATCGGTTCCCACCACGCCGAGATATTTGCTTGGCGCATAGGATTTCATCGACGAGTTGAGATTGAATGCGTAGACCCCTGCCTCCTCGGCTACGGAGATAACCGATGGCGTGTCTTGCGCGTTTGAGAAAATCACATCCACGTCCTGGCTGATCAGTGCCTTTGCGGCTTCCTGTTCCGAAGCAGGATCGAACCAGGAGTTCACCCAAACGACACTGACTTCAGTGTCCGGGTCGACCGATTTGGCGCCCAGCATGAAGGCGTTGATCGAGGTAATGAGCTCCGGGATCGCAAAGGCGGCCACACAACCCAGCTTCTTGGTTTTGCTCAGCGAGGCGGCAGCCATTCCCATCAGGTAGGTGCCTTGCCAGTATTTGGCGGTAAAGGGAGAAAAATTCGGGGCGGTCATGAAGCCGGAGGCATGAATGATCGACACGTCAGGACGCCGCCTTGCGATTTGCATACCGCCATTCTGGTAGCCGAAGGAACCCAGAAGAAGAACGGTATTGCCATCTCCCACCAACCCGTTGGCGATACGGTCGGCGTCAGGGCCTTCCGCGATATTTTCCAGAACCGTGACCTCGATCTTGTCGCCATAGGCTTCCTTGACGGTGTTTACTCCGTCCATCAGTGTATGGGACCAGCCGACATCGGCTACCGGGGATGGCAAAACAACACCCATTTTCAATGCATCAGCCGCATGGGCTTTGAAGGGTACCGTGGTTGCCGCGGCGGCAGCCAGCGACGTCTTCAGAAACGTGCGGCGCTTGAGTTGGTTCTGCATGTCTTATCTCCTAAGCTTTGTATCGGGCAGTACAGTTTGAAGCGTGGTTTCGGCGGCGGCGAACAGCGCGCCTTCGTCCAGATCCGGGAATGCGCCGTCTTTCCAGACGATCCGCCCATTGATCACGGTAAGATCAACCGGCGCGCCCATGCCCACCTTCGCAGGCAGGCTGATCGGATCGTGCCGTGTTCCGACAAAATCCAGCCTGCGGGTATCAATGGCGAAGAGATCGGCGGCCATCCCTGGTCGCAGGGCTCCAATGTCGGAGCGACCGAGAAGCGAAGCGCCGCCTTCTGTAGCGTAGCCGAGGAAGCGGGCGGGAACCGGTACCGGGTCCTGGCGTGTCGCCGCTGCCAGGCACTGCAACATATAACCGGAATGGATGCAGTGCATGAGGTTTGAATTGTCGTTGGAAGCAGCCCCGTCACAGCCCAGACCCAGCCTCACACCAAGGGCGTCCATCGCGGGCACATCCGTCACCTCCGCACCCACCAGATAGACCGGTTCGGGGCAGTGCGACACACCCGTGCCCGAGGCCGCGAGCTTTTCCAGTTCGTCACGGCTCAGTTCCCAGCAGTGGGCGTAGAAGGTGTCGGCCCCGGCGAAACCGATGCTTTCGCAATAGTCCACGGTCCGCATTCCATGAACCTTCTCGATAACCGGACTTTCTCCCTCACCCACATGGGTGTGCAGCATAACACCCTTGTCGCGGGCGAGCCGCACCGATTGCTCGAAGGTTTCCCGGTAACAATTGACCGGTTGGCACGGCGCGACAGCCACCTGCCGCATCGACAGCGGCGCAGGATCATGAAACGTGTCAATCGCGCGTTCACAGTCGGCAATGAACGCGTCGGTACTCTCCAGCATCTCATCCGGAATGGTGCTGCCTTCTGACTTGGGCAGCGTGTTGCCGCCGCGCCCGGCGTGAAAACGCATACCCAGCAGCTCCGCCGCCTCGAATTGACGGTCGATAATGCGAGAGCCGGCATGGCGCGGAAAGCAATATTGATGGTCAAAGGCCGTTGTGCATCCGTGTTTTATCAGTTCGGCCATGGCGACAATGGAACTGTGATAGAAGCAGTCTTCGGTCAGCCGCGAGAATATCGGATAGATCAGATCCAGCCACTCGATGACCGAGTAACGGGTCCAGTCGAGTTCGGCCCTGTTACGCACGAAACATTGAAAAAAATGGTGATGCGTGTTGACGAGTCCGGGATAGACAAAGAGCCCGGCGCCATCGATCACCTGCGCGCCTTCGGGAATGTGGAGGTCGGGCCCAATCGCGGAAACAGCACCATTTTCGCACAGGATATCCTCACCGATGCGCACAGGCTCCAACGCGGATGTGACGATCGCATCACACTTTCGAAGCAGCAGCGCAGTCATGACGGAACACTTTCGGATACAGATATTTGAGCCTGCGGAACCGGCGAGAGTTCATGCAGCCGATGAATGCCGGGCATCTCGATAAATCCGGGCAATGATCGAATGGCGCGCATCCACAGGCGGATGGACGGATAAAGGTCAAGGCTTACACCGCCATCGGGAGCGAGCGCAGTGTTGGGAAAGCAGACGATGTCAGCGATCGTCGGATCTGGTCCGGTGAGGAACATGCCACCGTCAAAGCGCCGATCCGCCAGGGCAGCTTCAAGAAAACGAAGCGATGCGACGCCCTGTTTCCTGGCATCCTCGATATCGGCCTCATACCCTAGTATGTCATGCAGCCGCGCCAGACCCAACGTATCGTTCAGCGTGGCTGCGAAGCCGAACCAGCTTTCATCGTCCGTATGCCATTGCGGAACACCACGTGTCATATATCGCAGGATTTCCACACTGTCGGTCAGGATGACGTCGCCATCGACCAGAACAGGCAGCGTGCCGGCTGGATTGAGCTCCAGCATCTCGGGCGATTTGTGTTCCCGCGCCGGGTGAAAGTTGACCGCCTTTAAGGTGAGCTTTTGCCCCAGCAGCGCGGCCATGAGCCGGACCTTGTAGCAACTGGCACTCAGTACATAGTCATGGAGGATCATGCGGCCACCAATTGCGCGCCGTAGCCAAAGCCTATCTTTTTCAACCACCGGCGATACGCCACCGATGTCATATCGGCCTGGGTGGGAACCTCCATACCAGGGTCCAGCGGCAGCTTCCTGGGGATCTGATTTTCAAGAATTGACCTGTCCTGCAAGAAGATCATCTGCTGGAAACTCACCATCTCCGACATGGTGCTCTCGTCGTCATAAAGGGCCATCCATGGCCAGACCTCACACCACTCCTCCGTCAGCGGTTGCACAAAAAGAGTGATGATGTCCCATTCGCCGGGCCTCGGCGGGCAAGTCTTGTAGAGTACCGAGCATGTCGGCTCGGGGACCCGATACATATATTCGGTCATAATCCCGGTTGTTGCCGATTTTGCCGCCTGCGGCTGGTGAAACTTGACCTTCTTGGCCCAGACCTCATCCGTGTCGTCCTGAATCTCCACCTCATAGCGCTCGACCTCGGTATGGGGTTCTGCGCCGAGGATATCCGTATGAACGAAGGGAAAATGCGCTATGTCGAGAAAGTTCTCGACAGCTCTCAGCGGCGAACAGCGGACCTTGACCGAGCCGACATCCACAAGCCGCCTGCCGGGCGCATCTGCTTCTGGTATCGAGAAAAGATCCTTGCGCGGTTCTCCCGGGCAAGTCCACAAATGGCCAAATCGCTCGACAACCGGCATGGGCGACCCGTCCGCGGATTTGGCCCATGCTACATCCTCACCGGGCCCGACGGTTATCTGCCGGCCGAGCAAGAGCGTTTCTCGCGCCTCGGTGAGCCCCGACAGCATGGCTACGGGATACCAGTGGTTCTCGGCGTTTCCCGTCATGCCGCCTGTTCCTCAAACGCACGCCTCATGTCTTCAAGCTGTCTGGAGACGGCTTTTGGATCGTGGCCCTCGGCAGCAAGGGCGTGCACCATGCATGTACGATCGGAGACCGGTTGGACGGCCAAAGCCAGATCGGAACTGCCGCCGACAACAATAACAGGATGAAGGTTGGTCTTGAGCAGACGGCCAAGATCGCCTGGCGAACAATCGAATGGAAGAGACCGAACGGGTTTCCGGTTTCCGATATCTGGAGGCTCTTTTGTTGTCTCTGTAAGCGAAACCCAGATAACGCCGTCTTTAGCGCTGCACAAATAGCTTTTGGCGCAGATCGTTTTCGGTGGAGTCAGCGCCGGGTGTGCCGGAATGTAGGCGCAGCTTCCCGCTTCGTCATACTGCCATCCATGGTAAATGCAGGACAGCGTTTCACCCCGCACAAAGCCGTGGGACAATCTCATGCCGCGGTGCGGGCAGCGGTCGCCCCAGGCGCTGAAGGTACCCTTTTGCGAGCACCAGACTGCGAGGTCTACACCATCGACACAGATCGGCACCACCGTGCCCGGCGGAACATCGGCACACAGGCCCCCCGCAATCCAACCCATCTCAAAACTCCTAAGTGAGCACAGGTTAGAATCATTTTTGCGGGCAAATCAACGTTCGTTGACTAAATTGCTCAATGTTTCTCAGGCCCTGCTATTGACAGGGCAAGATGCCTATTTTGACGCCAACAAAACCGTCTAATTGCATAAAATTATTGCAAATTCCGGATTTCGATATCAAACCTATCCACCAGAACACTTTCCGGTCCAAGCGCACAACCAAGGGCTAGAGCCTGCAGCATCGGCTCTGATCCACAGGCTTCCACAATCAGCGCATCGCGATCTCTTGACAGCCTAAGGATCTCCAGACCGAGCTTTCTGGAGTGGCGGCGGATCCACGGAGCAAAATCCTGCTCAAAGACCTTCCCCGTCAGACTGATGCGCGCGGAATTCATGTCTCTTTCATCCCGAAAATGCTCCCTTCTTGGGTGGTTGCGGACATTGCGGCACAATACAGTGTTTCGCAGCACAGCGATATGGATCACGTTGCGGCAGGACGGCGATCATCTCCAGGCCGGCGTTGACATCCCGGAAAAAGTCAATCATATAGCCACATGGCTATTCAATATCAAGCGGCGCTTGATCGCGCCTTTCACGCACTCGGTGATGGCACCAGACGTCAGATGATTTCCATGCTGGCCCACGATGGCGCTCTGTCGGCCAACCAGTTGCGCGCACCCTTCAACGTCGCCCAGCCGACCATCTCCAAACATCTCAAGGTGCTCGAAGCAGCCGGCATGGTCCGTCGTGAAATCGTCGGACGCGTGCACCGGTTTCACTTGCAAACAAAGACACTGCGGGAGGCTGAGGACTGGATAGCAGAACACCGTACATTCTGGGAAGGCACGCTGGAACGCCTGGAAGCATTTGTTTGCTCAGATGATGAGGCAGGAGGCGGCCGGTGACGGATTACCCCATCCCGTTGATTGTGCGCCGTGACATAGCAGCGCCGCGCGAACGCATATTTAAGGCCTTCACGCGGCCGGAGCTCCTTAAACAATGGTTCACGCCCAGTACGGATATTTCAGTGGAAGCGCTGACGTTCGACTTCACACCGAACGGCGAGTTTCGGCTCCGCTACGTTATGCCCGACGGCCGAAACCCGGAAGTTGCCGGCGTGTTCCAGCGGATTGAACCGCCCGAACTCATTGCCATGACATGGATCTGGCAAGCGCCGGATCCGCTTGAAAACATACCAATGGAAGTCACGTTCGAGTTTCTCGACAAGGCGGACGTGACTGAAATTGTCATTACGCACAAAGGAATCCCGTCGGACACGGCATGCACCATCCATGCCAACGGATGGGAGGGCACCCTCACCGTTCTCGCAGGGTTTCTGAAAAAGGAGACCGACCGGTGAGAGACCTATCGATTTTGACTTTCGTTACGCTGGATGGCGTCATGCAGGCACCGAGCATGCCCGAGGAAGACCGGTCCAGCGGCTTTATAAAAGGCGGTTGGGCCGCTCCCTACTGGGAAGATGTTATGGAGCAGGTGCAAAAGGAAGCCATGGCCGTACCCTACGACATGCTGTTCGGCCGCAAAACCTATGAGCTTTTTGCCGGCCACTGGCCGGAAGCTGAAGAAAGTCCGACCGCGCGCATGATGAATTCAGCCAGAAAATATGTGGTGACGTCGACGCTGAAAGATCTGACGTGGAACAATTCCGTCGCGATCTCTGGCGACATTGCGAATGCCGTTTCGCGATTGAAAAACGAAGATGGCCCGCTTTTGCAAATTCACGGAAGTTGGGAGCTCATCCAGACCCTTCTTTCCCATGATTTGATCGACGAATTCCGCCTATGGACCTTTCCGGTGACAGTCGGATCAGGCAAGCGGCTATTCGGGCAAAACAGCCCTTCGGCGCAGCTTTCGCTTGTCAAATCGCAGGCCTGTAAAAATGGCGCAATCATGAGTGTCTACAGACGCAACACGAAGGAAGACCAGAACCGTGCATTGAGTGAATAGCCCGTGCTGGATGGCCGGAGAAAAGCCGATGCGAGTTCCGGTCGCCTGCGGAACGTGTCGCGAGGAGTTCAATGCGAGGCGGGTTCGAGGTCTTTTCGAGGCGGGTCCCATGGTTGCGCACAATTTTCAAAGACCGTGAACATCGGGCTGAAAACCGTTGGATCATCCAATGTCGCGGCATGAAAGTATATCCGCTCAGGAAACCGCTCCGTCCGGCTGGTCATCGGAGAGCCGCATATCGGGCAAAAACCGGAAAACGTCGCGGCTCCGGCGTCGCTCCCAGCCTCGAATTCCCTGATTTCGCCTTGAACCCGCACCGTCGACACGGGCAAGGCAAAAGCGGAAGAATGTCCCGTCCCGGTCGAATGTTGGCACTTGCGGCAGTGGCAGTTGAAGGAGAATTCGATATCGTTGGCAGCCTCATATCGCACCGCGCCGCAGGCGCATCCGCCGGTGATGTGACTTGTCATGTTTCAAGCCTCCTGAGCCAGTCCTCGAGACGTTCGATGCCGCTGCGCCACCCGTAGGAAAGCGCCTCCTTCGCTGATCGATCCGGCAATCGCTCATGTATGATATCGATCCGCACACCGCCGGCCTCCTCTGCAAATGTCACGGTGACAAGAGTCTCGCGCCCATTTGTCAGATGCAGGTCCTCCTCGCTTTCCCACGTGAACACCAATCTGCCCGGCCGGACTATCTCGACATATCGACCGGCATGATGCGATGGCCAACCCGCCTCCGGAACCATCCGAAACCGCCAACGCCCACCTGTCACAAGGTCCAGTTCAAGAACCTCGGCTTTGTAGCCGGGCGGGCCGAACCAGGAAGCAATGGCCTCCGGTTCCGTCCAGCCGGCAAACGCCGTCTCACGATCGGTATTGAACCACATGCTTTCATGGACCCGGTAATTGTCTTCGGGAACGTCACCCATTGGTCTCTCCGCCGGAACCCTTGTCGATATGGGCGCCGAAGGATCTCAGTTTCTGCCTCCAAAACGCCCGATGCCGCTCGACCCATTCGAGGGCCGGATCAAGGCCGGCCGGCGACAGCTCGCAGTGGTGCTCTCGGCCCTTTACCACACGCTTGATAAGCTGTGCTTCTTCCAGAACCTTCAGATGCTGAGAGATCGCGCCCGGCGTCAGGTCATGGCCGCTGCCCAACTCCCTGACCGTCTTACTGCCGCCCAGCAACTCATCCAGCATCTGGCGGCGAACCGGGTTGGCAAGGGCAGCAAAAGCCGAATCGTGACTTAGAATCATTTAGGTTTTCCTATACTATATAGAAAATCCTAAAGTATTATAAGCTGCCCGGTCAAGGCTGAAATCAGCTGGCGGGATTTGGGCAAAGCAACACATAACCGTGTTAAAGGCCCCAATCGGATGACAGGGCAACGCCGGCCTGCCTGCCGCGCGTTAGTCTCGGGCGTTGAAAGACCGCTTGATGACCAACTCTTCATCGCTGGCCTTCGGCTCGACCAGATACATCCCGATCGCGATGATTGCAAAGGCGATCCAGGCCAGCGCGGACAGTTCCTCATTCAGCAACAGCATGCCCCAGACCACACCCGCGATCGTCATGGTGTAGGCACTTTGACTGTAGAAGACCGCGCCGGCGGTGGCGATCAGATGGAAGGCCAATAGCAACGATCCCGCCCCGACAATGCCCATCAGGACAACAAGGACTTCGAGCTGCCCGATCTGTGGACCCAGCGGCATGAGATCCCCGCTGAAATAGGCCCACGGCGCAAGCATGCAGGCCGACAGCCCCATCATCAGCCCCACGGAGGCAAAGATATCCACATGTTCGGGGCGCTTTCCGGCAAGCACCAGGGCTTCGACGGCAAAGAGCAACGGCAGCAGCATGGCAAAGAGCAGCCACGCACTTTGAGCGCCGTTCGACATGTCAAATCGCGTCAGCAGGACAAGCGACACGCCTATGAGGCCAACGAGCAGTCCGACGAGACGCCGGGGCGTCGCCTTCTCCATGCGCGTAACGGCAGCAAACGCAAAAACCATGAAACCCTGAAGCGTGACGATCAAAGACAACATCGCCGCCTCGACGTGCTCGGTGACGACAAAGGTCGTCATGCGCTGCAGGATGCCGGCTATGATCGCCCAGTAAACGAAGAACATGAATTGGGAGCAATTAAGCCTGGGAAGCTTTCCCCGGTAGGCGGCAATCCCCAGGCAGAACACCGCGGCGATGCCATTGACCCAGATGGCCAGACCCAAGGGGTTCGATCCAAGGCCGGACGCCATGCGGGAAAGCGCCGGTGTCAGACCCCACACAAGACCGACGGCGATCACGAGGAACGCTCCCTGCAAGGTGTGGATCGCGCGCTTGAGCTTCAGTTCGCGCTCATAGATCTCGCCGGCCATGCCGCGAAACACGGCGGCCAGCCGCCCCAGCGGATCATCCTTGTTTGCAAGTTCATCGAGTTCAAGGCTTTCAGGATTGAACCTGCCGCTTTCAAGCACTTCGGCGGCTTCCGTCAAACGCTCGATACGGCCGAAATACTCCAGCTCCTGATCGCGGAACCGTTTCTTCGACAAGGAACTCTCGACGCGCGCGCGCAGGAGTACCGGATCGAAATTCTTCGGCAGGAAGTCTTCCGCGCCCAGTTCGATGGCCTTGACGACGCTCTCCGTCTCATCATCAAGAGCCGAAATCACGATGACCGGAACATCACGCATCCGCTCATCCGCCTTCATAGCGGCAAGCACATCAAAGCCATCCATCTCGGGCATGACGATATCAAGCAGAACAGCATCAAACGCCTGTGATTTCAGGGCTTCAAGCGCTTCCAGGCCGTTCTTCGCAACATCGGCGGAATGTCCCAGGCTCTCGACGGCCATCCGCATTTTCTTGCGACTGAGACTATTGTCGTCAACCACAAGAATCCGCGCAGCATCGGCGGTTTGAGCGCCTTTGCCTGCAGACGTCGAGAGCGCCTCGTTCATTAGAGTTCGACACCCGCAAGCGCCGCGCGGGCGCGCTGCAGCTCCTCGGATATCTCCGTCACCCTCGCCTGCGGATCGTCAACCGATCCCTCGCGGCACGCTTGCTCCAGCGCCTCGCAGGCCGCGGCCAATGCAGCAGCGCCAAAATCCCTGCCATTGGATTTCAGGCTATGGGACGCAATCCTCAGCGCATCAAGGTCAGCTGATTGAGCAGCTTCCGTCATCTTCTGCAAGGTCTGCGGCGTCGATTCCTCGAACTCTTCGAGGAGTTCTTCGAAGTCGTCACGGTCTCCGCCGATAACGTCCAGCAAGCGCTTGAGCGCGTTGCGGTCAATTACATCGTCCGACACTGTTTCCCCCGTTCTGTGGCGACCTTTATCCTGTGTGGCTGGCCGCTCTGTTTTCCTTCAGTTCCATTGCCGATGCCAAACTCTCCGTCAGAGCATCGACGTCAATCGGCTTGCTCAGATAATCGTCCATCCCGGACTTCAGGTAATTCTCTCGCTCCGAATTCATGGCGTTTGCCGTAAGCGCAACGATGTAAGGCACACGGTCCTCCGGCAATAACGATCTTATCTTGCCGGTCGCCGCGATGCCGTCCATGTCGGGCATCTCGATATCCATCAGGACGATGTGATACTCGTCGCTCTGGCAGGCTTCGATCGCTTCGACACCGGAGCTGACAACAACCGGGTCGTAACCGAGCCGTTTCAAAATCTTGCGGCCGACTTTCTGGTTTATGGAATTGTCATCGACAAGAAGGATCCTCAGATCCTGCCCTTCCGCCATCTCGGCATTGGACGTCTCGTCCTTTTGCGGCTCCGTTGCAACAACATCCGGCGCAAGAGTTCTGACCAGCGCACTCAGCAATTGGCCTGATTTGGCCGGCTTGGTCAGCGATGCAGCATAATTCATCTCCGCCACACCCTCGCGGAAACGATCTTCAAGCGGCGATACCGAACTGAACAGGATCATTGGCGGCGCCTCGCCCCCGAGGAAATCGCGAACCGCGGCCGTGAACTCGAAACCGTTCATTTCAGGCATCTTGTAGTCCACGATGATGATGTCGAAGAGATCACCGTTTTTGATCAGTTCAAGTGCTTCTCCCGGCGTGCCGCAAGTCCGTGGAACCAAATCCCAGGACCTGAATTTTTCATTGAGAATCAAACGATTGGTTCGGTTGTCATCAACAATCAGGACCCGTTTGCCGCGGATGGCTGAAAGCTGCGTCTCTCGGCTCGCCCTGTCCGGCAGTCGTGCGACTTCGCCCGGCAGCGTGAAGGTGAAGGTCGTGCCCTCGCCTGCCGTGCTTTCGACCGAGATCTCACCACCCATCAGTTCAACAAGACGCTTGGTGATGACGAGGCCAAGTCCGGTACCGCCATAACGCCGCGTGGTCGAGGCATCCACCTGGCTGAACGATTTGAAGAGCCGGTCCATCCTGTCCGCCGGAATGCCGATTCCGGTGTCACGGACAGCAAATGTCAAAAGCGCTGTCTCACCCGGGGTTTCCCCCGCCTCGGGCATCATGGTGGAGACCGTCAGCACCACTTCGCCAACTTCAGTGAACTTCACTGCGTTGTTGAGAAGGTTCATCAGGATCTGCTTAAGGCGAACCGGATCGCCGAAAAGCGCTGCCGGCACATCCGGATTGATCCGGCAGGCAAGCTCAATTCCCTTCTCGGCCGCTTTCGAGGCAACCAGCTCCACCGACGACTCGACCGTTTCGACAAGGTCCATCGGCGTGCGTTCAAGCTCAAGCGCACCGGCCTCGACCTTGGAGAAATCGAGAATGTCGCTGATGATGGTGAGCAATGTGTCCGCGGCGGTTGCGATCGTATCGCTGAAGTCGCGCTGCTCGTCGTCAAGATCGGTGCCGTTGAGCAATGTGCTCATCCCGATAATGCCATTCAGCGGCGTGCGGATTTCGTGGCTCATGGTGGCCAGGAACGCGCTCTTTGCCTCATTGGCCGCCTCGGCCGCATCCTTGGCGCTCTTGAGCTCGTCGGATATGCGCTTGATTTCCGTAATATCGGAATGCACGGCAACGGTGCCGCCCTGGTCAGTCCGGCGATTGCTGACCTGCTGCCACTGCTTGCCGGTCAGTTCCTGAATGTATGGGGTACCGGCTGCCCGATGCCGCCCGATCTGGCGCTCGATCCACAATACCTGATCTTCTTTCGCATTTGGAAAACGTCCGGAATCGGCGGCGCGCTTCAAAAGGTCCACATAAGGCGTGCCGCCCGGCAACTCCGCCTCCGCATCGCCAAGCATGATTTCCCGGTAGCGCTGGTTGGCAACAATCAGCTGGTCCTTATCGTCATAAATCGCAAAGCCTTCGGAAATACTGGCGATGGCGTCCGTCAACTGTCCCCGTGCCTCGCGGGCCGTTGCTTCTGCATCCACCAGTTCGGCGGTCCGCTCCTGCACACGCCGCTCAAGCTCATCATTGGCGGCGCGCAATTGCTGCTCATAGGCGTTCTGGCGCGCCTGCATTTCATTGAATGCCGTCACCACCCGCCCGATCTCGTCGTCGCTCTTCCAATCAACCGGTTTTCGCGGCGCTCCGGAGCGGGGCTGGTTGATGGACTCCATCATCAGGGCCAGCGGCCGGCCAATGATCCGCCTGTTGGCAGTCAGGGTCGCCGCAACAACTGCGACGAGCAATATACCCGCAAGGAGCACGACCAGCGCCAGGCGTTCGCTCGCCAACGCCCCCAGCCGGGTTTCGGCAAGGGCAATGCGCAACGAGCCGATTCTGATCTTCTGATCACCTGAGTCGTAAAAAATATCCTCCTGTGCGATAAACCGCGTCGTATCGAACTTATCGGTCATGCCCGCCTCGGCAACGAGCCTGTCGCGCTCGTCATAAACGGCAGCTGCCAGGACATCGGAGTCAGTCAGCAAGGCGGCCAGAATGAGCTTGATCTGCTCGTCAGCTACGTTCCAAAGGGATTCTGCAACCACCGCGCTCTGAATCTCGGCAAGCTTTTCCAGCTTGCCCTGCAATTGTTCCTCTGCAGACCGGCGGGCATTCCATTCAAAAAGGCCGAAAACAACAACCGTCGAGACAAGAACGAGCGGCACCACGTAAAGCAGAAACTTGGTCTGAACGGACCGTCCAAACCGGCTGCGCACTTGAGGTTCCGGATTTGCCGATCTGTCCTCGGTGGATCCGCCAGTCGAATCAACCATCAGAACTCGTCTTCGAAATAGTTCTCGACGACGCCCTCAACGTTTATCTTGGCAAGACCTTCATTGAATTTGTCACGCATGGCACGCCCGTCTTCATCGTCGTTAAAACAAAGATAAAGCGTCTTGTCCTCAAGCGGCCGTTCGTTGAACACCAGAACCTCGTTCAGATCCTTCAGCGAGTCTTCAGTCGCCAGAAGATAGGACAGGACCAGCTTGTCGATAACGGCGATATCGATCCGCTCGCGGGCGAGCTTGCGCAGGTTCGTTACATCGTCCGGAGCCGGGATCGCACGAATCCAGCCGGTTCCGGCCTTCTCGTCAAATTCATCCGTGTTGGCGTAGCCAAGAACCGTGCCGACCTTGAGCTTCTGCTCACCAATATCGTCAACATTCGCCCAGGTTACGGGCGAATTGACATTCTCCGCAAACCCCAGCGGCCCGTTGCCGATCGGATCGGAGGCAACAAATCCGTCCACATGACGGCAGTGATAACCCGGAAAATATGCAACGGATTTAGCGTCTTCCTTGGCCATTGAAATGGCCCGCTTCCACGGGAGCGTCACAACGCTGACGTCAAGCCCCGCGGCGGCGAAAGCCTGGCGCACCACTTCGGTGGTGGCACCTCCTTTGGGAAGGTTCTCGGACGTATAGGGAGGCCATTCAAGTGTCGTGACGGTCAGGGAGTCCGCTGCGTAGGCTGCCGGAACGGCAAAGCTCATCGCGGCAAGTAACCCGCGCAGATAGCCCAGATAATTCACGTATTGCCCCCCAATATTTTCCCCGGCTCCAGCCTATCTTACGAGTTTAACCGCGATCAACTCTTTTTTGAGGTGCCGGGTCGCAGGCAATGATCAGTTCGGCGTATGAAAACACGTTTGAGAAACAATCCAGTCATCGCTAGAAAGATGACAATTGGGCGTTGCTGATACAGTCAAGCAAACGAAGAATGCACACTGCCCTGCCCGGCACCGATATTTCAGCACTACATCGCCCATTCTAAACCGATCGTCGAGTGTGGGGGTATTCCGGTCCTAATATTAGACCTTTCGATCGAGAAGCTACGCTTGCACAATGCGAAGACAGATGGGCACGCTAGGGTTGGAGTTGAACTCCTATCCTACTGTCTTTTTTGAGTTCGATATCGGGAAGTATGTCGTCTTCAGTGAACAGCTTGCCATCAAGACCAACACTTCGCAGATGATATTTTCCGTTCTCTAATACCCTGTAATAAAAGCGTCTTCGGTTGTCGCCCGTCGATATGTCAGTAGGGTCATAAACAAACACCATCGAATTGTCGGGAAGAGAAGCTGCCAATTCAATCAATGTAGCTGGATAAGCTCCGTTCTCCAATTTGTAGAATTCAATCGCGCTGACCAACGATGTGAGCTGGGCCCTTGCTGCCTCTGACCTCAGCTTGTCGTAGACACCGCCGCGCTGAACAAAACCAAAATAGAAAAGCGCCGAATAGATAACAACGGTGAACGCGATACCACATGCCCCGATAATCGCTACTTTTCGTCCAGCTACGTGTCTGGTGAAGACGCCCCAGACTATGGCTATAATTCCAAATACTACCCCCAAAAGGGGAATGAAGGACAAACCACCTATCAGATAGGGAAGTACTCCTGCCTTCTCTCTACCCTTTGACAAACTTAAAACTCCAACCAATCAAAAGACAGCTACAGAAATCCAAGCACATACAGAATCAGGTCACGCCTCTGTGTTCGGACAGACCGCAAAGGATGGTTGTCACACGCCAAACTGCAACCCTAATGAAGCACAACTGCCTTACCCAAAACCGTTAGAGTGGACTAAAATTCGATACCGACCTGGGCTTTCACGCCTGAGCGGAACGGGTGTTTGACCATTTCCATTTCGGTCACGAGATCGGCGAAGTCCATGAGCTCGTCTTTCGCATTCCTGCCTGTAATGATCACATGCTTCATTTCAGGCTTCTGTTTCAGCGTTTCGATGATCTCGTCGATCGGCAGGTAGTCGTAGCGAAGCACGATGTTCAACTCATCGCACAGCACCATCTGGTGCTCGTCGTCGAGGATCATCTCCTTCGCCTTTTCCCAGGCCTGGCGTGCCGCATCGATGTCGCGCTGGCGGTCTTGTGTTTCCCAGGTAAAACCTTCGCCCATCGTGGCGAGCGTCACCTGATCGGGGAAGGCCTCAAGCACCTTGCGCTCGCCGGTGCCCCATTTGCCTTTGACGAACTGGACGACACCAACCTTCATATCATTGCCGATCGCCCGGAATATCATACCGAACGCAGCGGTGGACTTGCCCTTTCCCTTGCCCGTGTGGACGATGGTCAAACCCTTTTCGATGGTCTTGGTGGCGATGATCTTGTCGCGGGCCGCTTTCTTCTTCTTCATCTTCTCCGCATGGCGTGCATTGAGTTCCTCTTCAGAGAGGTTTTTCAGCTTGTCAGACTTTTCAGCCATGTCCGGACCGCCTTTCTTCACTGGTTCCCGAGAGCGCGCGCAGATCGAACTGCGCGGAGTTGGACCGCGGCACCCATAGCCCGCGCGTGATCGCCTCGTCCAGCCGCGCCGCCATTTCGCGCAGGGCCGGACGGTTGTTCTGTTCGATAAAGTCGCGGACACGATCATCAAGAATAAAGGCCTGATAGACGGCCTCGAAATGGTGGTCGCGGACCGCGCCCGTTGTCGCGGCGAAGGCGAAGAGATAGTCGACGGTGGCCGCAATCTCAAACGCGCCCTTGTAACCATGGCGCATAACGCCGTCGATCCACTTCGGATTAACCGCGCGGCCGCGCACCACCCGGGCGATTTCCTCTTCAAGTGTACGGATCACCGGCTTTGCAGGCCGCGAATGATCATTGTGGAAAACCGATGGCCGGTTGCCGGACAGCGCTTCAACGGCAGCCGTCATGCCGCCTTCGAACTGGTAATAATCGTCGCTGTCGAGCAGATCGTGCTCCCGGTTGTCCTGGTTTTGCACCACCGCCTCAACCGTGCCGAGCCGTTTTTCCAAGGCATTGCGTTCGGCCCTGCCTTCCGCATGGGCACCATAGGCATAACCGCCCCAGACCAGATAGGCTTCGGCAAGATCCTGCCTGCCTTCCCAACCGCCTTCATCGATCAAGGCCTGAAGACCCGCGCCATAGGCACCCGGTTTTGACCCGAAGACACGGTATCCGGCGCGCTCGGATGCAAGTTGCTCATCCACACCATCATCCACCAGGGCCTGACGTTCGGCCTTCATACGGGCAGCAATGGGGTTGTCCGA
Organism: Hoeflea prorocentri; assembly: GCF_027944115.1. Classification (NCBI taxonomy): domain Bacteria; kingdom Pseudomonadati; phylum Pseudomonadota; class Alphaproteobacteria; order Hyphomicrobiales; family Rhizobiaceae; genus Hoeflea; species Hoeflea prorocentri. The sequence continues at coordinate 1,025,123 of NZ_JAPJZI010000001.1, read as the reverse complement.
AGCATCCTCTTCCAGCACGCCAATCGCCCGCACCGCCCGGTCGAACAGTGCAATCTGCTCCGGAAACGCATCGCGGAAAAAGCCTGATACGCGAAGCGTCACATCAATGCGCGGCCGGTCGAGCAGCGCCAGCGGAACGACCTCATATCCCGTCACCCGGCGCGAGGCATTGTCCCACACCGGCTTTGCGCCGATTAGCGCAAGTGCCTGGGCAATATCATCCCCGCCAGTACGCATGTTCGAGGTGCCCCACGCCGTAAGACCGAAAGAGGTCGGCCATTCGCCATGGTCCTGCGTATAGCGGGCAACAAGCAGTTCTGCCGATTTCCTGCCCAGTTCCCAGGCAGCCGGCGTCGGCACGCTACGGCTGTCGACGGAATAGAAATTGCGGCCGGTCGGCAGGACATCGGGCCGCCCGCGCGTCGGCGCACCCGATGGCCCAGGCTCGACGAAGCGCCCCGAGAGACCCAAAAGCAAGCCCTCCAGCTCTGCCGTTCCGCAGCGGCGCAAAGCTGGTTCCAGCACCTGACTGACACCTTCCAGAACCTGCTGCGTCGCAGTCCACTCAGCAGGGCATTCCCTGCGGCCGGACACAAGTTCCTGTGCCGCCAGTTCGATACGTTCAACGGCGTCGCCCGCCGTGCGCCACGGATCGGAGCAAAGGTCCAGAAGCCATTGCGGGCGCGAACCGCTCCAGGGTGACGCCATGGCGCAATCAAGCGGATCGAAACCGAGCTGCAGATCATCCGCAATCGCCCGTTGCAGGCTGGCATCGCCCCCCTCGCCCATGCCACGCGGAACCCGCGCCAGGGCGCATATCAGGTCGTCCCGCAACCGTCCTTCCGGAGAACGACCGAAAATGTGAAGCCCGTCGCGTATCTGCATTTCCTTCAGATCGCACAGATAGGCGTCGAGTTTTTCCAGCGCTGCCTCGTCACTGTCTCCCGTAGCGATCCCGGCATCGCTGTCGAGCCCGATATCGCGCACCAGATCGAGAATTTGCGCTTTCAGCAGCCGCAACCGGCGCGGATCGCTGCCCGCCGCCTCGTAATACTCATCGACCAGCGCTTCCAGATCCTTCAGCGGCCCGTAACTCCCGGCCCTTGTCAGCGGCGGTGTCAGGTGATCGATAATCACTGCCGATGTCCGCCGCTTGGCCTGTGTCCCCTCACCCGGATCGTTGACGATAAAGGGGTAGAGATGCGGAACGGGGCCAAAGACGGCTTCCGGGTAGCAATCCTGCGACAGGGCGAGCGCCTTGCCGGGCAGCCATTCAAGATTGCCGTGTTTGCCCATATGGACAACTGCGTCGGCTTCAAACGAGGTCCGCAAGAATGCATAGAAGGCCAGATAGCCGTGCGGCGGCACCAGATCGGGTGAGTGATAACTATCCTTCGGATCGATATTGTAGCCCCGCGCCGGCTGGATACCGACCATCACATTGCCGAACCGCATCAACGGCAAGGCGAACCGGCCGCCTTCTTTGTCACCCACAAAAAACGGATCCTCGTCCGGCGCACCCCAGCGGGTGCTGACGGCTCGTCTCACAGGTTCCGGCAGTTGATCGAAAAATTGAAGGTAATCTGTCCGGCTGATGGTCTCGCGGATCGCACGCGCATCCACGGCGGCGTTAGTCGGCCCTTCCATCAGCACATCCATCAGAACGTTGCCATCGTCGGGCAGTGCGGAAACGTCGTAACCGGCAGCCGCCATCGCTGTAAGAACTTCGATCGTCCCCGCCGGCGTATCAAGACCGACGCCGTTTCCCAGCCGGCCGTCCCGGTTCGGATAGTTGGCAAGAATGAGCGCAACCCTGCGCTCTACCGGTTTGCCCCGGCGCAGGGATGCCCAATTGGCCGCAAGGCGGGCGACAAACAAGGCCCGATCCGGCTCTGCGACATGCGTAACGATATTGGCTTCGACCTTTTCATCAAAGGAGGCTGCAGACTTGAACGACACGGCTCGGCTGAGCACACGGCCATCAACCTCCGGCAATGCGACGTTCATCGCCAGATCGCGGGCGCTGAGACCTTGCGCGGATGCTGACCAGGTCTCATGGGTGGATCCTGAAAATATGGCCTGAAGAACGACCGCTCCGGTTGCTTCCAGAGCTGTTGGCTTGCGCGCGCCGCCGGGTGCGGAAACCGCAAACCCCGTTGCATTGATAACAACGTCAGGCGGACATTCGCCGAAAACGGCTTCCACTGTGGCGACAGACACAGGATCCTTCAGGCTCGAAATGAAAATCGGCAACGGTTGAACGCCTTCGCCCTGCAGCGCGCTGACAAGCGCCTCGACCGGCTGGGTTTGACCGCTTTGCACAAGCGCCCGGTAAAAACAGATCGGCACGACGGGCCGCTCATTTCCGGACGTGACGATATCGGCCAGCGCCGGGGTGTCCAGCCCAGGCCACCAAAGACCGGATTTGAGCAGAGGAACTGCCGAGGCAGGTTTGTCGGCGCGGCCCAGAAGCCATGCGCAATAAGTGAGAAAGGACGCGGTGTTTGCCGCCCCGCCCTCAACCAGATAACGCCATAGCGCTTCAACATCACCTTCGGACATGGTCGAAAACGAAGAAAGGCCGTCATCCGGCTTGTCGTCGCCTGGCAATACGGCCATGGCAATGCCGTTGGCCACGGCACAGCTGTGCAGGCATTCAAGCGCATAGGAAAAGTAGCTCGCGCCGCCCAATGCGCGCACGACGATCAGCCGCGCATGTTTGGCCGTCCGCTCGACATAACTGTCAACGGACATCGGATGGCGCAGCGTCATGAGGCTGGCAAGGCGCAGTGTCGGCGCCGAGGAGGTGAGACCTGCCTGCGCGGCTGCGAGGCTTGCAAGCTCCGTGTCGGCGGCGCTGAGGAAAACAATGTCGCCCGGCGACTGGCCGAGATCGACGGCCTCATCGCTGTCGGAGATCGTACCCTTTTGCGCCAGCAGCAGATGCATATCGTCTCTCAGCCGCCGGCCGCTTGCCGGATGGCCGTTTCTATAGTGGATTTGTCGATATCATGAAGGCCGATGACAACCAGCCGGCTGCCTCGCACCTCGCCCACCGACCAGGGCCGGTCGAAATAGCTATCGATACGGGTCCCGACGGCCTGGATCACAAGCCGCATCGGCTTGCCCGGCACATCGGCAAAGCCCTTCAGCCGCAGCACGTCGTGATCCGATATGATGGATTTCAGTTGTTCGATAAACCGGTCCGGATCGGCGATCGCACCGGCCTCAACAACAAAACTGTCAAACTCGTCATGATCGTGGTGGTGATCTTCACCAGCCTCATGCGCGGCATCATGCGCGCGTTCATGATGCGACTTGCGGTTTGCGATATCGGCTTCGCTCTCCATGCCAAGCCCCAGAAGGACAGCAGGCGGAACCTCACCGCCTTTGGCCGTGACCATAGCCGGGCTGCGCTTCGACCGCACCGCGACATCGCTGCGAACCGCTTCAAGACGTGTATCGTCAATCAGATCCGCCTTGTTGAGGACAATCAGGTCAGCCGCGGTCAATTGATCTTCAAACAGTTCTTCAAGCGGGCTTTCGTGATCCAGCGCATCGTCGTCCCTGCGTTGCGCATCGAGCCGCTCGTGATCCTCGGCGAACCTGCCATCGGCCACAGCCGCACTGTCCACAACAGTGATCACGCCATCGACGGTGACACGCGGTTTGATGCCCGGCCAGTTAAAGGCGGCGACCAGAGGCTGGGGCAAGGCGAGACCGGAGGTTTCAATGACGATGTGATCAGGCTTTTCGTCCCGGTCCAGGAGTTTTTCCATCGTCGGTATGAAGTCGTCCGCAACGGTGCAGCAGATGCAGCCATTGGTCAGCTCGACAATATCGTCTTCCGTACAGTTTTCAGCGCCGCATCCCTTCAGCACATCACCGTCCACGCCAAGATCGCCGAACTCGTTGACGATCAGCGCAATGCGTCTCCCGTCTGCCTTGCTGAGCAGGTGGCGGATCATTGTGGTCTTTCCGGCACCAAGGAATCCGGTAATCACAGTCGCGGGAATTTTCTGTCCCTGCATTGTTCAACCCTTCATTTTCAGCGGCAAGCCCGCCGCTACAAAAAATACGTTGCGCGCACATGATGCGACACGTTGATGCAAATGCCCGGCATGATCGCGAAAGGCGCGTGCCATGGCGTTTTCGGGAACGATACCGAGCCCCACTTCGTTGGAAACCAGAACAACCGAACCGCTGATATCCTTGAGCCGATCGATGAGCGTCTGTGTTTCAGCAGCGATATCGCGCTCAGCGAGCATCAGGTTGGTTATCCAAAGCGTCAGGCAATCAACCAGAACAGCGCGACCTGGACGCACTTGCGTGCGCAAGGACGCGACGAGCTCCAAGGGCTCCTCGACAGTCTTCCAGTCAGCACCGCGCCGATCGCGATGACGTTGGATACGGTCTTCCATTTCACCGTCGAGGGATTGAGCGGTCGCCAGATAAACCGCCTCAAGGCCGCTTGAAATCACCAGCTCTTCGGCAAAGGCGGATTTACCGGAGCGGGCACCGCCGAGAATGAACGTCACACCAGGGCCGAGCGTGGTCATGGCTGTCCACGCAAACGCTTTGCCGTCAAACCACCGGGCGGACAGTCAGATGCCAGGAGCCAGCCGGCCGCAGACGCGGCGGGCGAAGATTGCATAATCATGGTCGCGCGTCCCGCTATCGATACGGGAAACAGTGAGCGTCCGATACATTATGCGCAGTGACCACCAAAATGGCGGGTAATAGATTTTGTGCAGCCATCGCAACCTCCGTGTCCGGCCGGGGAACAGGTCCCTTTCAGGCGGGCAAAAACGCCCCTTACGAATGGCAGGTCTCCTGGCTCACGAATTGATCGGCCAATCGGCCGGTCCGGCAGTCCCTCACCTTCCCAGAGTGTTTGCGGCGCGAAGGCGGACGATTCGCAGATTTCTAGAGGCGTCCAACCCGGTTCATCGCGCCGCCACTCCAGTGGCTTACCGGAAAACCCACATGCTCCGACTATTCGGATCACCTTCATTCTCCGGCAGGGATTGCCAATCCGCTCTACAGTCGCGGGGTCGGCTGCGATTTAAGCGCCCGGTTTGGGTCCGCCCGTCGCATTCCCTTTGATCCTCCTGGCTTTATGCCATTGCGGACCATTCGCACTAGGAGTGATAGGCGCAGTTGGACAGGGGTGTCAATCAGCACTGACGTACTTCGCGCTCTAAAGCCGGTCTTTGAATGGAATGTTTAGGACCGAAAGGACATGTCCCCTCTATGCGGCAGCGGCCAGTCCTGACTTGTTGTCGACATAGCTGACGCGGTTGCGCCCGTCCTTCTTGGATTTATAGGTCAGCAGATCGGCCTGTCGCAGCGCGGTTTCGAAACACTTGCCGCCCTCATAGCGAACGACGCCGACGCTGATTGTCAGCCGGATTTCGTTTTCACCGTAGATGAACACATTGCGTTCAACCGCCTGGCGCAGGCGCTGTGCGACATTCCATGTCTCCTGGACGGTTCCGCGTTGCAAGGCCACGGCAAATTCTTCACCGCCCAGCCGCGCGACAACGTCGTCGGCCCGCAGATTGATGCGGAACAGATCGGCCACCTGAACCAGGATGGCATCACCGGCATCATGTCCGAATTGATCGTTGACCTGCTTGAAATGATCAAGGTCGATTACCAGCAGCGCCCTGCTGTCAGCCCGTTTTGAATGTCCTTTTCTCCTTCCTTGATCCTTCGACATTTTTTGGGATTCGACAAAAGCGCGTCGGTTCAAAAGGCCTGTCAGCGCATCCGTTCTTGAAAGCATGCGAAAATGTTCAGCCAGCATATCCGCACGTGTCTGAAGCGTGACGACATAAAGAACAAAGGGAACAGCAACAACCAGCGTGATCTTAAGGCAAAGTATGATGTCGGCCAGCAAATCCGGACCGGTGAGCGGCGGCATGAAATGGGCGTTGACGCCCTGCGCCAGAATGACGATTCCGACCAGAAGCAACAGCGAGCGGGCAACGACCGCGCGCAGTCTGCTTTTTACGACACCAAATAAAGTCAAACCCGGGTTAGTCACCCTGATCTCCACAAAAGCGATACACCATCTCGTCCGGCTTTGTCGCCCGGACCTGCCTTTGGGATGATCACAACAGATCTGCACCTGCAGCAAAGCGAGTGCCAGCCCAAAGGCAATGCAACAATCATTCACCTGCTTCACCGGTCAGTCCGGGTCAGCTGTTTCCACACCTTAGATAGGTATGGACGCGAGCCGATTTTCATTTCGGTCGCGCAAACTACCTACACAATAGCGTGAAAAGACAAACACCGGTTTATGAAAGAGAGTTAGCGGATTGTTAAGAAAGCTCTTTAAAGCCGGGCAAGTGTGGTCCGATCAGACTGTCCAGACGCGTTGCGATTGCATCAAGCGCCTCGTCCACATGCGCCCGGTAATCCAGTCCGTCAGCAGCAATACCGAAGCCTGAAAGAAACCGGCGGCGAAATGCATCCGCGCCAAAGAGACCGTGAAGATATGTTCCGCCGACCCGTCCATCGCCCGATATGGCGCCGTCCGGACGCCCATCGATAAAACAGAAGGGACGGTTGCAATCAGGCCCTTCGGTCCGGCCAAGATGAATTTCGTACCCCGACATCGCGGCGTCGAAGATCGCGCTATGCGCCTTGACATTGCGAACCGTTTTCTCAGGTTCCAGCACAGTTTCAATATCAAGAAGGCCGAGGCCATCGGCTTCGCCATCAGGACCTTCGATGCCTTCCGGATCAAAGACCTTACGGCCGAGCATCTGCAATCCACCGCAAATACCGACGACATGGCCGCCACGGCGAATATGGTCTTTAAGCTGCATATCCCAGCCGTTGCGACGAAAGGCAGCAAGATCGGAAATGGTGGATTTCGATCCCGGAATGACGACAAGCCCGGCATCCTCTGGCAGGTCGTCGCCGCCGCGCACCATAACCACATCCACATCGGCTTCGGCTTGTAGCGGATCGAGATCGTCAAAATTGGCGATACGGTCAAGCACGGGAACAGCGACTTTCAGAGCTGTCCCCTTGCCCCGCGCCATGCGTTCCAGCACCACGGAATCCTCGGCCGGAAGACGCCCGGCTTCTTCCAGCCACGGAATGACTCCGAAACAGGGCCATCCGGTAAACTCGCCGATGCGTGCGATGCCGTCTTCAAAAAGCGAAACGTCACCGCGAAACTTGTTGATGAGGTAACCGCGGATCATGTTCCGGTCCTCGTCTGCGAGGATCCGGTGGGTGCCCACCAGTGAAGCTATGACCCCGCCCCTGTCGATATCGCCCACAAGGACGACCGGCACATTGGCCGCCGTCGCAAAACCCATATTGGCGATATCATTGGCGCGCAGGTTGATTTCCGCAGGAGAGCCCGCACCCTCGACGATGACGAGGTCGGCATCGCGCCGGACGGCATCCCAGCTTTGCATGACGGCTTCGAGAAGGCCGCGCTTCAGTTGCTGATAATCGCGGCCCCGCGCCTGGCCCCGGACCTTGCCATGAACCACCACTTGCGAACCGCATTCCGACTGTGGCTTGAGCAAAACCGGGTTCATATGCACGGAAGGCTCGACCCGGCAGGCAAGCGCCTGCAGCCACTGTGCGCGGCCGATTTCTCCGCCATCGTCGGCAACGGCGGCATTGTTTGACATGTTTTGCGGCTTGAAGGGCCGAACCTTCAGGCCCCGGTTGGCAGCGAGGCGGCACAGGCCGGCGACAAGCACTGTCTTGCCGACATCCGATCCGGTTCCCTGAAGCATAAGTGCCCGTGTCATGGCCGGTCTGAGTATCACCGATGCCGGCGACTGCCTAGCGCCAATTTCAAACCCGAAAGCTTGCTGCACGTGCATGTGCGTCACGTGTGTTCAGCGAAGGCGCAGAGAGAATATCCAGTGACGGATTTAGATATTCCAATGCACTCGCTTCACAACTATATGGGCGATAACAGCACCCCTGTGCGCTGTAACCTCAACTAAGGAATTTGGCGATGTTGTATATTTTCAACAAGAATGACGGCGTGCACATTGCATGGAACGGCGTTGCCGACAATGCGCGCAAAAATGAAGCTTCAAATCGCAGTCTGGTGGCCTCGGCGACCGCATGGATCAGGACCTATTCGGCCGGATAACCGACTGACGGAACGAGACCAAGGCCGTCCCCGTCACAAACTGGGACGGTCTTTCTGATTCAGTGCGTGCGATCATAGGGAACCGGGCAGCCTGAAACGCCTGGAAATTGCAAGGGAAGAGAGATTCGGATACGCGACAACCGCGCTTCGGGAAGCCCTTGGCGCGGCACGGCCACCAAACACGCGGCCCTTCGTTGATACGCACGAAGATCGCAGACACCCCGGTACGCAGTACCTGATCCGGAGCCGTCGGCGGTGTTCCCGCCGCAGGACTGTTCTAGGGGAATAACGTTACCGGACGGTTATTGAGACCTTAATCAAAACTAAATTCGGCACTTTTGTTTCATTTTTTTTCTTCGCCGCGCAGCAGATTGATGATTCCGGAAAAATCGGTCCCTCCCTCACCGGCAGCATTGAAAAGACCATAGAGCTGCAAAGCACTCGCACCGAGCGGTGTGACAGCACCGGCGCTTTGCGCTGCTTCCTGAGCCAGCTTCAGATCCTTCAACATCAGCGCTGCGGCAAAGCCGGGCTTGTAATCATTGTTGGCCGGCGATGTCGGAACCGGCCCCGGAACCGGGCAATAAGTGTTGATGGACCAGCACTGGCCGGACGATGTCGATGCCACGTCAAACAGCGCCTGATGCGACAAGCCGAGCTTTTCGGCAAGAACAAAAGCCTCTCCGGCACCGATCATGGATATGCCGAGGATCATGTTGTTGCAGATCTTTGCGGCCTGCCCGGCGCCGCCATCGCCGCAATAGACAACGCGACCGGCCATCGGATCGAGGATCGGCTCGGCCAGCGCGAAGGCCTCCTTTGAACCACCCGCCATGAATGTCAACGTGCCGGCCTCCGCCCCACCGACGCCACCGGAAACCGGTGCATCCACCGAGAGCATCTTCCTGTCCGCCGCCATCTTATGCGCCTGCCGTGCGCTCTCCACATCGATCGTGGACGAGTCGATCAGCAGTGCTCCGGGCTTTGCATACGGGAGAATCTCCTCATAGACGGACAGCACATGCGCGCCCGCCGGCAGCATCGTAATGATCACATCGGCGCCATCGACAGCGGCAGCGGCTGTCGATGCTATGGCAAGGCCATTGGCTTCTGCCTGGCTCAGATTGCCGGCGACAAGATCAAAGCCCGTCACGTTCAGGCCTGACTTTACGAGATTGGCCGCCATTGGATTACCCATATTTCCAAGGCCGATGAATGCGATATTGGTCATGTTTGTTCCCGCCTTTATGCAACCGGTCCGTCAGCGGCCGAGCTGACGCGCGATGATAACCCGCATGATTTCATTGGTGCCTTCAAGAATCTGGTGAACCCGTAGATCTCGGACCAGTTTCTCGACGCCATAATCGGCCAGATAACCGTAGCCGCCGAACAGTTGCAATGCATCGTTTGCGACCTTGAACCCGGTATCCGTCACATAGCGTTTGGCCATGGCCGACCATGTCGTTGCATCAAAGGCCTTCCGGTCGAGCCGATCAGCCGCGGCATAGAGCATCAGGCGCGATGCCTCGAGTTCTGTCGCCATATCGGCCATCTTGAACTGAAGACCCTGGAACTGATTAATGGTCCTGCCGAATGCCTGCCGCTCCGCCGTATAGGCGATGGCCTTCTCAAACGCTGACTGCGCACCGCCGAGAGAACAGGCGGCGATATTCAACCGTCCGCCATCAAGACCGGCCATAGCGATCTTGAAACCCATACCCTCATCGTTGATGCGGTTTTCAACCGGCACACGGCAATTGTCGAAAATGACCTGCGCGGTCGGCTGGATATGCCAGCCCATCTTGGTCTCCGGCGCCCCAAAAGACAGTCCCGGCGCGTCCTTGGGAATGACAAGGGCAGAGACGCCACCGGGGCCGTCCTCGCCGGTCCTGACCATGGTAACGTAGATATCGTTGACGCCGGCGCCCGATATGAACTGCTTGGCGCCGTTGATGACATAATGGTCGCCATCGCGCACCGCCCGCGTCTTGAGGGCCACCGCATCCGAGCCCGAGCCCGGCTCGGTCAGGCAATAGCTGGCAATCTGCTCCATCGATGTCAGCCCCGGAAGAAAACGTTGGCGCAGTTCATCCGAACCGAACCGGTCGATCATCCATGCCGCCATGTTGTGAATGGAGATGAAGCTGGAAAATGCCGGGCAGGCCTTGGCAAGCGCCTCGAATATGACAACGGCATCCAGCCGTCCAAGTGCAGAGCCCCCGACATCATCGTGGACATAGATGCCGCCAAGACCGAGCGGAGCGGTTTCACGCACCACGTCCTGGGGAAAATGTCTCTTTTGATCCCATTCCACAGCGAAAGGTGCCACGCGATCCTCAGCAAAGGACGTGACCATATCCTGTATCGCACGCTGCTCCTCTGTCAGCCCGAAGCGTTCCTGCTGCGTTTCGACAACTGCATCCATTGTCCTTCTCCCTGACATTCAACGACGCGGGCGCTGAAGTCGCGCTCCACAGCCATCCGACATATCAACAAAACAAACGACCGTTCATTTCATGAACCATTTTTCCGCCATCCGGTAAAGGGCGATGTGACATTTTTGACATCTCCGGCCGCCGGGCTGGTGAATTTTGCCCGACATATATTGTACCTGACACGATTTTTCCGCAAACTTGTGCACAGCTCGTCTTAAGCACAATGGGGAGAGCACAGAGTTGATGCGCCGCAACATCAAAGACAGGAAGCTCGGGACAGGTCTGGGAACGGGCCGAACAATCCTGGTTGTGGCGGGCCTTATGGCGCTTTCGGCCTGCACCAGCACGAGCTCGGGGCTGACAACCGTCTACTACAAGGTTCCCGGCACCACCGTGGAACAGATCAACGAGCAGATCGCCCGCCGGGGGCCGCAGAACGGCCATGCGATCGGTACGACCGAGACCAAAATGACACCCAAGGTCAAAACAGTTCGAGAAGGTGATACATGCCGGATTGAAAGTGCCGATATCGATCTTGATCTACTGGTGACCCTGCCCGAATGGTCGGAACTCAACAGGGCCGACGGCAGGACCCGCTCAGCCTTCGAGGCACTCAGCCGGCATGTCGTATGGCACGAGCAACAGCATGTTGAAATCTCCAAGAAGCACTCTCGCTTGATCGAGGAAGCCCTGGTTGCCATACCGCCGCAGAAAACCTGCCGCCAATTGATGACAAAAGCGCGGATGACTTTCCGGACCATGTTCGAACAGCACAACAACGAGCAGCGCGCCTTCGACGCAGCCGAACGTGAGGCCATCGAGCGGCGCCTGCGTTCGCTCGGCTATCTGAGCTAACGGCGCTTTAAGGCCGCCTACTCTGCAGCGTCAGCCTGTTCCATGCTTTCAATACGCGCCGCGCAATATTTGAACTCCGGAATCTTCCCGTACGGGTCGAGCTGCGGGTTCGTCAGCCTGTTTGCAGGGCTCTCGTTAAAACAAAACGGCATGAAGATCATCCCGTCCGCAACTTCCCTGTCGGCACGCAGCACTGCTTCGACAACACCGCGTCGCGTCTCCACGGAAACCATCTGGCCCGCAGCCAGACCCTGGCGTTCAATCTCGTAAGGGTTCATGACCGCGATGCCCTGCGGTTCGATCTCGTCGAGAACACCGGAGCGCCGTGTCATGGCGCCGGTGTGCCAGTGCTCAAGCAGCCGGCCTGTCGTCAGCACCATCGGATACTGTTCATCCGGAACCTCGTCGGGGGGTAGAAGATCGGCCGGAACGATTTTCCCGCGGCCGTCCGCAGTCGGAAATCCTTCCCGGAAAATCACCTCATTGCCGGGTTTATCCGGCGCATCCGCCGGATAGGTCACCGATTCTTCCCGCTCGATTCTTTCCCAGGGAATATTCCTGAGCGAAGGCATGACAGCCGCCATCTCGTCGTAAACCTCAGAAATGTCGCGATAGGCCCAATCGAGGCCAATGCCCTTGGCAAGGTCGACAATGAGCTCCCAGTCCTGGCGCGCTTCGCCAGGCAGGTCCAGCGCCGGCCGGCCGATCTGCACCTGGCGGTTCGTATTGGTGTAGGTTCCAAGCTTCTCGGCATGGGCTGATGCCGGAAAAACAACGTCGGCATGCCAAGCCGTTTCCGTCAGGAAGATATCCTGCACAACAAGGTGCTCCAGCTTGGCGAGCGCTGCCCGGGCATGAAGCTGGTCGGGGTCCGACATCGCCGGGTTTTCACCCATAATATACATGCCCTTGATCACGTCGTCGTGGATCGCGTCGACGATCTCAACAACCGTCAATCCTTTCACAGGATCGAGCGAGCGCCCCCACAGGTCTTCGTAATTGCTCCTGATATCGACGTTTTCGACGGATTTGTAATCGGGAAAAAACATCGGAATGAGGCCGGCATCCGAGGCACCCTGAACATTGTTCTGGCCGCGCAGCGGATGAAGGCCGGTGCCTTCCCGGCCCACATGGCCCGTTGTCAGCGCCAGGGCGATCAGACAGCGCGAATTGTCCGTGCCGTGCGTGTGCTGGGAAACGCCCATGCCCCAGAAAATGATCGAACGCTCCGAAGTCGCGTAAACACGCGCAACGGTGCGCAACGTCTCAGCGTCCACCCCGCAGACCTCCGCCATGGCCTCAGGCGTAAAGTCCTTGACCTTCTCTTTCAGTGCCTCGAAACCGGAGACATTCGCCTGGATATACTGCTCGTCGTAGAGTTTTTCGGTAACGATGACATTGAGCAACGCGTTGAGCATAGCAACATCACTGCCGGGCTTGAACTGCAGCGCATGGGTGGCGTGACGCATAAGGTTCTGCCGCCGCGGATCCATGATGATCAGCTGCTTGCCCTGCTTGACGGCCTGTTTGAAATAGGTTGCGGCAACGGGATGGTTTGTCGCCGGCCGCGCGCCGATCACAATGATGCAGTCTGCCTTCATTGCGTCCGTGAACGGCGCGGACACCGCACCGGACCCGACACCTTCGAGAAGCGCAGAGACTGAAGACGCGTGGCACAACCGGGTGCAATGATCGACATTATTCGTACCGAAGCCTTCGCGTATAAGCTTCTGGAACAGATAGGCTTCCTCATTGGATCCCTTGGCGGATCCGAAACCGGCAAGCGCCGCTCCGCCATCACGGTCCAGTATGGTCTTGATCCCGGATGAGGCTCTTTCCAGAGCCTCTTCCCAGCTTGCCTCGCGGAAGACGGTCAGCGGGTCGACATCGCGCAGGTCGATATCGCCGGCTTTCGGCGCATCGTCGCGGCGGATCAGCGGTTTGGTCAGCCTGTCGGGCGAATGCACATAGTCAAAACCGAAACGGCCTTTGACGCACAAGCGGTTCTCATTCGCGGGTCCGTTGCGCCCGTCGACCTGGACAATACGATTGTCCTTGACGGCAACGCTTGTCTGGCATCCGACACCACAGAACGGGCAGACGCTGTCGACCACCTTGTCGAATTCCTGCACAGCGCGGGTCTTGTTCTCCTCATCCAGCAGCGTCTTCTCAAACAACGCGCCCGTCGGACAGGCCTGTACGCACTCCCCGCAGGTCACACAGGTTGAAAGCCCCATCGGATCGTGGATATCGAACACCGGAACGGAATGATTGCCGCGTCCGGCCATGCCGATCACATCGTTCACCTGGACTTCCCGGCAGGCCCGCACGCAGGCGCCGCAGGTAATGCAGGCCTCCAGATTGACGGCAATGGCCGGGTTGGTGATATCGAAGCCGGTGTCCATCCCCTCATCTGCGAATTTGGAGGGAAACCGGTCCGAGCCGCCAATGCCCATGGTACCTGCCCAGTTCCAGAACTCCGACTGATTGTCCGGGCCTTCTTCCGGTTCGCGCATATCGCTGGCCAACAGTTCAAAGACCATATGGCGCGATTTTTCCGCCCTTTCGGTATCGGTGTGAACAACCATGCCATCGCTTGGTTGCCTTATACATGATGCGGCCAGCGTGCGTTCGCCCTCGACATCAACCATGCAGGCACGGCAATTCCCGTCAGGCCTGTAGCCGGGTTTGTCGAGATGGCAAAGATGTGGAATGCGCGTACCTTCGCGTTTGGCAACCTCCCAGATCGTCTCGCCGCTTCTGGCGGTGACGGTCTTGCCGTCAAGCTTGAAGGTAATATCCGTCATCTCAATTCAACCTCGGCAGGCGCACCATCTCCAGCGCCACGGAAAACACTCGGCAACACCACATTATTTGCCGCGCCAACCGGCAAAGGGCAAGATGTAATGCGGGGTGGAACAGATAATGCGACAATGTGGTTGCCGCACACGCCTCCAGCGTTTCACGATCAAAGCTCATCCCTGAAATGGGTCAGCAGATGATTGACCGGATTGGGCGCCGCCTGACCAAGCCCGCAGATTGACGCATCGCGCATAACGGCTTCCAGATCCCTGATGGCCACTTCATCCAGCGGACCGTCCTTTTGAAGAAGTGCAACCATTTTCTCGGTGCCCGACCGGCAAGGTGTGCACTGGCCGCAGCTTTCATGCTTGAAGAACTTCAACAGATTGAGCGTTGCGTCCTTCACACTGTCCTTGTCAGACAACACAACCACGGCATGCGAGCCGACAAATGCATCGAGTTCGGCGAGCTTGCCGCCAAAATCCAGTGGAACGTCGTCAAAACCGGCCGGCAAAATCCCGCCCGACGCACCGCCCGGCAGATAAGCTTTAAAGACGTGCCCGTCTGCCATGCCGCCGCAATACTCATCGATAAGCTCACGGATCGTGACACCGGCCGGTGCCAATTTAACTCCCGGTTCCTTAACCCGCCCGGAAACCGACCAGGATCGAGGCCCCGGATGATCTGGCTTGCCTTGATCGGCAAACCACTTGGCACCGTTTTCGATAATGTCGCGAATCCACCATAGCGTTTCGACATTATGGTTAAGCGTTGGCCTGCCGAAGAGACCAACTTCAGCAATATAGGGCGGGCGATGGCGCGGCAGTCCGCGTTTACCCTCGATGCTTTCGATCATGGCGCTTTCCTCGCCGCAGATATAAGCGCCCGCGCCGCGTCGAAGCTCGATAAAACCCGGCTCGATGAGTTCTGCTGCCTCAAGGGCCGCAATTTCCGTTCGCAGGATCTCAAGAACAGCCGGATATTCGTCGCGCATATAAAAATAGACACGTTCAGCCTCAACGGCATGTGCGGCGATCAACGCACCTTCGAGCGTGCGATGCGGATCGCTCTCCAGCAGATACCGGTCCTTGAACGTTCCAGGTTCGCCCTCGTCGCCGTTGATCGTCATCAGCCGCGGGCCGTCATAGGACCGGACAAAGCCCCATTTCTTGCCGGCAGGAAATCCCGCGCCGCCAAGGCCGCGCAGCCCTGCGTCTGACAAGGCGTCGAGAAGCGACTGGATCGGGATTTCTCCCGATTTTACCCTTTCGTAAGTCCCGTAACCGCCATATTCCTGATAGGCGTAGAGGTTGACATAGTCAGGAATGATCGCATCGAAACCGCCCTCGCCGGCAAGCTTGAGCAGCCCGTCAGCCGATGCGTGATCCACCTCCCGGTTGCCAACCCGCGCTGCAGGGGCGGTGTCGCAGCGACCCATGCACGGTGCGCGCACGATCCGCATAAATGAGGGATCCGCACCGTCATTGAGCGCGGATATCACGGCCTCGGATCCGGCCATCATGCAGGACAGGGAGTCGCATACCCGCACCGTCAGGGGCGCCGGCGGATCTTCATTTTCCCGCACGACATCGAAATGATCGTAGAAAGACGCCACCTCGTAAATCTCGGCCTGAGGCAGCTTCATCATTTCCGCAAGCGCCCGTATGTGCGCTGCGGACAGACATCCATAGGTATCCTGCACCCGATGCAGATATTCGATGAGCAGATCGCGTCGCAGGTTTTCGCCTTCGAAAAGCCCGCGCATTTCCTCGAACGCGGTGTCGTCAAGGGATCGCCCCTTCGGACCGCGATCACGACGCTTGACATTCACATGCTGATTCATTTTCCGCCACCCCTGGGTCTGCCACCGGAGCGGAACAAAGCCCCGAATTTCCAATGCATATAGACCGCTTGTCCGGGCAAAGGCCAGCCCGATTGCGGCAATGAAACGTCGCAAGACCGGCACTGTCCCCAAGGTGGAATGGAAACGTGTGTCGCTTTCGAGATATCAGATTTTTTGATTCAGCATCAAATCATTCAGAGTCAAACACAAAAAAAACCAGTTTAGTTACCATGTTGCAAGTTGTTCCGGACGTCCAATTTTGAGCTTTAACCCCACTGGGAAACAACATAAGCTTGCAGCATGTCGCAAAAAGACCATTGCCTGCCTTTTTGTTGCTTTTCTATGCTCGTAACGGTCGCAAAGGCCGGAGGGGACAACAGGTCGTGAGCTCGGGGCATGATCGGCCTGTGAAAGGAAAAACGGCTTGGTGTTTTGCAGTGGAGCACCAGGGCGTGACATATTTAAGACGCTGCAAAACGGGAGACCTTAAAAAATGAAGAAGCTGATTGCTTCGTCGCTATTTGCCACAGGAATGATGTTTTTCGCCAACGCCGCATCCGCTGAAGAATGCGGTACGGTTACGATTGCGGAGATGAACTGGCAGTCGGCCGAAGTGCTGGCGAATGTCGACCAGATCATCCTTTCCGAAGGCTACGGTTGCGACGCGGAAATGGTACCGGGCGATACAATGCCCACCTTCACCTCAATGAACGAGAAAGGCCAGCCGGACGTCGCGCCCGAGCTGTGGATCAACGCATTCCGTGACGCCGTCGATGCCGCCGTCAAGGAAGGCCGCCTGCACATTGCCGCGGAATCGCTTGCCGATGGCGGCGTTGAAGGCTGGTGGGTTCCGAATTATATCGTCGAAGCCTATCCTGAGATCAAAACGATCAACGATGCGCTGGCACGTCCGGACCTCTTCCCCGATCCGGAAGATCCGGACAAGGGCGGTGTCTATAACTGCCCGTCGGGCTGGAACTGCCAGATTTCCACCGGTAATCTGTTCAAGGCCTACGAGGCTGAAGACAAGGGCTTCCAGTTGGTCGACACAGGCTCGGCTGCCGGACTGGACGGCTCGATCGCCAAGGCCTTCTCGCGTAATCAGGGCTGGCTCGGCTACTACTGGGCGCCAACCGCCATCCTCGGAAAATACGAGATGGTGCGCCTTGGTTTTGGCGTTCCCCACAGCAAGGAAGAGTGGGATAACTGCACGTCCCAGCTCGATTGCGAAAATCCGAAGCCGAACGCATGGCCGAAATCGGAAGTCTACACCGTCGTAACCGACGAGTTCCAGAAACGCGGAGGCACCGCCTACAACTATCTGTCCAACCGTTCCTGGAGTAACAAGACCGTCAACGGCCTTCTTGCATGGATGGTCGAAAACCAGGCGACCGGCGAGGAAGGTGCACGTTACTTCCTTGAGAACCAGGAAGAAATCTGGACCAAGTGGGTGACCCCTGAGGCCGCCGAAAAGGTCAAGAACTACCTGGCAAACTCTTAGAAATTGCGAAGCCCGGCGAAAACCGCCGGGCTTCTTGCTAGGAACGACAAAAACAAGAAAAAGCGTCCACCTGCGGGGCTGGAAGGGACCACAAAATGGAATGGCTTATCGAATTTCCGAGCATGAACGGGGCAAGTCTGCGCGCGCTGAAGAAGGCGATCGACGACGGTTTTAGAAGCTTCACACGAGAATATGGCGAATATATCGAGTTGTTCTTCGAACCACTCAAACAATTTCTCATCTGGTCCGAGGATCTGATGACTGAGACGCCATGGCCGATCATCATCCTCGCGATAGCGCTGATCGCCTGGTTTGCGAGCCGCAATATCAAGATCGTTGTCGGAACAGTCGTTACCCTGCTTCTGATCGGCTATTTCGATATGTGGGAAGACACGATGAAGACCATCTCCATGATCTTCGTGTGTACGATACTGGCAATTTTTATCGGCATCCCGATCGGCATCATCATGTCCCGGTCGGACAGGGTGCAGGCTGTCATAAATCCGATCCTCGATGTCATGCAGACCATGCCGAGCTTCGTTTATCTTATTCCGGTGGTCATGCTGCTTGGCATCGGCAAGGTTCCGGGTCTGATTGCGGTGGTCATCTACGCCATTCCACCGATCATTCGCCTGACCAATCTGGGTATCCGCCTTGTCGACAAGGACGTGCTGGAAGCCGCGGACGCCTTTGGTTCATCCAACTGGCAGCGGCTGAAAAATGTTCAGATGCCGCTTGCGCTGCCAACTATCATGGCCGGCATCAACCAGACCATCATGATGGCGCTCGCCATGGTGGTTGTTGCGTCCATGATCGGTGTTCAAGGCCTCGGCCAACCGGTGCTCAAGGCCATCAATAGCCAGTATTTCACGCTAGGCGTGTTCAACGGTCTGGCGATCGTCGGCATCGCTATCATCTTTGACAGAACAAGCCAGGCATTCGGCAAGCGTCTGCAGAAACACCAGGAGGTCGTCCATGGCTGATGCGAAGGAAAGCCCGGGCATCTCTGTCCGCAGCCTCTACAAGATTTTCGGCAAGACGCCGGAAAAGTTCATCGATCTTGTCAAAGGAGGCATGACCAAGACCGAGCTTAATGAAAAGCACAGTCATGTACTGGGCCTGAAAGACATCAACATCGACATGCCGGCCGGTGGTATCCAGGTCGTCATGGGCCTGTCCGGTTCCGGCAAGTCGACATTGATCCGGCACATCAACCGCCTGATCGACCCCACCTCAGGCGAGGTGCTCGTCGGCGATGATGACGTCTGCAAGATGAATCCCAACCAGTTGCGTGAGTTCCGCCGTCACGAAACGGCAATGGTGTTTCAGAAATTTGCCCTGCTGCCGCACCGCACTGTGATGGACAATTCAGTCTATGGGCTTGAGGTTCAGGGCGTCTCGCGTTCCGAGCAGCTTGAGCGGGCGCAGCGCTGGATCGACCGGGTTGGCCTCAGTGGTTTTGAAGGCAACTACCCCAATCAGCTCTCCGGCGGCATGCAGCAACGCGTGGGTCTTGCAAGAGCGCTGACAAACGATGCTCCGATCCTGCTCATGGACGAAGCATTCTCGGCGCTTGACCCGCTTATTCGCATGGACATGCAGTCGGTCCTCCTCGATCTTCAAAAGGAGATTCGCAAGACCATCGTCTTCATCACCCACGATCTCGATGAAGCGCTGCGCCTTGGCGACAAGATCGCCATCCTTCGCGATGGTGAAGTCGTACAGCAGGGAACAGGTCAGGACATCGTGCTCAACCCGGCTGACGACTACATCTCGAACTTCGTCAGGGAAGTGAACCGGGGCCGCGTGATCCTCATCGAGACGATCATGAAGCCCTTCGATGGGGCCGCCGAAGGTATGGGCATCCCGCTCGGCACCACGCTGGAAGAGGCAGCAAAAACCATGACCGACGCCAACGTCGCTCAAGCCCATGTGACCGATGCGAGCGGGGCGCCGGTCGGCGCGGTGGATATCCACGAGGTGATCGCAGCCATGGTGACACCTGTCAGCCACGAGGACGCCATGGCTGCGGAATAAGGCCGGAAAAGCTGGAAAAAGGCGGCCTCGGGGCCGCCTTTTTTCTTTGCATTTAGAATTTCTTGATTGCTTCAATATAAAGATATCTTTATATCGTTACGTTAATCACCTTAACAGGAAGCGCACCATGTCCACCGGATCAACCAATCCGCTTGCCGACCTCATTGCCGAAAAGGGCGTCCTGCTCGCCGATGGCGCGACAGGCACCAACCTGTTTGCCATGGGGCTTGAATCGGGCGAAGCCCCGGAACTCTGGAATGAGGATTCGCCGGAGAAGATCTTCAAGCTGCATCAGGATTTTGTCGATGCCGGCGCTGATATCATATTGACCAACAGCTTTGGTGGCACCCGGCACCGCCTGAAACTCCATCACGCCCAGGACCGGGTATTTGA
Source organism: Hoeflea prorocentri (assembly GCF_027944115.1). Lineage (NCBI taxonomy): Bacteria > Pseudomonadati > Pseudomonadota > Alphaproteobacteria > Hyphomicrobiales > Rhizobiaceae > Hoeflea > Hoeflea prorocentri. The sequence continues at coordinate 1,005,120 of NZ_JAPJZI010000001.1, read as the reverse complement.
ACTCAACCGCCGCGCGGCGGAAATCGCCTGCGAAGTTGCTGGCAAGGCAGACCGGCGTGTCATTGTCGCCGGCTCGGTTGGACCGACCGGCGAATTGCTGCAACCGCTCGGCGCACTCAGCTATGAAGATGCGGTAGACGCCTTTGTGGAGCAGATAAAGGGTTTGAAGGCAGGCGGGGCGGAAATCGCCTGGATCGAAACCATGTCGGCACCCGAGGAAATCCGGGCTGCGGCTGAAGCCGCGCACAAATGTGGCATGCCATACACCTATACCGGATCATTCGACACGGCCGGCAAGACGATGATGGGCCTGCATCCCAAAGACATCCACAATGTCGTCGATGACAGCGTGGACGCTCCGGTTGCCGTTGGAGCCAATTGCGGGGTCGGTGCGTCGGATATCCTCGCCTCACTGCTCGATATGAGTGAGGCCGCGCCGGAACAGACCATTATCGTCAAAGGCAATTGCGGTATCCCGGAGTTCAAGGGCTCCGAAATCCACTATTCCGGGACCCCACCGCTGATGGCGGACTATGCCCGCTTGGCTATAGACGCCGGCGCCCTGATTATCGGCGGCTGCTGCGGCACATCCTGCGACCATCTGCGCGCCATGCGGACAGCGATCGATACACATGAAAAGGCGGCCCGCCCGACTGTTGAAGAAATTGTCGAGCGCATCGGACCAATGCGGAACAAAGCTGCCAATGACAGTGCACCGCAAAGACGCGAGCGGCGCGGACGCAGGCGCGCTCAGGCGAGCTAGAGCGCATCCATGTGAAAGCGTAATTGTGCGGGTTTATACCGGTAGGCCTCGCCGACCGGACAGGCATTGCGCGCCAGACAACCAAACTGCATGCAGCCTTGCCGGCCGTCATCCGTAGAAAGATGTGACCGGCACCTCGGAAGGTCGAAGCCATCCGGAGCAATGGCGTGTGCCGGGCAGGCCGACAAACATGGTTTTTCCGCGCAATCATCACATGCATGATTAAGCTCCGCCGGCTCTGGGAGCGCAATCGCCTCCCGGAACCCGAACGCAGCGCGATAACCATGCCAAAGCCCGTATTCGGGATGGATGAGGATGGCCAATGGAGAAGGCTTCAGCCCTTCAGCAGCATTGATCCAGGATTGGAACGGCCACCATGGTTTTTCAAATGGATAGAACGCCTTACAGCCAAATTCCGATTCAATTTCTTCACCGATGCGGCGCGACCACGCATCCAGCGGGTCGGCCATGCGGCGCTTTTGACGGAAACGTTCAAATTGCGGCCAGAAGGAAGACCCGGCATGACCGGCCAAAATGATGGTGCTGAAGCCTGTCACACAAAGGGCCGGATCGGCAACATCCGCAAACTGGACACCGCCGCGCGCCATGAGGCCCCTTTCCCGCAGGGCTGTGTCAATGCGCTCATAGAGCCCATCAACCGCGTGCCAATGTCGATGATCGCTCATGACTCATCCTCACGAAAGGCAGAGCGCCATACGTCCCGGTGAATAAGGCGAGCCACCTTGGCGCGTGCATCATCCGCACCCTTTCACGTGAACGCATCCGGCATGGCTTCCTTGCGCTGGTGGATAAAGTCGCGCAGGCCGTCATTGACGCCCTCATCCAAGGCCGGGGCCTCATAGGCATTCAACCACTGCCTGCAAAGCTCGTTTGCCCGGACCTCCATACGTTTTTCGCCTTCTGACTGCCACTGTTCGAACGAATTGTTGTCGGCCAGCGGCGAGCGATAAAAAGCCGTCTGGAAATGCGATTGGGTATGCGCACAGCCAAGGTAGTGGCTGCCCGGCCCAACCTCGCGGATCGCATCCATCGCCTGAGCATCCTCGGAGATATCAACGCCGGCGGCAAATTTCTGCATCATGCCGAGCTGGTCGACGTCGATCATGAATTTCTCGTAGGACGACACCAGGCCGCCCTCCAGCCAACCGGCCGAATGCAAAGCGAAATTGGTTCCGGCAAGCAGCGTCATGTTCAGCGTGTTGGCACTTTCCTGTGCGGCCTGTGCATCGGGCAGCTTTGATGCGCATAGCGAACCACCCGTGCGGAACGGCAATCCGAGCCGGCGTGCAAGCTGCGCAGCGCCATAGGACACCAGCGACGGCTCCGGCGTGCCAAAGGTCGGCGCACCCGACTGCATGGAAATGGAGGCCGCAAAGGTTCCAAAAAGCACCGGCGCGCCGGGACGTACGAGCTGCGTAAACGATGCCCCGGCAAGCACCTCGGCAAGCACCTGCGTCAACGTGCCGGCAACAGTAACCGGGCTCATGGCGCCCGCCAGGATAAAGGGCGAGACAATGCATGCCTGGTTGTTGCGCGCATAGACTTTCGCCGCACCGAGCATCGTGTCGTCAAACACCATCGGCGAGTTTGCATTGATCAGATTGATAACGACGCAGTTCTGATCAACGTAGTCGGCCCCGAACAGGATCTTGCACATGTCGACTGTGTCCTGCGCCCTCTCCGGCGCCGTCACCGAGCCCATGAACGGCTTGTCGGACAAGCGCATATGCGCATAGACCATATCTAGGTGACGCTTGTTGACCGGCACATCCACCGGCTCGCAGACCGTGCCACCCGAATGGTGCATTGACGGCGCCATATAGGCCAGCTTCACAAAGTTCTGGAAATCCTCAATCGTGGCGTAACGCCGCTCACCATCAAGATCACGCACGAAAGGCGGTCCGTACACGGGCGCGAATACCGTTGCCTTGCCGCCAATCTGCACCGAGCGTGCCGCATTGCGGGCATGCTGTGTAAAGACCTGCGGCGCTGTTTTCAAAAGCGAGCGGCAAAGGCCTTTTGGAAAATGCACCCGCTCGCCCTTGATGTCGGCGCCGGCCTCGCGCCAAAGCGCAATGGCCTCCGCATCGTCGCGGAACTCGATGCCGATCTCTTCAAGCACCGTCTCGGCATTGGCCTCGATAAGGGCAAGCGCCTCCTCATCCAGCACTTCATACTCGCGGATCTTGCGCTGAATGTAATAATGCTTCTCGCCCGGACCAGCCGCGCTACGTGCCGCGCGACGTGCGGCGGCACCACCACTGCCGCGCCTGCCTGACCGGCGGCCTTCTTCACGATTTTCAGCTTCCATACCGGTTACCTTTCGTGCCCCTGGCACAATCCATGATATCGCAACAGTCTTTTTCTCGCCTCGCGCGGCCGACCAGCGTCAGCAAACCATCCCCATTCATGCTAGCCCACAGCCCTTTCGCTGCCTTTCTCTATGCGCCAAGCCGTGACGCTCTGGCGACAGGACAGGCCACCGATCCGCGCCCACCCAACCGCAACTGTTATCCGTTGGTCGCTTTTCAGATCGCGTGGCGTCGTTTTTAAGAAGCCACAGCTTATGTTTTTTCCTCATAACACTTGTCAGCATAAGCACTTACGTGGTTCAAAAAAGGCGAGACAATCGCTAGCCTCGAGGGAACGCCGATGTCTGACGACGAAATAATTTTGTCCGAACTCTCCGACGACGAACTCGTGCAGCAGATGCATGACGACCTCTATGACGGCCTCAAGGAGGAAATCGAAGAGGGAACGACGATTCTGCTGGACCGCGGTTGGGTCCCTTACGATGTTCTGACCCAGGCCCTTGTCGAGGGCATGCGTATTGTCGGCGAAGATTTCCGCGACGGTATCCTATTCGTGCCGGAGGTTCTGCTGTCAGCCAATGCGATGAAGTCCGGAATGGCCATTCTACGCCCCTTGCTGGCAGAAACAGGCGCCCCGAAGCTCGGGAAAATGGTTATCGGGACCGTCAAGGGCGACATTCATGATATCGGCAAGAACCTTGTCGGCATGATGATGGAAGGGGCCGGCTTCGACGTCATCGATATCGGCATCAACAATGCGGTCGAGAACTATCTGGAAGCCATCGACGAACACAAGCCTGATATCGTCGGCATGTCGGCGCTTTTGACAACCACCATGCCCTATATGAAGGTCGTGATCGACACGATGAAGGAAAAGGGTATCCGAGACGATCATATCGTGCTCGTCGGCGGAGCGCCGCTTAACGAGGAATTCGGCATGGCGGTGGGTGCAGACGCCTATTGCCGCGATGCAGCTGTCGCCGTCGAAACGGCAAAGGAATTCATGAAGCGCAAGCACAATTCCATGGCCGACGCGGGGTAAAATTTTGTGTCAATCTGTACACATCCATAGGCGGCCGGATGGCCGCCTTTTGAGTTTTGGGGTATAGGCATCGCCATGTCCGAGACCGCGACATCAGTGCAAGAGGCCCTCCCCGTCCGCATCATCGGGTGCGGAGCCATCGCACGCGAAATCCTGGCGGTCTGCGAGGCAAACGGGCTCACCCATATCGACCTGGTCTGCCTCCCGGCCAAGTGGCATCTTTATCCCGAAAAGATAGCGCCCGGCGTCCAGGCCGCGATACGGGAGGCGCGCGAGGAGGGTTTCAGCAATATCTATGTCGCTTACGCCGATTGCGGAACGGGCGGTATGCTCGACAGGGTGTGCGAAGAGGAAGACGTCGGCAGGATTGCCGGCCCGCACTGCTATTCATTCTTCGCCGGCAACGAGAAATTCGAGACGTGGGATGACGATATCGACGCATTCTTTCTGACGGACTTTCTGGCCCGTCAATTTGAGGCCTTCATCGTTGAACCGCTTGCCCTCGACCGGCATCCCGAACTTCGGGACATGTATTTCGGCAACTACCGCAAGCTGGTGTACCTGTCCCAGAAGGCAGATCAGGAACTGCAGGAAAAGGCCAGACAGGCAGCCGAGTATCTCGGCCTGGAATACGAGTACCGTTTTACCGGCTACGGCGACCTTCGTGGCGCTCTTATGGCGGCCGTCCCGGCAGCAACGAAGCCGGACCCGGTGATTTGACTCTTGCCAAAACCTCGTGGAAGGCCCACATGTTTCATCTTGCATGCCCTCGCCGTCTATGTGTGGGCGGGAACAAAGAGGGTTCGAGTTGAGCGACAGATCGGCAAAAGGTTCGGTTTCAGTTATCTCCGTTGACGACCATAAACATACCGAGAGCCTTTCCGCCCTGCTTAATCGGCTTGCTGACGAGGCAGGTCCGCGCGTCACACTGCGCCAGCTTGCCGAAGCGCTTGATGAGCGCTCGTTCGGTGCTTTCCTGCTTGTCTTCTCAATCCCCAACCTCATACCGTTGCCACCCGGCGCAACACTAGTTCTCGGCCTGCCGCTGATTGTCATCGCCTGGCAGATCGTTGCCGGGCGCAACAAGATTTGGCTGCCCGAACGCCTTGCCAACTATTCGCTGGAAAAGAAAACGCTGCAAAAGATCGTCAAACGGTGCGATCCCTGGCTCAAATGGATGGAGGCCTGGGTACGCCCGCGTCATTGGCCGCTAAGAAGCGATCTGACGGAACGGCTTTTTGGACTTTATATCCTTTTTCTTGCCTTTATCGTGGTTGTTCCCATTCCGTTTGGAAACTGGCTCCCGGCCTTCGCCATCGCAACCATCGGACTGGCTCACACGGAGCAGGACGGAAATTGTCTGGCCGTCGGCTCGATCATCGGCATCATCGCAACGCTTCTTTTCTCCTTTGTACTGTTTTTGACAACCGCCATCTTCAATTCGGTGGTTTGATCCCACATTTGCCCCATATGACTGCGCATAAACGTTTCGCGCGACCTGGCTTTTGCCGATCGCGGCGACGCTTTATATAGATTCGCAGCACTGACGTCGTTTTTAAACTTGGTGCGCGTCGTCGCGCAGATAGCCAGGAAAACCGATTAACACCATCTTATGTTACAAGGAGACTGTGAATGGCTGATCTGATCACCGTTTATTGGCGCGACATTCCCGCCCAGATCATCGTCCGGAAGGGCCGCAAGAGCGCAAAACGCGAATTGTCGCTGCGCTTTACCGAAGCCATCGACATGTGTGCGATGCGCTCCGGCGCCCACGAAACGGATGATTATCTGGCGCAGTGGCGCCGCGGCGATCCACAGCCGGTCTCCGACGATCTGGAAACGGAGGCGGACAAAGCCGCCGCCTATCTGGAAGAAAGCTACACCAAGGAACGCCTTGTAGACCTCGTAAACTCGGGTGGGAGAGCCGGCAGCGATGACGACAGTGGTGGAAATGAAGCCGGCGCGACCGGATAAGATAGCGGCATCCATTGAGGTTGCGCCGCGTCAGGCTGTGGAATCAGCCGACTTGCCGAACCTGTTCCCAAAGGGAACCCATGTCTATGTGACGGATGTCGGCACCGACACGACGGATACGCTGGTTGCCGCCGCGCGCAGGTTGCGGGAATTGGGTTTTGAACCGGTCCCGCATTTTGCCTCCCGCAGGCTGACGACCCGCCCTGTCCTGGAAGACCGTATCAAGCGCATGAGCGAAGAGGCCGGTGTCAACAATGTGCTGGTTATCGGCGGAGGGCTGGAACGCCAGGCCGGGGAGTTCTCTTCCACGATGGAGGTGCTTGAAACCGGATATTTCGACAAATACGGTGTGTCCTCGATCGGCGTTGCCGGTCACCCGGAAGGCAGCCCCGACTTTTCCGAGGAAGTAGCTGTTGCAGCGCTGCGGTTGAAAAAATCTTTCGCCGAGCGCAGCGATGCACAACTTCGCATCGTCACGCAATTCGGTTTCGATGCGCAAAAATTCATTTCATGGGCAGATAGCCTGAAGGGCCACGGGATCGACCTTCCCGTGCATCTCGGTGTCGCGGGTCCGGCGAAAATCACGACACTGTTGAAGTTCGCCGCCATGTGCGGTGTCGGAAACTCTGTATCGTTCTTAAAGAAGAACGCCCTGTCTCTAACAACACTGGCAACCTCGCACTCGCCGGAAAATGTTGTCGGGCCCATCGAGACGCACGTGTTAAGTGGCGCGGCAACACCAATCCGGCAGATTCATGTGTTTGCCTTTGGCGGGTTGAAAAAAACCTCGGAGTGGCTTGAAGATCGCGGAACATGGGATATAAAGACATCTTTATATCCTTCTACGTCATCAACAGCGCAGTTTTGAGGACTGACATATGGCCCGCACAATCGTTGCTTCCGCGACAAAGGAAATCGTTATCGGTTTCGATCAGCCCTTTTGCGTCATTGGCGAACGCATCAACCCGACCGGCCGTAAGAAGCTGGCCGCCGAGATGCAGGACGACAATTTCGAGACGGTCAAGTCGGACGCCCTCGCACAGGTTGCCGCCGGTGCGACGATGCTCGATGTCAATGCAGGCGTCACCGCTGTGGACCCTAATGCAACGGAACCGGCGCTTCTGGTCAAGACGCTGGGTATCGTGCAGGACCTCGTCGATGTCCCGCTTTCGATCGACTCCTCCGTAACCGGCGCGATCGAAGCCGGTCTCGAAGTCGCCAAGGGCAGGCCACTGGTCAATTCGGTGACCGGCGAGATGGAAAAGCTGGAGGCGATCCTGCCGCTGGTCAAAAAATACGATGTCCCGGTTGTCGCGATATCAAATGACGAAACCGGTATTTCCGAAGACCCGGACGTCCGTTTCGCAGTCGCCAAGAAAATCGTGGAGCATGCTGCCGACTACGGCATCAAGGCCGAGGATATTGTCGTCGATCCGCTGGTGATGCCGATTGGCGCAATGGGAACGGCTGGTCAGCAGGTTTTCAAGCTCGTTCGCAGGCTGCGCGACGAGCTCGGCGTCAACACCACCTGCGGCCTTTCAAATATCTCTTTCGGCCTGCCGCATCGTCACGCGATCAACGCCGCATTTATACCGATGGTCATAGCATCCGGCATGACATCGGCCATTATGAACCCCTGCAGGCCGCAGGAAATGGAAATGGTTCATGGTGCCAATGTCCTGAACGCGACCGACCCCAACTGCCAGAACTGGATTATGACCTATCGTGACCGCGCGCCGGCGAATGCTTCCGCTCCGGATGGAGCCGTGGCCGCTGCCGCAACAAACGGCGGCCGCCGCCGCGGCGGACGACGCGCCCGCGCCTGAACCGCACAGCCTCACGGGCCGGGCAAACCCGGCCTCATGGGCAAATGCAGCAATCGCGCAGGATCCAGGAAGGACGGCCGGACATGAACCGACAGGCTGAAAGCGACAAGGACCCCCTCGTCCTCTTCATGCCGTCCGGCCGTCGTGGCCGCTTCAAGAAAGGCACGCAAGTTCTTGAGGCCGCACGCCAACTCGGCGTTTATGTCGAGAGCGTCTGCGGCGGGCGCGGCATTTGCGGTCGCTGCCAGATCGAGGTTCAGGAAGGCCATTTCGCCAAGCACGGCGTCACATCTGCCGACACCCATATCTCGGCCTTTGGCGCGAAGGAAAAGCGTTATGCCGAGAAACGCGAATTGAAGGACGGCAGACGTCTGTCCTGTTCGGCGACCATAGAGGGAGACCTTGTCGTCGACATCCCGCAGGACGTTCAGGTCAACGCCCAGATCGTGCGTAAGGCTGCCGACACACGGCTCATAGAACGCAATCCGGCAATCCAGATGTGTTATGTCGAGGTCGAAGAGCCTGACATGCACAAGCCGCTCGGTGATCTCGATCGTTTGAAGACCGCGCTGGAGCGCGATTGGGGTTTTTCCGACATCATTGTCGACCAGCATCTCCTGCCGCGGGTGCAGAAGATCCTGCGGCAGGGCAAGTGGTCCGTGACAGCTGCGATTCATAGAGATATGGACACGGCCCGTCCGTCTCTTATCGCCCTTTATCCCGGCTTGAAAAACGAGGCTTACGGGATTGCCTGCGATATCGGGTCGACAACGATTGCGATGCACCTGTCATCACTCCTTTCCGGCCTGACGATTGCATCGGCCGGCGCGTCGAATCCTCAGATTCGGTTCGGCGAAGATCTGATGAGCCGCGTGTCCTACGTCATGATGAACCCCGACGGCTGCGAGGCAATGACCAATGCCGTGCATAACGTACTGAACGGCCTGATCGAGGAACTCTGCGCCGAAGCCGGAGTCGACCCCGTGGACATTCTGGATGCGGTCTTTGTCGGCAACCCGATCATGCATCACCTGTTCCTCGGCATAGATCCGACGGAACTCGGCGGCGCGCCGTTCGCCCTTGCGGTATCGGGTGCTGTTCATAGCTGGGCCTCCGACCTCAATCTCGCGCTCAACCACGGCACCCGCGTCTACATGCTGCCGTGCATCGCCGGCCATGTCGGCGCGGACGCGGCAGCGGCAACGCTGAGCGAGGGACCGCACCGGCAGGACGAGATGATGCTGCTGGTCGATGTCGGCACCAATGCGGAAATTGTGCTGGGCAACCAAAGCCGCGTCGTCGCCGCCTCCTCGCCCACCGGCCCCGCCTTTGAAGGTGCTGAAATCTCCTGCGGCCAGCGCGCTGCCGCCGGCGCAATAGAACGCGTGCGGATCGATCCGCAAACCCTCGAGCCGCGCATCCGCATCATTGGCGTAGAGCCCTGGTCGGATGAACCGGACTTTGCCGCTCAGGCCGAAAAAACAGGCGTGACCGGTGTCTGCGGATCGGGCATCATCGAGGTGATTGCCGAGATGTATCTCGCCGGCATCATCACCGAAGACGGCGTGATCGACGGGTCGCTTGCTGCCAGGTCAAAACGCATTGTCGAGGATGGTCGGACCTTCTCCTATATTCTTTGGGAAGGCGAGACGCCGCTCACCATCACGCAGAACGATGTCCGCGCGATCCAGCTTGCCAAGGCTGCGCTTTATGCCGGCATCAAACTTCTCATGGACAAGCAATCCGTCGACCAAGTCGATCGCATCGGCCTTGCCGGTGCGTTCGGATCTTTCATCGACCCGAAATACGCGATGGTCCTCGGTCTTGTACCTGATTGTGATCTGGACAAGGTCAAAGCAGTGGGCAACGCGGCCGGAACCGGTGCCCGCATGGCTCTGCTGAACCGCGATTACCGACGCGAAATCGAGCAAACCGTGACCGCGATCGAAAAGATCGAAACTGCACTGGAGCCCAAATTCCAGGAGCACTTCGTCAACGCCATGGCCTTGCCAAACAAGATCGATCCATTCCCGAGGCTCGCCGAGACGGTCACCTTGCCGCCAAAGGCTAAACAGCCGGCTGCAGGCGAAGCAACGACCGGGCGCAGACGCCGCCGCCGCGGCTGAAATACCGCCATCAGACGACTTGTGACCTGACACCGCTCGGCTAGAATTGCCGTGGCGTGAGCAGATGATGGGAGCAACCGGATGAAAAACCTCACAGTTCAAATGGCCGCCTACACCCTTTTGGCAACCGCCCTGGCGACGAGCGCAGTCGCAGAAGACATTGCCGGCAGCGCTGATCATCCGCTTATCGGACGTTTCGAGGGCTCTCACATCCTCGCCTATGACTACCGCGACTTCGACGAATATGCTTTTCCAAACGCACCGGCGAAAAAACGCGACCCTGAAAACGCAAAGTCGATAGAGGGCGTCGTCACACGCATCGCCTACACACTGGAAGGCGATCAATCGCTTGCCGAGGTGGCGCGGAATTTTGAGCTCGGACTGACACAGAACGGGTTCGAAATCCTGTTTGAGTGCAAGACGAAGGAATGCGGCGGCGGCAATTTCGCCTATGCGCTCGACACCTTCCCGCTGCCCAAGATGGTCGTCGACCCGTTCAACTTCCGCTATCTGGGAGCCAGGCGCAGCTCCGATGGCGGCGAAACATACGCGTCCGTGGTGATCAGCGCCGATACGAACAGGAATATCCGCACACAAGTCACTGTCGTGGAACTCGACAACCTGGCCTTTCAGATGGTCGATGCAAAAGCCATGCAGGAGGCCTTTGCGGAAAAGGGAAGCATTACCCTTTACGGCATTTATTTCGATACCGACAAGGCAGACATCAAGCCCGAATCGGCGCCGACGCTGGAGGAAATGGCCAAGTTCCTCAAAACCGCTCCGGACCTTTCCGTGGTGATCGTCGGCCATACGGACAACCAGGGAGCGATGGATTACAATCTGAACCTGTCCCAACGGCGTGCGCAGGCCGTCGTCGATGCCCTTTCGGCGACATATGGCATCGGCGCGGATCGGCTGGTCGCCGCGGGGGCCGGCTTCCTGGCGCCCGTCGCCCCGAATGACAGCGAAGACGGGCGCGCCCAAAACCGGCGCGTCGAGATGATCCCCCGTTAAACACTGTCTTCACCGAGGCTGGATCAGGCTCAGAATTCTCCGGTTTCGTTCAATGTCGCGAAGGCGGCGCGGATATGATCGGCGGCAGCCGCAACCGGCGGTTCCGCATCGTTTTTCACGATCATGCCGAGCGAATAGGAACCGATGGGCGGCAGACCGTCTTCCTCGCCCAAAACGACCAGATCGTCACCGACAAAGGATTTCGGCAAAGGTGCGATGGCAAGATCAGACATGATGGCCGCTCGCTGACCGGCGGTATGGGCGCTCATATAGGCAACACGGTATTTGGTGCCGCGCTCGTTCAGCCCGTCGACCGCCCCCGCCCGCCAGGCACAGCCTTCTTCCCAAAGCGAAACCGGCAGCGGCGAACACAGATGCGCGCTGCCACCCTTCGCACCGGCCCACACGAGCTGTTCCGTCAGCAGAACCTCTCCCCCCTGCGGCACATTGCCGGTCGAACAGGTCAAAAGGGTTATATCGAGCCGCCGCTCCTCCATGCGTTTGATAAGATTGGAACTCATGTCAATGACGACATCAACCGCTATGGACGGATGCGTCTTGGCGAACCGCGTCAACACGCTCGGCAGCATGCGCTCGCCCACGTCATCAGGTGAGCCAAGACGCACGACGCCGGAAATGTCCGGCGAAACGAACTGTGAAACCGCTTCACGGTTAAGCGACAAAAGACGCCGGGCATAGCCGAGAAGAACCACACCGTCATTCGTTAACGAGACCGATCTGGCATCACGCGCAAAGACCGGCCGCCCCAGCAACTCCTCGAGCTTCTTGATCTGCATGGAAACCGCTGAGGGCGTGCGAAAGACGATGGAGGCAGCTGCTGTGAAACTGCCCGTATCGGCAATCGCCACGAAGGTGCGCAGGATATCCAGTTCCAAAAGCGGCGCGGGATGATTCAAAGGAGCGTTCATGGCTATCGTTCAATTTTTCTGAATGAAAGGATGATTACTATTTGTTTGATTGAACCAAATAAAAACCCCATAGTCAATATCAAGGGTCGCGACCTTCTTTGAGCCAACCGGTTGTTTCGATGAACGCCGGGAATTCTGGAAGGAGCCTGAACATGTTGAAACACAATACAGTCGAGAACCGTCTGTCTTCTGGCCTTAGAGTTGTATCAGGCGGGTTGGATACCGCCAGAGGCGGACAGACCGGATTTCTGCAGCACTTGCGGCAATGGATCATATCTGCCTGGAAAGAGCACAAATGCCGTAGTCTGCATCGTTACACCGAGCGGGAAATCGCGAAGCTCAACGATCAGATTCGCCACGATATCGGCTGGCCGGCGCGTTACGATCCGCGCGAATCCTGCCGCAGGATGGGACACTGAATGAGACCGGCGTGCCTTGTTGCACGCCGGTGTTTTTTATCACATTTTCACTGTTTGGCGGTCCGACGAAATCGGTCTGAAAACCGGAACTTTCCGCTTCACAGAATTCCCTCTCTATGCCAAGGTCTGGGTCTTTATTGAGCATTGATCAAGGATTGATGGCGATGGATGGCGATGCGCCGCTGGTGAAACGATCCTTCGTATTTTATCTGGTACCGGATTTTTCGCTGATCGCATTTGCGACAGCTATCGAACCGTTGCGTCTTGCCAACAGGATATTGGGCTACGAGGCCTATAGATGGCGTGTCGCCTCCTTCGACGCCCAGCCGGTAAGAGCCTCCAACGGTGTCGAGGTATCGGCAACATCAACCCTGGAAGAAGAGCGCCGTCATCTTGCCGGCGAAATGCGGCCCTCCATGGTGTTTGTTTGTTCGGGCGTCAATGTCGAAACACATGCCCAAAAATCCGTCCATGCCTGGCTGCGTGAGGTGCACAACCGCAATATCTCCGTTGGCGGCCTGTGTACCGGCGCCTACGTACTGGCCGCGGCCGGCCTTCTCTCGGGCAGGCGATGTGCGATCCACTGGGAAGATCTTCCGGGCTTTTCCGAAAAATTCCCGATGGCCGATGTCTATGCCGACCTCTACGAGACGGACGACAATATCTACACCTGCGCAGGCGGCACCGCTTCGCTCGACATGATGCTGAACCTGATCGGCGAGGATCATGACGACAACCTCGTCAACCGTGTGTGCGAACAGGCACTGACGGACCGGGTGCGCAATCCGCATGACCGCCAGCGCCTGCCGCTGCGCGCGAGGCTTGGCGTTCAGAACTCCAAGGTGCTGTCGATCATCGAGCTGATGGAAAGCAACCTTTCCGAACCGCTGTCGCTTCTGGAGATCGCCGATTATGCCGGTCTATCGCGCCGCCAGATCGAGCGCCTGTTCAGACAGGAAATGGGAAGGTCCCCTGCCCGATACTATCTGGAAATCCGCCTCGACCGTGCACGGCATCTGCTGATCCAGTCATCCATGCCGGTTGTCGAGGTGGCGGTGGCCTGCGGCTTTGTTTCGGCCTCGCATTTTTCCAAATGCTACCGAGAGCTTTACGGCCGCTCACCCCAGCAGGAACGCGCGGAGAGAAAACAACTGCTGACATCGGCTGCCTAGGCTGCTGTGAGACTGCAAGTCACAATTGGATGTAAGTATTCTGTCGCAAAAGCTAAGAATACGCCAAAATATTGATGGACAAAAACAACAACCCTGAATAGAAATTACCCGGTAAGAAAAAGACTTACCCTTTTCTATTTCCTGGCGGCCGTCAGGGACAACGCCAATCTGTCAGAATGGAAACTTCCATGTCCGCACCCAAAGTCGCCCTCTGCTGTTTTCTGGCAGCGCTTCTTACCGCCTGCACGACATCCGCGCCGCCGCCACCCGGCGACTCTCTGGCCGGATGGAAAGGCAATGTCCGCCGGACCCTTGCCACGGGCGCCAGGGGAAGCTGCCCTGATGCGATAAAGAAGTATATCGAAGCAAAGGGACATTCCGCTTACGCCTCGACGGAGCCTCTTGCGTCAGCCTATGAAGGCAAAATGTTTATCTGCGGAAGCGCCCTGAACAGAAAGTCCACTGCAGAGGCCGAAGCCCTTGCCATGCGGAACTGTGAGGCAGGCACAAAAAAATGGAAGCACGCCTATGTCGGCAAGTGCACAATCCACGCCTCAAAATAGTCCCGACCAGCACATAGGCCACCACGCACAGGGCATATTTCGAGAGGCCCGCGTGCCAAGTCTTTGACTAGGCCCGCAGGGCTTCATTGTCCGGATCAAACGGGCTTTCGCCGATGACGACTGCCTTGTGCATCTTACCGAGGATTTTGATCTCCAGCTCCGTGCCTTCGCTGCTGAACTCCGGCCGAACCATGGCGAGCGCGATGGATTTGCCAAGCCGCCATCCGTAACCGCCATGGGTCGCCCGGCCAACAAGCGAGCCGTTCTGATAGATGGCCTCGCTTCCACGTGCATCGGCATCCGTCACATCCTGAACATCAAGCGTCACGAAATTCCAGCTAAGCCCGTCCTCGCAAGCCCGCACAACCGCCTCACGCCCCATGAAGTCGCCCTTGTTCGGTTTGATGAACCGGTCGAGCCCGGATTCATAGGCGTTGTATTCAATGGAAAGCTCGCGCGGGATCAGACGATATGACTTCTCAATCGCCATGGCCGTCATGGCGCGAATACCAAACGGCTTGATACCGAACTCCGCACCGGCTTCCATGATCAAATCGAAGATCGCGTTCTGCTGTTCGATAGGGTGGTGCAGTTCCCAGCCAAGTTCGCCGACAAAGTTGACGCGCAACGCATGGGCGCTGGCCGTGCCGACACTGATTGCCTTACCCGACAGCCACGGGAAATCGGCGTTATCAAGGCTCGTCCGTGTCAGTTTCTGCAGAACGTCACGCGCACGCGGGCCGGCAAGGACAAGCACACCGAGCCGCTCGGTGATGGCATTGAGGCGAACCGAACCATCTGTCGGAGCAAGCTTGCGCAGATAGTCATGATCGTGCGCTTCGAATGCACCGGCGGAAACCAGATAGAACCGCCCAGGCGCCCACTCGTAAACCGTGAATTCCGAACGCACGCCGCCGGCTTCCGTCAGCAGATGGCACAGCGCGATCCGGCCCATTTTCTTCGGGATGGAATTGGCAAGGATTGATTCCAGCCAATCTCGCGCACCCGGGCCGCTGACCTCCATCTTGGCGAAGGCCGACATGTCGAGCAGACCGACATTTTCGTGCACGTTCTGCACTTCCTTGCCGACATGCTCAAAATAATTGGAGCGGCGGAAGGACCAGATTTCCTTCACTTTGTTGTCTTCGTCCGGCGTCGGGTGGTTATGGTTGGTCAGGACATCCGGCTTTTCAATGCTGTTCACGTCAATCCCGTAACCTTCCGGGGCAAACCAGTTGGGCCGCTCCCAGCCATAGACCGAGCCGAACACCGCACCCAGATCTTTCATCCGGTCATAACAGGGCGAACGCTTCAAAGGCCGCGCCGCGCCGCGTTCCTCGTCGGGATAGTGAACCGTGAAGACGTTGGCATAGGCCTCCTCGTTCTTTTCCCTCAGATATCCCTCGGTGGCGTAAGGTCCGAACCGGCGCGGGTCGACACCCATCATGTCGATGGTCGGCTCGCCATCGACAATCCATTCGGCAAGCTGCCAGCCTGCCCCGCCAGCGGCCGTCACGCCGAAGGAATGACCTTCGTTAAGCCAGAAATTCTCTTTGCCGGGCGCCGGGCCAATGATCGGCGAGCCGTCCGGCGTATAGGCGATCGCACCGTTATAGACCTTCTTGATGCCCGCCTCGCCGAAATAGGGAACCCGCACGATGGCCGTGTCGATATGCGGCATCAGACGTTCAAGGTCTTCCTGGAAAAGCTCGTACTCCGAGTCATCGGACGGACCGTCGACATAACAGCACGGCGCGCCTTTTTCGTAGGGGCCGAGCAGAAGGCCACCCGCCTCCTCTCGCATATACCAGGATGAATCGGATTCGCGCAGTACGCACAGTTCCGCCCCGCCCTCGGCGCGGAACTTCTGAATTTCGGGATGAGCTTCAGTGACGATGTATTGGTGCTCGACCGGAATGACCGGCACGTCGAGCCCAATCATTGCACCCGTCCGGCGGGCAAAGTTACCGGAACAGGAGATGACATGTTCGCACGTCACCTCACCCTGATCGGTAATCACCCGCCAGCGCCCGTCACCCAGTTGCTCGATGCCGGTCACAGATGTGTTGCGGTAGATGGTGGCCCCTCGGTCGCGTGCGCCCTTGGCCAGCGCCTGGGTCAGATCGGCCGGCTGGATATAGCCGTCTTCCGGATGGCAGATGGCACCGATCAACCCGTCCGTATTCACGTACGGCCACTTCTCCTTGATTTCCTCGACGCTCATCCGGTCGACATGGATACCGATCGTCTCGGCAACACCCATATAATACTCATATTCGTCCAGCCGGTCCTGCGTTCGCGCGAGGCGCACATTGGTCACCTTGCGGAATCCGGTATCCATTCCGGTTTCTTCGGCCAATTCCTGATAAAAGCGCACCGAGTATTTATGGATCTGTCCGACCGAATAGCTCATGTTAAAGAGCGGCAGCAGGCCGGCTGCATGCCATGTGGATCCGGATGTCAGTTCCTTGCGCTCAATAAGGATGACATCGTCCCAGCCCTTTTTTGCCAGGTGATAGAGCGTCGAGACGCCGACGACGCCTCCGCCGATAACAACCGCACGTGCGCTGCTCTTCATCTTGCTGCCCTTTCCGCCACCGGTCGCCCGGGTTTGCTGCCGAAATCCCGAATGATACCGTCACATTGGTCCGTGACGGTAACACCGTATCCTTATAAGCCAATTGTGCCGGCATGAACCGCCTTACCCACGGCACTCCGTGGTTCGACAGCAAATATGAACGCCGCAACTGGCAACCTATTGCCTGTTTGCGACATGCAAAAAACGCGCGGCGACAAGCCACGCGTTGAAGATTTGCCCGGACGCAAGGCCCGGATATGGAGGGGCTGTGCCTATTTCACCTGACTGGCGACAAAGTCCTTCACGATCCCGACAATGCCGCGGCCAAGGAGGCTGTCGAGGGCATCGACAAAGGCGTCGACATGTTCCGACATGCAGATCAGCGGCGGCTCCAACCTGATGACGTTGCGGTTATATTCCGTAAAGGCAACCAGGGTGTCGTAGTCTTTCAGCAGCAATGCGCCGATAAAGCCTGACAATGAGCCTTTCAGCTTGTCATCAAGTACCGAAACAACAGGACGCAAAACCATGGGAAGGGTCTGGCTGAAATCCTGGAACTCAAGTCCGATCATGAGCCCCTGCCCGCGCACATCCTTGATGATTTTCGGATACTTGTCCTGCAAAGCCTCAAGCTTCTTCAGAAGATAAGCGCCCTGGGCAGCCGAATTGGCAATCAGATCGTCATCATAGAGGATATTCAGCCCTTCGATCGCCGTGATACAGGCCTCGCCGATCCCGCCGAACGTTGCCGGGCCGTGGATGAGCGCCGTATTCGGCTTGCCATAAGCTTTCATATAGATGTCGCGCCGGGCGATCATCGCGGCCATGGCGCTTTTGCCGGCGCCAAGCGATTTGGCAAGCGCCGTCACATCGGGAACGACACCAGCATGTTCAAAGGCATAGAAACGGCCCGAGCGACCCATGCCGCACTGAACTTCGTCGGCCACCCAAAGCACCTCGTGCTTGTCGCACAGCGCCCGCAATTCCTGCCAGAAGGATACCGGCGCGGAAATGATGCCGCCCCCGCCCTGGATCGTTTCCAGAACGATGACACCGATCCGTGGATCGGCCTCGAAAGCGTTGCGGATCGCATCGATATCGCCGAACGGCACGCACAAGGTCTCATCCACAAGACGAAACTCACCGCGATAGAGCGGTGAATCCGTCAGCGACAGCACACCCTTCGTCTTGCCGTGAAATGAGTTTTCCGCATAGACAATACGGCTGCGTTCGGGGCCCGCGGCGCGCTCGGCAACCTTGACGGCCGCTTCCATGGCTTCCGACCCGGACGAACCCAGGAACACCATATCGAGATCACCTGGCGAGACTTCGGCAAGGTTCTTGGCAAGCGCGGACGCATATTGCGACAGGAACGCCATAGCGATCTCGTGGCGTTTTTCCTGCTGGAACTTGATGCGCGCATCAAGCACCCGAGGATGGTTGTGACCGAAGGCGAGCGATCCGAAACCACCGAAGAAATCAAGAATTTTCCGGTCGTTCTGATCGATATAATACATGCCCTCTGCACGCTCGATCTTGACCTTGTTGAAGCCCAGAAGCTTCATGAAATGGAGCTGGCCGGGATTGAGGTGATCCTTGAAATATTCTGTCATATGCGGCAGGTCGAGCGCCTTGGCGTCCTCGACCGACAGCAGGTTGGGCTTGGTAATTTTTGGAGCCATATTCATGATCGGACCTCAAATGGTGGCTTTGTGTTTGGTCGAGACAGGCGCTTCGTTTTTGCTGCTGGAAAGGCCCTCACGATATTCGTCATAGGCTGCAATCAGCATGTCCTCGTCGCGATATTCGGCTGCCCAGCCAAGCTGTTCCTTGGCTTTGCTGCAATCCAGAATGCACATCTCGTCGGCAATCAGATATTGCTCCGGATCCATGATCGGGAGATTGACGAGATCGAACAGATCAAGCGTGCGCTTGACCGCCCAGGCTGGTGTCGGCAGCACAAAGGATTTCGATCCGGCATGGTCGATCAGGTCCCGCAGCAGCTTGCGTACCGGCGGCGGATTGTCAGAGCCCAGATTATAGGCTTCGTTCGGCACGCCAGCCTTCCAGGCAAGACGCGCGGCTTCCGCGCAGTCAAAAACCGAAATGAACTGATAGGGATTGCGCCCTGAACCGATCATCGGCACCGGCAGATGATAGTCCACCAGCTTGAAGAGCTTCGACAGGATACCAAGCCGGCCGGGCCCGATAACAAGCCGCGGGCGAAAGATCGAGATATTCATGCCGCGTTTACGCCAATGGGCGGCCAGTTCCTCGGTTTTGAGTTTTGACAAACCATAGTCACCAAGCGGATTGGCGGGATGCTCCTCCGTCAGTGGACCGGTGAAGGTGTGCCCGTAGATCATGTCGGTCGTATAATGCACAAGCCGGGTGGCATCACTATCGACCATCTTATTGATGATATTGTCCGTGCCCCAGTAGTTCACCGGCCAGAAAAAAGCGTGCCGATTGGCGCGAACCTGAAGCGGCGACAACGTCTTGGCCGACAGATTGTAGACCATGTCGTCCGCGGCAATATCGACCTTGGCAAAGTGCTCCTTGTCGGTCACATCGAGGTCGATGAAACGACAGTTGGCATAGTGCGGTACATCGCCCTTGGAAATGTCGCAGACGACGACGTCCTCGCCATCCTTGACCAGCCGCGCTGCAAGGACGCGACCAACAGCCCCGTCACCTCCAAACAGAATGTGCTTCATGTGTCGACCTTACTGATACCGGGCTCGCCCCGATCGCTGTAACCAACGATCTCTCTGGGATCCTTGTGTCCGGACTGAGCCATGAACGCAGTTCCGACACAAATGAGAAGAATGCCCCAAACACGCCAAGCGTTCAGGTCTTCTTTGAATAGGAAGTAGGCCAAAATCGCAGCCGGCACATACGCCAGGCTAAGGAATGGATAGGCGAAGGAGACGTCCACCTTAGACAGGACATAAAGATGCGATCCCATGGCCAGCACATACGTCACCAATCCCGCAAATACCCATGGGTTGAATAGGACGGCTACGACCTTCATCAGCAAGCCGCCGGCATCAAAAGCATTACCATCAAAAGTGATCATGCCTTGCTTGAGCAACAATTGTGCTCCCGCATTTGCCAGCACTGTAAAGATCAGGAACGGAATATAGCTCATCAAGGCTTCCCCACTTCACCCGTCTGATAACTTGAAAAGCCGTAGATTCCGTGAATCGGGAGGGTAAAGAGAGTGTTTCCCGAAACGGTCAAATTGCAGCTTCTTTCGCTGAAATGCCCAAGTGAGCGGTGTTTTCCGGTGATGCCAGCACCATTGCCGTACGCCGCCAGAAATCGGACATCATCGCCGGATCGCGCAAATTCTCCAGCCGGTGCCAATCCGGAAATGACGCCTCGAAAACGGAAGCGCCCATACGGGCGTCCTTGTAAGGATTGACCGCACCGCCGGCTGCCACGACGATATCGTCGAGCGCATCCAGCAGCCGCAGCGTGGCCTTTCCCTGATTGGCAAAATCAAGGGTCAGGGTGAAGCCCGGCCGCGGGAATGAAAACAGCCCCGGCGATTGAACCGAGCCGAATTTCTTCAGGACCGTCAGAAACGACGCGTGGCCATGGGCTTGCGCGCATTCCATGAGCTTCGCCGTTGTCTCTGAGCCATTGGTTTGCGGATAGACGCTTTGATGCTGAAAAAGACCGCGCGGACCGTAAAGCCTGTTCCAGCGACCGATGGAATCGAGCGGATAGAAATAGCTTTGCCACGGCACCGTTCGGATGGCTTCGCCGACCTTCTCCTTGCGGAAGAACAGCTCGTTGAACGCGGCCAGTGTGTAACGGTTCAAAAGACTGATCGGCGGTGTGAACGGGACCTGTAGCCATTGGCGCTCCGACTGACGCATGGGGGCCGCTTTTTCGGCAATATGGTCACCGCCCAGCAACAGCCCTCGCCCGAACTTTCGGCCCCGGGCCAACTGATCGATCCAGGCCACCGCATATTCATGGGCCGCGTCAAACGCATCGCAATGTTTGAAATAGTCGTCGAGATTGCCGAAACGTAGCGTCCGTTGTCTGACATCCGCCGTGCCGACCCGCATCAGGCGGATGGTTGCCTGCATTATGAGGCCGGTCAGCCCCATACCGCCGATGGTCGCCGAAAACATCTCACTGTTGGATGTCGGTGAACACTCAAGCGGCCCGCCATCGCTGCGCACCAGCGTCAATCGGGCAACATGACAGCCAAAGGTGCCGCGCCGGTGATGGTTCTTGCCATGCACGTCATTGGCGATCGCCCCGCCTACGGTGACAAAACGCGTGCCCGGCGTAACAGGCAGGAAATATCCGCGCGGGATGGCATAGGCAAGCACATCGCTCAAGAGCGTGCCGGCCTCGCAGGTCAATGCACCGCTTGCCTCGTCAAATCCCAGAATGCGGTTAGCGTTTCGGCTGTCAATCAGCCGGCCGCTATCGTTATGGCAACTGTCCCCATAGGAACGGCCATTGCCGAAGGGTAGAAAACTGCCCGAACGTAAGAGCTCCGGCGTCACATCAGCGGCGGCGCAGGCGGCACGATCCACGCCTGTGTTGCTGCCCCAACTGTCGTAACTCATAACGGATAGGCCGTCGCCGCCAGGATGACCAGAACCGCGCCGATGGCCATCACAAGCTGGCTGCGCCAGTCACCCATGATAAAAACGACCGGGTCATCGTGGACTTCACCACGCCGCGCGATCATCCAGATGCGCAGCAGCATATAGACAACCATCGGGCACAGCGGCCAAAGCAAGGCCGGCATCCGGTACATCTCCTGGACTTCGTCGCTGTGGATGTAAAGCGCAAGCACGAGCGCCGCACCGAATGCGGACGAAATGCCGGCCTGGCCGATCATATCGAAATCCAGCGCATAGTAGCCGCGACCGAGTTTCTTCGAGCCCTTTTCGTCCGAGAGCTCCAGCAGTTCCACGTAGCGTTTGACCAGGGCAAGCGAGAGGAAGAAGAAGATCGAGAAGGCAAGCAGCCAGAAGGACAGAGCGACCTGGATGGCCGCGGCACCCGCAATGATGCGAAGCGTAAAAAGACCGGCAAGGGTGAAGACATCCACGAGCAGCTTGCGTTTCAGGACGAACGAATAGGCTGTTGTCGCCGCGATATAGATAAGCAGCACGCCGAAATAGGTCGCCGGCAGGAACAGGGCAAGCACGACGGATCCGGCGAGAAGCGCGCTGGCCAGCTTCATCCCACTTGCTATGCTCAAAGCACCGCTGGCAAGCGGCCGGTTCTTCTTTCGGTGATGCAGCCGGTCATTCTCCAGATCCGTCAGATCGTTGAAAAGATAGATCGACGAAGCAGCAAACGAAAAGGAGAAGAACGCTGTGATGACGCTCACCAGCAGACCGAAATTCAACAACTCGTGAAGCAGCACAAGCGGCACGGCAAGCAGCACATTCTTCAGCCACTGATGAACACGCATCGCCTTGAGGATAAGCTTGAGATTCATCCGGCTTTCAACCAGAACGTCAGCATCATGGCTGTCCGCCCAGCGGGATGCGGTACCGTCCGGCGCGACCAGGATCGCTCGATTGGCTGCCTCGAAGACGGCAACATCGTCCCGGCTGTCACCCACATAGTCAAAACCGCCGGCGCCAAAACGTTCAATCAGCTTGTCCCGCTTGCGATGTGCGGTCAGATTGACTTGCGACGTCGTATGCAGGACTTCATCAAACAGGCCGAGATGATCTGCAATCGGCTGTGCGACTTTCTCGGGCGCACCGGTTGCCAGGACGATGTAACGTCCCCTTTGCTTCTCGCTCTTGAGGAAATCGATAACTTCCTCGCGATAGGGCCATGAGGAAGCGTCACGGTCGATGCGCGCCGCCACCTCGTTTTTCAGCACAGCCTTGCCGCGAAAAATCCATGCCACTGCCGCAAAGAGCAGGAACGGGTTCTTCAATAGAAGACCGATCAGGCTTTCCCAGAGCGTATCGGTCTTCACCAGCGTGCCGTCGAGATCGACACACAGTGGTACCGTACGCGCCGTATCGGCGATATCTGGTTCAGTCACCCGCTCGTTCATACCGCCGGACTATCGCGGCAAGGTTCAAAAGCCGTGAATCATCCCGATCTCAGGCAGGTTTTGGGCCGTCCATTTGCTCAAACGGTTAATGAACTGCGAAAACCGGCGTTAATCGTCCGGGTCGTGCCGCCGGGGTAATGGCTGCGGATCGTCCGCATTTTTCTGCTCAGCCGCCTGCGCCTGCAAGCGCTTCTTGGCCTCTTCAGCGACAGACGCCTCGCCGTCCTTTGGTTCCTTGATATGCACATCGGTCTGCGGGAACGGAATCTCAATGCCTTCCTCGCGGAACCGCTCGAATATCTGCGTACGCAGTTCGGTGGCGATCGACAGCCCGGAAAGCACGTCGCTCATGTAAACCCGCAGCTCAAAGTCGAGAGACGAAGCGCCGAAACCGACAAAAACGACGAATGGCGGAGGATCACGTAGGACCAGATCGTGGTTTTCCGCAATCTCGTCCAGTATGGCCATGACCCGGCGCGGATCGGAATCGTAGGAAACACCGACCGCAATCTCCTGGCGTCCGATCGAATTGCGGTGGGTCCAGTTGGCCACCGGCGTATTGATGAACTCGGAATTCGGCACGATGACCGATTGACGCTGGAACGTTTCGATCTCCGTCGCGCGCACCGAGATGTGCCGCACGAAGCCTTGTGTTGATCCGGTCACCACCCAATCGCCGACCTTGAACGGCCGTTCGATGAGCAGGATCAGCCCCGAGACGAAATTGTTGACGATGTTCTGCAGCCCGAAGCCGATGCCGACCGAAAGCGCACCGGCAACCAGCGCCACGTTCGAAAGGTTAAGGCCGGCAACGGAAAGACCGATAATCGCCGCAATGGCAATGCCAAGATAGCCAATGCCGGTTCGCACCGAGTTGCGCAGACCTGTTTCCATACGGCTGCGACGCATGACATTCTCGTCCAGCCAACGCTGGAACCAGCGGCTGATGAAATAGCCAACGGCAAAAACGACAAGTCCGACAAGAATACCGGACAGCGATATGGTGACATTGCCGACAGTAATCTGGCTGAAGCTGTCCGCGACCCAGCTCTGGATATCACGGATGTGATAGCCCCAGATCAGGAAGATCACCGGAACGCCGAATACGAGAACCAGCACATAGATCGAAAGGCCGCACAGCAGGCCGATCTGCTCAACAGCAATCGGACCAAGGTTGAACCGGTTGGAAAGCACTTGTCCAAGCGATGAGGCTTTGAAATCCTCCGGCTCCGAGACGGCTTTGGCTGAAAGGAACCCCAGATACATCGCGACAAGCAATGCGCCCAGGATGATCACCTGCGTTGCAACGAAACGTGTAAGGCCCACATAGCCGAACACCGAAAACAGGATGAGAGCCAATCCGAGGACCATCAGCGGGATTGAAACACTGCGGGGCCAGGGCTTGCTGGATCCATCATCGGTTTTCATCGGCTGGACACGCGACAGCAAGACCAGCAGCCCCCCGATGAGGACCGATGCAACGAAGCTGCGCGCAATGGTCAAGATCGCCGGCGACTGCAGCACATCCGATACGCTGCCGGCCAGGTAATCGAACGCGTTGATGAAGGTCATCCCGAAGATCAGCCACCAAAGCGTATGGGCACCGCGATCGGAAACGTTGACCAGCCGCCAATGGGGGTGAGCGGGAGCCAGAACCGCATTGGCTAGTCGGCCGACAAAGAAAAGCACAATGATGAACTGGACGAGCGGTGTCAGGAGGTTTGCGATATCCCGACGAAGGACATTGAAATTATCCAGAAAAAAGAGCGCCAGAGAACAAAAGATTGCGACGCCGATTGCGGGCAGCAGCGTCGACCAGAATGCGAATGTATGTTTGCTGAATGCAGACGGATTGGTCTGCGACCGGTCCTGTTTCACAAACCGCGAGAAAAGCCGGTATTCGCTGTAAACAAAGAGTACACCAAAGAGCAAAGTGAGAGTAATCGCGGACAAAAAGGCCCGCCTCTCGAACGACCATGTGAAGGAAAACCAGCTTGATATGCGGGTGACGAGCTCGCGG
This sequence comes from Hoeflea prorocentri, assembly GCF_027944115.1. Lineage (NCBI taxonomy): Bacteria > Pseudomonadati > Pseudomonadota > Alphaproteobacteria > Hyphomicrobiales > Rhizobiaceae > Hoeflea > Hoeflea prorocentri. The sequence goes on along the minus strand of NZ_JAPJZI010000001.1, from coordinate 980,303 downwards.
ACTTCCTGGTCCAACGCCCTGCCCGCGGCCTCGAAGTTCTTCTCCGAAAGGTCGGACCGGCCGAGTAGGGTCTGCCGGAAAAGGGTTCTGCGAAGCCCTGACACTTCCTCGGCGAGCGTTCTCGCCCGATCCGCTACATTTTGAACCTCACCGATTTCCGCATTGACCGCAGCGCGGTCGGCCGCCAGCTTCGTACGCTCCTGCCTTAGCGTTAGCGGTTCTTCCGGATCACCTTCGCCCGGAGGGTCACCAAGCTCGGTTTCACGCGCCTTGATGCTTTCAAGACGGGGCTGCAGATCCTTGTAGATCTGCTCCATTGAGGCAGCTATGTCCTCAAGCTGCTGCTGCAGCTCAACAAGACGAAGGTCGTCGTTAAGCGCGGCGTCTTCCTTTTCCCGGAAGTTGTCCAGTTCCTCGTCAGCCCCATCAATCTGTTTGTTGGCGGCTTTGACATCGTCGGATGTGAAAGAAACGGAGGATGAGCCCGCATTTGTCTGGGCAAAGGACGGGTATCCTGAAACGGCAAAAATGCCGAGGCAGAGAGCGCATATGACCAAGAAACGCGACAGGAGCGGCATCACCGGCTTTTCCCCAATCGATTCATATGACGGTATAGGACGAATGCAGGGTTTTGACAGCCTCGCGTCGTGACCAAATCCACAACCATTGTTTGCAGTGCATGAAGCATAGCCTGCCTAGAACCCGGCCCCCGGCTCTGCAAGATAGGTAGTTTCCTCAGCCGTGTTCTCGCGGCCGAGAATGGCATTGCGATGCGGAAAACGCCCGTAGCGCACGATCACGTCGCGATGCATATGCGCGTAGCGAAGCATTTCTTCATTGCCCAGTCGCGAAAACAGTTCCACGGCCCGATCCTGATCGGACAGCTCTTCCGAATGTTCAAACGGCATGTAGAAAAACGCCCGCCGCGTCTCATCCACAAGCTGATCCAGCCCCGCGGCAATCGCAGCTTTCGCCTCCTTCAAGGCAAGACAATCCGTTGCAAATGCAAGTGGTGTTCCCCGGTAGATATTGCGGGGGAACTGATCGAAGACAAGCACGAGCGCAAGGACACTGTCCGCCGAGTCCCACCATTGCTGTGGTATGTTTCCCGCCAGTGACAGATGCGTTGCCCCGAACCGGTTGGCTATATCCTTGTCAAGCTCATCGCTCTTGGTGAACCAGTCTTCAGGTTTCAGTTCATCAAACCAGAAGCGGTTGACTGCATCGGCGTTCTCTATCCGGACTTCGCTCATTGCCTTCTCCCAGCACCGCATTTCGATTTCACATCCGCGGCGATACAAACCTGCCTTTTTCGACTTTGCTTGTCATTAAACGGAAAAATTGAATCCGTAATCCAATTCTTGCCCTAAAACAGCCGGATTGCACGAATCACTCGCACAAGACCCGGGACGATTCGGCGCGAGCACGGATCTAAGCGAGCCAGTCAACTATTTGAATTTTAACAAAAAAGAAGGCTGCCGATAAAGCAGCCTGAGTCTAGGGAGGAAATAGAATTCTGCAACAACAATATATTACAAAGCTTACGCAAAACTTACGTTTTTGCAACGTCCGGCAACTTCTACATGTGTGAAAAAGGTATTTTCGCGCCCTATTTGAGAAGATTGTGGCCAATATGGCACGATTTCGGATGCGCACATTATGCGCCTGCGCACAGTGGGCCTGCTGCCCGGCAAAATCCTTCTGTGATTCGGTTGGAGCGCCTTAGTCGCCCTGCGGTTCGAGCGACAGGAGCAGATCGCCGTCCGCCACCTGGTCGCCTTCCGACACGGTAATCTCGGCAATCACACCGGCACGCGGCGCCGTCAGCGTCAACTCCATTTTCATCGCTTCCATGACAATGAGCGCTGTGTCCGGTTCAACACTTTGACCGGCGGCCGCACTCATCTGCTTGATGACCCCCGGCATCGGCGCGACAAGGCGATCGCCTCCTTCGTCCGTATCGAACTCCCCGACGGAAACATCCGGCAGTACAAACGAGAAAGAGGCTCCGCCGCTCATGAGCGTCAGCTCACCTCCAATACGCAAGGACCGCGCGCCGAATATCCGGCCTTCATGGTCCACGCGCATCTCGCCGCCTTGGTTTGAAACAAGTTCGAACTCAACCGTGTCAAAGCTGCTGCTGCTCTCACGATAGTTCGAGACACTCCACCTTGTTGACGTAAGCCTGAAAACCGCAAGTTCGTACTCTGCGTCTCCGTTCACAAGATGCACTACCCGTTTGGGCGGCGTCCAGTGGGACCACATGCCAAGTGTTTCAAATGGGTCGGATGCCGGGTCGGAACCATTTGGTTCCAGCACCGCAACCGCGGCAAGAGCAATCATGAGATCCGGAACCGGGGCAGCCGCGTTGAGGTTGTCAAGCTCGCGATCGATCAGACCGGTATCAACATCACCCTGGGCAAAATCCTTCTGCCGGCATAAGGCCGCCAGAAACGCGATATTGGTGGTCGTGCCGAGGGCTTCTGTCCGGTTAAGGGCAACCTCCATGCGTTTGAGTGCCGTATCCCTATCGGGCCCGTGCACGATCAGCTTGGCAATCATCGGGTCGTAAAACGGCGTAATCGTATCACCTTCACGCACCCCGGAATCCACACGAACGCCCTCCTTGGGGAACCGCAGACGCGACAGCGTCCCGGTTGCCGGCAGAAAGCCACGTTTGGCATCTTCGGCATAAACACGTGCTTCGAAGGACCAGCCATTGATCGTAAGATCTTCTTGTGCAAGCGGAAGCGGCGCGCCGGATGCGACGCGCAATTGCCACTCGACGAGATCAAGGCCGGTAATACTCTCGGTCACCGGATGCTCAACTTGAAGCCTTGTGTTCATCTCCATGAAATAGAAACGATCCGACTTAAGCCCTTCGCTGCCGTCAACAATGAACTCGACCGTGCCTGCGCCGCTGTAACCAATCGCCTTTGCGGCCTTGACCGCCGCCTCACCCATGGCCTCGCGCATCTCATCCGTCATACCGGGCGCTGGCGCTTCTTCGATCACCTTCTGATGGCGTCGCTGCAGTGAACAATCCCGTTCGAAGAGATGAACCACATTGCCATGATTGTCGCCAAAAACCTGGATCTCGATGTGTCGCGGCGAGGCGACGAACTTTTCCACCAGAACCCGTTCATCGCCGAAGGACGCCTTGCCCTCACGTTTTGCAGCTGAGAGCGCATCTCCGAAATCCTTCGGATCGTCAACGAGCCGCATTCCCTTGCCGCCACCGCCGGCCCGCGCCTTGATCAGCACCGGAAAGCCGATTTCATTGGCCTTGCCAGCCAACACCACCAGGTCCTGCGCCTCGCCATGATAGCCCGGAACCACCGGAACATCGGCCTCTTCCATCAAGGATTTTGCCGCATCCTTCAACCCCATGGCCCGTATGGCCTTGGCAGAAGGCCCTATGAAGGTCAGCCCCGCCTTTTCAACGGCCTCGACGAAGTCAGGGTTTTCGGAAAGAAATCCGTAGCCAGGATGAATCGCCTCGGCACCTGTCGAAAGCGCTGCATCGATGATCCGGTCGCCCGCAAGATAGCTCTCCGCAGCCGCCGCCCCGCCGATGTGAACGGCCTCGTCGGCCAGCTCCGCATGCAAGGCACCCCGGTCGGCATCGGAGAAGACAGCAACCGTGGAAACGCCAAGACGACGCGCGGTACGGATGACCCGGCAGGCGATTTCTCCGCGATTGGCGATCAGTATCTTGCTGAACATGTTTCTATCCCCGCCTACATCCGGAACAGGCCGAATTGCGTTCGGCCGACCGGACTGCCCAGCGCAACGGAAAGAGACAGCGCCAGAACGTCCCGCGTTTTGCGCGGATCGACAATGCCGTCATCCCAAAGGCGCGCCGATGCGTAGAGTGGATGCCCCTGCTCTTCAAACTGATCGATAACCGGCTGTTTGAAGTGGTTTTCTTCTTCGGCGCTCCAAGATCCACCCTTGCGCTCGATGCCTTCGCGTTTGACGGTTGCCAAAACGCCGGCAGCCTGTTCCCCACCCATGACCGATATGCGGCTGTTCGGCCATGTCCACAAAAAGCGCGGCCCGTAGGCGCGTCCGCACATGCCGTAGTTGCCGGCCCCGAACGAGCCGCCGACAAGCACTGTTATCTTCGGCACAGCGGTGGTCGCCACCGCGGTCACCAGCTTTGCCCCGTCCTTGGCGATGCCACCGGACTCATATTTCTGACCGACCATGAAACCCGTGATGTTTTGCAGGAAGACGAGCGGAATACGCCGCTGCGAACACAGTTCCACAAAATGAGCGCCCTTGACCGCGCTCTCGGAAAACAACACGCCATTATTGGCAACGATGCCGACGGGCATGCCGTGTACATGGGCAAAGCCGCAAACGAGGGTCGTTCCGTAACGCGCCTTGAACTCATCGAAGCGCGAACCGTCGACAAGACGGGCGATCACCTCGCGTATGTCGTAGGGCGTCCTGAGATCCGGCGGAACGACGCCGGCAATCTCGGCAGGATCGTACAAAGGATCTTCGGACGCTTGCACATCGGCATGTATGCCACGCTCCGCATTCAAGTTGGCGACGGCTCTGCGGGCCAACGCCAGTGCATGGGCATCGTCATTGGCCAGATGGTCGGCAACGCCGGAAAGCCGTGTGTGCACATCGCCGCCGCCAAGGTCCTCAGCCGTCACGACTTCCCCGGTCGCGGCCTTCACCAGAGGTGGCCCGGCAAGGAAAATCGTGCCCTGCTCGCGCACGATAATGGTCTCGTCAGACATTGCCGGCACATAAGCGCCGCCAGCGGTGCATGAGCCCATGACAACGGCGATTTGCGAAAGGCCGCTGGCCGACATGTTGGCCTGGTTGAAGAATATCCGCCCGAAATGCTCACGGTCGGCAAACACCTCGTCCTGGTTCGGCAGGTTCGCGCCGCCGCTGTCGACCAGATACACGCATGGCAGGTTGTTCTCCTGCGCAATTTCCTGCGCCCGCAGGTGCTTCTTCACGGACATCGGGTAATAGGTGCCGCCTTTGACCGTTGCATCGTTGCACACGATCATCACATCCCTGCCCGACACCCGGCCTATGCCGGTGATCAGACCGGCGCTGGCGATATCTCCGCCATACATGCCGTGAGCTGCAAACTGACCGACTTCCAGAAACGGGGAATTGGCATCCAGCAGCCGCCGTACCCGCTCACGCGGCAGCAATTTGCCGCGCGCCAGATGCCGCTCGCGCGCCTGTTCGCTGCCGCCGAGCTCAACGGTTGCCGCGACCTGCCGCATGTCTTCAAGAAGCGCATGCATAGCCTTGCTGTTGTCCGCGAAAGCCTGGGAGGACGGCGCGATCTGTGATGAAAGGACAGCCATTGGGGCTCCGTTAAATACGCGTCAGGCGGTTTCGGCGAAGATTTCGCGGCCGATCAGCATGCGGCGGATTTCAGATGTGCCGGCCCCAATCTCATAGAGCTTGGCATCACGCAGCAACCGACCGGTCGCATATTCGTTGATATAGCCATTGCCGCCGAGAGCCTGAATGGACTCGAGCGCAACCTGGGTGGCCTTTTCCGCGGCGTATAGAATGCAGCCGGCGGCGTCCTTGCGGGTCGTCTCGCCTCGGTCACAGGCCGATGCCACCGAATAAACATAGGCACGGGAGGCATTCATGGTGGTATACATGTCCGCAAGCTTGCCCTGCATCAGCTGGAATTCACCGATCGGCGTGTCGAACTGCTTGCGCTCATGGACGTAAGGCACAACGATATCAAGCGCCGCCGCCATGATACCAACCGGACCGGCCGCCAGGACAACACGCTCATAGTCAAGGCCGGACATCAGAATGCGTACACCCTGCCCCTCCTCACCAAGCATGTTCTCATAGGGAACCTCGCAATTCTCGAACACCAGTTCACAGGTATTCGAACCGCGCATGCCGAGCTTGTCGAGTTTCTGCGCCGTCGAAAACCCGGCCATACCCTTTTCAATCAGAAAAGCGGTAATACCGCGCGGACCGGCTTCCATGTCCGTTTTTGCATAGACGACAAGTGTATCGGCATCCGGACCGTTGGTGATCCACATCTTGTTGCCGTTGAGCACGAACCGGTCGTTTCGCTTTTCCGCTTTCAGCTTCATCGACACGACATCCGACCCGGAGCCGGGTTCCGACATCGCCAGCGCACCGACATTTTCGCCGGAACAAAGCCTTGGCAGATACTTTTCCTTTTGCTCGTTCGATCCCCAGCGGTTGATCTGATTGACGCAAAGGTTTGAATGCGCGCCATAGGAAAGGCCGACTGAGGCGGACGCCCGCGAAATCTCCTCCATGGCAACGGCATGGGCCAGATAACCAAGACCCGTCCCGCCGAAATCGGGATCCGCAGTCATGCCCAGCAAGCCGAGCGCTCCCATTTCCTGCCAAAGATGCATCGGAAACTGGTTTGTCTCGTCGATTTCCGATGCAAGCGGAGCAATCCGGTCCTGCGAGAAACGATAGACCGTCTCGCGCAACTGCTCGATGTCTTCACCGAGCCCGAAATTCATGCCCGTCGTATACACGTCAGTTCTCCTTCATTCCGACCGCGCCCGAAATCATGCGGACATAAAGCTCTTCAATCTCGTCCAGCGACAGGCGACCGTCGGTCCGGTACCAGTTGGTGACGCCGGTCAGCATGGCAATCACAGCCATTGTCGCAACGCGCGGATCGCTCACGGTAAACACTCTTGCCTCGGTTCCGGCTTCCAGGATCGAGCGCAACGAGTGCTCATAACGCCGCCTCAGCTCTTCAACCTCGACAAAATTCTGCTCTTCCAGATTTCGTAATTCCATATAGGAAATAAAGACTTCTTCGCCGCATTTAACGTGATAACGAATATGAAAACGAACAAAGGCGACAAGCGCTTCACGCGGCGGCAGATTGTCGTCTCTCTCGGCCTCCCAGGCTGTGAGCAAGCGTTCCATATGCTCGACCATCAGGCCACGCAGCAAATGCTGCTTGGTCGGAAAATGATTGTAGATCGCGCCGGCCTGCAGCCCGATCTCGCGGCCGATCTGGCGCATTGAAACGGCGGCATAACCATAGCGGGCAAATAGCGACAATGCGGCCAGGCGTACCCTGTCCGCCGTTTCCGCTCCAATCGATCCTACCTTGCGTGCCATCCTGTTTCCGCTGCCTGGCTCCGGTATCCCTACTCCCGCTCACCGCACCGATTTGTGCGACAGCGGTTTTGCCCATTAAAAAAATGAACGTTTGTTTAATTAACGATCCCGTCTGACGTCGTCAAGTTTGCCGCCATCAAATGGCATCGGGAAAGCCTTCCGTCACCGATTGGCACCACGCGGTCCTCACCATCAGGCCAGCCAGCGTTTGCGCCGCTTGTAGTGCTTGACATCGCGGAACGATTTGCGCCCTTCCCCGCCCACGCCGAGATAGAATTCCTTCACATCCTCGTTCTCTCGCAGCTCGGACGCGACGCCATCAAGGACAATGCGGCCGGACTCCAGAATATATCCATAGGTCGCATAACGCAGGGCGATATTGGTGTTCTGCTCTGCAAGCAGGAACGACACGCCCTCCTGCTCGTTCAGCTTGCGAACAATCTCGAAAATCTCTTCCTGCAATTGCGGCGCAAGCCCCATGGAGGGCTCGTCCAGCAGGATCATCTTGGGCCGCGACATCAACGCACGTCCGATTGCCGTCATCTGTTGTTCGCCGCCCGACGTATATCCGGCCTGGCTGGCACGGCGTTCCCGCAGGCGTGGAAAATAGTCATAAACCATCTCCAGATCCTGCTTGATGGCGGCATTGCCGTCACGGCGCGTGAAAGCGCCGGTCAAAAGGTTTTCCTGAATGGTCAGGTGCCCGAAACAGTGTCTGCCTTCCATGACCTGAATGCATCCCTGGCGAACCAGTTCGTTCGGCGTCAGCGCCTCGACCTGCTTGCCTTCAAAGACAATCGAGCCCTTGGTCACCTCGCCCCGCTCGGCATGAAGAAGGTTCGAAACAGCCTTGAGCGTTGTTGTCTTGCCTGCGCCGTTGGCACCAAGCAACGCGACAATCCCGCCTCTTGGAACCGTCAGCGACACGCCTTTCAGAACAAGGATCACGTGATTGTAGATCACCTCGATATTGTTCACCGAGAGGATCGTATCTTCCGCCGGGGCCGGCTGTTCGGGCGCTTCCGCGATACTCATGAGGTCTTTGTCCTGTTTGTCGGTTGGGATGGCCGCGCCCGAAGGCGCGGCCGATGGCTGCATCAGTTGCAGCGTTCAGGAATGTTGTTCTCCGCGGCAAATGCCATGGAGTCTTCGATGATCAGCGGATCGATGATCTCGCGGTCCGCGGGACCGAAATCGCTGATCAGCGTCCATTCGCCTTCACCCGCATTCCACTGCTGGATTGCGCCAAGGCCCGGTCCGCCGTGGTTTTCACAGGATACGGCAATTTCAGGACCAAACCCGGCAAGGCCGAGCTCTTCCATGCGGGCGGCGTCGATCTTGAGCGCTTCCATGCCGTCACGCATCTGGTCCGGAGTCAGTTCCTTGGTGTTGTGAAGGGCCTGTGCCGTGCGTGCAGCCTCGGCGGCCAGCATCGCAGCATAAAGGCCGCGGTTGTACAGCACCGAACCGATCTGATCGCCTGCACCGGCTGCCTTGCCGGTATCGACGACATGTTTCTGGATCTCGTCAAAGATCGGATACTTCGATCCGACACCATGGAAGGTCACGGCTTTATAACCGTTCGCGCCTTCTCCGGCGGGAACCACGTCATTTTCGGAACCGGACCACCATACGCCGATGAAGTTCTCCATCGGGAAGCGGATATTGGCGGCTTCCTTGATGGCAACCTGGTTCATGACGCCCCAGCCCCACATAAGGACATAGTCAGGACGTTCCCGGCGGATTTGCAGCCACTGGGACTTCTGCTCCTGCCCGGGATGGTCGACCGGAATGAGCGTCAGATCGTAGCCATGCTTCTCAGACAGATCTTCAAGCGTGCGGATCGGCTCCTTGCCATAGGCCGAGTTGTGATAGACCAACGCAAGCTTCTTGCCTTTGATATCGCCATTATTCTCATCGAGAATATGGTTGACGATGATCGAGGCTGCATCCCAGTAGGTGCCGGGATAATTGAAGACGTGGCTGAAGACCTTGCCGTTGGCAGCGGACGTGCGTCCGTATCCCATCGAGTGGACCGGGATACCGTCTGCGGTGGCCTTGGGGATGATCTGATAGGTGATGCCGGTTGAAAGCGGCTGATAGATCAGAGAGCCCTCACCCTTTGTCGCCTCGTAACACTCGACGCCCTTCTGGGTGTTGTAGCCGGTTTCACATTCCAGAACGCGCGCTTGCACGCCGTTGATACCGCCGTCACGCTCATTGAGCAGCGTGAAATAGTCGGCATATCCGTCGGCGAAAGGAATTCCGCCGGCGGCATAGGGACCGGTGCGGTAACTCAGTGACGGAAACACCAGATCGGCCAACGCCGGTGTGGTTCCGACCATCGCTGCAACCGCGGTCGCCATTGCCAGTTTACTCAGTTTCATGTCTTTCCTCCCTGGATAAAACAGACACGCATTAAACAACCCTGCACGGGTTCGAATGCCCCCGGCCACCCTAATAGGGGAATGGCCAAAGGCGCAATTTTTCCTTAGCCAGCCGCCATAACTGGGCAAGCCCATGCGGTTCGACGATCAGGAAAAACACGATGAGACCGCCCACAAGCATGATCTCGATATGAGCGGCCAAGTCCGTCGGCCAGCCGAGGCCGCCGACCATAACGTTCTTCAGGAGCACCGGCATCAGCGTCAGGAACGCCGCGCCCAGAAACGATCCGAGGATCGAGCCAAGACCGCCGATGATGACCATAAAGAGAACGAGGAACGATTTGTCGATGCCGAATGCCTCTGTCGGCTCGGCAGCACCGAGCCATACGGAAAAATAAAGAGCCCCGGCCACGCCGACGTAAAACGAGCTGACGGCAAAGGCCGAGAGCTTTGCCATCATCGGCTGCACGCCGATGATTTCGGCGGCGATATCCATATCGCGAATAGCCATCCACGAACGACCAAGGTTTCCGCGTGTCAGGTTGCGGGCGATCCATGCAAAAAGAAATACAATCGCCAAGCAGAACAGATAGGTCGCCCAGGGCGGCGCATTCGGACCGGTCACGGCAATCCCGACGATCGTCCTTTCCGGGGCGGTGATCTGTCCGGACGCCGAATAGTTGTAGAACCACGGCACCTTGTTGAAGATCCATACCAGGAAGAACTGCGCCGCAAGCGTCGCAACAGCCAGATAAAAGCCCTTGATGCGCAACGAAGGAAGGCCGAACAACAGGCCGACAAAAGCGGTCACACCGCCCGACAGGATCACAACGAAAAATATGTTGAGTTCCGGGAACGCGGTCATCAGCTTGTAGCAGGCGTAGGCGCCGACAGCCATGAAACCGCCGGTGCCAAGGCTTACCTGACCGCAATAGCCCGTCAGAATGTTGAGGCCGAGGGCCGCCATCGCCCAGACCAGCAACGGTACGAGGACGGATTTTTCCCAATAGTCATTGATGAAGAACGGCACCACCAGAAAGGCAAACGCCATCGCCGTCCAGAACAGATACCGTTCAGACTTGATCGGGAACGTCTGCTGATCGGCTGCATAGGTAGTCTTGAAGTCGCCTGTTTCGCGATACAACATCTCAGTCAGATCCTCTCGATGATTTTTTCACCGTAAAGCCCCTGCGGTCTGAACAGCAGGAAGGCGAGCGCAACCATATAGGCGAACCAGTTTTCAACCGCTCCGCCGACCAGCGGGCCGACATAGGCCTCGGCCAGCTTTTCGCCGACGCCGATGATCAATCCGCCGACAATGGCGCCCGGTATTGATGTGAAGCCGCCAAGGATCAGGACCGGCAGCGCCTTGAGCGCAATCAGAGACAGCGAGAACTGAACACCGGATTTCGCCCCCCACATAATGCCGGCAACAAGGGCCACAAATCCCGAGATCGACCAGACGATGACCCAGATGCCGCGCAATGAGATACCGACCGAAAGTGCCGCCTGGTGATCGTCGGCCACAGCCCGCAGCGCTCTGCCGGTCGCCGTGTATTGCGAAAAGATGGTCAGCGCGATCACCAGAACAACGGCGATAATGGCGGCGGAGACATCGAGCGTGTCGATATACATGCCGAAATAATCCGCACCCTCGGAAGCCCAGTTGCGGGTCACATCCTCCCACCAGAACGATCCGCCAGTCGGCAGACCGACATCCAGAGCTTTTACGTCGGCACCCCACATGATGTCGCCGAAGCCTTCAAGGAAGTAGGCAAGGCCGATCGTCGCCATGAACAGGATAATCGGCTCCTGGTTCACCAGATGCTTGAGCACAATCTTCTCGATGAGGAAGGCGAGAATGATCATCACCCCCATCGTCATCAGGATCGCCAGAATTGTCGGCAGACCGGGCCCCCAATTATGGATCTCGGTGCCGAATATGGCATTGATCAAATGCGCAAACGGAACCTGGCCGGTCTGCAGGCCAACCAGTGTCAGCGCCGCGAACAGCGCCATGACGCCCTGTGCAAAATTGAAGATGCCAGACGCCTTGAAGATCAGCACAAAGCCAAGCGCGACAAGTGAATACATCACGCCCGTCATGAGCCCGTTCAAGACGGTTTCAACAAAATTCAGAAAATCAGGGCTCACGCCGTATCCCCCTTCTTGCGGATCGCAAAGCAAGACACATCAGTCATGGCTCACCCCCAGATAGGCGTCGATGACGGCCTGATTGTTCCGCACCTCATCCGGTGTCCCGTCCCCGATCTTGCGGCCATAGTCGAGCACGACAACCCGGTCCGACAGATCCATGACCACGCCCATATCGTGTTCGATCAGCGCGATGGTGGTGCCGAACTGCTGATTGACGTCCAGCACAAAGCGGCTCATGTCTTCCTTTTCCTCAAGGTTCATGCCTGCCATCGGCTCGTCGAGCAGAAGCAGCGCCGGATCGGCAGCCAGTGCGCGCCCCAGCTCCACCCGCTTTTGCAGACCGTATGGCAGTCGCCCGACCGGCGTGTTGCGGATGTGTTCGATCTCCAGAAAATCAATGATCTTCTCAACCGTCTCGCGGTGGGCCAGTTCCTCGTTCTGGGCCGGTCCGAACCATAGCGCCTGGGCGAGGATATTGCTGCGCATCAGCGTCATGCGCCCGGTCATGATGTTGTCGAGCGTCGTCATGCCCTTAAAAAGCGCAATATTCTGGAATGTGCGCGCGATACCCTGGCTTGCAGCGCGATGGGGACGCATGCGCCGGCGTTTCTCGCCGCGGAAGGTTATGGTGCCCTCCTGCGGATGATAAAAGCCGTTGATGACATTGAGCATCGACGTCTTGCCGGCGCCATTCGGGCCGATTATCGCGCGGATCTCGCCCTTCTTTATGTCGAAGGAGATGTCCGAGATCGCCTTAACGCCGCCAAAGGAAAGCGAGATGTTGTCGACATGCAGGAGAAGGCCGCCCTTTTCGATGCCGTCATCGGCTCTCAGACTGCCCGGATCGATATGCTGGTTCATTGCGCAGCCTCCATGGTCGGATTGGCAGCGGCGTGCGTGTCCATATCCTCGATCTTGACCGTGGCTGAAATATTGCCCTTGCGGCCGTCCTCGAAGGTCACTTCGGTCTCGACGAATTTCTCGCTGGAGCCGTCATAAAGCGCCTCGATCAATGGTGCATAGCGATCTTCAATAAAGCCTCTACGCACCTTCTGCGTCCGGGTCAGTTCGCCATCATCGGCGTCGAGCTCCTTGTGGAGCACCAGGAAACGCTTGATCTGCGAGCCCGCCATCAGGTCCTCGCCGGCAAGGTCGCTGTTCACCTGGTCCACATGCTCACGCATCATGTTGTAGACCTCGGGAAGTCCCGCGAGTTCCTGATAGGATGCATAGGAGATGTTGTTGCGCTCTGCCCAGTTGCCGACGGCCACAAGGTCGATGTTCAGGAACACCGTGCAGAAATCGCGGTCGTCGCCAAAGGCCACCACCTCACGGATATTCGGAAAGAATTTGAGCTTGTTCTCGATATATTTCGGCGCAAAGAGTGAACCGCTGCGCAGCTTACCGACATCCTTTGCCCGGTCGATGATCTTCAAATCGCCGCGACTGTCGAAAATGCCGGCATCACCCGTGCGGACAAATCCGTCCTCGGTGAACGTCTCCTTCGTCTTTTCCTCATCGGCGTAATACTCGACAAACATGCCGGGCGATTTGAACAGGACTTCGCCATCATCGGAGATGCGAATCTCGACATCCGGCACCGCCTTTCCGACCGTGTCGGCATAGATTTCACCGTCTTTTTGAGCGGTCACGTAAAGGAATGCTTCGGTCTGCCCGTAAAGCTGTTTCAAGTTGATGCCGAGCGACCGGAAAAAGGAGAACAGATCCGGGCCGATCGCCTCACCGGCCGTATAGGCGGTGCGGATATTGGAGAACCCGAGTGTGTTCTTGAGCGGCCCGTAAACGAATAGTTCGCCAAGCCAATAAGCCAGCCGGCCGCCAAGCGGCACGGGTTTTCCTTCCAGAATCTGCTCGCCATGGGCTTTCGCCACATTGAGAAAGCGTTGGAACATCCACTTCTTCAGGCCGCCCGCATCCTCCATCCTGATCATCACCGTGGTCAGCAACTGCTCGAACACGCGCGGCGGTGCAAAGTAGAAGCTCGGCCCAATTTCGCGCAGATCGTGGGAGACGGTTTCCGGGCTCTCCGGACAGGCCATGCAAAGTCCTGCCACATAGCCTTGCGCATAGTTCAAATAGTGATCACCGGCCCAGGCAAGCGGCAGGTAGGCGAGCACATTGTCGTTTTCGGTCAGGTGATCGAACTCCGCGGTGTCGCAAGCCGCCTTGACCGAGGTCTTCGCCTTCAGAACGACGCCTTTCGAACGGCCGGTTGTACCGGAGGTGTAAAGAAATACGGAGACTTCCTCGCCATCCGACGCGTTGATCGCATCGGCCCAGGCACCCGCCCGGCCCGCATCGGCCTTCATGGCTTGCCGACCCTTGTCCTGAACGGCGGTGAATTCCTGAAGATGGGTGTGATCATAATCGCGCAGTCCACGCGGTTCGTCGTAAATCACATCCTTGAGTGCCGGAATATCTTCCGAGAAGGAGAGAATTTTATCGACCTGTTCCTGGTCCTGAACCACTGCGAGCCGAACGCCGGCATGATTCAAAACATAGGCCATTTCCTCGGCCACCGCGTCGGCATATACCGGAACAGGTATAGCCTTCAGGGCCTGGACAGCACAAAAGGTCCAGTAAAGCCTTGGCCGGTTTGTTCCGACGATGGCGATCTTGTCGCCCTCGCCTACTCCCATTTCCTGCAATCCGATGGAAAACGCCCGGATCTCGTCGAGCTGTTCCTTCCAGGTCCAGCTCTGCCATATGCCCAGATCCTTATGACGCGTTGCCGGGCGATCGGCAAAACGACTGGCGTTCAACAGAAGATATTGCGGAAAAGTCACCGGCACACGGCCGGCATCGCTGCCCGTCGATGGCATTCCTCAGGTTCTCCTCCCAAACCCGGCAGACCCTCAATCTGCCGGAAGCGCCCGAGCGCCTTTCTTTCGTTCAAAAATAAATGAACGTATGTTCTTTTAATCAAAAGATTCGCAATCGCGCAAGCGACTTTAGTCCAATGCATAAACCATAAGGCGAGTTTTCGACGTATTATTTTGTTGATCCGCCTTTCTCCGCAACAAGCTTTCCTGAAGTCAAGCCGTTGTGAATTAATCGGTTTTTTCCGATTACTCGGGCGGCAATAGGTCTGCGACGTTTTTTCCGCAATAAGGCCTGAATAATCGTCCAGCTCGGCATCGATCGGCGGCAGCTTGTTCGTCTTACGGTCAGGATTCCAACATTCCTGCCCGAAGTTCTTCGTAAATCCGGCCCCGGCAAATGACCGGACGGACAAAATGAGGCATCCGTCAGTCAGGCTCTACCCTGTTTGAGAATATCACTTGACGCTCCGTAAGTAAGGACTTACGGTAAGTGATGACTTACGAAATGGCTCTGACGGCGCTTGCCGATCCCTCACGCCGGAACATTTTCGAAGCGCTCCGGACGTGCCCGCGCACGGTTACGGACATCGCCGGCGAACAGCCGATAAGCAGGCCTGCCGTGTCGCAGCACCTTAAAGTACTGCAGACCGCAGGCCTTGTTGAAGTGTATCCGAAAGGTACCGCCAGGTATTACGGCATTCGGCATGCTGGCCTTGCCGAACTACGCAGCTATCTTGATGGTTTCTGGGACGATGTCCTTGAAGCCTATGCGGCCGAAGTCGACAGGCAAACGGGAGAACAGAATGGTTGATCCGATCAGAAAGCGCATTGTAGTTCCGTGTGATGCGGAGACCGCCTTCAGAATTTTTGCCGAACAAACCGCCAATTGGTGGCCGCTCGCGCAGCACTCGTTGACAGCAGGGCGAACCGGAAACCCGGCGAAATCCGTCACCATCGAACAGGGTGTGGGCGGCCGCATTTACGAGACAACGCCAGAGGGAGAGGAACTCCACTGGGGCTCTGTAAAAACATATGAGCAGGGCAAAATCCTATGTTTTTCCTGGCATGTGGCTGAACCGGTCGAGAACCAGACAGAGGTTGAGGTTCGCTTTGAGCCCCTTTCGCCCGCACAAACACAAGTCACGCTCGAACATCGCAATTGGGAAGCGCTCGGCGAGCGTGGGGAGGAAGCGCGCGGCCATTACAACAATGGCTGGGTTCGCGTGTTCGAGGTGTGTTTCGGCAGCGCATGCGGCATGAAATCAGCGGCAGAACAAACAACAAAAGAACAGTAAAAATTTGCGTAAAATTTTATGTATTAACCATTAGTTAAGTTTAATATTTCGTTTCAAAACCAATTATATAGAAGAAAAGCAGCTTTATTTTGTGAGGGGTTGCTTTTCAGATGGTTTATTTGCGGAAATTCTTGGGCGTAACGGTCTGCGCGCTGGCAATAAGTGTTGCCGGCGGGACCCAGGCTCTATCCCAGGACGCCGGACCTGCATATGATTGGGATGGCCTCTTCGTTGGGCTGCACACCGGCTACGGCTGGTCTGATACAGACGTGTCGCGTGATCGCACACGTCGCGGGCGCACCCGCAACAATTTCTCAACACAACTTGAGCTGGACGGCCTCCTTGGCGGCATCCAGGTCGGCTACAACTATCAACACAATGATTTTGTTTTCGGTGTCATCGGCGACATTGCACTGACTGGCATGAGCGATTCCGGCGCTTCCTTCCGCAGGCCCCGGCGTCTGACACCGCCAGTCAGTTTCGAAAGTGAATATGATTGGCTCGCAACAATTCGTGGGCGCGCTGGCTGGCTTATCAACGATCAGACGCTGCTCTACGCTCATGGTGGTCTGGCGATTGCAAACATGAGTACGGACTTTTCTTCACCAGCCCGACGGGTCAACTCCCTCTCCTTGAGCGGAAATGACACGGGTTGGGTCGCGGGTGCAGGCATTGAAACTGCCCTGTCGGACCGCGTCAGCATCTTTGCAGAATATTCGCACTTTGATTTCGGCAGCGGCGACTCTGTCACCTTCGGACCGGGACGCCGGATCAGCACTGTCACCTATTCAGCCGATAACAACCCAATCGACACGATCAAGATCGGCGTCAATTTCAAACTCTGGCGCCCCGGCAACTGACCTTGTCAGAACTGTTGTGAAAAAGGCGGGCCCATGCCCGCCTTTTTTGTTCCATTCCGGCACCTCATCGGACGAGGGTCAGGACGCCCCTTTCAGGGCAGACCGGATGTATTTTGAAGCCGACCGATAGTGGCTCGGCCCCGCCGCCTCCGCCCATCGGCCCGGTGTCCAGGCATTGCGCGCGCCTTTCATCGGGCCGCCATAGAGCTTATCTTCCGACAATCCTTCCAAAAGCGCGACGAGCTTTTGGTGACTGGCTTCCAGCAACGCCTTGGCACCCTCCCAATCCAGTTCCTTCTGCTTTTCGCGAAGGTCGGCATTATAACGTGGCAGCTCGTTCCACTTGTAACCTTCGGCTGGAAAAAACACGGGCTTGCCCGCCTGCCCGTCAGCATACCAGCCCAAAAACAGATCGATCCAATGCGCCCGATGGCCGACGATGTCCTTGATCGAGATGTCGTCTTGCTTGGTCGCCGCCTGAGCATCGGACAAGGACAAGAGAATCTCGTCCAACTTGCCATACTCCTTGTGCGTTACCTCGAGCAGTTCTGTTTTGTTTTTCGCCGGCATACCTCACCTCGCTCTCCATGCAGATCATACAGCACAAAGTTGAGTGTGCATTGATTCCAGTCAAATTCCGGCAAAGATCAACGTTCGCAATGAACGGGAACCAACAGCTGCGTCCAATAGAAAAAATAGTGATATGAAGCACACTAAATAATATCGAATTCCTCATCTGACCGCAACTTTAAGTATAGAGTTGCCATTATGGCACATAGTCGGCCTTAATATCCGATATATGAATTATACCATTATCATTTGTGAGAATTCATAATAGAGATACAACCCAGATTGAAACAGTGACGGTGTTGTTATGAAGGCAATGAAAAAGATTTTGGGCACCATGATCGTGTCCGCAATGGTGACAAGCGTGGCGGGGGCCGCAGATGTGTTTGTCGAAGAAGTAGCCGTTGCTCCGGCACCGGCGCCGGCGCCGGCGAGCGCTTGGGACGGCCTGTTTGTGGGCGTCCATGCCGGATACGGATGGACGGATACAACAGTATCGCGAACCGTGGGTCCGCCGGCAAACGTGTTTAGCTCCAGCCAAATCAGCCCCAATGGTGTGCTCGGAGGCTTCCAGGCTGGATACAATTATCAACACAACAACCTGGTCTTTGGCGTTGTAGGCGATATAGCTCTTACCGGCATGCAGGAAACCGGAGTGGTTCCTGCTGGTCAGTTTGTGACTTTTGAAACAGAGTATGACTGGCTCGCAACTATTCGCGGCCGTGCGGGTTGGCTTTTCAATGACAATGTTCTGATTTACGGTCACGGCGGCCTGGCAATTGCTGATGTCAGCACCGATTTCACGGCTGCCAATCCTGCCAGCGCGATAAACGGTGTGAGCCTTGGCGGAACAGAAGTTGGTTGGGTTGCCGGTGCAGGTGTAGAAGCGGCGGTAGCTGACCGCGTAACCGTCTTTGCCGAATACTCCTACATTGACTTGAACAGCAATGACTCATTCAGCTTTAATCCACCCGGTCCGCCGGCAGTGGCTACCTTCTCAGCCGACAACGACGCGATAAACTCTGTCAAGGTCGGCGTCAACTTCAAGCTCTGGAGCCCAGGTAACTAGGCCTCACAAAACAAACCAAGAAGAAGGCGGGCTCGGCCCGCCTTTTTTGTTGCAGTCAAATTCAAAGCAAGACAATCCAATCACAAATTGTAACCGGCTGATCACATCGCTCAATCGGCATGCATCCGGTCACGAAATTGCCTGTCTTGACCTCAACGCTTCAGCTTTGCTTTTAGCCTGAGTGTTGCCATGTATATTCCGTTTCTTGTTTTTCTGGTGGCTGTGTCCCTTGGCGCAGTGCTTGGTCCGATGATCGTCCCGCAGGACAAGTTCGACAGGATTATCGACGAACTGCCTGACACATTACGCGCAGCATGGGCCAAGACCGAAATTATTGAAGACCTGCTGACTTATCGTCCTGACCGTCTGACCACTGCAAGCACAAAACGCATAAAACCACGGCAACCAAGTCCTGTCCCATTGGCTGTCGGTATCCCCGTCGGCACCTGGCTTTACAAATGCAACGTTGAAGAAGCCTCTGAGACCAGTTGTTCTGTAACCCATCAGGTTTCCGACCAAGGTAAAGTGAACTTCTCGTGGCGAATTGAGATGGATCCGCAAGGCGGATACAGCGCCATCTGGCGTGCTGCGACGGGCATTCGAATTGATCAGGGGCTTGTCCTCGAAGCCGGTTCCGATGACACGTTAAGCCTTGATTTCCGCTCATGTGTGGACCGTTATTGCGAAACAACGGCCAGTCTCGATCCGAAGCTTGTCGGCACACTCCTGACAACAGACCGCATCACGGCAACCGTACATGATACACAGGACCGGCCGGTTACCTATTCCATTGACGTCAACGGCCTTGCGACCGGTTTGCGTATGCTGGATGACGAAAGAAACAGCATCTGAGCCGGACCGGTTGTATACTGTGCCGGATAAACACCACACGCGGCAAATACTGCGTCATGACTTCCCGACGACTTGACCTTGCGGACAGTAGTTTCAATACTGCACGGGATCCGACTCCAATCCCATGGAGTGGCAAACGGAAACCGCCCACGCTCGGGGACGGCAAATACAGGAGTAAACAATGAGGGCCTTGGTCATTGCAGTTCTCGCAGCCGCGACACTGTCGGCTTGCACGACGGGTGAAAAAACAGCATCCGGCGCGGGCGTCGGCGCAATTGTCGGCGGCGCTGTAACCCAGAGTGCCGGAGGCGCCGTTGTCGGCGCATTGATCGGCGGGTTCGGAACCTATCTGGCCGAAACCGGCGACGGCATGTGCCAGTACCGCAATTCACGCGGCCAGATTTACACAGCGCGCTGTCACTGGCTTTAAGCACAGCACAACCTGCAAACCGAACCGGTCCGTTAGGCCTTGGGTCGGCGGGCCGGGTTTATCAGAACATTGATTTCGATTCCGTGACACGGCATCGTTTACGGGGCACCAAAAGGAGGGTGATATGAAGGCTTTAATAATTGCGGTTCTCGCCGCAGCAACACTCACGGCATGCACAACGACTGAAAAGACCGCATCGGGCGCTGGCGTAGGCGCTGCGGTCGGCGCTGTTGCGACAGGGACCGCTGGTGGTGCGGTTGTCGGCGCACTGATCGGCGGTTTCGGCACCTATCTTGCCACAACCGCAGACGGTCGTTGCCAGTACCGCAACTCGCGCGGACAGATCTACACGACACGCTGTCACTGGCGCTAAGGTAGAGCACACAAAAGATAAGGGCTGGGCTCCAAACGGAACCCAGCCCTTAATGATTCTGACACTAAGTCACCGGTCTTTTAGGAGCAGGATACGCCCTTACCCTCTAGTCGGGTGTATAAAGCTTGAACTTCGCACCGACCCGAACCGTATGGCTTGACGGTTCAATTGTCGCAAAGGTGCCAAGGTCCACATCTTCATAGCGCGTGTAGCGGTATTCGACATAGGCGCTGGTCTTTTCGCTGAGCGCCAATTCCGTGCCCGTGCCGATTGAAACGGCATTGAGGCTGATATCCCTCGAAATCGCCGGAACCGAGACAGATGCCTCAAGGTTCTGCCATGTGTAGCCGCCGATCACGTAACCCAGCGTATAGTCGTTAAACTTCCGCCCGACCCGCACCAAAGCATCGAAACCGAAATCATCGGCTTCTGCGTTGAACGTCACTCCGGCCGCTGTCGTGCTTGACGAAGCGCTGATATATTCGCCCGCCAGGACGACACCGGCGACCCACCGCTCGCCAAGTTCCCAGTCGTAGCCGATATTGGCTTCGGCAAGATATCCTTCCGTCGCCATGCCGTCGAAGGTAAAGCCGCCGCCGGTTGTCGTGATCTTGTTGACATTGGCGCCAACGCTGATCGCACCGCCGACCTTGAGGCCGGCCCATTCGTGTACGAACGGCGCCCTTTCCTGTTGGGAAAGTCCGCCTCCAAGCCTGTAGTTGAGGCTTGAATGAAACGTATGGGTTGCCGGTTCGATGCTGGAGCCGCCGAGCGGTCCGAAGGAGCGGCCGGAATAATCCGAGTACCGGTATTCCGAACTCCACGTCCAGTTGTTGCGAAATGCCGTCTCCGTTCCCACGCCCACGACGTAACCATTGTCGCTCCAGCTCCTGGAGAAGGCTGGGATTGCCGAGTTGAACTTAAAGTGCTGCCAGCTATAGCCGCCGAGCACATAGGCAAGCGTGCGGGGCGTGATCGTATAGCCAAGACGGCCGATCACGTCGAAACCGTAGTCGGCCTTCACTTCGGAGGAAAACGGTGTGCCGTTGATCGACCAGGACGTATCGATATCGCCGTAGCGCCCAACAACCGCGCCGCCAAGGACGATGCCATTGGAAAAGAGATGATCGTAGCCAAGGGTCAGCTTGCCGAAATAACCCCGCCCGCCAGTTCCGCCAATGGACGTTCCAAGAGAAGGTACATTGATCTGGTCTATGATGAAGCCGGTTCCGCCGCCAACGCCCACATAGAAGCCGGTCCAGTCATAGACGCTTGTCTGGCTGGCCAAGGCGCCCGAAGACGAAAACAGAGAGTCTGCCTTGGCCGGCACAGCCGCCACCAGAACGGCAAGAAAAACCGTTGAATATCGGTCGATCATCATAGAACACGCCCTTCTCCTGAAAATCACCCCGCCTACCAATAACCCGATTGCGAATTACTCGATAGTGCGAAATATTGCAGGAAAACGAAGCCCGTTTATAAATCAGCGCTTCACGGTCTCAACGCATGCTTCAGGACAACATTCTGAAGCATCGCCGGCTATAACTCCAAGGAAGCCGCCGGGAACCGGTCTCAATACTTCTGCGGTACATAGAGATCCTGCGGCAGAACGGCACGTTCGTAATCCGGCTTGAACACGCGGTCGGGCAACTCGACATCTTCATGGTCGACCGGTCCATACGGGATCTGCTTGAGGAAATGATTCATACAGTTCAGGCGGGCGCGCTTCTTGTCATTGCCTTCCACGATATACCAGGGCGCTTCCGGAATATTGGTCCGCTCCAGCATCTCTTCCTTGGCTTTCGTGTAGTCTTCCCACTTGACCCGGGACTGCAGATCCATGGGGCTCAGCTTCCATTGCTTGAGCGGATCGTGAATGCGCATGAGGAAGCGCAATTGCTGTTCCTCGTCCGTAATGGAAAACCAGTATTTTATCAGGATAATGCCCGAGCGCACGAGCATCCGCTCGAATTCGGGCACATCGCGGAAAAACTGCTCGACCTGGTCAGAATCGGCGAAGCCCATCACGCGCTCGACACCGGCGCGGTTATACCAGGAACGGTCGAACAACACGATCTCGCCACCCGCCGGCAGATGCGGCACATAACGCTGGAAATACCACTGCGTCTTTTCCCGGTCGTTCGGCGCCGGCAGCGCGACAACGCGGCAGACGCGCGGGTTGAGGCGCTGAGTGATTCGTTTGATGACCCCGCCCTTGCCGGCTGAATCGCGGCCTTCGAAGATGACAACAATCTTGGCTCCGGTGGCAGAAACCCAGTCCTGCAGCTTGATCAGTTCGGATTGCAGAGACAGCAATTCGCGAAAATATTCCGGGCGCGGAATTGTCGGTGGATGCATCTGCCGGTAGATGCGCCGGATTTCCATCGACAGCGCCGGCTCCGACATTTCCAACTCGTAATCCTCGTCGAGAGTATCGGCAAGTTCCGCCTCAAGCCAGTCCATGGCCTCCCCGTCACGATCCTCAGCCATCCTTCATCTCTCCTTTCGCCTGTCTGCTGCATCACATTTTGCCGGTGTTCAGCACAGCAGCACCACACAAATGCAACGGATTTGCGTCATCATCAACAGGGCCGGCTGTCGCAGCGGATTATTTAGCATGCCGGCCACCCGGTTTCATTGCTAACCCGGCGATATGATTGAGTGCATCAATTTCTTCGCCGGCTTGTTTCCGCACCGGAAGCTGTTATCGATGAGACAGTCGATATGACGAAAACTGCGATTGAAGGCCCGGCCTATGAGCGTTGAACAGATACAGCTATTCATACTCTTTGCTGCGGTCTTCGCGCTCCTGTTCTGGGGACGCTGGCGCTACGATCTGATCGCTTTCAGCGCATTGCTTGTTGCACTGGTGCTCGGCCTCGTCCCGACGGATCAGGCCTTCTCGGGCTTCGGGCACCCGGCAACGGTCATCGTCGCCCTGGTGCTGGTGATCTCGCGCGGCCTGCTCAACTCAGGCGCTATTGATCTGATCACGCGCCAGATGGTCGATGCCGGCAGAAGCGTCGCCGCGCATATTGCCGTCATGAGCGGTGTCGGGGCGGTACTGTCGGCATTCATGAACAACGTTGCGGCAATGGCGCTCCTCATGCCGGTCGATTTGCAAGCAGCGAAGAAGGCCGGACGGCCGGTGCGACGCACGCTGATGCCCCTCTCCTTCGCGACGATCCTTGGCGGGATGGTCACCCTGATCGGCACGCCGCCCAATATCATCATCGCCTCCTTTCGCGAACGGGCACTGGGCGAACCGTTCGGGATGTTCGCTTTCACGCCGGTCGGCGGCACCGTCGCGATCATCGGCATCGCCTTTGTCGCGCTCATCGGCTGGCGCCTGATCCCGAAAGGCGACGGCGACGATGCCCCGGCGGACGATCTGCGCGCCCTGGAAGGCTTCCTCGCAGAACTGGTGGTTCCGGAAAAATCCAAGGCCGTCGGCCAAGAGGTCCGTGATCTTTATCCCGTGGGCGATGAGGACGATGTCGCCATCATCGGCGTGGTCAGAAACGGCAAGCGGCTTGGCGGCTTTTCATCCACGGTCATCCTTCGCCCCAACGACATGCTGATCGTCGAGGCAACCGCCGAAGACATTGATCGTTTTCGCGGTACGCTTGGACTGGAGTTTCTCGGCGAACGTCCCGACAGGGAGACGGCCGCTGGTGACCTGTCATTGATGGAAGTGGTTGTCCCCCGCGAGTCGCGCCTCGCCGGCCGTTCGGCGATCTCCATGCGGCTTCGCGCCCGCCGCGGCGTCACGCTGCTCGGCATCTCCCGAAAGGGCAAGCGGTTCTCCAAGCGCGTGCGGCATGAAACCGTACGGGCCGGAGACATCCTGCTGCTGCTCGGCTCTGAAGACCGGCTGCCTGACGTTGCAAACTGGCTCGGCGTTCTGCCGCTCGCCGAACGCGGCCTTAATGTCACGCAGCACCGCAAGGCCTGGCTGGCCGTCGGCGTCTTTGCCGCAGCCATTTCCATCTCGGCCTTCGGTCTGCTTTATCTCGCAACCGCACTGGCGATTGTTGTCGCCCTTTACATCTTCCTCGACATCGTCCCGATCCGCAGCGTCTACGACCATATTGAATGGCCGGTCGTGGTGCTTCTCGGCAGCATGATCCCGCTCGGGGTCGCGCTGGAAAACGCCGGCGGCACACAGCTTATAGCCATCGCAATCGTGGATCTTGCGGCAGGTCTTCCCTCCTGGGTGGTCCTGACGGCGTTGATGCTTGTCGTCATGACACTGTCGGACGTGCTCAACAACACCGCGACCGCGGTTATCGGCGCACCGATCGCCGTTGATATCGCGTCCCGGCTGAACGCCAATCCGGACGGTTTCCTGATGGCCGTCGCGGTCGCCGCATCCTGCGCTTTTCTCACCCCGATCGGACACAAGAACAACACGCTGATCCTCGGCCCGGGCGGCTATAAATTCGGAGACTACTGGCGCATGGGCCTGCCGCTGGAGGTCGTGGTCGTCGCCGTATCGGTACCGGTCATTCTAATGGTCTTTCCGTTGTAGACCGGCGCACAACTAAACAATCCTCCTGCGGAAATGCGCGTACCACAAGCAAGGTCATCCTAGATCGGGCGCAGGAAAACGTATCTTTCATTGTCGTAGACGGGTTCTGCGCAGTCCTGCAACGGAGGAGACGCCGCCGAACGGCGCACAATGAGTATGTCCGGCGCGACGACCCGCAGCATGTCACAATCACCATCGAAAATAGCCCTGCGGTGTTTCACGCGGCGATACCACTCCGCCAGGTCTGCAGGTGCTGTGGGTACGAATTTGAAGTTCACGTAATAGGCAGCAGGCGTCAACCTTTCCAGGGCAGCCGGAAATGGCTGTTGTTCTTGGTGAACATTGCCATCTCCCATCGGGGGCTGGATCAGAACGACGTCTTCTGATGCCGTGTTTTCCCGCAGCCATTCAAAGGCGTCGCGCTCCGCTCCCCGCAATGAGGCCTCCAATCGCTGACCGATCGGTCCCGAAACAGCCAGCCGCAGGGCATTGCGCGTGATATCAGGCAGGACCAACGCTACGGCAACCAGGAATATCGGCAAGCGGATACGCCGGTATGTTTCCAGCCGGATAGCCAGGAAGACCCGCTTCACGATCAGCAGGAGAGACAGCAAAAAGATAAGCCCTGAAGGACGGAAAATGTAAAACGGCGCGAACAGATGGGTGTTTTGGTCCAGGAATGCGACCAAGACAGCAAAGACGATGTACACATTCAGCCCGGCGACCCAAAGCGCGAAAGCGGCATAACGACCGAAGTCCTTGCGCATGAAGAAGATTGCAGCCGCAAGGGCCGCATGCACAATCAGGCCAGGGAGCCACCCCAATACGAAACCGACTGCACCGCCTGCAAACGGGCTGACATGATGCGGGTTTCGATATTCACTGTAGATTTCGGTGAGGCTGAGATCGAGGCCGGTTGGGTCGACAACAGCGCCAAGCCGCTCAAAAGCTACAAGCGCAACCATTGGCGAAATCAGGACAACAAACAGGCCAAGGAGCGACAGGGTTTGACGCCAGTCGCGCAAGGACAGGGCATGAAAAAGGAGAATGGCAGCGCCCCAGAACCCTCCGACCAGAAAATGAAAGACTGTGCCAATGGCCGAGACGACAATGGCCGCCTTCCATCGGCCGCGTACGCCCAGAGCGATCGCGCCCATCGCACAGGCATAGGCAAAGACCTTGGCTTCGATGGTCAAAAACAGCCATTCGCGGCCAAGCAGGCTTTGCTGTGCGAGGAACACCACGAGTGCAGCCGCCATTGCGATGGGACCCAGATCCAACGCCCGCGCCAGCACGGCCAAGGCAAAGGCGTAAAGGCCTATACCAAGAAATCCGAGGAGTATCTTGGTGTATTCAAACCCGAGCGCATCGATCAAAGTCCCGATGATCCAAAAACTTAGAAAGCGGGCATTCGACGAGTCAAACACAGAGTGGTCGGCACCAAACAGATCCGGTCGCACCTGACGAAGGGCAAGATCAAAATAATGGATCTCGTTTCCTGACCACTGCGACGGCAACATCGCTGCGGCAAGCACAAAGGCGCACACGACAAAAACGGTCAATCCGCTTCCGGCGCCGGACCCCGATGCCATATTCATGCCAGACCCTGTTGCGCCTTTTTTCGCCGTGCCTTGTTTGCGATGAGGACCGCGCGTCTTTGAGCTATTTCAGTGACAAGCGGCCGTGGCAGATGCCGAACAACGGCTTTCCTCAACTTCCACGGCAGGCTTGAAAAGTCCGCCAGAGGCACACCCTCATCGACCCGTGTCCCAAGAACATCATCGGGCAGTCGCCCCGCCCCGGCCCCGTTTGCATACAAAACCGTGTTATAGCGATACCACGGCTCCACCGCCGGGTTTCCCGCAAGGCCCGGACGAATGCAGTCAAAGGGCTGGTAGCCGCGTTCCCGAAAGCAGGCGCGCCAAAACTCCATCGGACGTTCGTTGATGTGGAACTCTCCGCCCTGGCCTGGCACCGCGGCCGAGAACAGGACGCAATCGCTGTGACGGACAAGCGTGTCGATGAATGTCGAAGACGCCTCACCCGGAAGGTGCTCTGCAACCTCAAGCGATTGGCACAAATCGAACTTTCGCCCGAGATCGATGGGCATCGTCAAGTCGAGCCCGCGAAATTTGTCTTCAGGAATGCCCAGATTTGCACGGTCGACATAATCACCATCAACACCGACGATGTCTTCCACACCGGTCGCAGACCATTGCGCCAGCCAAAGCCCGCGGCCGCATCCGAAGTCGACAACAGACGTGGTCGCCAGCATGGGATAAAGAGCCCCGACAAGCGCCTCGGCCGAGGTTTGAACGCCGGCATCTATGTAGTCGAAGAAATCGCTGGAATAAACGTGGCTCATAGATGCTTCCTTCACTTGAGTGCGAACACCCAGACTTTGAAGAGAATGAAGTTTGAAATCGGAAGAATGACCACTACAACCGCTGCCGTGACGACAGAAGACCAGTGCATCGCCGGTCCAATAACGCTGCTGATCAACGTGGAAAGCAACAGGCCAAAGCCGACCGTGACAATGAATTTTCCTGCTTGAGCGGTTTTCGCGGCGCTTCTCTTGAAGGTCCATTTCGCCTGCAGGAAATATTGCACGACAACCGCGGTACAAAAGGCCACCAGATTGATGACAAAATCCGGGAGCCTGGTTTGCGACAGGCAGACGAACAGAACAAAATACAGCGCGGCCACGGTCACCCCGACCACGGCGAAGCGGACCAACTCGCCAAGCGCTGCATGGCTTATGCTAATTTGTGGTGATCTTGAGATCATGCGTCGCTTCACCCGGCTCCACGCGCTCATTACCTGCTCGAATAATCTCTTCTACAATGAACAGCGGCCGCATCTTTGTTTGCATATAGGTCCGGCCCACATATTCACCCAGAACCCCGATTGTCATGAGCTGCACGCCACCGATCAGCAGAACGGCGATCATCGTGGACGACCAACCTTCCACCGCACTGCCGCCCAGCCAAACTGTGAGCGTGTAGATGATCAGCGCAAAGGACAGCGCTGAAAATATGAAACCAATCAACATCGCGATACGCAAAGGAATGGTGGAAAAGCTGCTGATCGCACCCACCGCGAAACTCAGCATTTTTCGCAACGGATACTTTGTCTCGCCCGCAAAGCGGGCATCACGGTCATATTCGAACGCCGCCTGGGGAAAGCCCGCCCAACTGATCATACCGCGGATGAAGCGGTCACGCTCCGGCATGTCGCTCAACACGTCGGCGACACGCCGGGTCATCAGCCGGAAATCACCGGTATCGAGTGGAATATCGAACTTGGTCAGGCGTGACAGCAATCGGTAAAAGACGCTCGCGGAGGTTTGCTTGAACAGGCTTTCGCCCTTGCGTGACCTGCGCTTTCCATAAACGACGTCATAGCCCTCATTCATTTTTTCCATCATCGGGCTCAGAAGTTCGGGCGGGTCCTGCAGATCGGCATCGAGGATAAAGAGTCGCTCTCCCCGCGCCACCGACAATCCTGCGGTGAGCGCCAGTTGGTGACCGTGACAGTGCGACAGGAAGACGCCGACAATACGAGGATCCTTCGCCTGCGCTGCACGTAAAAGCGCACGGGTCTTGTCCTGTGATCCGTCATCCACCAGGACGATCTCGAAATCGTTGCCGACGGCTGCTTCGCAAGCCGCCGTCAGACGCGTCAAAAGCTCATTCACCACGGCTTCTTCATTGTGGCACGGCACAACAGCGGAAACAGACACCTGCTTTGAAGGTGCATGAGACATATCAGGACCGGTTTTTCGCGCAGAGCTCATGACCGGTATGATACGCAATAATTCTTGTTAGAGCGTTACTGTACCGGAACGCATTGCCCGGCCTGGTCCAGGTCTGTTGCCTGACGGAAGCGGCCGACTGAATTCTCGAAGTCGTTTGCTTCGGACATCTGCGGCCATGGCAGCGCGTCGATCTGGATGGGGGAACGGAAATTCACAGAGGCAATTAAGAAGACTGGTGGGTGAGCACGGGCTCGAACCGTGGACCCGCTGATTAAGAGTCAGCTGCTCTACCAACTGAGCTACACACCCATCACGAGAGACGGCGGTATAACCGCCCTTCTCCTGCCTGTCCAGCGGATTTTAGACCGCGCCGCCGGCGTCTGCAACACTCAGTCGATCAGCAACGATCCCTCAGCCACCTTCACCGCGTTTCCGCCGATGCGGCCCTGGACGATCTTGCCGCCATCGACTTCGAGGTGAAGATGGATTTTTGAAGGCCGGCCCATCTCGACGCCCTGCTCAATGAGCAGCGCGTGGTGGCCGTCGAGCAGCTCGTCAAAAAGATGGATGGCGCCGGAAAACGCCGCCGCCGCGGAGCCGGTAGCCGGGTCCTCCGGAATGCCGGCATGCGGCGCGAACATGCGGCAGTGAAAATGCGCATCATGCGCCACGCCGCCCCGGCAGTAGACAAAGGCGTCGGCAAGCTGCCCGTCGGCAATCGGGGCGAGCTGCTCCCATTGAATGCCGTCGCAACGCGCCTTTGCCGCGATGGAAAGGTCATGCACCGGCACCATCAAAAAGGGTACGCCGGCGTTCCAGAAGGAGATCTGATGGTTCTCGAAACCCAGCTCATGCGGTTCGATCTGCAGGGCCGCAGCCACCGCCTCCTTGCTGACGTCCGCGCCGATGCGGCTTGAAAGGCGCGGCAGATCGAATTCGGCAAAACTCGGCTCGCCGCGCTGCAGTTTGGCCACGGTGCGGACCGGTCCGACCCCTTCTTCGAGCACCGACATCAAATCGATGTCGATATCGCTGCCGGATTTTTTCTCGGCAAGCGCAATGGCGGCCCCGACCGTTGGATGACCCGCAAACGGCAGCTCCCGGCCCGGCGTGAAGATACGCAATTTTGCCCCGTGAGCCGGGTTCTCCGCCGGGAGTACAAACACCGTTTCGGAGAGATTGAATTCTCCTGCGATCTGCTGCATCGCCTCATCCGACAGCCCTTCCGCATCGAACACCACCGCCAGGGGATTGCCGGCAAGGCGGTCTGAGGAAAAGACATCGTAAATGGCGTATTGGCGAGGCATATCGGCACTCCGGTCAATCTGAAATGAATGATACGGCGCCAACATGGCATAGCTGCTTCGGCACCGACAATGGAATTCTCGCCTATCAACCGTTCTGTGGTCCGGTCTTGCGCCAGGACACCGGCGGGTGTGTGTTCACACCATATCGAGGGTGATTGCCACCGGACAATGATCTGAGGCCTTGGGCCGGTCCCAGCCGGTTCTCGGATAGCGTTCGGGAGCCTGTCCATCGGGAAAAATGGTGCGGAACGGCTGGCCTGCCCGGACGATATCGGGAACACGGCTCGCATTGCTTTCGGCAAGCGAGGGGGAAAGCAGGATATAATCAAGCTGACACAGATGCCGCTCCTCGGGGCCACGCGTATGAAACAGCGTCCAGCGGTCCATCTCGTCGCGCCGTTGAACCACATTCTCGGCAAAGCCGTCCGAAGTGAAAATGTCGACAGAGCTCTCGGCTTCACGAACCGGCTCGAAGATGTAACCGTTGGTCCGGTCGCCCGAAATGATGACGCGTTCCTGGTAGTCGTTCATGTCGCCGCAGATGACCCAGCGCTTGCCGGCGGTCTTTCCCGATCCGAAGCGGTCCTCGATGATACGCCGTACCGCCCTCGCCTCCGCCTTGCGCACGGCCATGGTTGCGGTACGCCCGTCCATGCCGTTGCGGGGTGACCCCATCGACTTGAAGTGAACAACGTAAATGGTCAGCGGCCGCTTGCCGATCCTGACATCGATTTCCAGACAATCACGCCGGAACACCCGGTCTTGCGGCTGGTTGGTCTCGGCGATGGCGTCGTCAAACAGGTCGAGATCGGCATAGGTCAGATGCGCATGGCTTTGCATGTTCTCAAAGGTGATGGGCTGACCGTCCCGCGTTTCCTCGCGCATCATGACAGCAACATCGATGCCACGCCCGTCATTGCCGTCGATCATGTATTTGTTGCGGTAGCCATGGCCGATCATCTTGAAGAGATAGCCATATTCAAATGCCTTCAACGCATCGAGGTCGTCCACCTCCTGAAGGCACAGAATGTCCGCCCCGGTCTCGGCGATCGCCAACGCGGTCAGCTGGCGCGTATCGTCCGTATGCGCGATGGTCCGTGCCTGTTCCAAAGTGCGGTATTCGGCCTCCGTCTTGATATCGAAAAGCTTGAGGCTGCGATCCTGCCGTAACTCGTTGCGAAAGCCCGAGAAGTCGAATCGGCTCATCAGGTTCTCGACATTGAAAGTGGCAATCCGTAGGGACATGGTCTGCGGTATCCGTTCGCGGCATGGGCTGGCGACCCTGTGTAGAGCTTTCGCGACGGCTTGTCACGCGGGCTTGATAACGCTTCACCAAACCGGAACAATGCGCTGAATCAAAACGATTTTGCCCGGCCCAAGCAGCAAAGCGTGATGACAAAGTGATCGCTCACGGTCCAAAGCGAGCTTGCCAGACGGCGGAACATGACAAATAGTTAATGTGGTTTAACACTTATCCGGGAGGCATCTATGTCAGGATTGCTCAAGGGGCTCGCAATTGCCGTGATCAGCGCCGGATTGCTCGCCATGGCTGCGCCGCATGCCGAAGCAGGAAAGAAATACCGCTACGGCCATAAAGGCGGCAATTTCGGCGCAGGCCTTGTCACCGGGTTGATTATCGGCGGAATCGTCGCCAGCGGCCCGCGTCACGGCTATTACTACGGACCTCGTCACAAGCGCTACTACGGGAAACGCTACTACTATCCCAAACCCTATTACGGACCGCGCCATTACCGCCGCACCTACGGGCCGGCGCCTTACTACAGGCCGGCACCGCGTCCCCGCTATTACGGCTCTCGCGCGCACGTCAATTACTGCTTCCGCAAGTACCGGTCCTATCGCATATCGGACAATACGTTCCAGCCCTATCACGGTCCACGCAGGCCCTGCCGGTCGCCGTACTGAAAAACGCTGAGGTGATGCGGGCGCGTCAGGACGCCGTGCCTGCAGGTCTCCGGATCTTTTCTGCGTTTTTGAGCCAATAGGGAAACCTGGTCAGGAGCGATCAAGGGTCCGGTTGAGAACGAAGGCGGCCATGGCTGTCGCCAGGACCGGTGCCAGAACCAGGCGAGGCTCAGAAAACAGGAATATGCGATACTCGTGGACCATCGCGCCCCATTCGGGCCGCCCGGTGTCTGCCGAGAGCCCGAGAAATCCCATCGACGCCACAAGAATGATCGCACGACCGGCATCTGCGCCCGCCAAGGCTCCGATCGCAGGCCACGCATTGGGCAGCATGTGCCGGTACACGGCGCCCGTGACCGATGATCCGAGCGCAAGGCTCGCAAGCCAGTACGGCTCGCCGCGCAAACGCTCCAACAAGGCCGACATGCTGAGCGCATAGGGTGCCCATGTGCTTGCAACCAGTGCCGCCGAGATCGCCAGCAGACCCGCCCCGAAAAGCGTTGCAAGCAGCAGAGCCGTGATAAGGGTCGGCAGCGCCAGCGCGGTCTGTGCCAGCCATCGTACGGGCCGGGAGAGCGCGGGCGGGCCGAAACCTATTGCAACGCCAGCCGCAAGGCCCAGACCGATACTGGAGGCGATGACAATCGCAATGGCCGATAGAGACGGCCGCGCTCCGGCAAGGATACGCGAGGCCACGTCCCGGCCCAGATGGTCCGTGCCCAACCAGTGTTCCAGAGAAGGTGTCGACAAGACGTTGTTTAAGTCCACGGCGTGGGGATTATGAGGCTGCCAGTACGCGCCCAACAGCATGGTGCCGACAAACAACAGCGCGACCGGGAGATAGTTGTGGCTCCGTTCGCTTGTCATTGCACCCTCGACGGCAATGAGCCAATCCGCGGATCAAGCGTGTGTCTCAGCAAAGCACAAAGATGCAGGCCGAAGATTATCCATAGGGCAACGAGCGCGATATATGATTGCAAAACAGGATAATCACGCGACGACACTGCATCCACGACCCGTTCAGACAATCCCGGAATCCCGAAAACAATCTCGGCAATGGCCGTACCACCCACAATCCATGCAAGATCGGGCGCGATGCCGGCCACAAGCACGATCGCGGCCTGACGGCCGCCATGGCGCCACAGCGCGGTCTTGCGCGAAAGGCCTTTTGCAAGGGCGGTCCGCATAAACGGCGCTGCCGCCGTTTCGGCAAACCCGGTGCGTACCAGGCGGGAAACACTGCCGATAGAGAAAAATGCGACCAGCGCAACCGGCAGAACGAGCCGTTCAACCGTGCTGCCCGAGAATGGAAGAAGCCATCGAAGTTCGGCGGCAAACAGCCAAAGCGCCAGGAGCCCCACAGCAAAGGCAGGAAGCGCCTGACCGGCCACGGCCATGCTCCGCGAAAGACTATCAGCCATGCCTCCAGGGTGGAGCGCGGCACGAAAACCAAGAAATGTGCCGAAACAAATCGCAGCAATCATGCCGCCGAAACCAATCGCCGCCGACCATGCCAGGCGCGGAGCAAGTTCATTCGAAACGCTGCCGCCGGTGACAAATGAAACACCCCAATCGAGGGTGACGAAACCCTTCAGCCAGATGAAAAACTGCTCGATCAGACTGTGATCAAGCCCCCAGGCCTGACGGTAGGCGGCGACCAGCTCGTCGCCGGCGTGAACATTCATGCGATTTGCAAAAATATCGACCGGATCGCCGGGAATGAGGCGAATCAACACAAAGCTCACGGCAACCGCAGCCAGCCATGACACAAGGGCCATGAATGCCATCCGCATTGCCGCAAGCCAGCTCATCGCTCAGGCTCCCTGTCTATGGTTGCGACACAAAAAGATCCGGACGGATGACGTAGTAGTCCGACCCCCAAGGCTGATAATCCGCCAACCGGCCGGACAGGCCGACATGCCATTGCGGCGTAACGAGGAACGAGACCGGGGCACCATCCGCAATCAGTTCCTGCGCCTTTTTTGCCAACGCAATCCGCTCATTGGAATCCTCTGCCTTGCGCAGCGCGTCAACAACATCGTCATAGGTCGCACTGGACCAGCCCGTGTAATTGCGTGCGGCATCTGTTTCGAAGAAGAGAGAAAGAAACAGGCCAGGATCACCCGAAGGAGCGGTATGCTGCGCCCAAAGGAACAGGTCGAACTCGCCGCTGTCCGCGACATTGCTCGGGGATTCGGTCACCTGCGTTGTCACTGCAATGCCCAGATCCGCGAGAGCCGCACGGATTACCGGTTGGAAGGTCACGAGATCGGGGCGCTGCGGATAGGCCCACAAAACGAGGTCCAGATTTTTGCCATCCTTGGAGCGCAAGCCATCATCACCCATAATCCAGCCGGCCTCATCAAGCAGGCGTGCCGATAGGTCGGGATCGTAGGCAAGTGTCCCCTCGGCAGCAAACGGGTAGCCAGCGGCGAAAGCGCCTGTCGCCGGTGTGCCCGCTCGCGCGGCGGTTACCAGATGGTTCCTGTTAATAGCAGCGTCGATCGCCCGGCGGACCCGAACGTCTCCCAGTGTCGGCGTGCGCGTGTTCATCCACATCATGTACTGGTAAGCGACCGGGAAAGATCTTACCGACCGGTCTTTGCTGCCATCAAACATCGAGATGGTTTCAACAGGCAGATTGAAGGCAAGGTCCAACTCGCCGGATGCAAATGCAAGCGCCATAGACTGACCATCAGCGATCCGCCGGATCGTAACATCCGGCCGCTGCCCGTGTCCTTCATAGTGCCTATTCGGCACCATCTCGATCGCGGAGCCGGTTTCGAAGCTTTCCACGGCAAATGGACCGGTAAAGATGGGATCGCCGCTGGTCTCCATGTAAACCGGGAAGGCCCACTCGGCGAGAATGGATGGAAGGATCGCCGTTGGCTGCTCGGTTGTCACGTTCAGCGTATCGTTGTCCACCGCTTCGAAAATCAACCGGCCCGCTGTCGCGCGTGCCGACGCGTTGGCCTCACCGGTGCGGTTGAGAGCGGCCGCGACCAGCTTGGCTGTAACGGGCGTTCCATCGGAGAAAAAGCGTTCGGGCGACAGTTCAATCATCCAGGAGCCATCCGCATTTTTTGTCGCGGACGCGGCGAGATTAGGAATGACCTCTCCATCGCGCGATACGGAGAAAAGCTGTTCGGCAATACCATGGGATACGAGCGCCCAGCCGGTTGAACCATCGGCAGGATCAAGACCTGATGCAAGGAACGTCTGGCCGACAGTCACGTTTTCAGCCGCCGCGGAAGCAATCACACCTGCCAGGGCAAACGCAGCTGCAAGGCCTGCAGCCGACAGGGCGTTGCGGCATCTGTCAAAGGTTTGCTGATCCCGGTTCAATTGGTTTTTCGCAATAAGCATCAAAGTATGTCCTTGTCGATTGCAGGAAGAATGGTGAAATCAGGGTCGATTGGGTCGCCATCAAGGTTGAGGGGCGGAATGCGGCCAAGAATGCCGGCGCGCAAGGCTTCTGGACGATCGGCGCGCTCGACGAAACCATTGGTTGTCGTGGCATACTTTTCGGCCAGTTCGAGGATCGCCTCGGCATCGGTTTGCGGGTGAAGATCGCCGAATACGAGCGTGTATTTGGATGGCCCCGACAGCGCGACAACGCAAGGACGCTTGCACTGGCTCATGCAACGCACGCCACGAAACGACATGCCGAGCCCGGCGGCGGCGCTGCCGGAAAATTGTGAATGGAGTGTCTTGGCCAGGCGATAACCCGGCCGCTGGTTATCCGGGCCGGAGAACGCTGCCTGCCGGCAACGGGTACAGACCGACAAGCTCGCCAATTTCTTGTTTTGCACAGATCATCATCCCCCGAGGAAGCGGCGGGTACCGAAGGGAGAGATGAAGGCCGGATTTGTTACGCCCGGCAAATGTCAGCGAAATTTTCGATGTCATCACTACGACCTCCCCGGGGGCACCCCGCCCGAGTTTAAGTTGAGCGATGGCAGGTCTCCTGACTCGCGGGTCTATGCCTGTCAGCACCTTCCCAGGATGGAGACTACACACCATACCCAGTGGTTTTCGCTGATAGGCTCTCCGCTTACAGTTGCGGGGGCAGTCACGGAATTGGCACCTGATGGTTACACCGCACCGTGTTCCCTTTTCATCCAGCTAGCCGTAAGGATTCGCCGGAACCATCTGGGCGGCAGTCTTATCGTGTTGGTGATAGCTGTCAACATCGCGACGGGACAATGCGCAAAGAGAAACGCGCTTGGCTTTGAGGTTATTTGCGCTTGTTCCCGGTCGCCTCCTTGTCTAAGCGTCTGTGCATGCAAGGACACAAAAAATATATCGTTTCAACCACCATCAACGCACCAACCGAGGCGATCCGGCGCTTTGATGCCATGAAGGACTGGACGTTGATCGTGGTGGGCGACCGGAAAACGCCGACCGACTACCGGCTGGACAACGGGCGATACCTGTCACCTTCGGATCAGGAAAAACTCGCACCGGAGCTTTCGGAGCTGATTGGCTGGAACTGCATCCAGCGCCGAAATCTCGGCTTTGTGCTGGCGCTGGATGAAGGCGCCGATATCATTGCGACGGTCGATGATGACAACATACCCTATGAGAACTGGGGCAGCGAACTGCTTGTCGGCACGACGGCGACAATGAAGTCATTTATCGTCGATGGCGATTGTTTTGACCCGGTCGGCGCGACGGAACACAGGCACCTTTGGCATCGCGGCTTTCCCCTTCAACTGCTTAGAACCCGAGACTATTCAAATTTCGAAGACCGACAGGTCCATGTCGATATTCAGGCCGATTTCTGGGATGGCGACCCGGATATCGATGCGGTCTGCCGCATGGAACACGCTCCGGATGTAACTTTCGATACGGGCAGCTTTCCTTTCACATCCGACACGGTCAGCCCCTTCAATTCACAAAATACTTTCCTGACCTCCGAAGCACTTCGGCGCTACTTCATGGTGCCTTTTGCCGGCAGGATGGACGATATCTGGGCCGCCTATCATCTGCTTCACCTCGGCTACAAAGTCGCCTATGCGCAGGCCTCGGTTCGCCAGGACAGAAACGTGCAGGACCTGACCGGCAATCTGGTCAACGAGTTTGTCGGCTACGAAAACAACGCGAAGATGGTGCAAGCGATCAATTCCGGAAGTTACGACATCAGTGCCTACTGGCCGCAACGGGCCCTTAGAGCCTATGAAGCCTATATGCGCAGGGTGGATGCATGATTTCGATCGTCATTGTGGGCCGCAACGACAATTACGGCGGCGATTTCGAGGATCGGCTGTTTTCGACCAGCCTCTACAATCTTAAAGCGCTGGAGGCCCGGGGCGTTGAGGCGGAGCTGGTATTCGTCGAGTGGAACCCGCTTCCCGGAAGGCCGTTATTGTCAGAAAAGCTGCTGTCCACCATCGACAAGGCGCGCTGCATTGTTGTCGACGCATCCATCCACCGGCTGATCAGCGAAAACCGGCACATCAAGCTGTTTGAATATCACGCCAAGAATGCCGGAGCCGCCAGAGCCAGAGGATCATGGCTGCTGCTGACAAATCCCGACAATTACTTCGGCGACGATGTCCTGGAGTTCCTGCAAAAGGGCAACTTCGAAACGCGCATGTTGTACAGGGCCGGCTGGATCGACATCGAGGATGCATCTTCGCTTAACGACCCATCCCTGTCCGACAACCATGCCAGCGATATCGAGCCCTATTGCATGGCGTCAGGAGATTTCATCTTTTGCTCCAGATCGCTCTTTCACGAGATTGGCGGTTTCCGCGAGGATTTGACCTTCAGCAACACGCACAAGGATGCCATATTCTGTACAGCGGCGTTTGAACACACCGCACCCGTCCAAAAGATCGGCAACACCTATCATCTCAGCCACGGCCGGCCCGGGCAAAACATCCGCCGCGTCGACTTTGACTGGCGGAAGGTCGACCGGCAGCCGCAGGATTCATTCGGCCTGACCGGAGACGATATCATCACGACACAGAACGACAGGCTGACGACCTTGACCCTGCCTGATCATCTGCAGCGCGCCGCGATGGAGCGAACTCTTCCCGAGCCCGTCGTTCCCCAAGCTTACCGGCCGCCGCAACCGTCAGTCTTTCGCCATCCGCGCAAAACGCTCAAACGTCTTCTCGGCTTGCGCTAAAAAAACAGACGGTGCTTTGTCACCACAAAAAAGCCGCTGCCAAAATGGCAGCGGCAGGTCCCCCACCCCGGCTAAGGTCGATCAGAAGTGATAGGCAACACCGGCACGGACATTGTGAATGTCGGTAGTAATACCGGCCGGCGCACCGACATCCTGGAACGTATCGTTGAAATTCATGTAGAGGTATTCAGCCCGGGCACTGATGTTCTGCGTGACCATATATTCAAGGCCACCGCCGACCGTCCAGCCGGTTTCAAGGCCAGGATTGCCCGGGCCGGCAAAGGACGACTTGAAATCCATAAGCGCCAGGCCGCCCGTGGCATAGATGTGAAACCGGTTCATGGCATAACCGAGCCGTCCGCGAACGGTTCCGAAACTGGACAACTCCCAGTCAAAGCCGTCGAAACTGCCGAAAGCCGCATTGTAGTCGCCCTCGACGCCAACAACGATGTTGTTGCTGAAAAGGTGGTTGTAACCGGCATAACCGCCAAGCGACGCGCCCGAACCGTTACCGCCGACCGTGTCGACGGTCTCATGGTGATATCCAAGCAGAACACCGGCATAAAACCCGTTCCAGTAGTTCGGAGCAGGCGCGGACTCAGCGACCGGCGCTGCCACAGGTGCGGGCTCCAAGATCGCATCCGCCGCATGTGCCGTGCCGGCCAGGAGCGCCGCCGGCGCAGCCACTGTTAGAAAACGCAAAAATCTGGTCATCGCAATTTGTCCTCGTTTGGTTGCGTCGACCACATATGGGTGTATGAACAGTCTTTCTTCAAATCACATTCAAAATAAGAGAGCCAACACTTTGTGTTGTTTCAATACTGAAATATTAAACAACAAATACTGAACATGTTTAATGTATATATCTCTTGAAATATTTCGCCCATTAAAAAAAGCGGAGCGCAAAGCGCCCCGCTGATGTTCGTTCACGCCCTATTGATAAGGCAAAACCAAACCGGTCAGTTACGCTCCTTGTCGACAAGCGCATTGGACTTGATCCAGGGCATCATGCCACGCAACTTCTCACCGACTTCCTCGATCTGGTGGGCATCGTTGTTACGGCGAATGCCCTTGAAGCGCGCACCGCCGGCCCGGTATTCCTGCATCCATTCGGATGTGAATTTTCCGGTCTGGATATCGTTGAGCACCCGCTTCATTTCGGCCTTTGTCTCATCGGTAATGATGCGCGGGCCCGACACATATTCGCCCCATTCGGCCGTGTTCGAGATCGAGTAGTTCATGTTGGCGATACCGCCTTCATAGATCAGGTCGACGATGAGCTTGACTTCGTGGAGACATTCGAAATAGGCCATCTCCGGTGCATATCCGGCTTCCACCAGCGTCTCGAAACCGGCACGGATCAGTTCAACGAGACCACCACACAGGACGACCTGTTCGCCAAAGAGGTCGGTTTCGCACTCTTCCTTGAAGTTGGTCTCGATGATGCCGGATCGTCCGCCGCCAACGCCGCACGCGTAAGAAAGGCCGAGATCATGGGCATTGCCCGATGCGTCCTGATGAACGGCGATCAGGCAGGGAACGCCGCCGCCCTTCTGGTATTCGCCGCGCACCGTGTGACCCGGACCTTTCGGAGCAACCATCAGCACGTCGACAGACGCTTTCGGCTCGATCAGGCCGAAATGCACATTGAGGCCGTGAGCAAAGGCAATCGCCGCACCGTCACGGATGTTACCGGCAATGTGATCTCGGTAGATGTCAGCCTGCAGTTCGTCGGGCGTTGCCATCATCATCAGGTCGGCCCAGGCGGCGGCATCCGCGACCGACTTGACCTCAAACCCGTCTGCTTCAGCCTTTTTGACCGTCGCTGATCCCTCGCGCAGGGCAATGACGACGTTGGTCGCGCCGGAATCCTTCAGGTTCAGCGCATGCGCCCTTCCCTGGCTTCCATATCCGATAATGGCGACTTTCTTCGATTTGATCAGATTAAGATCGGCATCGCGATCATAATAAACACGCATAAGTCTTCCTTTCCTTCATGTTCTGAATTGATCATTTGTTCATCCGTACCGGTTCGAGCTCCGATCCCGAGCTCCCGGCGGTCCCGTAAAGCGAGAAAAACTGTTCAACGGCCTTTTTTGCCTGCCGCTCCAGCATGCCGTTTCCGGATGCGGATTCGTCGCCCAGCAAGCGGCGCACATGAATATCCCGGATTATCAGGCCGTATAAGGTGCCGAACGCCTCCTCGCCGTCATCATAGGCGATAAAACCCTTTGTTCGCCCGGCTTCAAGCAGCGCACCGGCACGCAGCCCGATCACCCGGCGCCCGCGTTCCAGCACCAGCGTGCCGAGATGGGCGTCCTCGCGGCTCGCCTGGCCGATCGCCAGCCGGTTCAAGGCCAGTGAAACATCGCCTGAGAGGACGCTGAGCAGATCGAACGCGAAGCGCTCAAGCGAATTGCGAAAGCTCCGGGCCGTCTCAGGCAGCGTGGCTGCTTCCGGCAAACGCACCTTCCCGGCCTGGTATTCGATGATGGCAGCCAGGAGACCATCCCGGTCGCCGAACCATTTGTAGAGGCTTTCCTTGGAACAGTTTGCGGCCTTTGCAATACGCGCCGTGGTCAACGCACCACCGCCCCCTTCCACCAGCAGGTGCAAGGCGGCTTCCAGCACTGCATTCTGGCGCGGCGTGAACTCTGCATCCTCTAGCGGTACCGGGTTTACAGGCACTTTCGTACTTTCCATGGTTATGCGTACCGTACGGTACGGTTCGGCGGTTTTAAGCGATGCCGCTTGGACCGTCAAGCCGCTTTTATATAGATTGCAACGAAAGGGCATCCATTCGATATTGCCCGAAATCGAACTGCGCAACGGGATGCTGATTCAATTTGGACGAGTGATCGCTCGTGCCCGCCCTAGCTTGCACCATGGAGGAAAACGTGACGAAACCCTATACGCTGCACAACCGCCTGGGCTCAGGAGGGTTTGCGATTGAGGCCGTCCTTGCTCTCGCCGATATTCCACATGAGCTGGTCCTGCTGGAGTCGATACCTGGCAGCGATCTTTCCGAAGAGTTTCAGAAAGTGAACCCATGGCGTCAAGTGCCGGTACTGGTTACGCCCGACGGTCGTACCGTCACCGAAACGGCGGCGATTCTTTTCTACCTTGCCGAGGAACACGAAACGCTGCGCACAGGACCACAGCTTTATATCGATGACAACGCCGCCTTCTACCGGTGGGGCGTGTTCATGGTGGTCAATCTCTATGAAGGCATGTTGCGGTTGGTCTATCCCGGACGTTACGCCAAAGACCGCGATGTCGCACCCGAAGAGATCGACAAGGCGGTTCGTCGCGCAGCCGCAGCGAGAAATCACGAGGCTTTTGGTCTGATTGAAAGGCAACTTGAAGATCGATCGGGACTGTGTGGCGACCGCCTGTCACCCATCGATGTTCTGTGCGCAATGCTTTGTGCCTGGCATCGCCCCCGGCCCGATCTGCCGCGCTGCACTGCCTTGACCAAGTCCGTTGCAAGCCACCCTGTTGTTGCCCCGATATGGGCGCGCAATTTCAATCACTGGCTGGAATTTGATTGGACAAAGCCGGATTGAAGCATCGAAGGATCTGACTGCGAAGTGAGGATTGGACCCAGCCCGACGTTAAACGTCGTGCCCACAAGCTCGCAAGAAACGCCGCACGGTCTCGCTCATGCCGTATTGCAAGGCATCAGCGGTCAGGCCGTGGCCGATTGACACCTCTAGCAGCATCGGCATGCTCTTTTTCAGCGCCGTCAGATTGGCCACCGTCAGATCGTGACCCGCATTGATGCCGAGCCCCAGATCGGTAGCAGTGGCAGCGCTCTTTGCGAGCTGAGCCAATATCCGGCTTTCGGTTTTCGGATCGTCATAGCTTGCCCCATAGGGCCCGGTGAAAAACTCCACCCGATCGGCACCCGTTTCGGCTGCGGCCGCAAGCGCCTCGGCATTTGCATCGCCTTCGGCAAAAAGGGAAACCCGAATACCCTGCTTCTTCAGCCGAAGCACGACAGGCTTCAAAAGCTCCAGATCCCTGCGAAAATCCCACCCATGATCCGATGTTGCCTGCGCCGGGTCGTCAGGAACCAGCGTCGCCTGTTCCGGCTGATTGGCTTCCACTAGCTGAAGGAAGTCCTCCGTCGGATATCCCTCGATATTGAATTCGGCGTGCGGGAAATCGTCATCAATCAGCGCCCTGATCTTGGGCAAGTCGGAAAACCGCACATGTCTCTGGTCCGGCCGTGGATGAACTGTCAGCCCGTGTGCACCGGCTTGAAGCGCCAGCGCGCCAAGGTCCGTCAGGCTTGGCCACGGCAGATCGCGCCTGTTGCGCAACATCGCAATGGCGTTGAGATTAACGGACAGCCTGGTCATCGCAGTTTCGACCATAATTCTTTGCTTTCAACGGGTTCGCCCACTTTTGCACTATCTAACCCGCAACCCTGAGACAATCACGAACCAATTTAAGCAGTTGAAACCAAACCAATGGGGACCGCCGATTGCATCGGTTGTATTGCATGCCTAAATGAAACTGAGGTGCAACATCGTTGGAGGTCCGTTATGACCGAAAAACTCGTACATCCCGCCCTCACGCAGATCGAAACAGAACGTGACGATGTCTACGCCTTCGAAATCGACGGCCATGTGTCCCAGGAAGAGATGGATGGGGCCTACAAGATACTTGAAAACGCCTATGAAAAACACGGCAAGATAAACCTGCTTGTCCGCCTGGGACGCTATGACGGTTTTGACTGGAGCGCGCTCTTCTCGGAGAAGACCTATGTCGGAAAGTACCAGGCCATCCGTCATATGCGCCGCTATGCGCTGGTCGGCGGACCGACATGGGCCGCAAACGCCATCGGCTTTTTCGGCCCCCTATTCCGCATGGACGTCAGGCATTTTGAACTCGATGACGAGACTGAGGCGTGGAAATGGATTTACGGCAATGGTGAAGACTGACAGGCAGTGCCTTATCGCACGATTGTCAGTTGTTCGGCCGCCCGCGTAATCGCCGTATAAAGCCAGCGCTCGCGCGAGTCGCGGAAGGCAAAACTCTCGTCGAACAGCACGATATTGTCCCACTGCGATCCTTGTGCCTTGTGCACCGTCAGCGCATAGCCGTAGTCGAAATCGTCGTAGCGTTTCTTGGTTTGCCACGGCACTTCCGTATCCGGGTCTTCAAAGGCCGCCTTCAGGAGCTTGATCTTTGCCGAGCCGCGATTCATGTCGTCATCCTCCGGCTTGACCAGCAGGTTGATCCCCGGCTTCACCGTCTCGCGTGACGATGTCATGACCTGCCACAGGGAGCCGTTCAGCAACCCCTTCGCCGGGTCGTTGCGCAAGCACACCAGCTTATCGCCGGCCTGCGGATATTTGGCGTCAAAGCCTCTTAATTCCCTCAAACGCTGATTGTAGCGGCGGCGTGTCCGGTTGATGCCGAGAAGCACCTGATCCGCCTCCAGCACCAGCTCCGTCGTTACGTCGGATTTCGTGATGACGCGCGCCCTGCCCCAGTCGCCATAACCGATATCGACGCCTTCGCGCACGCGCATCGCCAGATCGACAATCGGATTGTCGCGGGCCTGCCGGTGAATTTCGGTTAACAGATA
This sequence comes from Hoeflea prorocentri, assembly GCF_027944115.1. NCBI lineage: Bacteria > Pseudomonadati > Pseudomonadota > Alphaproteobacteria > Hyphomicrobiales > Rhizobiaceae > Hoeflea > Hoeflea prorocentri. The sequence goes on along the minus strand of NZ_JAPJZI010000001.1, from coordinate 937,083 downwards.
ATCCGGTTCGTGCTCGGTAAAGAAGCCGCCGCCGGAAACCGGCGGCAATTGTCCCGGATCGCCGAGAACGAGGATCGGCGTTCCAAAACTCATCAAGTCCTGACCAAGCTCTTCGTCCACCATCGAACACTCGTCGACAATGACCAGCGAAGCCTGTGCGACCGGGCTTTGTCTGTTCAACGAAAACATCGGCGCGATGGAAGTCTTGCCTGTTTCCTCGTCCTCGACGGCTTCCTCGCCGCGCGGACGGTAGATCAGCGAATGAATGGTCTTGGCATTGCTGGCGCCCTTGCTGCGCAGAACCTGCGCAGCCTTGCCGGTAAAGGCGGCGAATTGCACATCGCCGTCAACTTCCTCGGCAAAATGGCGGGCAAGCGTTGTCTTGCCTGTCCCGGCATAGCCGAACAGCCGGAACAACGGACTGTCACCTCGGCTGAGCCAGTTCGAAACCGCCTTCAGCGCTTCATCCTGTTGATTGGAAAACTGCATGCCGACAACTGGCAGGATTCGCGCTTACAGGGCAAGCCGGAAATGCACCTCAGGGTGCGCGATCGTACCACACCATCTGTTGCGAAACGGCGATCGTCTCGCCGCTGCGGGCATAAAACCGCGTATGCTGATCGTAAAACCCGCCGAACGAGCGTTCACACCTTGCATCAACGAGAATGGAATCATTACCAATGGCAGCCATTTCCGATGTTGTTGAATGAAAATAGACCGTCATCGAGATAGTCGAAATATTGGATGGGCGACCCGTGGCGAGGAACAACCTGGGAAACGGGCTGTCTGCTATCGCTGTAATGGAAAGATAGTCGAGCGGACGTCCATCCGCATCGCGGGTCCACACCAGCGAATGGGCATCGGACGTCACATCGCCCATTTTTCCCTTGATGGGACGCGTCTCATAGAGCTTTGCCCAGTTGATCGGCAGCATGCGGCCGTTGAAGGTTTCGACCGCTTCAGCCGGCGGGACATCGGGCATCTCCGGATTTGAAAAAATCAGCGTTTCGCGGTGGGGAGCCAGCGTGAGCATCGCCCGTGCGCAGGGTGTGCCGTCCGGCAATTCCAGCATGACACGCCAGAAAGCCGCCGTTCGGCCAACCCGGTCGCAAGTGCGGCGAAGGATCAAAGGCCCCTCCGGCGGCGCTTTCATGAAGTCGACCGTCAACGCGATCGGTTCAAAACGTGCGTCTTCCAGATCGTGGAGAACCGCTTTGATCAACAAGGCCGCGATCCAGCCTCCATAGGGGCCCTTCATATTCCAATAGCGCTGGTCGGTCTGGCTGCGGAACGTGTCATTGCCCGGCGCTTCAAGGCCAAGACTGTCATCCAGTGTGAACGTCATGGGAGATTCCGATTGCAATATACATGTTCAAGATCGTTGGCCGCTCATGGCATGTGCGGGTCGTTCTCAAGCAGGATGGGCTGTCCGTGCGGTGTTGCGTTTGCCGCCCGGGCCCAGGCTTTGCTCAGATCATCGATCTGATCCTTGCCGGCAACGCTTTTTGCTGTGATCAGCTTTTCAAGAGCGCGCATCCAGCAGGTGTAGTAATCACTTCCATCTTGTGCAACACCGGGCCGTTTCAATTCCAACGACAACGTGTCGGCCCATTCCGCCCATGTAAACAAGCCGCGTTGGTTGAGTTCAACGGCCATTGCAAATGCCTGTGCCTGCCAGGGTTCGGTAAAGGGTGACGGGTCTTCGATCTCCTTCGGAAGCGAACCGCCGACCCCGCGACCCTCACGCCCGCTCAAGGTAACTCTCCCACGCATCGATGGACACGGTCAGGTTCGGGTCGCCGTCTTCGCCCCAAAGCTCGCGGCCGGTCAACACGACGCGGTAGAGCCATTGCGGGTTTTCACCGCGGCCATGAGCGTTGTCATCAGGAAACACATAGACACCGGCGACCTCCTCAACGGCACCGACCTTGCCTTTCGCATAGCACGGGATCCGCGTATGGCCCTGCGGGTTGAGATTACGCACCCTGACACGGTCTCCAACGGCAAACTGCACCGGTTCCGATGCCGGCCTGTCACAGGGTCCGCCCCGGGCGAGCGTCTCGGGAACAGCCTGCGCCTTCAGAGCCGGACGGTCGATGGTGGACGGCCTCTTTGCATGCCCTGTTTCCAGCTCTTCCCCGGTTACGCAGCCATGGCGAACCAGCAGCACCTCCAGCGCCTTGGTCCAGATTTCATAGTAACTCGAAGAATAGTAGTCTGCCGGATGCAGGCATTCGCGGGCATGGCGGCTTTCATCGATGTTCCAAAGCCCCAGGGCACCGCAGCACAGCGTTGCACCGAGCGCGCGTTTTTCCCATTCAGCATGGAAAACCGGCTCATCGGCCTCCGGTAAAACCGGCCCGAAACCCATTCGGCCACCGAGATCGTGCGGTCCGTTCATGTCACCGGCCTCGCAAACCCGGTACCGATCATGGAATCACGCGTCACCAGCGCCGCCAGCGCGTCTTCGTCCAGATCATCTGTACCGTCCGGGCGCTGCGGCACGACCAGATAACGCAGTTCCGCAGTGGAGTCCCAGACCCTGATATTAACGTCGTTACCGAGCGTTACGCCAAATTCTTCCAGTACGCCGCGAGGGTCCATCACAGCCCGCGAGCGATAAGGCGGCGACTTGTACCAGACGGGCGGCAAGCCAAGTACGCTCCACGGATAGCAGGAGCACAGCGTACAGACGACCAGATTATGCGTTTGCGGCCCGTTGAACACGGCACGCATATGTTCGCCCTGCCGTCCGGTAAAGCCAAGCGAGGCAATGGCCGCCGTCGCATCGTCACGCAACCATTGGGCAAAGTCTTTGTTGGCCCAGGCCTTCGCTACGACGCGCGCGCCGTTCTGTGGTCCAACCTTGTTTTGATAGGTATCGACAATGGCATCGATGGCCTCAGGTTCTATCAGGCCCTTTTCCGTAAGGATGGTCTCGAGAGCCTTCACCCTTGCGGTCATCGGATCGAAATGATTGTCGTGATCATGATCGTGAGAATTGGTCATGGTTGAACTTTATCGCATACGGCGTTCAAGTAAATCTCCGACGGGAAAAATTGTCCGGCCAACGGCAACCAGGTCGGACCCGCTACATCATCATCGGAATGAGTGTCGCAACCAGCAGAACGGCCATGACGATATTGAACCATTTGAGCCGGGCCGGATCGGACAGAAAACGCCGCAGGACCATGCCAAACCCCGCCCAGACGGAAACGCTGGGGAAATTGACCAGTACAAAGGCGAGCGCAACGAATACCACCGAAAGGTCCGGCCGGGACGGGTCGGTGAAAAGTACCATTGCCGTCACACCCATCATCCACGCCTTGGGGTTGACCCACTGAAACGCTGCGGCCTGCAAGAATGTTATCGGCCGTGCAGCCTTCCGGCTTTCGCCAAGCGACCGGCTCCCGGCAATCTTCCACGCCAGATACAAAAGATAGGCTCCGCCGGCGAATTTGAGGCCAAGCGCCAGCGTCGGCCAACTCTTTAAAAGCGCGCCAAGCCCAAAACCCACACCCAGCAAGAGCGTACAGAATCCCGCTGCAATGCCGCACATGTGGGGAAATGTCCGCACAAACCCGAAATTCACACCCGAAGCCAGAAGCATGAAATTGTTCGGTCCCGGCGTCACGGATGTGACAAAGGCAAAGGTGATCAGCGCGAGAAACGTGTCGACCGTCATCATGCTCCTCCATTTAAGTCAGCAATGCTGACCTAAATTGAAATAGATGACAACAGCCACGACGCATGGCTCGCATACGCTGTGAACATGGCTCGCGCCGGACGTTACATCCCGTCGGGGCCGCGATTGAGAGCGGCGACACCCGTGCGGCAGACTTCGATCAACCCGAGCGGGCGCATGATGGAAATGAACTGCTCAATCTTTGAAACGCGTCCGGTAATCTCGAAGATGAAATGCTCGGTATTGGCGTCTATGACTTGGGCGCGAAAGGCGTCGGCAAGGCGCAGCGCCTCGACACGGTGATCGCCGCCGCCTTTCACCTTGATCAGCGCAAGTTCCCGCTCAAGCGGTTTTTCATGACCCTTTTCACGGGCCCTGGTCGACAGGTCGACAACGCGATGCACCGGCACAATCCGCTCAAGCTGGTGTTTGATCTGCTCAAGCACGTTGGGGGTCCCTCGCGTGACAATCGTGATGCGCGACAGATGCGCTTCATGTTCCGTCTCGGAAACGGTCAGGCTCTCAATATTGTAGCCACGACCGGAAAACAGCCCGATCACCCGGGCAAGGACACCCGGCTCGTTATCGACCAGCACCGACAGCGTTCGCGTTTCCGGTTGCTCGGTCTCCTTGGCGATGAAATAGGCCGAACCGGTCGGTTTGTGTTGTGCGTTCATGAGGTCTTTTCCTCGGTTGTCTGGAAATGATTCTTCAGTTGCATCCGGGCAACGGCAACGCCCGACAGGATTATGACAAGAGCAGCCAGTGCATTCAAAGACAGGCGTTCATCCAAAATAGCAGCACCCCATAGGACGCCGGCGACGGGCACAAGCAGGTTGATCTGCCCGAAAAATGAAGCGCCCTGGCGCGCAATGACCCTGAACATGATCAGAGATGCGATGGCCGTTGGAAAAACGCCCATCAGCACAACACTGGTCCACGCCGCTGCGGAGGGGTTTTGTGCCGGCCAGGTCTCCAACAGCGTGGCGGGGATCAAAACCATCACGAACGACCATCCAATGTTAACGGCAAACATCGGACGGGCGTTCAGATGCAGCAGCTTTTTCGTGATCAGCGCATTGATCGCATAGGAAACACCCGCGCTCATGATTGCCAATTGCCGCCAGAGCTGTGCATCCGACCCGCCGGCAATGTCAGGCCAGAACAGCACGACAAGGCCGGCAATTCCGATGAAAACGCCAAGCAGTTTCATCAGGTTCATCTTTTCATCGTCGGTGAAAATATGCGCAAGCACGATGGTGATAAGCGGCATCAGCCCCATCAAAATGGCGGCAAACCCAGCCGTCACCTCTTCAAGGCCCCAGGTGATCAGGATGAACGGCAATGCCAGGCCAAAAAAGGCGGACGCGAAGATAGCACCATGGTCGGAGCGGCTCGCATTGAGCGCCTGGCCGGCCTGAACCGCCACGGCTCCCATCACCAGGACACCGATGCCCTGGCGGATTGCCGTCAGTGTAAACGGCGGCAGTTCGGCGACAGCCACCCGGGTCAGCATGAAACTGCCGCCCCATATGGCGGCCAGCACACACAGCATGCCGTAGTCTGGCCAGCCCGGGTGATTGCCTGCTTTCATGCGTTTGTCCGCCGCTCTAGACCAGAGCCTTGCCCTTTTTGTCGATCGCTGTCGCAACCGCCTCATCCGTTGCTTCGTCCGGAAGGAGCATCTCATTATGCGCTTTGCCGGACGGGATCATCGGGAAGCAATTGGCAAGATTGGCAACACGGCAATCGAAAATGACCGGCTTGTCGACCGAGATCATTTCGTTGATGGCATCATCCAGTTCACCGGGTTTTTCGGCCCTGATACCGACACAGCCATAGGCCTCCGCCAGTTTCACGAAATCCGGCATGGCCTCGGTATAGGAATGGGACAAACGGTTGCCGTGCAGCAATTGCTGCCACTGGCGAACCATGCCCATATACTGGTTGTTGAGGATGAAGATCTTGATCGGCGCCTCATACTGAACCGCCGATGACATTTCCTGGATCGTCATCTGAACCGATGCGTCGCCGGCTATGTCGATAACCAGAGAATCCGGATGGGCAATCTGCACCCCGAGCGCAGCCGGCAGGCCGTACCCCATGGTGCCAAGGCCACCGGACGTCATCCAGCGATTGGGTTCCTCGAAACCGTAAAACTGGGCCGCCCACATCTGATGCTGCCCGACTTCCGTCGTGATGTAGGTATCCTTGTCTTTGGTCAGTTCGTAGAGCCGCTGCAACGCATATTGCGGCATGATGACATCCTTATTGGGCGTGTAGGCGAGTGAATCGCGCGCCCGCCATTTGTCGATCTGGTCCCACCAGCCCGACAGCGCCTTGCTGTCGACCTTGTGAGACGATGCCCGCCACAGTCGCACCATATCTTCCAGAACATGTCCGCAATCACCAAGGATTGGGACATCGACGTGAACGTTCTTGTTGATCGAGGATGGATCGATATCCACGTGGATTTTCTTCGAATTGGGCGAAAACGCATCAATCCGCCCGGTGATGCGGTCATCGAACCGCGCACCGATGCAAATCATGACATCGCAATCATGCATGGTCATGTTTGCCTCGTATGTGCCGTGCATGCCGAGCATGCCGAGCCAGTTCTTGCCCGATGCCGGATAGGCGCCAAGCCCCATCAGGGTCGATGTGATGGGAAAATCCGTGAGCTGAACGAGTTCACGCAGCAGATGGCTTGCCTCGGGGCCGGCATTGACGACACCTCCACCAGTATAGATGACGGGTTTTTTCGCCTCGCCCATGAGAGCAATGGCTTCGCGGATGGCATCAAGATCGCCCTGAACCTTGGGCTGATAGCTCTTCTGTTCGGTAACCGGAGACGGCCCGATATAGGTCCCGGTTGCAAACTGAACATCCTTTGGAATATCGACAACCACCGGCCCGGGGCGACCCGATTGCGCGATCCGAAACGCCTCGTGGAGCACCCGCGGCAGGTCCTTGACATCACGGACCAGCCAATTGTGCTTGGTGCACGGACGGGTAATGCCGACGGTATCGCATTCCTGAAACGCGTCCGATCCGATCAGAGGCGTCGGCACCTGACCGCTGATACACACCAGCGGGATTGAATCCATCAACGCATCCTGAAGCGCGGTCACAATATTGGTTGCGCCCGGTCCGGATGTGACCAGCGCAACACCAACCTTTCCGGTCGAACGCGCATAACCCTCCGCGGCATGACCGGCCCCCTGTTCATGGCGCACAAGCACATGCGCGATCTCTTCTTGCTGGAACAGCTCGTCATAGATCGGCAGCACGGCGCCGCCCGGATATCCGAAAATATCCTCGACACCATTGTCCTTCATCGCCTGAACGACCATCTCGGCGCCCGTCATTTCCTTATTTGTGCCCGTCATCGTCCTGTTCCGTCTCGATCCCTTGCCAATTCTTGAATATTTTCAATTGCATTGCAGACTTTGGTTTAACCCGTTTCTTACCAGGCCATAAAAAAAGGCCCCTATCGGAGCCTCATTCAGCGCATGGGTGGCTGCCGCCGGATGGTTACACCATCCTGCCCATGCGCTTTCTCACCACAATTAGTCCATTCCTGATCATGCGCGGGACGTTAGCGGCAAAGAACGGACACGTCAATGCCGCAAAACCCATTCGCCGGCGCCTCAACTGCGGCATTTTTGAACTGGCAGGCCACAGGGCCAGTCGGCTCGCAACAACGCCTTGTTAACACAAATTCGTTAATCTGCGCCGGCCGTCGTTCGCCAACATCGGAAAACAGAGCGATCGGGGTTTGTACACACACACACGCTTAACTGTATGAAGCAGGGGCAGCATGATCCAGACGACACCACAAGAGGAAAGGCGCGACGTCTCCTATACGTCTCGCGTCCTCGGTCACGTTGTTAAGTGCAATGGTGCACGCGCAACAATTTCCGCCCGCGTTCCCGATGACGAGAACGCCATCGCCACCACCATGTCTGTTGGCAGGCTCATCTCGATACGGGTTGGAAACAACCGTGTCGTCGCACTGGTCTACAGCATTCACAGCCCCGGTGAGATCTGGCTTGAGCGTGAGCCCAACACCATGCATTTCGAGGTCGAACTCGTCGGCGAGATCCGTGGCGACGACAGTGATGCAAATTTCAGTGCGGGTATCTCCGACTACCCGACCCTCGGTGCTGTCGCCCATCAGATCCGCATGAGCGATCTTGATGCAATCTATTCGGTCGATGCAGACAACCCCGTCAACATCGGCCATCTGACGCAGAATTCGGAAATTCCGTCATGCATTTCCGCCGATGCGCTTCTCAACCGGCACTTCGCCATCGTGGGAACCACCGGCGTCGGTAAATCGACCGCGGTATCGCTCCTCGTCAATCGCATTGTCGATGTCTGTCCGGACCTGCGTGTGCTTATTCTCGACCCTCACAATGAATTCGCGTCCGCCTTTAAAACGCGCGCTCATCTGATCGAGACGGACACACTTGACCTGCCCTTCTGGCTTTTCCGGCTTGAGGAGTTCACCGAAGTCATCTTCCGCGGAAGGCCTGCGGTCGCAGAAGAAATCGACATGCTGCGCGATCTGATCGCCGAAGCAAAGCGCAATTTCCGGGGCGACCCTGAAAGCGCCATGCTGACCCGCAAGGTCGACCGCTCATCCATTACCGCGGATACACCGATCCCCTATCGGGTAGCCGATCTCATGGCATTGATCGATGAACGGATCGGGCAGCTGGACGGCCGCGATGAGAAACCGCATCTGCGTAATCTGAAAATGCGGATTGGTTCGGTCATCAATGACCCGCGCTTTCGGTTCATGTTCTCGACAAACACAATCAACGACAATCTCATCGAGATTATCAGCGAAATCTTCCGCATCCCGGGAGACGGAAAGCCGATCACCTCCTTCCAGCTTTCGGGAATACCGTCCGAAGTCGTCAACGCGGTGGCATCGGTTCTGTGCCGCATGGCATTTGAGATCGCTCTTTGGAGCAACGGTCAAATGCGCATATTGGTGCTTTGTGAAGAGGCGCACCGCTACGTGCCGTCCGATCCGAGCCTCGGCTTCTTTCCGACCCGTCAGGCAGTCGCCCGTATCGCCAAGGAAGGCCGTAAATACGGGGTTAGCCTGGGCGTGATAACCCAAAGGCCCGGAGAACTGGACCCGACGATCCTGTCACAGTGCTCGACGGTTTTTGCCATGCGCCTCGCAAATGACCGGGACCAGGACATCATTCGCTCAGCCATCTCCAACTCATCGAGTTCAACGATCAGTTTCCTGTCGTCTATCGGCAATGGAGAAGCGATTGCATTTGGTGAAGCGGTTGCCGTTCCCATGCGCATGTGCTTCGAGCGCGTGCCGCAAAGCGAACTGCCCCAGACCGTCAGTGGCAACATTGCCATGCGCGGCATGGGCAGCAGGGACCAACTGCCGAATATCGGCAATATCGTCAAAAACATGCGCCATACCGAAACGCCGCTCGGTTCGGCCGGCATGCCGCCGCAGGGCGCGACACTGCAGCCTGCTCTCGGTGATCTTGCGGAGTTGGAAAAGGCAGTCAGCGGACCGGCAGCGCCGATCGAAGACAAGCCGATGCCTGATCAACCGGCCCCGGGCCAGAAATCGCTTGGTTCAGTGCGCGCCTCGGAATTGCGCGAATCGCTGTTGGCAAAATCACCGCACCGGGCCTCTTTGCTGAAGAAGTCCGACATGCCGACCGACGATCGCTGAAACGGACATCAAGGCCTGCGTTCCCAACTGGCATCGAGTTGGTTGCGGAACCAGGTCAGTTGCCGTTTGGCGTATTGGCGCGTCGCGATACAGGCTCTTTCCACCGCCTCATCAAGCGATATCGTTCCGGCCAGATAGGCGGCGATCTCTCTGACGCCAATCGCTTTCATGGCCGGCAGGTTCGTCGGTAAATCGAGCTCCAGCAGCCGCCGGACTTCCTCGGCGGCGCCTTGCTCCATCATCGCTTCAAAGCGACGCTCGATACGAGCCCTCAGTTCCAGGCGATCCGGCATCAAAACGATTTTCCTGGCCCCGGCCTCATCGATAAGCGCATGCCCCCTCGCCTGCTGAAATGACCTGATCGAGCGTCCCGAGGCTTCGAACACCTCAAGCGCCCTGACAATTCTCTGACTGTCGTTGACATCGAGTTCACCGGCTATTGCCGGGTCCCGGAGGCGCAGTTCCTCATGCAGATGTGCCGCGCCTTGCTGTTCCAGCGCCCGTCGCCAATGGCTGCGGACGGCATCGGGAATATCCGGCATATCCGCAAGTCCGCCGCAAAGGGCTTTGAAATACAGGCCGGTTCCGCCAACAAAGACCCTGGGGCGTTCCAAGATCTGGGGGTCATTGAGCAAACCGCGCACATCACGGTACCATTGGCCGACCGAGTAGGATTGCCGCACCGGCACAAAGCCGTACAGATGATGTTCTACGCGCTGCGTGTCAGCCTTTGGAGGTCGCGCCGTCAGAATTTCCAGGGTGTCGTAGACCTGCATGGAATCGGCATTGATGACAATGCCGCCCATGGAGTCCGCAAAATCCATGGCGAGCGCGGACTTGCCGCTTGCGGTGGGGCCAGCTATCAGGACGGAACGCATGACGTCTCCAGGAACCCGTAATCAATGCCACTCGTTGCCACGCTTGTCACCGATCCGTCAAATCCTGTTCTGTCACAAAGCCTGGCGCAGCAGGCAACCAAGGCGGTTGCATCGCTGCCGCCTGTATGGCTTGCAGATGGCATCGCCTGCGACATCGAGATACCACCGGGCAAAACTGCAGACGAAGTACACCGGCTTTTATCGAATGTTTTTGAGGCTCGTCCCGTGGACATCGTCATCCAGGAAAGTGTCGGACGGAAAAAGCGGCTGCTGATCGCTGACATGGATTCCACCATGATCGCTCAGGAGTGTATCGACGAACTGGCTGCTGAAGCAGGGTTTTACGACCGGGTCGCAGCGGTGACGCGGCGGGCAATGAACGGCGAAATCGAATTTGAGGCAGCTGTACGCGAACGGGTGGCGCTGCTCAAGGGCCTTGAGACAGACGTTGTCGACAGAGTCCTGCGCGATCGCATCACCTTGACACCCGGCGGCCCGCAACTGCTGGCCACGATGAAAGCCAACGGCGCCTATGCAGCGCTCGTATCCGGCGGCTTCACGGTTTTTACCAGCCGTATTGCAGAAATACTTGGCTTCGACGAACACCGCGCCAACACCTTGCAACACAGCAATGGCGTGTTTGACGGGACTGTGGCTGAACCTATTCTTGGCCAGCAAGCCAAAGTCGATGCCTTGCAGGAATTGATCCGCCAGCTCGGCATAACGGCGCAGGAAACCATGGCCGTCGGTGATGGTGCAAACGATCTGGGCATGCTTGGGATCGCCGGTAGCGGCGTTGCACTTCACGCCAAACCGCGCGTGGCTGCTAAAGCCAAAATGCGTGTGGACCATGGTGACCTGACGGCGCTGTTGTACATTCAGGGATACAAGCAGGACGAATTTGCGGAGACGTAGACATGATCGCCGAAACCGAGCGTTTGATCATTCGCAACTGGCGCGCCGGCGACGAGGACAGCTTTTTCAGGTTGAACTCCGATGAGCAGATCATGGAGTTTTTTCCGTTCCGCCGCAATCGGCACGAAACGCGCGACATCTTGCACACTCTGATACGAAGGATCGAGGAAACCGGTTACGGCTTTTTTGCACTCCAGACCCGGGACGATGAAAACGCCATCGGGTTCATCGGGCTCTCGATGCCGGACCTTCATCCGAATGTCGAAAAAGGATCGGTGGAAATCGGCTGGCGGCTGATGCCCGAACATTGGGGCAAGGGATATGCAACGGAAGCAGCCGAGAGGCTTCTGCAAATGGGTTTTGAAGAACGCGGATTAACGGAAATCGTTTCCTTCGCCGTTCCGGCCAACAAACGGTCCACCGCGGTCATGAAACGTCTCGGCATGCATTACGACCCGGTGCGCGATTTCGATCATCCGATGATCCCCGACGACGCCGCACATTTGAAACGCCACGTGGTCTATGCCCTCACCGCACAAGACTGGCGCCGGCGCAAAGCGCACGCCGACACCGGTTCGTAACGCGATTTACCGCATCGGAACGGTAATGAAACGCAGTTCGCCGGTTTTGTTGGCGATCATCAAAAGGGCGTTGCGCCTGCCGTCATCGGTAAGTTCTTTAACCCGGTCCTTGACGTCCTGAGGCGTTTTGACCTCTTCCTGGGCGACCTCGACAATCACGTCCCCCGCAACGATGCGTTTTTCGGCTGCGGCCGAGTTTTCCTCGACCGACACGATAACGACACCCTCGACGCCCTCCTCGATCTCGTATTTCTCGCGCAACGCGCTGTCGAGTTCGGCCATATCCATACCGAGCACGGTGGCGGTCTGCGGTTCATCCGTGCTCTGGCTTTGTGCAATCAGCTGTTCGCCATCCTCAAGGCGACCGAGCGTAACCTTGATGATCTTCTCCTCGCCCTTTCGGATAAGGACGACTTCAACCTCTTTGCCGACCGGACTTTCGGCGACAATGCGCGGAAGGTCGCGCATATCCTCGACCTCCTGACCATCAAAGCGGATGATGACATCACCAGGTTCAACCGTTCCATTGTCGACCGGGCCGCCCTTGATGATGCCTGCAACGAGCGCCCCCTTCGCTTCAGCCATGTCGAGGCTTTCGGCGATGTCATCTGTAACCGGCTGGATGCGCACACCGAGCCAGCCGCGGCGCGTCTCGCCAAACTCCCTGAGCTGGGCGACCACGGTCTGAACAAGATCGGACGGCACTGCAAAGCCGATGCCGATTGATCCGCCGGTGGGCGAAATGATCGCGGTGTTCACGCCGATGACCTCGCCTTCCTGATTAAACAGCGGGCCACCGGAGTTGCCTCGGTTGATAGCCGCGTCGGTCTGGATAAAATTGTCGTACGGACCGGAATTGATATCGCGTCCGCGTGCCGAAACGATACCCGTCGTCACCGTACCGCCAAGTCCGAAGGGGTTGCCGATCGCCATTACCCAGTCGCCGATCCGCAACGCATTGGAATCGCCAAAAGGGACGGCCGTCAGCGGCTGCTCCGGTTCGACCTTCAGCACCGCGATATCGGTCTTCGGATCGGCACCCACGACTTCGGCGGTCAGCTTGGTGCCGTCTGCGAAGTTGACTTCGATATCGTCAGCTTCCGCGATCACGTGGTTGTTGGTGACAATGATGCCCTGCGCATCGATCACAAAACCCGATCCGAGCGAGTTGACACGGCGGGAGCGTGGTTGCTGATCGCCATCGCGCTCACCGAAGAATTCGTCGAAGAAGTCCTGAAAGGGAGACCCTTCCGGAATGCGCGGGCGCGGCGTGCGGCGATTGCTGCTGACACGCTGCGATGTGGAGATATTCACCACGGAATCCAGCAGGCCCTCTGCAAGATCCGCCACCGATTCGGGGCCCTGCGCAGCTTCTGCGGTCCGAACACTCACGCCCCCTGAATGGACCGCCGCGACCCCCAACGCCGCAACGATTGCGACAGTGCGGAACGGTCTGAGGATTGTGTTCAAAGCCATGGTGTTCTCTCTCTCGGTTTGATTTCGGCTGATACCTTTTGCGGCATAGATATGGTCAATTTCGGCCACGTCCACTCAATTCTGGCAAAAATCCCGTGAAGCCCGGCTAGCCCCTGACCATCCAGACAAAAAACACGCCAAGCCCGACTGCAGCCAGCCCGAAGGCACGCATCTGCTGGTCCGTTATCAGCGGTAGTTCTTCAGCCATCCTGCGAATGAAAGAAGGGGCCAGCGCATAGACCAGCCCCTCGATGACAAAGAACAATCCGATGGCCACAAGAAGGTCACTCATGGCGCACTCGGCTCATTGCGAACTGGCTGCGTCGCCGCCGCTCGCCGCTGCTCCCGCTGCATCCTGGAAGAAGCGGAAGAATTCGGAGTTCGGCGTGATCACCATGGTCGTGTCAGTGTCGGTCAGCGACTGCCGGTAAGCTTCCATGGAGCGGTAGAAATCAAAGAACGATTCATCCTTGGAAAAAGCCTCGGCAAAGATGCGGTTGCGTTCGGCATCGCCCTCACCTCGGGTGATTTCTGAATCGCGGCGCGCCTCGGATTCCAGCTCCACGACCTGCCTGTCGGCAATGGCGCGAATGCGCTGGCCGGCTTCACGGCCTCTCGCTCTGATCAGCTCGGCTTCTGCAAGACGCTCCGCCTTCATACGGTCATAGGTCTGCTGGGAGACCTCTTGAGTCAGGTCGGTCCGGCGAATACGCACATCCTCAATGGTCAGTCCGAGGGATTCGGCATCCGGACGTAACTGATCGCGCACCTCGGTCATCATCGCATTACGCGCATCCGAGAGCGCCGCCTCAAATCCACGCAGACCATACACACGGCGCAAAGCCGAATCGAGACGCGTGCGAAGCCGCGCCTCAGCCGCCATCACATCCCCGGAAACGGTTTCCCGGAAGCGCCGCGCATCGGTGATCTTATAGACCACGAACGCATCCACCTCGTAGAATTTACCGCCTGAGACCTGAACGCGGATATCATCGAGATCAAACCGGATGGCCCGTTTCTGGATCATCTGCACATTGTCGGCTTCGATGAAACTGAACGGCAGTTTGAAATAGAGCCCGGGTTCGGTTTTCACCGAACGGATTTCACCAAAGCGCAGCACGATGGCCTGCTGTCCGGCATGAACGATAAAGAAAGACGAGTAGGCAAGACCAGCCAGAACCACGAGGGCAATGACGATGATGGGAAGACGGTTACCCATTAGTTTGTTCCTCCCTGGCCAGCGCTCCTGTTGAGTTCGGTGAGCGGAAGATAAGGCACGACGCCCGATCCCTGGTTTTGTTCGATGATGAACTTGTTGGACGATTTGAACACATCTTCCATGGTTTCCAGGAACAGGCGCTTGCGCGTCACGTCAGGAGCCTTGGAATACTCGTCATAGATGGCGACAAAGCGCTGTGCCTCACCTTCGGCTTCGTTGACCACCCGGTCCTTGTAGGCCGCAGCCTCTTCGCGGATTTGAGCCGCCTCACCTCGGGCCTGACCAAGCTTCTGGTTGGAATACTGGTTGGCTTCCTCGACAAAGCGGTCTTCGTCCTGCTCGGCGCGCTGCACCTCGTCAAACGCATCGGCCACTTCGCGCGGCGGTGCGGCGTCCTCGATCGACACTGTATTGACGGAAATTCCGGCACCGTAGCTGTCCATGGTGCTCTGGATCGTCGTTTTCACGTCATCGGCAATTACCTGACGATTGTCGCGGAAAATGTCCTGAGCCGGACGGCGACCGACAACTTCACGCATGGCGCTTTCAGCCACCTGACGCAACGTATCCTCTGGCTGCTCTACATTGAACAGGTAGTCACGCGGACCGGTGATCGCATAAAGCACGGAGAACTGCACATCGACGATGTTTTGATCGCCCGACAGCATCAGGCCTTGCGTGGCTCCCCTGGCGGAGCTTCCGCCGATATTGATCTGCCGCTCGACAATGCTGACCATCTCGACACGTTCGACCGGCCACCACAGGAAGTGAAGGCCGGGCTGTGAAAGCTCGTCGCGTGGCTCACCGAACAAAAGGACGACGCCACGCTGATCGGGCTGAACCGTGTAAACAGCCTGAAACAGCCACAGGAGCACGAGACCGACGATTATCACGCCGATGAACCACGGGCTCCCGCCACCGCCGCCAGGCAGTGCATTTTTCAGCTGATCCTGACTTCGGCGGATAATCTCTTCCAAATCGGGGGGCGTTCCGCCACCACCGCCGCCGCCAGGACGGCGTGGCCCACGCGGTCCCTGCCCCCAGGGACCCTGGTTATTTCCACCACTACCATTTTGGTTGCTCCAGGGCATTCAATCCTCACCATTTCGTCGCTGCGATTTGTCGCCATTGGCTGTGAGCCCGCGCAAATGCATCTGATACTTGCAGTTTCTCGTTTCGGCGCATCGATTTGCACGGCAACCCTGCAAGGTCAAGGCATATTCGGGTGTGCGCCAATTCGCTCCTTTGGGGTTATAGGTACTCCGGCCCCGGCTTTCAACGCGGCCCGGCGCTTAAGGTTACCTTCCCTTGCGGCGATAAACCACGTAGCGGGTTGCCGCACTGTCTTGTTCGCCGGACGGAAAAGACTGTTCGGATTCCACCCGCCAGGTTCCGCTGTCAATTTCTGGAAACACCGTATCGCCCTCGGGATCGCTGTCCACATAAGTTACATGCAGGATATCAGCAAACGGCAGTGATTGCCGGTAAATTTCGCCGCCGCCAATGATACAGACCTCGCTGTGACCTTCTGCAGCGGCGGTTTTGCGCGCACTTTCCAGTGCATCATCAAGCGACAGGAAAACATCCGCGTCCGGCAGCACAAACCCCTTGTTCCGGGTAATCACAAGGTTCCTGCGGCCAGGCAAAGCCTTACCGACGGATTGGTAGGTCTTGCGGCCCATGATGACCGGCTTGCCCATGGTGATGGCCTTGAAGCGCTTCAGGTCTGTCGAAAGCCGCCATGGCATATCGCCATTGCTGCCGATCACGCCGTTGCGCGCGATGGCAACAACCATGGACACCTCAACATCGGATGACCTGGTGGCTCCGCTCATACCGAGACCTTCGCCGGGATGTGCGGATGCGGATCGTAGCCTTCGAGCGTGAAGTCCTCATAACGGAAAGCAAAGAGATCTTTGACTTCGGGGTTGATGTGCATGACGGGTAGCGACCGAACGTCGCGCTTTAGCTGCAGCTCGGCTTTTTCCAGATGGTCGGCATAAAGGTGGGCATCGCCAAAGGTGAGAACAAAATCGCCGTATTCCAGTCCACAGACCTGTGCCATCATCATCGTCAGCAATGAATAGGAAGCGATGTTGAAGGGCACGCCCAGGAAGATGTCTGCCGACCGCTGGTACAATTGGCACGACAGCCGGCCCTCGGCGACATAGAACTGGAACAGGCAGTGGCAGGGCGGCAGCGCCATATCATCGACAAGTGCCGGATTCCAGGCCGATACCACCAGACGCCGAGATGTCGGGTTTGTCCTGATTGTATCGACCACATTGGCGATCTGATCGATGGAACGGCCGTCCGGTGCCGGCCAAGATCGCCACTGATAGCCGTAAACCGGACCGAGTTCGCCATTTTCGTCAGCCCATTCATCCCAGATGGAGACGCCGTTTTCCTTCAACCAGGCAATATTGGTCTCGCCTTTCAGGAACCACAGCAATTCGATGATGATCGACCGCAGATGAAGTTTTTTGGTCGTCAGGACCGGGAACCCTTCCGACAGATCGAACCGCATCTGGTGGCCGAAAATCGAGCGTGTGCCCGTTCCGGTGCGGTCGCTTCTATCGACGCCAGTGTCGAGCACCCGCCGAAGTAGTTCGTGATATTGCTGCATGTCATGCTCCCGCGCCGATTCGCACGCGCCATCATAAGGTCACCGGGCAAGACACAAAACGCTTTGGCCGCGAAAAAGCCACCGCAATCCCATGAAGCCGAAACGTTCAACAGCTTCAATGCAAAAGCTTGGTTTTAGCCAGAACCGCCGCGCCAAAATGCCCAAGCCCTTTTCAATCCGGACACGACGTCTTATATCTAGGGTGCTGTTTCGGCAGCTATGGCGATAAACGGAAGATGCAATAAACCCATCGGACCCGGGGGCAGTACCCGGCGCCTCCACCACAACCGGCTCCGCCAGCACGGAGCGAAAGCCGAGACGGTTGTGATGGGGGCGATACAGGATCGACGAGGGCGTAAAGATCAACTTTTTGCCCGGCATGGTTCCGCCGTTATCGGGCCGACTCAATAGTTGCAAACGACAACTATGCGGAAGCGCGTCTCGCCGCTTAATGCGGTGCGATAGCTTCAATTAAACTCCTGACCGGTCGCACGGTCAGGCGGGGTTCGGAGGCACCTGGCAACAGAAGCCTCCACTTTCTGTTTTATAAAGGAAATTTTCAAAGACAATATTGAGCGGTTATCGCAGGATGTGTATCACGGTACGGAAAGAAAAAGGCGGAATCGGCAAGTGCAGGATCACATCAGATACGATATTCTGGCCCAGGAAGCGCTCAGGGGCGTTATCCGCAAGGTTTTGTCAGAAGTAGCCGCAACCGGAAGCCTGCCAGGCGAACACCACTTCTTCATAACCTTTTTGACCAATGCGCCGGGTGTGCGCATCTCCGCTTATCTGAAAGAAAAATATACCGAGCAGATGACAATTGTCATCCAGCATCAGTTCTGGGATCTCAAGGTCACGGAAAGCTATTTCGAAATCGGTCTTTCCTTTTCCGACAAGCCGGAGAAGCTTCACGTCCCCTTTGCGGCGATCCGGGGCTTCTACGATCCGTCCGTCAACTTCGAACTGGAGTTTGACCCCTCGGCCACCGAAGGCGAGGAACAGCCAACGGCTGAAATCGCCGATTATCTGGATACCGTGGAAAACCAGTCAAACACGGAACCCGAAGCCGAACCTGCTGTGTCGGAAACCGCACCGGCAGCTGCTGCGGCTGACAAGCCCGAGGAAGAGGACGACGACGGCGACAAGGCCAGCGCAGATGTCGTTTCGCTCGATGCATTCCGGAAGAAAAACTGAGATGACCGCCGATCTGGTCAATTTGCGCCAGTTCAAAAAACGCAAGGCACGCGCACAAAAGCAAAAGACGGCGGAGCAAAACCGCATTTCCTATGGCCGCACAAAGGCCGAAAAAGAACTGACCGGCAAGCTGAATGAACAGCGCAACAGCCAACACGCGCAAAAGCGTATAGACAATCGGGACAAGGGCCGGTCCAAACTGCCCGAAAAATGATCCGCAAACGCTCGGTAACCATTCGCGGCCACAGAACCAGCTTCTCTCTGGAAGATGAATTCTGGCAGGCTTTGCGAGCGATCGCGGCAGATCGCGAGCTTTCGCTTTCCAACCTGATCGTTGAGATCGACGAGGCCCGACGTTCTGAAACGAACCTGTCGTCCGCCTTACGCGTTTATGTGCTCAAGCAGCTGCAAACCCGTCGCAGCGAATAAGGCGGCCCCGCCATTTTCCGGCCGGCGCCAGATCTGCTCTAGTTGTTCAAACTGTCGAAATTGAGGATACGCAACCTGCTACCGCCGTCCTGGGGGCCGCGCTCTGAAGGCACCGGTAACCGGGTTACACTGCCCGCTCCACCCTGCGCGCTGTCGGCGCGCTCACCGGCCTGCCTCACAGCATTTTCCAGTTGCAGCAGGAAATCATCCTGCTGGGGCGGCGAAGCATCGCCCCTTAAAAGCCTGTCGGCGAAATTCTGCGCGGCGCGCAATTGAGCCTCTTCAAGTTGCCGGCGCTCTTCTTCCTCCTGGGCCCGTAGCGCGGCCTCCTGCGCTTCCTGTTCCGCCCGGCGTTCGGCTTCTATTGCTGCAAGGCGTTCCTGCTCAAGCCTTTCGGCTTCGTTCGCCGCACGCTCATCGATTTCACGTTCGCGCTGCTCCGTGGCGTCGCGATGGGCCCTCTCCTGTTCCTTGGCAAGCAGCGCCTCGCGGCGCATGCGCTGGTTTTCAAGAACAACCGCCTGAAGGATTTCGA
The DNA here is from genome assembly GCF_027944115.1 of Hoeflea prorocentri. Taxonomy (NCBI): domain Bacteria; kingdom Pseudomonadati; phylum Pseudomonadota; class Alphaproteobacteria; order Hyphomicrobiales; family Rhizobiaceae; genus Hoeflea; species Hoeflea prorocentri. The sequence goes on along the minus strand of NZ_JAPJZI010000001.1, from coordinate 917,823 downwards.
CCCGGCGGCGCTCACGCTCGAATGCCCTGAGCGAAAGAAAATTCGCCAGTTCCGCAACATCGATTGTCCGGTCCGGCGCACCGACCGGTCCGAGAAATGCTATGCTGATGGCCGGCGCCGCACCTGTCAGCGCTGCGTCTTCCGGATCGAATTCGATATCGAAACGCGCATCCACCGCGCCTTCTTGAAGATTAAAGCGTGCCTCGCCGCGAACACTTGCTCCTGAATCGTCGAGCACAATATTCGGCATGCGCAGCGTGCCGGCTGCCATGGTAAAAGGCACCGCCATGCTGTCGGCATAAAAGGTTCCGCCCGAAACGGTTGCATCCGCAAGAATGCCTACGCTCTCACGATCCGCCTCGAAACCTTCCGTATCTGCAGCCGTCAGGATCGCAGACAGGGATTCATTTTCCACCCCGACGATCTCAAGCCCGTTGGCCTGAATGATCCCGGACCCGGAGAGTGAAGAAACCAGGTCTCGGACACTTGTGCCGGCGCCCTCGAAGGCTGCGGAAGCGTCAAAGGTTCCCGTGGCGACCGGAAATCCGTCACGCTTCCACACGATGGTATCGATGTCGGCGCCGTTTACCTGAAACTGACCTGACAAAAGCGCCGTGGCGTCACGATTTGCCAGCGTCAATCCGCCGGCCAGTTTTCCGCCGAGCCAGTCGGCGCCAACGTCACGCCACTGCAGCTCATTGTCCTTCAGGACCAGTTTACCGGACCAGTTTTCAGCCTTGGGCCCAAAATGTAGCGCGGCGGTCTTTGCCGTGATGTCAAAATCAAATTCGAGGTTGCCCTGAAGCGGTGGCAGAAATTGCGCATTTGACCAATCCGTGGTGCCGGATAGGGTCGTGCCGGGCCCGAGCATCAGGTCTGCAAGATAGGGAAAGTCGACCTCGGTAAGCGTCAGCTCGCCGCGCAGGTCCGCGATTTCGGAATTGCGTTCGACAAAGACCTTGCCGGCAAATTCACTCTCCCCCGCAATTCCTTGCAAATTCTCCAGCAGATAGGAGCGCGAACTGGTGAGGATATCGGCGCTCCACTGAGCCGGCAGTGAAAGGCCCGGATCGGTCAGGTTCAGACCATTCATCGCAAGATAGGGCGTCAGGTCATCGGAGTTGAACTGCAGCTTGAAATCGCCCTGCAGGATACGGTCCTGATCCTGCCAGCCCTTGCCGCGAGCCGACAGTTGAGTGTCGGGCGCATCATAGCCGAAGGAAAATGCAAGTTCCTGCGATGGGCTGCCTTCGACCCTAAGATCAAGTGAAGCCGGTCCGGGAAGTTCTACGGGAAGGCTGTCGATGCCGATTTGCGCCAGCAAGGTGCGCGGCTCTGAATTTCCAAGATCAGCCGTTATGGAAATCTGGCCCGTATCCAGTGGCGCAAACGCATCGTTGCGCTCGACGAGGATGTTGAAGCGGCTGCCGCCTGTGCGACCCCTTACACGCGAGGACAGGGACGTTCCCTCTGTCAGCCCCGGGGCAAATCGCGTCTGAACGTCAATCGATGTTTCACCGAAGAGAGCTGCGTTCGCACCCAGGTGATCCAGCACCGGATGGGCGCCGCCAAGCCGGGACAGGAGCGTCAGAAAGCGGCCGCTGCTCTCTGTCATCATGCTGACATCGACATCGCCGACCGGAGCCGTAAAAACATTCTCCAGCCTGCCGACACCTGATACCGAGGCGCCCGCCAGATCGTTGATCGTCAACCGGTCGATATCAAGCGTGCCGCCTTTCAGGCGAAGCGCAACATCGGTGTCATTGGCGGCAAAGCCTGAAGCCAGAAAACGCTGCGCGCTCAGCCTTGCGCTCACATCGTGCCCGGCGAGCCTGCTTTCCTGGTTGTTCCCGATGATAAGGCCGGCAAAGGCCCTTAACGCGTCAAGATCGACCTCGTCACCGTCGAGAACCAACGACATGGAGGGTCGGCCCTGTATCGGTACCACCCTTTCAAGCCGGCCTTTCAGGATCGCCGGTCCCACGGCAATCTCAAGCTGATCGAAGCGTTGCAATTGCGTCGACAGATCCACCCTTGCCGACAGGCCTGCCGCCTCCAGCCGACGAATTGCCGGATCGACACTGTCCGTCAGCCAGGAGGCAAATCCCGATGGCTGGTTTGAGGCGACAATCACCTCGCCAGAGAAGCCGAAGGCAGCTCCGACACCCAGACGGCCGGATGCAAGGAATTGCGTCCGCCCGGGCAGTTTTGCTTCCATCCGGTTGATCCTCCACGCTTCGCCATCCGGCGTTGCGTCGACCATCACGTCGCGAACCGTCGTGTCGCCGGCAAGGATCGCCGGAAGCGCAACAGAAACCTTGCCCGGCATTTGCGGCACAGGCGCAAGCGACAGCAATCTGCGCAGGGAGGAGAGCCTGTCGCCGAAGGAGACCGCGTTGACCTCTTCCTGATCCTGGTCGCCGGTCATCCGCGCCAGATTGAGCTGCTGACCGTCGGCAACCAGAAGAAACTCCGGATTGCGGCCGGTGTCGAATGTGGCCTCGCCGGAGATAATGTAGGGATCGTTTGCCGGCCCGGTCTCCAGGCGGTAATCCTCGATCCTCAAGCGTTCATTGTTCAGTTCGAAAACGCCGGTCGCACGTGCATAGATGGGCCGGCGGCCGCTCTTTACGGTCGCACCGTTCTCATCCTTTATCTTTGAAGGGTCCAGCGCGCGAACCTGGAAGCTGCCTTTATATTGCGGCTTGAGCTCTTCAATCCGCAGATCCCCTTCCAGATCGACGGAAACCGGCAGTGCCGCCGGCATGACGCGGGCCTTCAGCCGGATCCGGTTTTCATCCACAAAAGCCCCGGTCGTCAGGGTGAAGTCGGCGCCATAACCGTCGACAACGGCCGAGCCATCCATATTCCAGGGGCCGGCAATCGATTTTGCCGACATGCGCATATCGACATCTTCAAGACGATGCTCGCGGCCGTTTTGTTCGTCGATAACAAGCGCGCTGCCTCCGGTCACCGTTATGCTTTCCAGCGTCAGGGAATTTCCAGGCAGGGTCTTATGGCTACGCAGCGCCCAGTCAAGCTCACCGGTTGGCGAGAGCCGGACGGTCGCCTGAGGACTTTCGATGCGCATATCAAAAATGCGGATTTCACCGCTGAGGAAAGGTGCCAGCTCCGCATCCATGGAGAACCGGTCAACCGTCATCATCGGCTGTCCGTCATCCCCCTCTCCGACAACGACATTATCGAAACTGACGGAAGGGAACGGCAGTAAACGCGCATCCGCATCGCCAAGAACCTGAACCTTCTGGCCAAGAATGCGACCGGCCTCTCTTTCGAACTCCTGGCGATAGCTTGACCAGTCGACGAAGTAAGGCCCGATCAGCGCCGCAAACAGCGCCAAAACCAATAGTCCACCGAAGAATACGAATATGCGAACCAGGGTTCAGAACCTTCTTTCTACGCAAGGCATACCAGCAACTCCACGACCGCAATTATCCCCCGCTGTCCGGAGCCGTTGGCCGTTTTGCGGAGCATAATATACGGCTTATCCAGTCCCGTCATGACAATTTAACGGCATCGGCAAACGCTATGCGGCGGCCCTTCGCTAAAAAATCTTCCCAGGGTTCATAATATTGGCCGGATCGAGCCCCGCCTTGATCTGGCGCATCGTAACAAGAGCATCACCCATTTCGTCGACAAGGGCCGATTTCTTACCCTGCCCGATGCCGTGTTCGCCCGAGCACGTGCCGCCCATCACAACCGCGCGTTCATTCAGGCGGGACACAAAGGCCTCAGCTGCGCCGATCTCTGCGGAACTATCTTCATCGACAAGCAATGTGACGTGAAAATTGCCATCGCCGACATGACCGACGATGGGCGCTGCAAAGCCGCATTCGGCGGCATCTTCCTGTGCGGCGCCAATGCAATCGCTGAGGCGTGAGATCGGAACGCAGACATCGGTCGCAATCGCCTTGGCGCCGGGACGCAACTGCAGTGTGGCGAAATAGAGATTGTGACGCGCTTTCCACAATTTGCTGCGCTCTTCTTGTTCGCCCGCCCATATAAACTCGCCACTGCCGAATTCGGCCGCGATCTCGCCGAACATCTTCGCCTGCTCCTTCGCCGATTGTTCTGTGCCGTGAAACTCCAGGAAAAGCGCCGGCATCTCGGGGTTGCTTAGCCCCGAATAGGCGTTGGTTGCCTTGATGGACAAGGCGTCCAGCAATTCGATGCGAGCAACCGGGATACCCATTTGGATGGTCATGATCACCGCATTGACGGCGTCACTGACGGTCGGGAACGGACAGACGCCAGAGATAATCGACTGGGGGATTCCAAAAAGACGCAGGGTCACCGACGTGATGACGCCGAGCGTTCCCTCCGATCCGACAAAAAGCCGTGTCAGATCATATCCGGCGGACGATTTACGCGCCCGCGAACCGGTTGTGATATGACGACCGTCAGCTGTCACCGCCGTCAGCGACAGGACATTGTCCTTCATGGTTCCATAGCGAACGGCGTTGGTGCCGGATGCACGGGTTGCCGCCATGCCGCCGATCGACGCATTGGCACCTGGATCGATCGGAAAAAACAGTCCCGTATCACGCAGATGCACGTTCAAATCCTCACGCGTCACACCCGGTTCGACCACGCAATCCAGGTCCTCGGCATTGACCTCCAAGATACGATTCATACTGGCCGTGTCGATGCTGATCCCGCCAAGCGGTGCATTGACCTGGCCCTCTAGCGAACTACCCGTGCCAAACGGAATGATCGGCACCTCGTGGTCAGCACATAAACGGACAATCTCCTGCACTTCGGCGCCGTTTTCGGCAAAAACGACCGCATCAGGCAATTGCTCGGGTATGTATGTTGTTGTGTGCGAATGTTGCTCACGCGTCGAGTGTCCGGTATTCAACCGCTCGCCGAAGCGTTGTTTCAACACGCCGATGACCGCGGCGATACCCTTCTCGTTACGCGGGCCCGCGGTCGCATCCTTCAATACCATAGACGGTGATCTCCTCAGCCGTTCAGATCTCTTTCATCCTTTGGGCGCAGGATGCCTCTTGTGGCCACAGAATGAAAGAGTCATGTTGTCGAATTAGGGACCAAAATCAGGGAGATCGGGGATGAACCTGCCAGCGCCGTTCATCGCGCCTGCAGAACAGATCGAAAAAGGATGGATCGACTACAACGGCCATCTGAATATGGCCTACTACAATGTCCTGTTTGACCGCTGCGCAGACCACGCCTTCGAGACCATTGGCCTGACCCCCGATTATGTAAAGGAAAGGGGCCTGAGCTTCTACGTCGCGGAGATCCATGTGTGTTACCTGCGCGAACTACACCTCGGGCACAGCACAGCCGCCACGTTTCATCTCCTTGATTTCGATGAAAAGCGCATGCACGCCTACAGCGAGTTGAGACATGCCGATGGTTGGGTCGCGGCGACCTGTGAAGCCCTCTATCTGCACATCGACGCAGCCGGGCCGAAGGTCGCGCCGATGCCCGAACCCATGCTCGAAAAGGTAAGGGCGATGTATGAGGCCCATCGTGTCCTCGACCGGCCGGAGCGGGTCGGGCGTAGCATCAAGATAGCAAAGACATAAGCCCGTCCCCATGCTGCCCGATTTCATCCGCAACCTGCCCACACAGATACGCCAATGGGTGGCGCCCAACATCCGCAATTTCACCGGAGAACGGCAGCCGCGGCTGTGGCTGATGTCTCTTGTCATAGGTGTCGGCGTGACGATCGCGGCGATCCTGTTCCGCGAAATGATCGGCGCCGTGCAGCTTCTTTGGCTGCAAGACAGAAGCGAACGGGTCATATCGGCGACGCGCAGCACACCGTGGTATCTGATCTTCCTTGCGCCAGTCGCCGGCGGGCTCGTTGTCGGCATTTTACTGCAGGTGCTGATGCCGCAACGCCGCACATTGTCGGTAGCAGACGTCATTGAGGCCCGCGCCCTGACCGGCAGGAAACTCGGCCTGCGCGATGGTCTCAACTCTGCAATCATCACGGTGATTTCATTAGGGTCGGGCGCCAGTGCCGGACGTGAAGGCCCGGTCATTCATCTGGGCGCGACCCTTGCAAATCACGTTGCACGGCGTACCGATCTGCCCGAATGGTCAAAACGCACACTACTGGGCGCCGGGGTCGCGGCGGCAATCTCGGCAAGCTTTAATGCGCCGGTTGCCGGCGTGCTCTTTGCGCATGAAGTCATCCTTGGACATTTTGCGCTGCGCTCCTTTGTGCCCATCGTCATCGCATCTAGCGGCGCGGCCATCATTTCACGCGGATGGTTCGGCGAATCCGCTGCTTTTGTCGTGCCGCAATACCACGTTGCGTCCTACTGGGAGTTTCCCGGTTTCGCCCTGCTCGGCCTTGTTGCGGCAATTGTAGCGATTGCCTTTCAGTTTTCCCTGTTTTCCGCCGATTTTGTCGCCCGCAAGATAACCATGCCGCTTTGGCTGCGGCCGGTCCTCGGCGGTATCGCGATCGGCGGTATGGGCGTCTTCCTGCCGCACATCCTCGGGGTTGGTTACGAGGCGACCGATCTTGCCCTGTGGGGACGATTACCGCTGTACCTGATGCTGATCCTCATTGTCGCCAAGACGCTTGCCACGGCCATCACCCTCGCGTCCCGCTTTGGCGGCGGCGTGTTCTCGCCCGCGCTCTATCTCGGCGCGATGACCGGTGGCGCTTACGGAATTATCGCGGCAAATGTCTTTCCGGACCTCGCCTCAAGCCCGGCGCTCTATTCGATACTCGGCATGGGTGCCGTCGCCGGTGCGGTGCTGGGCGCGCCGATTTCGACGACTCTGATCGTCTTCGAGTTGACCGGCGGCTATGAGCTGTCGATCGCCTTGCTCCTGACCGTGGCAATCGCCCACGGCATCAACCAGGCGATCCATGGCCACTCCTATTTCCAGTGGCAACTGGAAATGCGGGGCATTTTCGTTCAGGCCGGTCCGCACCGCGCCGTAGGCAGCAATGTGCGTGTCATGGATTTCATGACTGCGCTCGCCGCCGATGAGCCCGAACAAACCTTCGACACCGAGCGCGGCGTTCCAAGCTTGCGGCCGACCGATACGCTCGACACGGCGCTGCGAACCTTCGATTCCGGCGGTCACGCGCGCCTGCCGGTTGTTGACGAGGTCAGCGGAACCACCATCATCGGCTGGGCCGATCAGGTCCAGGCACTGGCTTATTTCAACAAACGGCTGATCGACGCCTCCGAAGAGGAACACCGCTAGAGCATTGTTTGCCGCACTGATTTTCCGCCATCAGATGCTTCCATTTGACCGACAGACACTCTAAACCCTGTTTCGCCTTCAAGGGCGGGATCGGGAAAAATGGCCGAGTTTATTTCAGATACGGTTTTTAAACGGGACGTGTTCTCAGAAACACGCGCCGGGCATTTTGCCGACCGCCCGGACGTGCGCGTTGCCAGGCGCATCGTCACGGCCTCCCCCTTGTGGTCGAGACCGCTGGCCTGGTTCCTGGCGCGACGGGAAATCCGGGCATTGCGTGCCATCTCGGGCATTACCGGCACACCCGATATCATCGAGGTGGACGCCGACGGGCTGTTCCGTTCCTGGACCGACGGCACGCCGTTGCATCTGGCAAGGCCGCACTCACCCCAATGGTACCGAGATGCGCGCCGCCTGCTGCGTGATATGCGCCGGCGCGGCATTACGCATAATGACCTGGCAAAGCCCCAGAACTGGCTGATGCTGGCCGATGGCAACGCCGCCGTTATCGATTTTCAGCTTGCTTCATGCCACCGCCGAAAAGGCCGGCTTTATCGCATCATGGCCTATGAGGATTTGCGCCATTGCCTCAAACAGAAGCGGTCCTTTGCCCCGCACCTTATGACACCAACGGAAAGGCGAATCCTGGCGCGCAAATCCCTGCCGTCCAGAATCTGGATGGCGACCGGCAAGAAGATCTACAATCTCATCACCCGTGGCATATTTTCCTGGTCGGACGGTGAAGGGACCGGCGACCGGATCGACCGGGAAGGCCCGGCAATTCTTGAAGCAATCAACGCCGATCCGACAGCAAAGGCGGCAGCGCTTGCCCTTTATCCCCTTCCCCGCAAGGGCGTCGGGATCTACGCGTTCATCGAGACCAGCCTTGACAACATCGATCTGTCTGCACTCAACGCAGCGATCAAGACCCGTGACGCGGATGCCGGGATTGATCTTGCACAGGCGGTCACGGCCTTGCCGCGCCGCGAGGACGGCACGGTGCGCGACGACGTGCTGCGCCTCATCGCCATGAACCAGATCACCGAACTCGATACGCTGCTGGCCCGCGAACCGGAGCTCGCACCGGTCATCAGACCTATTATCGACGGCCGTCTCAACTGGACCGACAGGCGGATTTCACGGCTCGAGAAATAGGTGACTTAACCATGACCGATGAAGCACCGGTCCACATTCGTTGTGACCGGCGGCATCGGTGGGTCGTCTCCATCTGGCTCCGGAACAGGTTCCACGCATCGTCAACACGATGCAGGCGTATTTGTCTTTTCCTGTTCATCGCCGGTTGTTTCCGCAGTTCGAACCGAGGGTTGACCGACAAGCCGTTGGGCAAGCCAGTTCAGATCGTCATTCAGTGTCGTCATTTGGCTCTGAACGGGCTCCGGCGGCGTCTGACGCACCATACCGCCGCTATATTCGGCAATTGCAAATCTGAAGACATAACCTGGCGTAAGGCCCATCCGCAGGTCCGAGACAACGATTTTTCCATCCTGCAAGGCCGTTCGGAAATAACCACGACTGAACCATTTCAGCTTTTCGAAAGCATCATTGCCATTCAGGCAGGCGGTCAGATCAGGGCGTGTCGGGTGCGTATACAATCTTGCCTGATCATCATCATCAAACAGCGACAGATAGAGATTGTGATAGCGGTCGTCTTCCTGCCCGATGACCTTCCAGACGACAGTGTTGAACGGGCCCGCGATCGCGAAGATATTGCGCGCTTCAATCCCGGCGGCGGCGAAAATGGCTTTTGCCCGGCGTTCGGCATTTGCCTGCAAAATCACGCTGAGCCCCATATAGGTTGTGCTGAATACAAGCGCCGCGACAAGCCCGCCTTTTAAGCGCGATGACCAGTTTTTCACAGAAAGGGCCCACACGACGGCGATAAGCAGCGGGATCGTGTACAAAGGGTCAATGATGAAGATGGATCCGACACCGACCGGATCAGGATAGAACGGCCAAAAAAGACGGGTTCCATAGACGGTCATCGCATCGATGATGGCGTGGGTTGAAAAGCAAAGGAAAACAGTTGCCCAGACCCTCGCCCTGCACTCTCTTAACGCATCAATGCCCCGAACAAGGATTTCACCGACCACCGGCGCCGCAACCGCGTGGACGAACACGGAATGGGTCCATCCGCGATGGAAGACAAAAGCGTCCACCGGGTTATCCGTGGGCAGCAATACATCAAGGTCCGGAATGGTGCCGAGGACACCGCCAAGAAGCGCCGCCTTGCGGGGACCGAGTTTACGACCAAGGCACAGTGCGGAAATCGCCGCCCCAAGGGTGAATTGTGTCAATGAATCCATCGGGTCGTTCAAGTCCCTGGCAGCGTTTCATCATCGGTCGCAGGCAGCGCCCAACATCACAATCGATTCTGGAGCAATGCCTCGATTCACGAACACGCACCTGGTTTGACTGGACTAGCCGGACGTTAGCGCGGCATCTGTACCGGTAAGATAAACGTTTTCCATGATTTGCAAGGCCCGCCGTTCAGTTTTTTCTCTGATTGTTCTGTACAACCGCAAATCTGTTCTTTGCGTCTGCTAGCGTTCTGCGCTCCCGACCCAGCAGGAAACCATTCGATTATCCCACGCTCAGCAACGTCCGCACGAGAGCAGTCTGCGAGTTGACCCCGGTCTTCCCGTATATACGAGACAGATGCGTCCTTGCGGTATTGATGCTGATACCAAGGCTTGTTGCGGCGCATGTCAGACTGTCGCCATTTACAACCTGTCGGGCCAGCGACAATTGTCCATCGGAAAGTCCGTAAATCGCTTTCGCAACGGTCAGTTGTTCGTCGAAATCATTTTCGTTTTGAAGCTCGACGAAGGTAACGCCATCCCTGACAAAGAGCACGCAAACCGCGATTTGTCCTTCATCCGTCTCCCCCAGGACGATGGGAAGACGGAAGGTCTTGCCGTGCTTCGATGCAAATCTGTAATGCTGACAATAGCCATGGACTTCGGCTGAACACTTCAGCCCTGCCTGTAGCACCTTGTCCCACGCCGTTCGTTTGCCGCGCAGGCGACCGTTTGAAATCTGAAGGCCCGGGTGAGCGTCCAGCGACTCAAGCGCGCTATCGGAGGCAAACAAGATGTTGCCTTGCGCATCGACGGCTATCCGGTTTGCCTCATCCCTGTGCAATCCACGCAAGACGAACGAAGCATAAAGGATACGCCATTCCCCATCCTTGCGTTCCAGAGCTCTGGTCTCAAAGGTTTGCTCGTTTCGCTCATCGACATGTGACGAGTGGCCATCAAAAACGACAAAGGCGAAATCACCGCTGATCGTGATGCTCGGATTCTTTCGCACGAACTCGGTGATCTCACAACTCGATCCGGTCTCGAAAACATCCAGCATGTAACAACTTAACGGCTCCCAGCCCTCAAGGACCGTCACGCCGAACGATGTCGAAACACTGACCAGTCGTGTTCTTTCATCCTGTACCCAGCATGACGCCCATCCTTCAAAATCCCGGCTGACAAACGTGTCTGTCTCGCGCGCAATGACCCGCATGATGGCCGCCTCTTGCTCAGACAACACCTCTTGATGGTTCATTAAGCTGTTTCCCGATCCTCGGTCTTTATCTCGAAACGTCTTATGCCGGGGACTCCGCAAGCCGTTTGCGCAACGCGTTTCAAGGTCTGCCACCACGCACAGCTGTGTCTCGTGTAGAAGGCACTTTCTGTTTCCGGAAGCACACGATGCAAATCTGAGGCAACTTTCGCATGCAGTTGGTCCATTGAGAACACTCCCTTCAACCTGATGAGAAAGGAATGACAGAAACCGCGGGCTAGGATTGTCATCTGATCCGACCACAGGACACAAAATAGTCCGTGCGCAATCAGTGTCAGGCTGATGCTTGATTTCGCGGCATCCGGCAACCGCTTTGAGCCGCCCTTCCGTATTCTTCACCTGTGGAGCTGTGCGATGTGCTCAGTTCAGGATTGCAATCGAAAGGTTCAGGACCGATGCAAAGGCCACCCATACCGCATAGGGAACAAACGCAAGTGCAGATATCCGGTCCGAAATCCAGCTTCGCAGGATATAGATCACGATAACTGCCAAGGTGGCCAGGATGACGGCAAGCGCCAACCACGGCACATGCAACACGAAGAACACCGGCGACCACAGGAAGTTCAAAATCATCTGAAGCCACCAGAGTTTCATGTTTGTCGAGGACCTGCCGGCTTCCCATGTCCGCCAACCCGCCATTGCAATCAGAACGTATAGGGCCGTCCAAACCGGCCCGAACAACCAGTTCGGCGGATTGAACGGGGGTTTGTTCAATGCCGCATACCACTCGCCGGGCGCGGTCACGGAACCGATCAGCAATCCGCCGCCGATAACCAGGACGAGAAATACGACGCGTATCATGATCCCGGGCATCAGCTCGTCACCTGCCCGCCCGATGCGGCGCATCCATATGTCGCTTCCGGCAAGCGTGCGCTCCTTTTTCAGGCTTTCACAATTAGCGGCAGTGCCTGACTCAGTCTACCACGCGGAACCTGACGCCTTCAGAGCTTATATACTGGTTAGCTCCGAGCCGGCGAAAACTCACGCAACTCGTACCCTTGGCCGGCCCGCTTGGAAACGATGAACATATCCTGTTTCCCCGCGCCTCCCACGTGCCGTTGACGGACCCAAGAAGCGCGCGCGCGGACACGACACCATTCGGTCTGTAACGCATGGTCACCCGCATTCCAAACCTTCGGGTAACAATAGTTTTGTCAAGCATTTCGACCTGTATTTGTTCAGCCGTGAGCGTCCTTGCCTGCGCGAAGGTTGGAGCGCTCATCAAGACCACAAGGGCTATCCAACCGTATCGTTTCATTGTTTCCGGTATCACCGTCGGCGCTCATGGTGGCACGATTCTGTCAGTCAAAAATACGAAGAGAAGACTGCCATGGATCACCGCGCTCCCGACAGAAGGCCGCGTTTAACCCGGAACACCGCCTCCACCAACCCACTTATCTAACGCCCGTTGACCAGTTCGAGAATCAGCTGCCTGATGTTGCCGCCGGCTGCCATCTCCGACTGTTCGAAGGCACGGTTGCGAGCCTTGTAGCGGTCAAAGGCGGCCTTGAGTGGGACCTGTATGGCTTGGCGGATCGTCTTGCAGTTCGGGTCGTTTGCCTGCCGGAAGCCGACGGTCGTGTCGTAAATGTCCTGCGCCATATCAACGATGTATTTGCCGTGGACAGCTTCGTGGGTGCGGATGCCGGCGATGAAGACGCGCCAGCGGGCGGCAACGTCCGGTGGAAGTTTTTCCGCCGGTTTCGGCAGCGTGTAAGTGATGGTCAGGAACGACCGCGCGGCGGCCAGTACGCAATCATTGCCCTCGCGCCTGTAATCACGGCCCCATTTCAGGTCGAAATTGGTGACGGCGATGGCACTTGATGCTCCAGCGCCGATACGCGGGCCACGTTCGCCAATCGATTCATAGAGCGCAAAGCCGGTCTTCCCTGATATCGCATAGGTCTTTTCGACCTCATTCGCGCGGATATCGCCGCCATGGGCTGGCAGTGCAAGGAGCAGCGTAGCAGCTGTACAGGAAACGAAAGTGCGGGCTTTCCGGTTGTCGCGCATTTGCGCCTCGCAACATATGAGCAGAATTTTATTTAGTTGTTTCAGGCACATATTCACCACGAAGTAAACTGCTACCTTATCGACGCCGCCGCTTTCGGCCAATGACAAGGAATGTGCCGATGCTGCGCCCAGCTGTAGCGCCTCAGGGAAGGCCATTCTGAGTACACCGGCAAGGACGGAAACCCAAACCAAAAACGGTGACAATGACACGCCGGTCCCGCATCCACTGGTTATGAAATCAGGAAGCAGCAAGTCCACCCATCAGCCAGACGACGCCATTGTTGAAAAGCGCCGGTTTTGTCGAGGGCTTTATCTGCCGAAGCTTTTGGCGGATTCAAAGGCTGTCGGATGAAGACGGTATGATCGCGCCCATTGCCGGGAGTCGGGATAATGATTGCTACTGATCTTATTTGCCGGTTGGAAAGCGCAGTCCAGTAAGACTAACATGGGCAAACCGGTCCGGGCTAAAGCCCGCGTTCCAGCCACCACAGATGCATCGCCTCAAATACGGGCCTGAGTGAAAGCCCGTCTTCGGTCGCACTATACTCCACGCGAGGCGGTACTTCGGCAAAAACCTTGCGATGCACCAAACCGTCGGCCTCAAGTGCGCGGAGCTGCTTGGTCAGCATCGTCTGTGTAACGCCATCGACTTCTCGGCGCAGATCGCCAAAACGCCTGGTGCCCTTGAAAATCAGGGTTTTCAGGATCGCCAGTTTCCATTTGCCGCCAATCATTGTGAAGATGATCGGAGCCGGGCAGATGTCGTCAATGTCATTATGGCCCATATTCTTACTCATTAGTATCATTTCAATGCTTAGTATCAAGAAGATGCCTACTTTTCAAATAAGAGTATTGTTGCCATTGTCGGGCCGAACTCCTGGATGACGCCTCGGCGATCGCGCAGAACCATCATGAAACCATACAAACGGAAGCGGCAGAACACATGTACGCCATACTCCTGAAATTCGCAGACAACAGATCAAACGCCCCTCTTTTCATGGAGGGGCATAATGCATGGATCAAGAAGGGATTCACCGACGGGATTTTTCAGTGCGTAGGTTCTCTGGATACCGGTGGAGGATTTGTGCTTGCCCACGGCGAAGATCAGGAAGGGCTGTCACAACGGGTACAGGAAGACCCGTTTGTCGAGAACAATGTCGTGACGGCAGAGGTGCATCGGATCGACGTAAAACGCACCGTCCCCGAACTGGCTCATCTCGCCGAAGAGCGGCAGTTCCGCCCGGCTCCCGGATCGCAGTTGTCGTGAAATGTCACCAGGCGGTCATCCGCTGCCCTGCGCAGCGGCAGACGAAACCGGACACTTGTCGCGATATACCTCTATCGTCGATCCTCAAGCGTTTCGGGCAGCGGTTATTGAACGAAATTGCATGTTGGCCTAACACAATGCAGTAAAACTGTTGCGATCACCAAAACTCCTAAAGAGGAACACGCAGCATGATAGCCTACGTCACCGTCGGTGCCGATGATATCGCACGTGCAAAGCGGTTTTACTCCGCTTTCCTGCCGGCCCTTGATTACGAACTTGAGGAGGGCCCCGAGGGCCTGAGCTACGCGCTGCCGGAACAACCGGGCCAGTCTGTCGCTCCGCCTGAATTCTACGTCAAGCCAACTTTCGATGGACGTCCGGCCTCGGCTGGCAACGGCACAATGATCGCATTTGAGGCCCGCAGCCAAAGCCAGGTTCGGGACCTTCACTCGGCCGCGCTTGCCGCAGGCGGTCTAAACGAGGGGCAGCCGGGCTTCCGCGACGCGTATGGACCTCATTTTTATGTCGGCTACCTTCGCGACCCTCAAGGCAACAAGATCGCGCTGTTCTCCAGCGATCCGAACGAACCCGGACGAGACGGATAACGCCGGTTTCACTGGCGACGAAAGCGCTTTGTTCGCATGCCGGACCCAGGGTCCCGCGCAGCCGTTGTCAACGCACTATTGCGGCCACAGCGCCGTGCCGGGGTGAAACTGCGACCATGCAAACCAGAAGGCCTGATGACTTCCAAGGTCGGAGCCATTGGCATCAACCGCGCGAATGCCGCCCCCGTCGAGTTCGAGACGGACATTCTCGTAGGCGATTTCTTCACCGTTTTGAAGCGCGACGAAGGCCTTGCTGCGCTGGAAGGCCACCGGCTTGCCCGACGCGGTGATCGCCCCGATGACATCCTCATGAACCGGCAAGCGGGGATCGACATTGCCAACCGGGAAGATCGGCCCATCTGCATCCCTCGTATTGCGGAAATCGGGATCACGACCGAGCGCGTAGCGCTCTTTCAGCACCGTCGTGTCGGGGTGCGCGTTCTTCCAGCGCCCCCAGTCGGTCGTCACGACCGTCGCCTGCTCCAGCTTCAGCTTCTTGTCGGCAAGCGGCCCGGTGACCGCATGGCCGAGGAACGTGTCGAATACCGAATAGGTGTTGAGGTCGTACATCACCTTGTTGGAGCGGATGAGGAGACCCGACGTGCGCAGGATCGGACGCTCGATACCCTCCGGCATCCGGTCGGTAAAATAGGCCTGCGCAGCCCCGCACAGCGTGCAATAGGGAATGCCCAGGTCCCGCCCGCCGAGCGTATCGTTGACCATCTCGCGCACTTCCATGATGCGCCGCGGATAAGCGCGCGATTCGCCGTTGATGGTGATGCCGAAGACGACATCATTATCCTTCAGCCAGGTCGCTTCATGCGCACTGATGACTTCGGGATTGTCCGCGGCAGGGATGCAGTTACAGCGCTCATCGGTCTTATCGTGCGCGCGGTTGTCGATCAGCACGCCGCCCCAGGAAACCATTCGCCAGTCGATATCGCCCTCGATGAATATCCGGTCCCAGCCGGGAATGATCCCGGTGAAGATCGCCCGCTTGACGTCCAGATAGCCGGGCGGCGCCGGGATGTCCCACGCAATGAGGTGATCGGTCAACGCACCCCACGAGTTCTGCACCCGTAAATCCTTGCCCAGAAGGTCGGACGCAGCGGCGGTAAGTGCCGCATTCAATTGCGGCGAGGAAGCAAATCGCATCAGATCGCTGACAATCCAGCCAAGCCGTGGATCTTTCGAAGCGGCGATGTCGCTCAGGGCCACCACCTGATCCCTGCCCCAGCTCGATTGCTCGATGGCATCCACAAACGCCACCTTGACCGCAGCCTTCAGTTCCTCAGAAAGCGGCCCTTCCGGCACGGCGGGACGTTCGCCGTAGGTCTTTATCACGTAATCCGGCAGCGGTTTTGGATCCTGGGCCTGCAAATCCTTTACCCCGAACAGGGAAAGGACAGCCACCAAGGCCAGAGAGATAAGCAGGCGGATCTGCGGGGTTACTGCCATCGTCATATCAGGAGCCTTTCGCATACCCGTTCAATTCACGGGCAAGCGTGTTGCAAAGCCCCTGCCCGTGCTTTCGGCAAAGACAATAAGGCCCCGGCCCGACGGACCGCCAATCAAAACCGTGTCAATGTCGCGTGACCATGCCTGTTCCAGAGCGTTTCGTGATCAAGGCGAAGTGATTTGGGTGGCGTGCTCTACTCTTGCTATCCAATTGGCATGCGCCTGCCCCTTCTGATCGCCCTCGCCGCTCTTTGCGCCGCACCTGTCGCCGCACGCGACCGAACGGCCATCTACGGGACCTGGGGCACCGAAAAGCAATGCGCACGCACGCCGATCAAACCCGGCGGCACAGTCCTTTCCGAACCCTTTGTGATCAGTTCGCAATGGCTGAGACACGGGAAATTCTGGTGCCGCCTCGATTGGGGTCCTGTTGAGCCACGCGAAAACGGCGTCTTCACAGGCGCACACGCCCAATGCGGCGAAGACTCCACGCGCGGCTACTTCCTCGGAGTGATTCTGACTGGCGATGATCTTACCCTGCGCTGGGACTTTCCGCTGTCCAACGGGCCGTTAAAGCGGTGTTGAGGGCTGTCTGACGTCCTCCGACCGGCCCTCTAGCGGGACTGCACGAGCTGACGGTTCGCATGTCTTCACGTTCAGGAAATTCTATCCGTTGATCGTTCCGCCGTCGATATTGATAACCTGACCGGAAACATATGAGGCCGCATCGCTGATGAGGAACATGATGACATTGGCGACTTCTTCAGGTTCTCCAAAGCGCTGCAGCGGAATTTCTGACAGGACACGTTCGCGCCGATTTGCCAGCACCCGATCAGGCATGCCGGTCATGATGATTCCCGGAGCAACACAGTTGACAACGGTATGAGGCGCAAAGCGTTTTGAAAAGGCTCTTGTCAAGCCAATCAAGGCAGCCTTGGCCGCCGTGTATGAATAATGATCGAATGCCCCGCGGTTGGCGGCCAGGGAGCTGGTCAGAACAATGCGGCTCAGGTCCGCCTTGGAGGTAGAATCCGCGAAGGCGAGACACATGTCGCGGGCATTTTTGAGATTATTGTCGATTGCCCGGTCCCAGACCGTATAGTCGCCATGATCATCACTGTCCGGCTCAAACACACCGGCCAGATGGACAAGCGCCACCGGATTGCTCGGACAAAGCCCCAGAACCTCGCTACATTCCTTAAAGCCTGCAAGGTCAGATTGTTTGTAAACCACGCGCGTTGTGTCATCCAACTGCTCCGCAGCCTGGCGAAGTTTCCTCTCGTCCCGATCAAGCGCAAGAATATCTGCGCCAGCTTTTTGACACAGTTGCAGCAGCGGCGAGCCAATACCTCCTGCAGCTCCAGTGACAATGACAGTTCTATCTACAAGTGACTGAAAAAACATGGGATCCCCAACACGAGCATTCCGGGGGCGCACCAATTGTGCGCCCCACCACAAGATGAACTAGTTGATGGAGTGCTGTGCGGAGATCTCGGCATTTGCATCCGCAATTGCCGCGTTCAGCTTGTCAAGCCACTCCGTCCCGTACTGGTCCGTATACCATTTGATCATATGCTCCTTTCCGGCTTCAAAGGTCGCTTTGTCTTCCGCGGTGGGAACATAAACCGTGCCTCCTGCATCAATGAACTGTGCCTGGGCAATACCGTCCTGCTGCTTGTTGAAGTTTGTCTGAACCTCAGCCATCTGGATCACCCCGTCGATAACCAGGGCGCGCAGGTCTTCCGGAAGCTGCTCCAGGAAGTCCTGGCTCATCCAGTAAAAACCCGCCAGATAGGCATGCTCGTCAAGCACGGCATAGTTCAGATGCTCATTGAGTTTGTTGGATACGACATCGAGGGCTGCGTTTTTGGTGCCATCCACGACCCCGGAGCCAAGAGCACCGTAGAGTTCACCCCAGGCAACCGGCGTCGGATTGCCGCCGAGGAACTTCACAAACTCAACCTGAAGCGGCGAGTTGATGGTCCGGATTTTTACCCCTTCAAGGTCTGATGCATTCTTGATCGGCGCGTCGGTTGTATAAAACGACCGCCAACGACCGGTGTTCGAACCGGTGATCAGACGAACGTTCCCGGTTTTCGCCAAAACCGCATCGCGCATCGCATCGACGAACGGTCCCTCCATCAGCACCTTTTCGGCGACGCGATCGTCGGTAAGCATATAGGGGATATCCAGCACCTGAAGCTCCGGCACAAATGGTGCAATCCCGCCAAGCGAGGTATGTGTGAGTTCCAGGGTTCCCTGTTGAACGGCCTCGATCATGTCCTTGAAATTGCCGAGCTGGGCAGCCGGGAAGATTTCGACCTTTATGCGGCCATTGGAACGGCTCTCGAGATAGCTTTTGAGCCAGACGCCGGGCACATGATCATCGGAGTTTTCAGTCGCGGGGCCAACATGACCATATTTCAGTGTGAACTCCTGCGCCGCTGCAATCCCGCTTGAAAGCGCTACCGCAACACCGCAGGCCATTATGGTTCTAAAGAGTTTCATGGTTTTCCTCCCTTACAAGTCTTTCGTGTTTCACTCGCGTTCGGCTCTCACGCGACAATAGGCGGTCTGAATATTGGCTAGCCGGGTGGGCTAGATCAGTCCCAAGAGCCGTGGGACGGTTAAAGAAAGAGCGGGAATGAAAGTTACCGCCAGGATTGCTGCGAAATGGACCATGTAGTAGGGGGTCATCTCGCGTGCGATGGTCGCCACCGGCACATCCGAAATGCTTGACCCGACAAACAGCACAAGTCCGAGTGGCGGTGTCGCCAGGCCGATCGACAGGTTGATCGACATGATGGCCGCCAGATGCAGTGGATCTACCCCAAGATCGATGAGCGCGGGTCCGAGCAGAGGTGCCAGAATGATAATGGCCGGGCCGGAATCTAGGAACATTCCGGTGGCCAGCAACAACAGATTCACAAGGAACAGGATAAGGATCAGGTTCGTTGTGATCTGCGGCAGAAATTCAGCAACCCGGGCCGGCAACTGCGAAAGTGTCATTGCATAGCCAAACGCTGCCGCCGCACCGACCACGATGAGGATACTGGCTGACGTGACGCCGGTTGATGTCAAAATACGCGGCAAGTCCGAAAGTTTGAGAGAGCGTGTGTAGAAGAAACCGACAAAAAGCGCGTAGACGACCGCCGATCCGGCAGCTTCAGTGGGCGTAAATACACCGCTGACAATCCCACCAAGAATAATGACGGGCGTCATCAAGGGAACGAAAGCATTGCGGAAGGCAATTCCGGTCTCCTTGACGGTCGCCCGACGCTCATTCTTGGGAAAGCCGCGTCTCTTTCCCAGAAAGGATGTGACCGCCATAAGCCCGACGGCCATAATCAGGCCGGGCACGATACCGGCTGCGAAAAGCGCGGCAACCGACACATTCATCACATAGGCGTACACGATCATTATGATGCTCGGCGGGATGATTGGGCCTATGATTGATGAGGCGGCGGTCACGGCGACGGCGAACTTCTTGGTATAACCGTCGCGTTCCATGGCCGGCACAAGCATGGAGCCGAGCGCCGACGTGTCGGCCACGGCAGAACCACTCAAGCCCGCAAAGAGGACACTGGATACAATATTGACCTGTGCAAGCCCGCCGCGCAGGTGCCCGACGAGCACCTTGGCAAATTCAACCAGCCGAACAGTGATGCCGCCGGTGTTCATCAGATTTCCGGCGAGAATGAACAGCGGGATGGCAAGCAGAGGAAACGAGTCCATCCCGGCATAAAGCCGGCGTGGCAGTGTTTGTAGAAATATCTCCTTGCCATCGAAGAAAAAGCCGAAGATCGGCCCGGCCAGCAGGGCGAACACAACAGGCACACCAAGGGCGATCAAAAGCAGGAGGACAAGTCCAAAGGCCGGCGTCATACGGCCTCACCACTATGCAGTTCTTCACCGCATATCACATCAAGCGCCTGCTCAATTGCCATCAGCAGAAATCCCGTAGTCGCAACGGGAATTGCAGCCGTCGTATAAAAGAGCGGCAGGTAGAAGCTGGATGCCGTCTGCCCCCAGGCGTTCCAGGCAAGGATCCATCCGAAATAGGTCATCACCGCGCAGGTCAGAATGATGACCAATGCGATCAGGAGGCGAATGGCTCTGCCTCCCAGGCCGGTTACCATGTCAGGCAGAATATCGATGGCGATGTGTTGCCGGCGGTGCATGGCAACGATCGATCCGACGGCGGCAAGCCAGATCAACAGATAGCGCGCCAGTTCTTCCGTCCAGGACAAAGAGTCATTGAGAACGTACCTCCAAAACACGCCCGCCGCGACCACAATGGTGATGATGGCGACCAGTGTTCCGCTCGCTACAAGCGCTGTACCCGCGATCCCCTTATTGAAGACTCTCAGATAACGGAGCAGTCGATCCATACGTTAACAGCCCTCCCATTTTGTAAACCTTTACAATTTGAGACATATCAGAGTCAATCCTGCGCGCGACCTATAAACCCGGCCACTAAGCCATTTAGTTTGAATTCAGTGATTTGATATTCTATCTTCAATACACATAATCTTCGTCTTGAGGCAGCAATTGAGAAAACCTTTACAACCGAAGAATGACAGAAACGCCACAAGCATCTTTGATGTTGCAAGGGAGGCGGGTGTTTCGACAGCAAGTGTTTCCCGGGTGCTGAACGCCCCGAACCGCACCAAACAGAAAACACGCACTGCCGTGCAGGAAGCCATCAAGAAGCTCGGTTACATTCCCAATGGCGCAGCGCGTGCTCTTTCCAGCAGAAACAGCCGGGT
This sequence comes from Hoeflea prorocentri, assembly GCF_027944115.1. Taxonomy (NCBI): domain Bacteria; kingdom Pseudomonadati; phylum Pseudomonadota; class Alphaproteobacteria; order Hyphomicrobiales; family Rhizobiaceae; genus Hoeflea; species Hoeflea prorocentri. The sequence goes on along the minus strand of NZ_JAPJZI010000001.1, from coordinate 896,902 downwards.
CATCGGCGCCATCATACCAACGATTGACAACTCGATTTTTGCAACCGGCATTCAAGCCCTGCAATCTTACCTGCATACGAAAGGCTACTTTCTGCTTCTGGGCTCCAGCAACTATGAGCCCGAGCTGGAATATGAACTCTGCCAGAATTTTCTCGTCCAACAGGTGGCCGGGATAATCATGATGGGCAACACGCATCTGCCGGAATGCGTTCAGATGCTGAAAAGGGAACATACACCTTTTGTGAACACCGGAACTTACGACACCGATGGCAGTTTTTGTGTTGGCTTCGACAACAGCAAGGCAGCGGCCCTGGCCACCAAATATCTTGTTGACCTCGGCCATCGTGAATTCGGCATGATCGCCGGCATTGCCAAAGACAATGACAGGGCAGCGCAACGGATCGAAGGCGTTCGCAAGGAACTGTCAAAGCATGGCATTGAAATGCCGCCCAGACGAATCCTCGAGAGACGCTATGAAATCGACGAAGGCGGCGCAGCGTTCCGACATCTCATGAGCCACCCCGAGCCTCCAACGGCAATCATCTGCGGCAATGATGTCCTGGGTTTCGGTGCGATCCTTGAAGCAAACAACAGCGGCATAGACATTCCACGGCAGGTCTCGGTCATCGGTTTTGACGATCTGGTCCTTTCCAAGCACCTCAAGCCGTCGCTCTCGACGATTCAGATCCCGACGGAGGAGATGTGGTGTCGTGCCGCCGACACATTGCTCGCCCGACTTGAGAGGTTGGAAGCTCCGAGGGCCATTGAGATAGATGTCAGTCTTGTCGTGCGTGAATCGACAGGCGTGCCGCCTTCGGATTGATACGGGGCTACCTACGCGGCAAGCTTTCTGCAATCGGACATCGACACCATCCACGCCAGGGGTCGCTCCAGCCTTGACCGTCGACCGCAGAAACAGCACAAGATTCCAGCTGTCCCTGAAACACCGGAAAGAACGCCATGCCGCTTTTGCTTGGACTCATGTTCGCCCTGGCCACCGCCCTCATAGACCTGGCCGGTGACGTCGTCATCAAATCCGCAGCGGACAAGGCCCGGTTCGTGTCCTTTGCAACGATGGTGGGGATCATCCTCTACGGACTGACGGCCGTCTGCTGGTACTTCACCATGCGTCACGTCGGCCTCGGCCAGGGCACCGTTTTCTATTCCATGCTCAGCCTGATCGCTGCCGTGCTGATCGGTGTCTTGTGGTTTGGCGACGGACTGGGGATAAGGCAGGTCGCCGGCGTTGGTTGCGCCGTTGCGGCAATGGCGTTGATGAGCGAAACGGCCTAGTTTGCTTTCACGACAACTGCATCTTGACCGACATAGGTGCCCAATGCGGCAAAGGCGCAGCGGGCAACCAGTTCGTCGGCATGACACTCAGCGGCGGCGAGCTCAGATTGCGCCGAGGCTTCCCGTTTTCAAACCGAACTTAACGGACCTCTTGAGGCGAGTGCGGTTTGCATCACGGGCATTACCGGACGCGGCGAACATATCTCGAAGAATCCGCAATGGCCTTCGAGCGCCCCCGCCGGACCTTTCTAAATCCAATCTGTTTCGATATCTTCGGCCGGATGAAGCGGACGGCGACATGCAGATGTGGACAGCTCAGGGCGGCTTGTGAAGGTGAGCCGGTGCGCGTGTCGGTGTGCCACTGCCTGGAATGTCAAAAACGCTCCGGTAGTGCGTTTGCAACGCAAGCCCGCTGGAACGAGGCTGACGTTGTCATTTCCGGAAATTTCAAGGTCTGGGAACGGATCGCCGACAGCGGTCACAAGGCGACCTACCAGTTCTGCCCCGACTGCGGTTCGACCCTTGCTTACGTCATTGAGGGCTGGCCAGGCGTCATTGCGATCCCGGTGGGTGCGTTTGCGGATACAAGTTTTCCTCCCCCGCGCTTTTCGGTCTACGAACATCGAAAACATGCCTGGGTGGAAATCCTCGGAGATAATGTCGAACACTCGTCCGATCCGAGCATCGCCTTCAGCCAGGGCAGGCTAAAAAATGGGTAGCGTCGGCTGGCCGGACAGCAGGTCGAGGGTTCGTCTGAAATAGCAACCAAAACTCAATCCGACACCCCTTACCTCACCCCCCCTCATGCGCAGCAACATATGACTCGATCAGCCGGTCGAGCGCTTGCCGGGCAACCGTGTTGTTGTCGCGGCTGAAGCCCAGGGTCGCGACCATTTTCCAATGGCCGTACATGGTGATCACGATGAGATAGCCCAGTTCCCGGCACTCATTGGGGCTGAGATCCGGATAGCTGATCTGGATTTCATGGGCGAGTGTCATCTGGAGAAGCGTGTACTGGTTTTTCAGGTTCTCACGGACGGCAGCGTTGGTTCCCGCAAGCGCAAAGAGCGCGTCGTAGACCGTATCGTCCGCAGGCTTGGGCAAGCCCTTCTCCGACAGGAGATCGAAATAGAAATCGAGAAACACGCTCAGGCGCTTGCTGTCGTCGGCCGAGACGATGCCCCGCATCAGACAGTCGCGATAGGTGTCGGCCAGCATATCGCACAGTGCAATGACCATGTCGTCGGCATTTTCAAAGTAATGCCGCACAAGCTGCCGCGACATGCCGCCCTCCTCGGCGATCCTGTCATAACTCGGCAGATTGATCCCGCGTGCCTCGATCGCGCCATAGAGCGCTTTGACGATTTCCAGGCGCCGAATTTCCGATATTTTCTTGACCATTGCCTCTGTCCGTTTCGGTTTTTTTAGCGCCGTTTGCGTCCGCAAAGAAACTGCACTTTCAGGAAATTTTTCATTTTGACAGCCACTTTGCTGCGGTCACGTAGGCATGAGCGCAATCATGGGTATAAAACACACGCCTTCAGTCACTATTTTTCTTTTAAAATCAATAATAAAGCCGCACGCAAAGGGCGAAACAGCAAGGTTGTCATTAGCAGAAAATTTTCAAAATGAAAATAAATTTTCCATATTGACATTTAACCGGTCAGTTCAGAAAATTTACAATGATAGGCTGTGGTTCAAGGTGACGGTTTAATGCCGAAATCCGGCCACGCCGATCCGGTGTGGGGCGGCGCCGGGCACGTCTGGATGGGGACGACAGCCAGTGACCGACCGCATTTTGCCAAAGCCTTCAGAGGAGGTCTCGCCGCTGTCACACCGAGAGTGTGAAGTGCTGACCTGCCTTGCCGATGGCAAGAACCATGCGCAGGCCGCCGACACGCTCAATATCGCCGAACGCACCATTTTGTACCATGTTGCGAGCGCCCGCACCAAGCTTGGATGTCGGACGCGCGTCGAAACCGTGGCCAAGGCGATTCGGCTGGGGTTGATCTGATGAACGCGACCAACGGCATTGCCTTTGATCCAACCTGCCCTTTGTTGATGAAAAAAATACAGGACCAAGCGGTAAAAACCGCAACCGACTGTAGGTTTCGACAGTAGACACATTTCAAGCAGACTTTTAACTCTGACCTTGGACAGCTTCATAACCAATATACAACCTTTAAGTGTATTTTTCAGCTGTCGGGGGACAGGTATGGCCAAAGAAACTGAAACACTGCTGCGAACCCGCACGATGCAAGAAAAGTTGACTGCAACCCGGCGCGGGTCCAAGCGACGGTTCCTGAGGCCTGCGAGCGTTTTTGTACTCACACCCGGGCAGAACCAAGTATTACGCCATGGCGGCAGGCGGTCATTGCCGATATCTGTGAGCGCGATTGCGCCAGGCTCACGCGCACGTCTCATCATCGGAGCCCTGCTTGCGAGCACGGCGTTGTTTCCGGCAGTCGCGCAGGCGCAGTGTATGCTGGCGCCAGGTTCGGTGACATGCTCGGGCTCGATCCCCGATGGCCGGGCAGTCACGAGTGATTTCGGCCTCGTCACCGTCGATGGCCCGACCGTCGGCGGGTTCGGGCTCCGGTTTGAGAGTGCAACGGACCGGGACATCGTGTTCGACGCCGGTCTGACACCGTTCAACATCATGCTCGACACGACGTTTTCGAGAACGCGCCGTTCGGGTTTCGAGGGGCGCACCGACGGCGCTGTTTCCGGAACGATCTTCGGTGACATCACCGGCGCGACCATGCGCGACGCGACCAACATCAGTGATTTCGATCTCAATAATTTCGGGACGTTCTCTCTGATCACCGGGACAGGCATCGATATAGACAGGATCGGCGAGATAGACGTCACCCGCCCGACAGTGACGGCAACAGTGAGCCGGCGATCAAACACCTTTGCTCCAGGTGGCGAACGCGACTTCGTGATGGGACAGTTCGGCGCGATTCGTCTGCGTGATGCCAGCGGCGACATCAACTTCACCAACACTGGCAATGTCATACTGGACGGCGGTCAGCGCAAACTCAACGTCAACCGCAACGCCAATCCGGGCACGAACCAGCGGGTGTTCTCCACCCGATTTTCAGATGCCGGCACAGGAACGAATTTAGATAGTCAGCACATGGGCTATCAGATCGAAGCCAACGGCAATATCGACATCACGCAAAACGGTAACATCGCGGTTTCCGGCGGTGGTATCGACGCCTCGAGCGAGGTCACGGACGCCATTGCCTCCGTCATCGCCAAGCATAGCGGCGGCCGAGCCCTCTTCATTCGCAACAACCCGTTTGGCAATGACGATCAAGTGTCATTTGCACAGGAAACCAACGTTACGATCAATGGCGATGTGAGCCTGACGGGCGGCGAAGTGGTCGCCCAGTCCATCGCCAACACGACGGGCACCGGCGGCGCTCAGAACAAGGCGATTGTCCGCACCGAGATACCCGGCCAGGTCGGCATCTTCATCACCAAGCCGAGCGAGCGCGATTTCACGCTGAATGGCGGTCTCCGGGTCACCAATATGAAATCGACCTTCGTCGCCAAGGCCGTCGATGGCGCCGACAGCCCCGACGGTCTGGTTGCGGTCGACGTTCAAGGAAACAGCGCGTCTGCGTTCGAGTCTACGCCGTTCTTTTCAGGTAATACGGACACCCGGAAGCTGAGTGCCACCATCACTGGCGATATCGATGTAGTCGGAGGGGATGTCGAGGCCGAGATTGTCGGCACGGGCACGTCGACGATCAACGATCTCGACAGCCGCAGCATATTCACGCCGGATGAAACCGTACGGATCAACCGGTTTGGCGGGAGCGACGCGAGAGGCGGTTTGTTTAGCGCTGACGAATTGGACTACGATATTGGCGGGTCAGTGACCACAAAAGGCGGCAACGTCATGGCCACCATGACGGGTTCCAATATGAATGCGATCATCAATGGCGGCCGTGCCCACGGGTTCAGTATGGGCGCCCGAAGCGGGCCAAATGGCACGGCATTTGCGAAGACCGAAGACAGCGTATTTAACGCGACGGGAGGCATCGCGACGCTGAACCTGAACGGTTCGGGAATGGAGGCCGTCCTGAATGGCGGCGGCGCGCAGGCGCTTGGCGTCAGTCATCAAGGCGATGGGCCGTTCAGCTTCATACAAACAGGTGACGTGAATGCAGTGGGCGGTGCTGCGACAGGGACCGCTTCAGCAGGGTCGACAATCGAAGTTCGAGGTGGTGGCGCGACGGGCGTCACCTACAGCGGAATCGGTTCCTTCTCGAACGCTGCCAAGATTATCGCGACCGGTGGCGACGCCGAACTGACGGGCGACGGGACCGGCGTCGGCGGGTCAGCAATCGGTATAAATACCTTCGTATCGGGCGTGATTACCGGTCAACCGGTGGTCAACATCGGAACGATCCGGGCAACGGGCGGCAACGGTCCGACAAGACGGGGTGCGGCAATCGGTATCGGTGCCACCGATTTCGGTTTCTCAAACTTCGTTGACAATGGCGACGACGTGTTCGACGAACGCGACCTCGTCGGTAGCAATGTCGAGATCATCTCTTCCGGTGACATCTTTACCGACGGCGAAGGGATCGACGGCGCATTGAGCCAATCCGGCCAAAGCGCTCCATCGGCCGGGATCGGCGTCGCCGTGACGGGTACCGGAAAAGTGACCGTCGAAAACGGTCTGGTCGACGCCAAGGGCACGAGTTCTCACGGCATTGCTGTCCTTGCACGGATAGGTCAGATCACGGTGAAGGCTGGCGGCGATGTGAAGGCAGCCGGGGCAAACGGCGCGGGCATCATCGTCGGACCGGCAATCGACTTTTTCCTCCCCCCAGGTTTCCAGACTTCTGTGAATTCAATCGTTATCGAAAACGGAGGCAGAGTGTCTTCTGCTCAAGGCACCGGCATCTTCGATGACGCACGTGCCACGATCAGCGAAGTCGATCCAATCACCGGTGACAACACAACGCGGGACATTGACCTGGAAAACGCCACAACGGTCGACATTGCGGGAACGTTGACCGGTGGCAACGGCACGGCCATCGATTTGGGCAACGGCAATGACACGGCAATCTTCCGCCAGACGGCGGTCATCAACGGCATCACGCTGTTGGGTGCCGGCGAGGACCGGTTCCTCTATCAGGGCTTTACCGAAGATGCATTTGTGGATGGCGGCGATGACCGCGACCGTGTTGTCGTCAATGCCGGCGCCGGTGCCGACGACATGTTCGATCCGACGGTCAATATACCCAACTTCACAAATTTCGAGGCCATCACCAAGACCGGTACGGGCACCTTGACCGTAGGTGGCGTGCCGTTCGCCGGCATGCTCGACTACGAGGTTGATGAAGGGCTCGGCATCATCGGCACGGATCAGCCCAATATCGATGTCATCGTCGCATCAGGCGCGACATTCCGCACGGATCAAATGGTCGGCAACATCACCAATCTGGCGGGCGGCCTTGTCCAGGGCATGGGCACATCAGGCAATTTCACCAATAGCGGCACCTTCGCGCCGGGCAACTCCATCGGTACCTTCAACGTTGGCGGCGATCTGGTTCTGGCCGCTGACGGAACGTTGGCTATCGAGATCGAGGCGCCAGACCAGACCGATCTGGTCAATGTCGACGGAACAACGACGCTGGGCGGCACACTGGCGGTGACCGGCCTTGGCATGCTCAACGCCTTTGCCGAGGGCCAGACCTACACGATCATCGACAGCGCAGACGCCGTATCGGGCACATTTGCGACAATCAACGACAATCTGCCGGATCTCGACGTGATGCCGCAGACCGTTGATGGCGGCGACGGTGGCCAGGAAGTGGTGCTCAGTCTCGTTGCCGCAATGGGCGGCGGCAACCTGTCGGACAAATCCATTGTGCCCAATGCGCAGCAGGCGCAAATCGGAACGGGGCGGCTCTTCGGCAGCGTGCTTCTGGACCGCATGACCGGCAACGGCACGGGGCAAAGCGTTGTCGTCGATGACGGTACCATGCTCAACACCTACGCGCCCAAGCCAGCGACCCCCGGCTCGGGCCTCGCCAAAGGCTTCTATGGAGCCAATACGCAACCGGCCGGTTTTGCTGCACGTCCGACACGCACCGCCTGGCTTTCGGGACTAGGCGGGTTCGACGAAGCGGACACGACCGCCGTCGCCCCCGGTTATCAGGCCGACAGCTATGGGGTAGCCGGCGGCATCCACTTTGAAGGCACGGCAACCGGGTTCGACTGGCTGCTCGGCGGCGCCATCGGCTACACACGCTCCAATGTCACCTCCGGTGCTGGTTCGTCAGATGTCGACACGGTCCATATCGGCGCTTACGGGCGCATTGAGCAGGGCCCAATGCGGCTTTTGGCGCAATTGTCCTACGGCCTGCAGGATTATGACTTCACCCGTGCTGTTCCGGCAGGCGGCGGGATCGCCATTGCCACCGGCAACGCCGGCGGCCATCTGCTCGCCGCTTCACTCGCAGGTGCCTACGACATCGCGCCACGGCTTGGCTTTGGTCAGGCCTACGGTCTGCGCGTCGCACCTGCGGCAGCGCTCGGCTATGTTTATAGCCATCGCAACAACTTCACGGAGACCGGCGCAGGCATTCTCAACCAGGCCTATAGCGCTGCTGATTTCGGCCGCGGCTACCTGCGCACCGGTTTCGAGTTAAGCGCTGTCACGCAGCTTGACGGCGGCACGATGTTCCGACCGCGGGGCGGCCTCCACTGGGAATGGGGATTTGGCGATGACAACCTCGTTGTCGGATCCACTGCGTTGGCCGCCGCCGGCAGCAGCTTTTCCAGTGCCGGCGCAATCGAGGCTGACAGCGGGTTTGTCGCCGCCGCCGGTTTCGACCTGGATTTCAACCCATCAACGACCGCCCAGTTCTTCTATGAGGGCACATTCTTCGACGGTGGAGACAGTCATCGTCTCGGCGGCGGCCTGAAGATGAAGTTCTAGAGCCGCCGGGCGCGATAGAGCCCGCCGGCAATGTCAACAGGAAAAAATTCACGACAATCCGTCCTGGTCCCAAGGATCGGCGGACGTTGAACGTCGATCAAACCGGTGCGGAACGAAGCCGGCCTCGCACATCGTGACCAAAGCAGCAGCAGGACATGAAACCAAAAGCCTTGCCATCAAAACACGGGGCGCGCTATAGACGTAACGTAATAACGTTACATTTCTATGGAGATCGAGCTTTGACCGATACACGACTGCCTGTAACCGTCCTGTCCGGATTTCTTGGAGCCGGTAAAACCACCCTACTCAATCAGGTTCTGAACAACCGCGAAGGGCTGCGGGTGGCAGTGATCGTGAACGACATGTCCGAAGTCAACATCGACGCGGACCTGATCCGGGCCGGCGGTGCGGATTTGAGCAAGACTGACGAAACCCTGGTCGAAATGTCGAACGGGTGCATATGCTGCACCCTTCGCGACGATTTGCTGCTGGAAGTCCGCCGCCTCGCTGAGGAGCGGAAGTTTGACTATCTTCTCATTGAATCAACCGGAATTTCCGAACCCCTTCCCGTGGCAACCACCTTCGATTTCACAGACCAGGACGGAAACAGCCTGTCGGATGTCTCGCGTCTGGACACGATGGTGACGGTGGTGGACGCGGTTAATCTTCTGAAAGACTACTCGAGCCACGATTTCCTCAGTGACCGCGGCGAGACAATGGGAGAGGAGGATGAACGCACGCTTGTCCATCTCCTGACCGACCAGATTGAATTTGCAGACATCGTTGTGCTCAACAAGGTCAGTGCCGCCGAACCGGGACAGGTGGATGCCGCCCGCAAGATCATCCGAAGCTTGAATGCCGACGCAAAAATCATGGAAACCGATTATTCAAATATTGCGGCAGGGGATATCCTGAACACCGGGCTGTTCGACTTTGAAAAAGCCCAGGAGCATCCACACTGGGCCAAGGAACTCTACGGTTTCGCGGATCATGTTCCGGAAACTGAGGAATATGGCGTTGCCTCATATGTCTACCGGGCGCGCCGCCCGTTTGATCCGCAGAAAATCCACGCTTTTTTGAACGGGCCGCTGCCTGGAGTTATTCGCGCCAAGGGACATTTCTGGCTTGCGACAAGGCCGGACTGGGTGGCGGAGTTTTCCCTGGCCGGCGCCCTGTCGAGCGTCAGCCCGATTGGCACATGGTGGGCTTCGGTGCCAAGCAGCCGTCTTCCAGACAATGAGCAACTACGATCCTATCTCAAGAATCTGTGGGTAGAACCGTTCGGGGATCGACGCCAGGAGATCGTGTTTATCGGCTCCGGCATCGACTGGCCGGCGATCAAGAGCGGATTGGACGACTGCCTCATGCAGGACAACACCGGAGATGATCTGACGGCATTCGCGGACCTCCCCGACCCGTTCCCGAAATGGCAACGGAGACAACAGGCGGCATGAGCCAATTGCTCTCTGGACATAACCACGGCCATACAATTTCGAACCGGCCGGTCGCCCGCCAGCAGACGGCGCAGGATGTCGTCATCGGTCGGCAGGCCGAGATTCTTGCCGACATAACCGCGCCGGGCGTGGGCGCCGCGATCTGGCAAAGAAATCCCCATACGTCTTTCCAGACATGGATAGACGCCCTTGCGGTCGAACAACTGCCGAACCTGCGGGTCACTGTTCCTGTCGAACTTGCAGAGGAGGCCGTGCGAACAGCATGCAAAATTGCAAAAACACCACCGGGACCCGAGCAAAAAATGCTCGCCGGCGACGTCGGAGCATTGGCTCTGATCTACGGTGACGTGATGAAAACCGACTATGTGCAAATCCGGTTAGACGTTTCAGACGGGGCAATGTGCCCAAAATTTCATCTCGATAACGTGCCTGCCCGTCTTCTTTGCACCTACCGCGGGCCTGGAACCGAATATGTTCCCGAGATCCATCGGCAAGAGCCGGAGCGCATCAGAACCATGAATACCGGTTCGGTCGGGCTGTTTCGAGGCGCAACATGGGCGTCCGGTGAGCGCTCTTCGCTCCTTCACCGTTCGCCAGGTGCACAAGCAGCGTCCGGACCGCGCCTGCTCCTGGTTATAGACGCAGCAGCTTAAAAACCGGTGACCGGAATGCCGCCGGTCGCCTGCATAGGGCGCATTGGTGCGAGAGAAGCCTCTGTGCTCACACCGGCTTGCCGACCTTTTATCGGTTTTCGGATTTGCCCTCGAACGATTCGAGAACAAAATCGCGGTGCAAACACATTGGTTGCTGGTCTTTCCGACCCGAATCACTACATTGGGAAGAATGGCCGGCCCGGACGAAGACATACCTTTTTTTGGCGAAGACAGCAGTGCGCCCTCCCCTGCGAGCGGCGGTCTTGCGGCGCGTGCCATGGCGGCGCGCAACAAAACCTCGGTTTCTGCGCCCTATCTGGAAGGTCTTAATCCGGAACAGACCCGCGCCGTCGAGACGATTGACGGGCCGGTTCTGGTGCTTGCCGGCGCGGGCACCGGCAAGACGCGGGTTCTGACAACCCGCATCGCCCATATCCTGGCCACCGGCAAAGCCTATCCCAGCCAGATCCTCGCCGTCACCTTCACCAACAAGGCCGCGCGCGAGATGAAGGAACGCATCGGCGTTCTGGTCGGCGGGGCCGTCGAGGGCATGCCCTGGCTCGGAACCTTTCACTCCATCGGCGTCCGGCTCCTGCGCCGTCACGCCGAGCTTGTCGGCCTCCGGTCCGATTTCACCATCCTCGACACGGACGATCAGATTCGGCTTTTAAAGCAGTTGATCCAGGCCGAGGGGCTGGACGACAAACGCTGGCCGGCCCGGCAGTTCGCCATGATGATCGACGGCTGGAAGAACAAAGGATTTGGCCCGGCGGATATTCCCGAGGGCGATGCCCGCGCCTTTGCCAACGGCAAGGGGCGCGAGCTTTACGAGGCCTATCAGAACCGTCTGAAGACGCTGAATGCCTGCGATTTCGGCGATCTTCTGTGCCACCCGATCCGCATCTTCAAAAATCATCCGGATGTGCTGAAGGAATATCACGGCAAGTTCCGCTACGTCCTTGTCGACGAATATCAGGACACCAATACGGCGCAATATCTGTGGCTGCGCCTCATCGCGCAGGGATCGCACAATGTGTGTTGCGTCGGCGATGACGATCAGTCGATCTACGGATGGCGCGGCGCGGAAGTGGATAATATCCTGCGCTTTGAAAAGGATTTTCCGGGTGCCGTGGTCATCCGGCTTGAACGCAATTACCGCTCCACGGCCCATATTCTGGGCGCGGCCGCGCATCTGATTTCCCACAATGAAGGCCGCCTCGGCAAAACCCTCTTCACCGATCTCGCCGACGACGATCATGACAAGGTCATGGTGCATGCGGCCTGGGATTCGGAGGAGGAAGCCCGCGCCGTCGGCGAGGAAATCGAGCAGCTTCAAAGGCGCGACCACAGGCTCAACGATATGGCGATCCTCGTGCGCGCCTCCTTCCAGATGCGCGAATTCGAGGATCGGTTCGTCACGCTCGGCCTCAATTACCGCGTCATCGGCGGTCCGCGCTTTTACGAACGGCTCGAAATCCGCGACGCCATGGCCTATTTCCGCGTCGTGTGCCAGCCGGCGGACGATCTTGCCTTCGAGCGCATTGTCAACACACCGAAACGCGGCCTTGGCGAGGCTGCCATCCGGCAATTGCACGATTATGCGAGAGCGCGCGATATCCCGCTTTTAAAGGCCGCATCCGACCTCGTCATGACCGAGGAGATGAAGCCGCGCCCGCGCAAATCCCTGACGGACGTCGTGGAAAACTTCCATCGCTGGTCCTCCCTGCTGGACAACACGCCGCACACGGAGCTTGCAGAACAAATACTGGAGGAAAGCGGTTATACGGCCATGTGGCAGAACGACCGCTCCGCCGATGCACCCGGAAGGCTGGACAACCTGAAGGAACTGATCCGCTCCATGGAGGATTTTGAATCCATGCGCGGCTTCCTCGAACATGTCAGCCTCGTCATGGACGCCGAACAGAACGAGGATCTTGACGCCGTCTCCATCATGACGCTGCATTCGGCCAAGGGCTTGGAGTTCGAAACCGTCTTCCTGCCGGGATGGGAAGAAGGCCTGTTTCCCCATCAGCGCGCGCTTGACGAGGGCGGACGCTCAGGCCTCGAAGAAGAGCGCCGCCTCGCCTATGTCGGCCTCACGCGCGCCAAGATGAACTGTCATATCTGGTTCGTCTCCAACCGCCGTATCCACGGGCTTTGGCAATCGACCATCCCCTCGCGCTTTCTGGATGAGCTTCCCTCCGAACACGCCGATGTCGCCGAGAGCGAGACATCCTACGGCGGTTATGGCGCAACGGGTGTGGGCGGCGGCTACGGGGCATCGCGGTTTGACGAGGCGGAGCCCTTTTCCGGCAGTTACCAGACGCCAGGCTGGCGCCGCGCCCAAATCAACCGCAACGAGGCGACACGGCAGAACTGGGGATCGCGCTCCGGCCACGCGGTCGAGCGCATCGGCTATGGCGAAACCGATTCAGGCTATGGAGCCGGTCGCACCTCGGTCAAAAACCGCACGATAGAGGGCGAACTTGTCGCCCGTTCCGTCGCCGACGAGCCGTCGGATTTCAGCATTGGCGACCGGGTTTTCCACCTCAAATTCGGTAACGGCAATGTCGCATCGATTGACGGAAACAAGCTGACCATCGATTTCGACAAGGCCGGCCAGAAGCGCGTCCTCGACAATTATGTCGAAAAAACAAAGTGATCGCCGGGCCGCCAGAGCTCTTCATGAATTCAGCGCCGACAACACCCTGCATTGTCACAAATTTGCAGTGATTATGGACGCATAGTCCCGCCGGGATTAGACTGATCCTCTTGAAAATTCAAACGACAAGGCCGATCCGGTACAAACGCCCCGAAATGGCGGACAGCCGGACGATGCAGGGAGCTTCACATGACAATCAAAACTCTGGAAAACCTCAGCCGCCGCCAATTCCTGGCAGGAACCGCTGCAGCTGGTTCGCTGGCGCTTTTGCACCCGTTTTCGGCCTTTGCCTCCGGCAACCAGGCGCATCTGCGCCTGATGGAGACGACTGACTTGCACGTCCATGTCTTCCCCTACGATTATTATGGTGATCGCCCGTCCGATTCCGTCGGCCTGTCACGCACCGCCACGCTCATCCGCAAATTCCGCGACGAAGCGACCAATTCGTTGCTGGTCGACAATGGCGATTTCCTTCAGGGCAATCCGATGGGCGACTACATTGCCTATGAGCGCGGCATGAAGGACGGCGACATGCATCCGATCATCCAGGCCATGAACACGCTCGAATTCGATGCCTCGACCCTTGGCAACCACGAATTCAACTACGGCCTCGATTTCCTGATGAAGACACTGAACGGAGCCGATTTCCCGGTCGTCTCGGCAAATGTCGTCAAGGGAGCGCTCGCTGGAACGCCACGCGACGACAAACTCTTCCTCAAGCCCTATGTCATCATCGACCGCATGATCAAGGACGGCAACGGTCAGGAACACCCGATCCGCGTCGGCCTGATCGGTTTTGTGCCGCCGCAGATCATGAATTGGGACCGCCGCCACCTGGAGGGCAAGGCCAACGCCCGTGACATCGTCGACACGGCAAAGGCTTGGGTGCCTGAAATGAAGGAAGCCGGCGCCGATATTATCGTTGCCCTCTCGCACTCGGGCATTGATGCAAACGACCGCAGCGACGGCATGGAAAACGCCTCGCTCCACCTTGCGGATGTAGACGGCATCGATGCCGTCTTCACCGGTCACCATCACCTTGTCTTCCCCGGCCCGAAATATGCCGGCATGCCCGGCATCGATGCCGAAAAGGGAACCCTCTTCGGCAAACCCGCCGCCATGGGCGGTTTCTGGGGCTCACATCTCGGCATCATTGACCTGATGCTCGAACGCGACGGCAATGAGTGGAAAATCGCCGGTTTCACAACCTCGGCCCCGTCCATCTACGAACGCGACGGCCGCAAGGTCATTCCGGTGGTCGAGGACCAGCAGGACGTTCTGGATTCAGTGAAGAAAGAACATGACGAAACCCTCGCCTATGTCCGCCGCGCGGTCGGCAAGACCTCCGCACCACTCCACTCCTATTTTGCGCTGGTCGCCGACGATCCGTCCGTGCAGATCGTCAGCCAGGCCCAGACCTGGTATATCGACCAGATGATGAAGGGCACCGAATGGGAAGGCCTGCCGATCCTTTCGGCCGCTGCCCCGTTCAAGGCCGGTGGCCGCGGCGGTCCGGATTACTACACCGACGTCGCACCCGGCGATGTGGCCATCAAGAACGTTTCCGACCTGTACCTCTATCCGAACACAGTGCGCGCCGTGGCGATCACCGGTGCTCAAGTGAAGGACTGGCTGGAGCGCTCCGCCGGCATCTTCAACCGGATCGAACCTGGCAAGGAAGATCAGGCACTCATCAATAATGAATTCCCGTCCTATAATTTCGATGTCATCGACGGCGTCACCTATCGCATCGATCTGACCCAGCCATCGAAATACGACCCGAAAGGCGAATTGCTCGACACAAATGCCAACCGTATCACCGACTTGAAATATAATGGCGAACCCATTGATCCTGATCAGAAATTTGTTGTTGCTACCAACAATTACCGCGCCGGTGGCGGCGGCAACTTCCCGGGCATTGATGATGATGTGGTCATCTTTGTCGGTCCCGACACCAACCGCGATGTCATTGTCCGCTACATCGTCGATCAGGGCACGATCAACCCATCCGCCGACAGCAACTGGTCGTTCAGCCCGGTTGAAGGGGCCACGGCCATCTTTGAAACAGGCCCCAAGGCCAAGGCCTTCATGAACGATGTCCGCGACGTCACGATCGAGGATGCCGGCGAAGGGAACGAAGGGTTCGCCAAATATCGTATCAAGATGTGATCAACCCGACCGGATTGAAAAGGAGCGCCGCCTTTGTGCGGCGCTTTTGCTTTTTTGTGGGATTGCCCGGATCAACCATTTGGTTTGCGCTTGCGCGTGGTAGAACAAAACCATGACGATACTTGTTACAGGAAGCGCCGGACATCTCGGCGAAGCGCTGGTGCGCACGCTGCAGACACGTGGCCACAAAGTGACCGGCCTCGATATCAAGGCATCGCCCTTCACAACGCTGGTGGGCTCGATCGCCGACAGATCCTTTGTGAGCTCGGCTATGCAGGATGTGGATGCGGTCATTCATGCCGCAACGCTGCATAAACCGCATGTTGCAACCCATGGCAGGCAGGATTTCATCGACACGAATATAACTGGGACGCTGAACCTTCTGGAAGAAGCCGCCGCATCTGCCACGCGTCGCTTTGTCTTTACCAGCACCACCAGCGTTTTCGGCATGGCCATGTCGCCTGCTGCGGGTGAACCGGCCGCATGGATCACCGAAGATGTCGTGCCGGTGCCGAAAAACATCTATGGCATCACCAAGCTGGCGGCAGAGAACCTGTGCCGGCTCATCGCGACAAAACACGACCTGCCGGTCGCCGTCCTGCGGACATCCCGCTTCTTTCCGGAGGCCGACGACCGTTCGGAAATCCGTAACGGGTTTGAAGACGAAAATGCAAAAGCCAATGAGTTCCTGTTTCGGCGCGTCGATATTGAAGACGCGGTGGAGGCGCATTTGCTCGCGCTGGAAAAGCCGCCGCAAGCCGGTTTCGGTACCTACATCGTCAGTACGACTACGCCGTTTCGCAAGGAAGATCTGGCGGACCTGCGAACAGACCCCAATGCAGTCTTCCGGCGCAGGCTGCCCGATCTCGCGGCCCAATATGAGCAACGTGGATGGAGCATGTTTGCCGATATCGACCGGGTCTATGTAAACGAAAAGGCCCGGTCCGAACTCGGATGGCAGCCTCGATATGATTATCGTCACCTGTTTGAGCGCCTGAAAGCCGGTGAGCCGGTTCTCGGCCCCATGGCACAGACATTGGGCCTGAAGGGCTATCATTCACAGATATTCGACGAAGGCCCCTACCCGGTCGACCACTAATGCCCTGATTGCGTTCGGAAGGGCCACGACCAACAGCGACATAAAAACGACCCAACCGTGCCCTATATAAAGCCGGAGCGACCTCGTGCGTTATGGATGGGACCCGGCGCACAGAAGGCATTATTGCGTATGGAAGGAGCCCGCGCCCCGAATTAAGGAGGATGACAATGTTCTCAACGTCAGAACTTCTCGCGACCACACCACCGGAAGACATTGCCGGTGCAAGAAGCATGGCCCACAACGCCACCCAGATCGCGGCCCTGGCGGCCCTGGCCAATCTCGCGCCCAGACCGGACTACAGCCACACCGCCTTGCGATGGAACGCGGCAAGCGGCGCCTTTGAGACTGACCCGATGGACAGTCACGATGGTCTGATTTTCATACAGATTACGCTTTCCCCGCTCACCATGCGCCTGGTTCGAGGCGGTGAGGCCATTGCCATACTCGAGCTGGACGATGTCTCGGAAGCGGACTGCCTGGCCTGGCTTGATGAAGGACTGATCGAGCACGGCCTTTATCCGGCATCGGCTGTAAAACACCCGTTCAAACTGCCAAGGGACGTCGCCGATATCGACAGGTTCAAAAGCGCCGGGCTTGAGCCGGCTCTTTTGGCGCTCGGCCGCTGGTACGATCTGGCAAGCCGGCAATTGCTGACATTTGCTTCCAAAAACGACTCCATATCGCCCGGACCCGGCCCGATCTATTGCTGGCCGCATCATTTCGACATTGCCACCTATGTCGCGTTCGAAACGAATGGCAACGGTGCCGCGCGCGGCGTCGGCGTCGGTATGTCACCCGGCGATTCAAGTTACAGCGAGCCGTATTTTTACGTTAATCCATGGCCGCATCTGAGCGCGGACAGCCTGCCGCCCCTGCCCACGCCGGGCCACTGGCATACGGATGGTTTTGTCGGCGCCGTCGCAACGGCAAGCGAAGTTCTCACCCTGGACGATACCGATGGCGCACTGTCCGATTTTATTGACAGCGCCTTTGCCGTCGGTCGGGAAAAACTAAGGGCCTGAGAACCCTTACGGCTTTTCAGGCTTGCCGTTGGTCCAGGTCACGTCCTGCCCGTAGAGAGGCACGGTCGAGAGCGACATCTTTGCTGATCCGTCCTGCACCTGCCGCGAATGCGACAGGTAGATCAGCGTGTCGTTCACTTTGTCATAAACGCGCTTGATCACCAGTTTTTTCCAGACGATCGAACGGCGCTGCTTGAAGATTTCTTCGCCGCCTTCATCAAGCTCTATGTCGCCGATCACCACCGGCCCGGTCTGGCGGCATGCAATGGAGGAATTTGACGGATCTTCAAACCAATTGCCCTTTTGCAGCCGGTCGATAACTCCGCGCTCAAAATAAGCCACATGACACGTTACACCCGAGACGCCGGGATCCTGCACCGCTTCTATGACGATATCATTGCCGAGCCAGTCGACTCCGATCTCGCCAACCTGTTCGGCCTGAGCCAAACCCGCAAATGCAAATGTCAAAATGCCGCCCGCCGCGACCGCACGTTTGATGAACCGCAATTCTGCCTCCTGGTCATTTCCTTCAGCCGCATATAGGGATTGGACCCGTGGGTTTGCGAGCCCTTGATCACAATTGCCATGCCGATTGTATTCCGAGACTGGACGCCTGCCACCGCCCATTCCATAGTTACGAGTTTGAAGATCAGCAAAACGGCGAGGTTTCAAAGATGAAAAGAGCAGCCCTGAGAGTAACGATTGCGGCTGGCATGGTTGCCCTTTGCGGGTGGGCTTTGGCACAGGATGCCGCCGATAGTGTCGCACCCGAAATCGCCACCGGCATTTCAGACCGCGAAGCAGTCAAAACCAGACGCTTCATGGTCGCGGCCGCCAATCCCCATGCGGTCAAAGCCGGACGCGATGTCCTTGCAGCCGGCGGCAACGCCATTGATGCTATGGTCGCGGTGCAACTGGTCCTCGGCCTGGTCGAACCGCAATCCTCCGGCATAGGCGGCGGTGCATTCCTCGTCTACTACGACAGCAAGACCAGGCGCCTGACCACCTATGACGGTCGGGAGACCGCGCCAAAGGCCGCGACACCCACACTATTTCTGGACGAAAACGGCGAACCGCTAAAATTCTTTGACGCCGTCGTCGGTGGTCGTTCCGTCGGCACGCCCGGAACGTTGAAGCTGCTCTACGAGACCCACAAGATACATGGCAAACTCGACTGGAGTACGCTGGTAAAGCCCGCAATTGATCTGGCTGAGACCGGTTTCGAGCTCTCGGAGCGCCTTTTCAAACAGGTCAGCGCCGACGCTGAGCGCCTCGGTCTTCATGAGGAAACGCGGGCCCATTTTCTGGGGCCAGACGACCAATCGCATCCGGTCGGCCATCTTTTGACCAACCCCGCCTATGCCGCAACACTGAAGCTCATCGCAAAAGACGGGGCTGATGCTTTTTATACAGGCGGCATTGCAAACGCCATCGTTGAGACGGTCCGAACCGGCAACCCGGATAATCCCGGCGTCCTGTCACTCGAAGACCTCGCAAATTACGACATCAAGGAGCGCCCGCCGGTCTGCATCGAATATCGAAGCTTTGAGATATGCGGCATGGGACCGCCCTCCTCCGGCGCTCTGACCGTCGGACAGATCCTCGGCATGCTGGAGCCGTTCGATATGGCGGCAATGGACCCGGCCAGAGCCGAAACCTGGCGGCTGATCGGCGACGCATCCCGGCTCGCCTTCGCCGATCGCGGCCGCTACATGGCCGACAGTGATTTTGTCCCCATGCCGACAGAAGGGTTGCTCGACCGAGCCTATCTCGACGAACGCGCCCGCCTTATGGAGCCGGGAACGGTCCTGACGGACGAGGTCAAGCCCGGCATGCCGGCGTGGGATCATGCAATGCATCTCGCCGACGATGAAAGCATAGAACTGCCCTCGACAAGTCATTTCTCGATTGTCGACGCCGACGGCAGCGTCATTTCGATGACCACCACGATCGAGAACGGCTTTGGCTCGCGGTTGATGACCAATGGTTTCCTGCTCAACAATGAGCTGACCGATTTCTCGTTCCGTACCCACAGGAACGGCTATCCCATTGCAAATCGCGTGGAGCCGGGCAAGCGGCCGCGTTCATCCATGTCGCCGACGATCGTGATGAAAGACGGCGAACCCTATATGGCCATCGGATCACCCGGTGGAAGTCGTATCATCGGCTATGTGGCGAAAGCGATCATTGCTCATATTGACTGGGGCCTTGATGTCCAATCGGCCATCAACATGCCGCACCTGGTCAACCGGTTCGGGACCTATGATATCGAGAAGGGAACGGAGGCCGAGAACCTTGCCGGCCCGCTGGAAGCGCTCGGCTACAAGGTCAACATTCGCGATCTCAACTCCGGCCTCCATGCCATTGTCATCGAAGAAGATGGCCTTGTGGGCGGCGCCGACCCCAGACGTGAAGGTATGGCGGACGGGCAATAAACCCGTTCTCGCAAATCCGATTGGATAAGCAGCACTTAAGCCCTATAATCAGGGTCATGTTCTCGAATCCGACCCGGCTTGTCATTGCCACCCTGGCTTTTTTTGCTGCCGTCCTTGCAACGGGGGCGGCCTTTGCCGGATGGTTCAATCACAGCGCCGAAATTTTCCTAACCTATACAGCGGCGGGCCTGACCTGGTGCCTTTGAAACATGTCCGGCGGCCCCAAATTGACATGTGTCAAATTGGCCCGGTGACTCGGCGGCATCCCAGCCATAACTATAGGGTTGTCAGACGCACGGTTATCGAGTGACCATTCGCGGAGATTCAAAATGGTTGTTGTCAGAAATGTCCTGATCGCTTTGATTGCTGTTCTCGGCCTTGCCTTCGCATGGCTGGCATTCGAATGGTCTAAATCAGGTTCGGCAACGGCTGAAAAACCCTATGGGGTTGCCTTTAATCTGGTGGACCAAAGCGGTGCGCAGATAACCGAAGCGGCTTTCCAGGAAAAGCCGACAGCGGTGTTCTTTGGCTTCACCCATTGTCCGGATGTGTGCCCGACGACCCTGTTTGAATTGGATGGCTGGCTGCGCCAAGTCGATCCGAATGGCGAGTTGGTCAATGCCTATTTCGTGACGGTGGACCCAGAGCGGGACGATCACGAAATCCTTGGACAGTACATATCGAATGTGACGGACCGTATCGTCGGCATAACCGGCGATCCGAAGGACATCCGTCAGATGGCAAAGGGTTACAACATCTATTTCAAGAAGGTGCCGACTGACACGTCCGACCCTGACGGCGATTACGTCATGGACCACACGGCGTCCGTTTTCCTTCTCAACAATGGCGGCCGTTTCAAGGGAACGATCGCCTATGGCGAGAATCCGGATACAGCCGTGAAAAAACTGCAAAACCTGATCAAGGGCTGATCCCCGGACACCGGTCCTCTGCAGGTTCCATTTAAACACGATACGCACTAAAGCTGTCTTCCACGCAATATCGGGGAAGGCTGATACGTGAACCAGATACGCCTGTTCGTCACCGCCGGACAAAGAGAGTGCGCCAAAGCGCTCGACCTTCTGAGCAACCGCTTCGAGGATGATGGCTATCCGATCTCGACTATGGAGATCGATGAGGACACGGATATCTGGGAAGTTTCGCTTTACGCCGAGGCAGACCAGCGCGATCACCTTGCCGGCTCTGTTTCAGCCTGTCTGGAGCCGCTATTTTCCCCTCCCAGGCTCGAGATCGAGGAGCTGCCGGATATCGATTGGGTCGCCCACTCGCTGGAAGGTCTCCAGCCGGTTCGCGCCGGACGTTTCGTGGTCCACGGATCGCATGACAGGCATAATCTCAAGACCGGTGAATTGGCGATTGAGATCGATGCCGGCCGCGCATTCGGCACCGGTCATCACGGCACGACCGAAGGCTGCCTGGAGATGATCGATGTACTGGCAAAACGAAGATCGTACAGGCGAATTCTCGATCTTGGCACGGGCAGCGGTGTGTTGGCCATTGCTGCAGCCAAAATCACCGCCTCATCCATTCTGGCGACAGATATCGATCCCGTTGCCGTCACCGTCGCGGCGGAAAATGCCAGGAAAAATCAGTGTGCCGGGCGCATCGAACTCAAAACAGCCGCAGGTTTTCATGCCGATATATTTGCCCGGTCAGGACCATTTGACCTCATCGTCGCCAATATCCTGGCGCGACCGCTCATGGCGCTTGCCCCGGGTTTGAGCCGTAATCTAGCCCAGGGTGGCGATGTCATCTTGTCGGGGATTCTTGCCGAACAGCGCATGAGGGTGCTCGCGGCCTACAAGGCGCAGGCGCTCTATCACCGACAAACGCTGTGGCGCGACGGCTGGGTGACACTTCACCTGTCAAGATAGCCCATAAATGCAAAACGGCGCCTCAAGGGCGCCGTATTGGGTATGAACTATGCCAAGCGGCTCCCGATCAGAAGGGGAATGGCGACTTGGCGTTCCGGCGCAGCTCCTCGCGGGTAAAACCAAGCGAGTTCAGCGTTTCATCGTCCAGCGACAAAAGAGCGCCGCCAACATAACGGCGGGCTTCGACTTCGCGGGCAGCCGCGATGCGGTTAAATGCACTGCGGAAAAAAGACTTGGGCATGACAATGTTCCTTTCGATCTGTTTTCCAGTCTGGTGTTGAGGCTATATATACGCTCGGCTCAACCGGCCGGTTAGACTGATTTCCGCATGGTAGACCTGCATGGGGCGCATAAGCTGAGCCGCTTTCAGATCACGCTGTTTCTTGGGAGATTTCATGTTCCAGAATTTCGAAGACAAGGCTTCTGCAGACAAGGGAAAGGAACGGGTGGAGCTTCTGCGGACCAGCTTTGATGAGCTTGGGATTGACGGCTTTTTCGTTCCCCGCTCCGACCGCTTTCAAGGAGAATATGTACCGGAAAGCGATGCCCGGCTTGCCTGGCTGACAGGCTTTACCGGATCCGCCGGGATCGCATTGATCCTGCGTGATGAAGCCCATGTTTTCGTGGACGGGCGCTACAAGACCCAGGTCAGTCAACAGGTCGACACATCTGTCTTCACCCCGCAGGACCTCATCCGCACCCCTCCCCGCAAATGGCTTGAAGACGAGGCTGCAAACGGCTTGCGCATCGGCATTGATCCCTGGCTTCATACGATCCTTGACATTCGCGCCCTGGAGAAAGCCGCAGCCGCTTCAAATGCGCGCATTGTAAGACTCGAAGCCAATCCGGTCGACAGCATCTGGACCGACCGGCCCGCCAAGCCGCGTGGCGCAATCACGGTTCAGCCGGAAGAGTTTGCCGGCAGGAGCGCAAAGGATAAGCTAGAGGCAATATATTCAGTGATCAATCAGGCCGGTGCGGATTGCTGCCTTGTGACGGATCCATCCTCTGTCGCCTGGATATTCAATATCCGCGGGAACGATGTGCCGCACACGCCTCACCCGCTGGCCTTCGCAATCATAAGGCAGGATCAAAACCGGCTCTTCGCCGATCCGGAACAATTGGAACAGATGGCGATCGAACACCTTGCACCGCTCTGCCGTATCGAAGCGCCTGATGCCCTGGAAACCGCCATCCGCGACCTCGGACGATCTGACGTTTCGGTCATGCTGGACCCGGCGCTGACCCCTTGCCGCCTTGTCGATCTGCTGACGGAAAACAGCGGGCGCTTTGTCGAAAAGCCCGATCCTGCCCGGCTCCCGCGTGCCGAAAAGAACGCCATCGAACTCAAGGGCAGCCAGAACGCGCACAAGCGTGACGGCGCGGCAATGGTGTCGTTCCTTTGCTGGCTGGACCGGCAGCAGCCCGGAAGCGTCGATGAAATCGCAGCCGTCAAGGCGCTGGAAGCCGCCCGCCGCCAAACCGGAGCACGCCTTCAAATGCCCTTGAGGGACATCTCATTTGAAACCATCTCAGGCGCAGGCCCGAACGGCGCAATCATTCACTACCGGGTGACGACCGGCACATGCCGTACACTCGAAGCCGGAGAACTCTACCTCGTGGATTCCGGCGGTCAGTATCAGGACGGCACAACGGATATCACCCGCACGGTACCGATCGGCACAGTTACGGACGAGGAGAAACGCTTCTTCACGCTCGTGCTGAAAGGCATGATTGCATTGACCCTGATGCGTTTTCCCGAAGGCACACGCGGTGTCGATCTTGACGTGATCGCGCGAAGCGCCCTTTGGAAGGCTGGTGCCGATTATGCACACGGCACCGGACACGGGGTCGGCTCCTATCTTTCTGTCCATGAGGGACCACAGGGCATATCGAAGCGTGGGATTCAGGAGTTAAAACCCGGCATGATCCTGTCCAACGAGCCCGGTTACTACCGCGAAGGCGCATTCGGCATCCGCATTGAAAACCTCATCTACGTGACTGAACCGCAACCGGTCGAGGGCGGAGACACATCGATATCAGGCTTCGAAACACTCACACTGTGCCCGATTGACCGCCGTCTGATCGTGCCCGAACTCTTGTCGCCGGATGAACTTGATTGGCTCAACGCCTATCACCGGAACGTGCGCGAAACTCTCACACCGCTGCTGCAGGATGCCGATGAAAAGGATTGGCTTGCAAGGATGACGTCGTCAATCGCCGCGTAATCAGCCAAGACCTGCTGCGCGAAGCGAGATGATCGCGGCAGCGCCAATCAGCAACACCATGATCAGGTTGAAGCGAAGCGAGGCAATCGCAACGATGATCAGCGTGATGGCCTCGGCAAGGCCGTTGGAGACGGCAGCGGGCGCGACCAGTGTCGCAAGAACGGCAGCAGGAACAGCATCAAGCGCGGCACTGACCCGGGGCGGAATATGCCGGAAACGCGACAAAACGAGATGTCCGCCCACGCGCGTGGCGTAGGTCGCAAGCGCGCCGGCAATGATGATCCACGTGATATCGGACATATTATCGAACATGCTGCACCCCTTCCGCATCGGGCTCGATGGTTTCGGGTTTCTTGTCGCCGCCGGCCATGATTGCCGCCAGTACAATGCCGGCAATCGCGCCGATGCTCACATGCCACGGCGATCCCACGAGATGATGGGCAATAACGGACGCAACACCGCTCGCCAGCACGACAGGCATCCAGTTCTTGCGTCGCCGAAAACTCATGACCAGAACGAGGAAATACATCGGCAGCATGAAATCGATGCCGTACGCATAAGGATCCTTGATCAGCTTTCCGAAATAGGCCCCGATCGCTGCTTCCGCGGTCCAGGCAACGTAAACCGGAAGGGCCGCTCCCATATACCAGCGGAAACTCAGCCTTTGGCCGCGTTCATGTCTTTGCTCTGCCTCCGCAAATTGCGGATCGATCATAAAGAAGAAGGCAATCGCCTTTTGCAGCGGTGAAAACCCGGCCATTTTAGGACCGATGGACGCTGAATAGAGAACGTGACGAAAATTGACGGCAAAAATGGAAAGCACGATGATCCAGGGCGCAACATTGGTGCCGAAGAGATCAATGCCGACCATCTGGCTCGCACCGGCATAGAGCATCGCGCTCATCAAGACCGCTTGATAGACCTCAAAACCGTTTTCAACGGCAAGGGCACCGAACAGGAGCCCGAACGGCGCCGCACCGACAACGATCGGTAACGAGTCGCGCATCCCCTGCCGAAAATCCCGGTCGAACATCATGGCAACTGCAAACCCCGTTAATCCGAAGCACGGGCCTATGCCGCCAGCTTCAGCAAAAGCCAATTCAAGTCAGAGTTATGGTGATTAGGTCAGCGACTGCCACCTGTCACGCAAATTCAATTGATGCTTGGTTCAGGATCTCTGATCAATCGGTCATACACTTTCGGAGATCCTATCGGGTAAGTTGGCCCCCTTCCGCATCCGCATTGACGGTTTCGGGTTTTGTGCCGCCGCCGGCCATGATTGCCGCCAGAACAACACCTGCGATCGCGCCAATACTCACATGCCACGGCGACCCCACGAGATGATAGGCAACAACCGACGCAACACCGCTCGCAAGCACGACTGGCATCCAGTTCCTGCGCCGCCGAAAGCTCATGACCAGAACGAGGAAATATATCGGCAGCATGAAATCAACACCGTAGGCATGTGGATCCTTGATCAGCCTTCCAAAATAGGCACCAATGGCAGTCTCCAGGATCCAGGTGCTGTAAAGCGACAGGACCGCGCCCATGTACCAGTTAAAACTCACTCTCTGGCCGCGTTCATACCGCTTTTCGGCCTCCGCGAACTGAGGATCCACCAGGAAAAAGAAGGCGATCGCCTTTTGCAGCGGCGAAAAGCCGGTCATTTTCGGACCGATGGACGCCGAATAGAGAACGTGTCGAAAATTAACCGCAAAAATCGAAAGCACGATGATCCAGGGCGCGACGTTATTGCCAAAGAGGTCGATCCCGACCATCTGGCTCGCACCGGCATTGAGCACCGCGCTCATCAACACTGCCTGATAAACATCAAGGCCGTTTTCAACGGCAAGCGCACCGAACAAAAGCCCGAACGGCGCCGCACCCACGACAATCGGCAAAGAATCGCGCATCCCCTGCCGAAAATCCCGGTCGAACATCATGGCAATCGCAAATCCCGTCAAACTGAAGCGCGGCCCCTCGCCGCCCTCGGCAAAGGCCAATTCAAATCAGTGTTAAAGTGGTTAGGTCAGCGACTGTCGCCTGTCACGCAAAATCAATTGATTGATCTTTCAGGATATTTGATCAATCAGCAATGCGATTGAACCACTCATCCTCATCAATGACTTCGATCCCCAGTTCACCGGCTTTGCGCAATTTCGATCCCGCCCCCGGACCGGCCACCACCAGATCGGTCTTTTTGGACACGGAACCGGCTGTTTTGGCTCCAAGGCGCTCGGCCATCGCCTTGGCCTCATCGCGCGACATGCGCTCCAGAGAACCGGTAAAGACGATGGTCTTACCCGAGAACTGCGTGTCGGCGGCGACCTGCTCGGCATCATTTGGAGTGACCTGGGTCAGCAACTCTTCAACAATCGCGGCATTGTGCGGCTCTTCGAAGAACTCCGCGAGCGCCTGAGCAACCGTCGGGCCGATCCCGTCAATATTGACAAGGTCTGTCCAGGCCTCGCTTTCATGGTCATGCGCGGTCTCCATGCAATCCACGAAATTACGCGCCGAATGGTAGACCCGCGCCAGGATCTTTGCATTGCCTTCCCCGACATGGCGTATCCCGAGCGCATAGATAAACCGGTGCAGATCAACCGTCCGCCGCGCCTCAATCGCATCAAAAAGATTGTTGGCGCTCTGCTCGCCCCAACCCTCGCGGTTTTTAAGTTTCTGCAGCTCCGATGCCTCGTCGCGCTCGCGCAGCGTGAAAATCTCAGCGGGGTTTTTCACAAGACCGGCATGGTAGAATGCCTCGGCTTGCTTGTCCCCGAAACCGTCAATGTCAAAGGCATTTCGGGAGACAAAATGCTTCATTTTTTCAACTGCTTGCGCCGGGCAGATAAGGCCACCTGTACACCGCCGGACCGAATCCACGCGCCCGGTTTTCTCGTTGATTTCCCGGGTCGCCGGACTATCGCAGACCGGACAGGTCTCGGGAAATACGTATGGCTCGCTATCGGCGGGTCGGCGTGACAGGTCCACGTCCATAACCTTGGGAATAACGTCGCCAGCCCGGTAGATCGTCACGGTGTCACCGATGCGCAGATCCCTGCCCTCGCGGATCGGCTGGCCGTCGCTGCCTATACCGGCGATATAGTCTTCATTGTGGAGCGTCGCATTGGACACAACAACGCCGCCGACCGTGACCGGCTCCAGGCGGGCCACCGGGCTCAGCGCCCCCGTACGCCCGACCTGTATTTCAATATCCTGAAGAATGGTCGTAGCCTTTTCGGCCGGAAACTTATGCGCAATCGCCCATCGCGGACTGCGGGAGACAAAGCCGAGGCGCTGCTGGAGCGAGAGATCGTCGACCTTGTAGACAACCCCGTCGATATCATAGGCAAGACCCGCCCGCTCGGCCTCGATCAAGCGGTAGTGCTCCAGGAGGCCCTCCACCGTGTCGAAGCGTTTCATAAGCGGATTGATTGAAAACCCCCAACCATGCATGGCGTCCACCACACCAAGCTGTGTATCGGCCGGCAAACCGCTTGTATCGCCCCAGGCATAGGCAAAAAACTTCAGCGGCCTGCTGGCGGTGATCGACGTATCAAGCTGGCGCAAGGAACCCGCCGCCGTGTTGCGCGGATTAACGTAGGTTTGTTTGCCTTCCTCTTCCTGCCGCCGGTTGAGCTCTGCAAAATCAGACTTGGTCATGTAGACCTCGCCGCGCACCTCTATGACATCCGGTGCAGCACCGCTCAATTGCTGGGGGATATCAGCGATCGTGCGGGCATTTTCGGTAACATTCTCGCCGACGGCACCGTCACCGCGGGTTGCAGCCGTCACCAGCCGCCCACCTTCATAACGCAGTGCCAAAGACAACCCGTCGATCTTCGGCTCTGCGGTAAAGGCCAGAGGCGCCTCGGCATCAAGCTTGAGGAACCGCCGGACCCGTCCGACAAAGTCGCGTACATCCTCATCCGAGAACGCATTGTCCAGCGACAGCATCGCAACGCGGTGCGTTACCTTCTCGAACTTTTCAAGGACAGCGCCGCCAACGGCATCCGTAGGCGAATCCGCTCGTTTCAAATCCGGAAACCGCGCCTCGATGGCCGCATTGCGCTGCTTGAGCGCATCATACTGCGCATCGGAAATCACCGGAGCATCGTCGGTATGATAGTGCCGGTTGTGAAGAGCGATTTCTTCCGCCAGCCGTGACAGTTCCTGCTCGGCCTGCTCCGCACTCAGTGCGTCAACAGCGATCGTTTCGGCGCCCATGAGTCCCTACCCGTCAGTTTTTCTTAAGTTGCGTTGTAGTCTGTTTCATCACCGGGACAAGAGATGGATTTCGGGCTTTGCGGCGTTTGTAGCACTGCCGATCGTGTCAGGACTTTTCGGAGAGCAGCCTTCCGGCAGCCGCACGCGCCTCGTCCGTCACGGACGCGCCGGCCAGCATGCGCGCAATTTCCTCCTGGCGCGAGCTGCTATCCATCATGCTGACGCGCGTGGTGACCGCATCGCCATCGGCCGTTCCCTTGGCAATCAACATGTGCGTGCTCGCCCTTGCGGCAACCTGCGGTGCGTGGGTGACCGACAAGACCTGGACATTGCCTGAGAGCCGCTTGAGCCTTTTACCGATCGCATCAGCAACGGCACCACCGACGCCGGTGTCGATTTCGTCAAATACGAGCGTCGGTGCCGATCCGCGATCAGCCAGTGCGACCTTCAGCGCAAGAAGAAACCGCGACAGTTCCCCGCCTGAAGCAACCTTGAGTATCGGCCCGGGCCGGGTTCCCGGATTGGTGCGGACGTGAAACGCCACCTGATCGATACCGTCCGGTCCACCCTGGTCAGCATCGCTCTGTATCTGAACAAGGAACTCCGCGCGTTCAAGTTTCAGAGCCGGCAATTCGTCCATCACCGCTTTGGCAAGACTGTCAGCCGCTTCGTGACGTTGTTTTGAAAGAGCGAGCGCCGCAGCGTCATAGGATTTGCGGGTCTCCCCAGTCCGGGCATCAAGCTGCGTCATACGCTCTTCGCCCGCATCAAGATCGGCCAGCGCCGTGACCATGCGTTCCGCCAGCGCCGGCAGTTCCGAAACCGGAACACTGTACTTGCGCGATGCGGCGCGAAGCGCAAACAGCCTTTCCTCACAGGCTTCAAGTTCCCGGGGGTCAAATTCCGCCGCCCGGATCGCCGCCTCTGTTGCAGTCTGGGCATCCGACAGCTGGTGCACCGCTGCGTCCAAATTGGCGATAATCTCTTCCAGCAGTCCCGGCGCCTCTGCCGACTTTCGCTCCAGCCGGCGTAACAGTGAACTGATGACCGGCACCGGCGATCCCTGTCCGGACAGTATGTCATTCGTCTCGTTGATGTCGGCGGCAATCTTCTCCGCCTTCATCATGAGCGCACGCTTTTCAGCCAGTTCGTCTTCCTCGCCATCAACGGGCGACAGCGTTTCCAGTTCATCAACTGAATCGCGCAGATAATCAGCCTCGCGCGCTGCCTCTTCGACCCTCTTGCGGTGGTCGTCAGCGTCCCGCACACACGCGCGCCATAAGGTGTATTTTGAGGAAACATCCGCGGCAACCGCCTGCAGACTCGCAAACGCATCAAGCAGTCTGCGATGGGCATCCGGCTCGACAAGGGCGCGGTCGTCGTGCTGGCCGTGGATTTCGACAAGCATACGGCCTGCCTCACGCATCAGCGCAACACTGGCCGGCTGGTCGTTGATGAAAACCTTGGTGCGCCCGTCGGCACTCTGGGCGCGCCGGAAAATCAGGTCGCCATCGTCGTCAAGGCCGTTGTCACGAAGAAGCGCGCGAACCGGATGGTC
The DNA here is from genome assembly GCF_027944115.1 of Hoeflea prorocentri. Taxonomy (NCBI): domain Bacteria; kingdom Pseudomonadati; phylum Pseudomonadota; class Alphaproteobacteria; order Hyphomicrobiales; family Rhizobiaceae; genus Hoeflea; species Hoeflea prorocentri. The sequence goes on along the minus strand of NZ_JAPJZI010000001.1, from coordinate 867,243 downwards.
TGCGGCAACGTCGAATACGGCCGTGACCTGACCGCGCTGCGCGCCCTGACGCACCAGTCCTCCGTCTCCGCGCGCGCCGAGCGCCAGCGAAAGACTGTCTAGCAGGATGGATTTGCCCGCTCCGGTCTCGCCCGTCAGAACCGACAGTCCCTTCTCGAAGCCGAGATCAAGTCGTTCGATCAGAACGATATCCCGGATCGAAAGGTGCGAGAGCATGGGTTTCTCTGAATTAGCTCTGCGAGCCGCCGATCAGCCTGGACCCGGCGCGTGTTATCCAGGATCCCCTGTTTTCCCTGGGTTCAAGACCCTCGGTCTGCAGGAGCTTGTAAGAATCGGCATACCACTGGCTGTCAGGGTAGTTATGCCCCAGCACCGCGGCAGCTGCCTGCGCATCCTGGGTAAGACCCATGGCGAAATAGACCTCCGTCAGCCGGGCCAGTGCTTCTTCCACCTGTCGCGTGTTCGGATAGGATTCGACAACGGTACGGAACCGGTTGACGGCCGCTGCATACTCCTTGCGCTCCTGATAGTAGCGCCCGATCTGCATTTCCTTGCCGGCAAGTTGATCGCGGGCAAATCTGAGCTTCACCTCCGAATCGGCCACATATTCGGATTCCGGATAGCGCTGAATGATCTCCGAGAAGGCGGCAATCGCCTTGCGTGCGGTACCCTGATCGCGTGTTACCTGCGGGATTTGCCGGTAGTAAGACAGGCCAATCAGGTAATAGGCATAAGCCGTATCCTCTGAATTGGGATAGAGGCTGATATAGCGTCGCGCCGAATTGATCGACTCCGAATAGCGACCCATGCGGTAATTGGCGAAGGAATTCATCACCATCGCCCTGCGCGCGTACTCGGAATAAGGATGCTGTTTATCGATCGCGTCGAATTTCCGCGAGGCCTCTTTCATCTTTCCGGCTTTGATATTCGCCAGTGCCTGATTGTACAGAACGTCCGCGGGCTCCGTTTCGATATCAAGCGCCGTAATATCGATATCCTTGTTGCCCTGGCAGGCTGTAAGCGTCACAAGGCTGCCGATCATGGCTGCGGCAAGCAGGCTGCGCGATCCCCGTCCGAGTGGAAAAAGTCCCCGTTTCAGCATTCTGGCTATCACCCCAAATTCACAACGACAGTATCGCCTGCGGCAGATCCTGTTGAGCATCGGGCCGAAGCCACTGATCAACACGTCCGTCAAGCCGGTTTCCGGCCGCCTCCGTCACCGCGCAAGCTGTCATAACGCCAAATGCATGATGACCGCAATGTCATGGCCATGTTTTGGTACAATTTTATGGCAGCATGCCGGACCTTTCCAGGCCTTGCGGCATTCGCACATAACAATTGGGTGAACGCGTGGAACTGCTCAGGTCCAGGGAGCGAACATCGGCCCGCTGACAGCGACAAGTTCCCCGCCACGCGGCTTCTCGCGCGGCTGCGAGGTCTCGACAACCTCATAAGCACTTGCATCGCTCAGCAACGCCTTCAGTGCCAGCGAGTTCAGCTTGTGACCGCCACGATAGGACCGGTAGCAGCCAATGAACTTCGCACCCGCCAGTGCCAGGTCGCCGACGGCATCAAGTGTCTTGTGGCGCACGAACTCGTTTTCAAACCGCAGGCCTTCAATATTGATGACCGAATCATCGTCGCCGATGACCACGGAGTTTTCCAGCGAAGAGCCCAGCGCGTGGCCGGATGCCCAAAGGAACTCGACATCGCGCATGAACCCGAAAGTGCGCGCTCTGGCAAGCTCTTTACGGAACGTGTCGGCGGTGATGTCGCCTTTCCAGGACTGCCGGCCGATAAGCTTGCAATCGAAATCGATATCGATTTCAAAACGTGTCCCCTCATAGGGAACAAACTCGGCCCAGGAGGCGCCGGCTTCGATACGAACCGGCTTAACAACGCGAAGGTAGCGCCGCTTGGTGCTCAAGATGTCAACGCCGGCGCGATCCAGCGCCTCGATAAAGACAATGGAACTGCCATCCATAATAGGCACTTCCGCACCATCGATGTCCACGATGATGTTGTCGATTTCCATGGCATAGAAAGCGGCCATGAGATGTTCGACCGTGGCGACACTCGCTCCGCCCGCATCACCCAGAACCGTACAAAGATCGGTTGCTGCAACCTGGGACGCGACGGCTCTGATATGATGCGTCTCGCCATTCTCGAGCGTGCGCTTGAAAACAATGCCGGTATCGGCCTCTGCCGGCTTGAATGTCACGGAAACCTTGGACCCGCTATGCACTCCAACCCCCGAGAGCGTAGCTTCGTTCAGCACCGTTGTCTGATAGCCAAAATAGTTAATACTCATACATTCAAGCCTGATATCTTCAGCCAAGATTATCCGAACGCTTGAGCCCCTTAACGCTGCCGTTAAGACCGCGTTTTATCTCATCTTTTTCGGAAAATCTTATTGTCCCGACTAAATCCCCACGACTGAAAGATACGTGCCGTCCAGAGACAAACCAAATCACGGTTTTTTACGGTTTGTAACGGCCAAATTATGAAATATCTTTAATGACTTAGAAGAATTTACAATCGTTAATGAAGCGTTAGCAAAGGGGTATATTTCGACCATATGATAAAAACCGGGGCAAATCACATGGAATCGCCCCGGTTATCTGAGTGGAGTGAGTCGCGGGCTCTCGCCGCTTACATGGCCTGCCGGCGCAGGAAGGCCGGAATCTCCAATTGATCGTCTTCCGACTGGGCCTGTGTTGATGGCTGGGCGCGCCCCTGATCGTCCAGGGCGCCCTTGCGCGGAGCATACATGCTCGCCTCCGCCGACAATTGACGACGTTGGCTCGGAGCTGCCGGAGCAGCTGCCCGTGGGTCCGCGGCTTCTTCATCTTCACGACGGCCAAGACTGTTTGAAATACGCTTCAACAGCCCCATTGGCCCGCGTTCATCCTGACTGGCAGCCGGGCGCTGCTGCTGATCGACTTCAGCCTGCACGACCGGCGGAAAATCCTCGATTCGGGGCATCTTCGGAGCAGGTTCGTGAGGCTGCGCCGGCGCAGCGGCGGCCTGAACGACCGGAGCCGGTTGAGCCGGAGCCTGAGCGACGGGCTGAGGCGCTGCCTGAGGAGCCACCTGCGGTGTGGCTCGGCTTTGGACAATCGGTTTCGGCGCATCGGACTGAGCAAACAGCTTGCTTTGCGGATGGAATTCCTCACGCTCTGCTGCCGGCTCCGCCGGAACAGCAATGGCGAGTTCCTTTTCCAGTTCGGCTTCGGCAAGCTGGATCGTCGCCTCAACCTGGTCCGCCGGCGGCGCAACTGGCGCGGCCGGTGCGGCGGGCCGCTGCGCCGGTTGGGCAACAGCCGGTTTCACCGGTGCCGTGATCTGGGTCGGAGCCGATTCTTCATCGCCCGCCTCACGATCGATGCCTGTCGCCACGACCGAGACGCGGATCAGACCCTCAAGGTCTTCATCGAACGTCGCGCCTAGGATGATGTTGGCATCTGTGTCGACCTCTTCACGGATCCGGGTTGCCGCTTCATCAACCTCGAAGAGCGTCATGTCGCGACCGCCGGTGATCGAGATCAGCAGGCCTTCCGCGCCCTTCATCGACGTCTCGTCAAGCAGCGGGTTGGAGATGGCCGCTTCGGCGGCAGCCATTGCCCTGGCCTCGCCGGAGGCTTCGCCGGTCCCCATCATGGCCTTGCCCATTTCGCGCATGACCGAGCGCACATCGGCAAAATCCAGATTGATGAGACCCTCCTTGACCATCAGGTCGGTAATGCAGGCAACACCCGAATAAAGCACCTGGTCCGCCATGCCGAAGGCATCGGCGAATGTCGTTTTGTCATTAGCGATGCGGAAAAGGTTCTGGTTCGGAATGACGATCAGCGTATCGACCGCATTTTGAAGTTCCAGGATGCCCTCTTCGGCAATGCGCATGCGGCGCTGGCCTTCGAAATGGAACGGCTTGGTCACCACGCCGACGGTCAGGATGCCCCGCTCGCGGGCCGCTTCGGCGACAACTGGCGCCGCTCCGGTTCCGGTTCCGCCACCCATGCCGGCGGTTACGAAACACATATGCGTTCCGTTGAGGTGATCATTGATCTCATCGATGCACTCGCGCGCCGCGGCACAGCCAACTTCGGGCTGCGATCCGGCGCCAAGCCCTTCGGTAACCGCGACACCCATCTGAATGACCCGGTCCGCCTTGGTCATGGTCAGTGCCTGGGCGTCGGTATTGGCGACCACGAAGTCTACCCCCTGAAGTCCGGCATTGATCATGTTGTTGACAGCATTGCCGCCGCCGCCGCCGACACCGAAAACGGTGATCCGCGGTTTAAGCTCGGTGATATCCGGCTTCTGCAAATTGATAGTCATGGTACCTCGTTCCCTTCTTAACCTTCGGCCGCCTGCCGCGTCGGCCGACTACACTTCAAAAGCTCTCTTTCAGCCACTGTCCCACCCGGGCAAAGCGTCCACCCCCGCCAATTGCCCGGTAGATACCCGCCCGCTCGGCGCCACGGCTCTCCAAATCGGCGACCTGCGGATAAATCATCAGGCCCACGGCGGTCGAGAAGGCCGGTCCCTTCGCAGCCGCCGGCAAGCCGGCAACCCCAAGGGGTCGGCCAATGCGCACATTACGGGCGAGAATCCGCCGCGCGGCATCCGCGATGCCGGTCAACTGGCTCGCGCCGCCCGTCAGTACGATGCGCCGTCCGACCAGAGGCGCATAACCGGACCGTTGGATGCGGTCCCGGATCATTTCCAGTGTTTCCTCGACCCGCGCCCGGACGATCCGCCCGATGAGCGCCTTCGGCATTTGCGCCGGCAATTCTGATTCTCCGTCGCCGATAGCCGGCACGGATACCGTATCGTTTTCATCTCCGGTCATCGGCAAGGCCGACCCGTGGACGACTTTCAGCCGCTCGGCATCTTCCAGGCGTGTGGAAAGTCCACGGGCCAGATCCATGGTCACGTGATGACCGCCAAGCGCAATCGCGTCGGCATGGACCATGCGGCCATCGGCGAAAACCGAGATCGTTGTCGTTCCGCCGCCCATATCAATACATGCACAGCCAATCTCCGCTTCATCGTCAACGAGAGCAGAAAGTCCGCTTGCATAAGGCGTTGCAACCATTGCCTCAACCGTAAGGTGAGCCCGGTTCACACACAGCTCCAAATTGCGCAGAGGCGCCTGCTCGGCCGTCAACACATGCATGTCAGCGCCGAGGCGATCACCATACATGCCCTGCGGGTCGCGGATTGCGCGTTCGCCGTCCAGGCTGTAGCCAGTCGGCAGGGAATGAAGAATGGCCCGGTCCGTCTGCTCGATCTGCGCCGCTGCCGTTGCCAAAACCTTGCGAAGGTCCGAGCGCTCGACCTCATGACCGCCAAGATCGATTTCAGCGGAATAGTGATCGCTGTGAAGCCTGCCGGCCGAGACGTTGATAATCAGTGATTCAACGTGCAGTCCCGCACGTTTTTCAGCCGTGTGAACAGCCATGCGCACCGAACTTTCAACGGCATCCAGATCAGCAATGACACCGGCTTTCACACCGCGCGATTTATGATGCCCGACACCGATGATCTCAACATCGTGTGTGCGTCCAGGCAACAGACGCGATTCTTCGCGTGGCTCCAGTCTGCCGATCAGGCACACAACCTTGGTCGAGCCGATGTCGAGAACGGTAACCACACTGGATCGCTTGGCCGGAAGTGCCCTGAGATAGGGAACGGAAAAAGAGGCTGAACGGAAGACGCTCATGAATTGCGCCCCTTTTTCAGCATCCGTTCGCGCGCTTCCAGGGCATTCTGGCGGCGCGACATCGCATCCTCTGTCAGACCGATCGTCACCCGATCGTCCAGGCGCAAATCCACCGACCGGATATCACGCTCAAGCAGATCCTGCTGAATATCCATACGACGCAACTTGGAGAGGGCAAATTGTGCGCCCTCCTCCGGCAACTGTACGGTCACACCATTGTCGAGACGGATATCCCAGCGCCGGTCCGCAACCCTGATATGAGCAAGAATACGCGGTTTCAGTTCCGGCCAGTTGTCAAGCAGGAGGTCGAACGCTTCGGCATTTGTCTCTGCCCCGAGGCCAACATAGAGCGGCAGCCGGGTGAAGCGTTCACTCGTCAGGGGGCCGATCACGTTGCCATGCCGATCGATAATCGAGAGTTCCGCGCCGTGCTGCCAAATGGCAAAGGCGCGCCGCTCGGCAAGCTTGATTTCAATCACGTCCGGATAGTCCTTGCGGACTTCCGCATCCAGGACCCACGGCAACTCCATGATGGCTTTTCGCGCCGACGCAACGTCAAGCGTGATCAATGAGGTATGGCCGTCGAGCCCCAGCTTTTGAATGACATCGATCGGCGACGTCTCGACATTTCCGGACACGTTGATGCCGTCAATGGCAAATCCCGCCGCAGACGTTGTGCTCTCGGTGAGGGCGCGAAGGTGCCCGCCCTCAACAACGCCATAAAGGCCGGTCATGGCAAACAGCGCGGCAGCGGCCATGGTTCCGGTATGCGGCGGGATAACGATATGGCCGTCAATCAGGCCGTTAAACAGGCGCATGGGCCGCCTAAGTATGCGCGGCAGGACAACGGAAGAATCGGCCGCGCCGCCCTCAAAGCGGTCTGCGGCTCCTTGCCGTCTCTTAACCCACCTGTTTTTCAACGCATACAAGAAGCGTCCTCCACCATCCAGGTCAGCAGTTCGCCAAAACTGTACCCGGCGAGTTCCGCGAGTTCGGGCACCAAGGATGTCGGAGTCATGCCGGGCTGCGTATTCACCTCCAACCAGATCAACTCACCGTCTTCCGAAAAACGGTCGTCAAATCTGAAATCGGAACGGCTTACGCCGCGACACCCGAGAGCTTGGTGCGCCATCAGAGACAGTTTCTGTATCCTTTGGTAAATATTTGGTAAAATTCTTGCCGGATACTCGTGTTTTGAACCGCCTTTTACATATTTTGATTCATAATCGTAGAAGCTGTGCCCGACAGGGAAGATTTCGGTGACGCCCAGCGCCTCATCACCCATGACGGCGCAGGTCAATTCGCGCCCATGGACGAATCGCTCGACCATGACCTGATCGCCGTAGGGCCAATCATCTGATCCAAGGCTTTGCGGCGGATGCGGGTGATCCTCTGCCACAATGACCACACCGAAACTGGAGCCCTCGGAGACCGGCTTGACCACATAGGGCGGCTGCATCGGGTGAATGAGCTCGATCTCCAGACGGTGCATGACCCGCTCGTCGGCAACCGGGATGCCAACCGAAGCGGCAATGCGCTTTGCCTGCTGCTTGTGCATGGCAAGCGCCGAGGCCATAACGCCTGAATGCGTGTAGGGAATCTCCAGATATTCCAGGATGCCCTGAATTGTGCCATCTTCACCGTAAGGGCCATGAAGCGCATTGAAGGCGACATCCGGCCTCAACTGCTGAAGGACAGCGGCAACATCACGACCGACATCCACCCGTGTGACGGTGTAGCCCACTTGCTCCAACGCATCGGCACAGGCATTGCCAGAGGACAGGCTGACGGGCCGCTCCGACGAGAACCCGCCCATCAGCACGGCTACGTGTTTCTTGCTCATCTCGTTCCCCCGGCCTCAGTTACCGTCTCGCACTTGAATTGAGTCGCGTTTCCATCGCACGACGTGTACGGGATGAAATCGACTCAAATACGGAAACTCTAAGGCCAGTAGAATCAGAGAGTTGCGCCCTTCGCAATAGGTTTTGCTGCAAAAGGCGCATTTTTGATCGAAATTGGCTGGAGCGTCAGTCGACGGCCGGAACCGAACCCAGCCAGCGACGCAACGTCGGAAGGCCACGCGCGACACTCCCTCCCGCATCGTCGCACCGTTGTTGAAGAAAACCTGCCCGATGGACCACACAAACATCGCGTCGATCAGCGTCTCCATGTTGCCGCTGTCGGCACGGGTATCAAAATGACCGATCTGCAATCCAAGAGAGCCGCGTTCATTCAGAAAACGCGTCTGACCACCGGCCAACCGTTGGGTGACGTCGTGATCCGTCGACGTTTCATGAAAAAATGTCTGACCCGCGCCGGCGAAAGCACCCATCAGAAAATAGTCGCGGGTGAATGCAAAATGACCACCGCCCGTATAGCTGCCGGAATAGGTGTCATCTGCGGAAACGCCGCCGACACTGTCATTGTCAAAGACGCTCTCGCCATCGAAATCCAACTATACATGCCAACTGTCGAGAACGGCACCGCAAACATCACCCCACCCCCGGGGAACGGAATACCCTCGATTTCGTCGGGTGCACCGGCCGAGGAATTGACCGCGTCACCTCCGCGCCACAGATAGCCTCCCCTTGTATTGGCTTCGAACACGACATCAAGATTCCGGGCAGGAATCCCCGTGGGGTCGGCTGTCTGCACAACCGCGACCGCGGTAATAAATCATATTATTCCAGACGAGAAATCGCGTGTAAGCTTTCGGCACTGTACAATTATCACGTTGCCTGTTCACAGGTTGCAGAACGCGGAAAACGGTCCGGATCAGTTGTTTGCGATCGCTGATCCCATCTGAGGCGCCACGAAGCGGCCCAGAGACGGAAGTTTGACGGCCCAACTTCGCCCCGCAGCGCGGTCTTCACTCGCCACGCGGGCTTCAAAAGGGTTTGCCCAGGGGTACCGGGCAACGCGCGCCCGCGCCTCCCATGGTGATTGCGGCGCGTCGTCGAATGCGCCGGCAAGCATGTCCAGCTCCTCATAGGCCTTTACCGACACGGCCCTGTTGCGGCTGAACTCAACGGCTGGACCCCAATAGTCGGTTGGCAAGGCCTCGACGCCGCAAAGGGCCGCAACGTCCTTGAAAAGATTGACGGCCGGCAACCATGCTCCACGTGTACGGTGGTGATATCGTCCGCAATTGGCCGCCTTAATATTGCCCGACCGGATGGCAAGCCAAAGCTGGCTGGCGGTCAGAAATCGATCGCGCGGCACATCGTGTACGGCAAAACCGATACCAAGCGCCTGTCGCGCAAGCCAGCCCAACTGAGCGTCCAGCAGCCGCCATTGCTCGCCGAGGCGATATTCACAAAGCCAGTGCTCCTCCCAGTGATCCACGCGGAAATAATCCGCAAACCCTACTCGCACCCGGGCCTCGATCCCGTTTGAGCGCAGAACACTCGTCGCAATCAAGGCAAAATCCCTTGAGGTCACGTTCAGATAGGCCGGTATGTCTCGCCGCGCCAGCAATGTACGGCGATCACGGGCAAATGCGGCGCCAAGCAATCGTTCAACCGTTCTCAAGGCGTGATCGGAATCAGCGTAACGCGCGTTGGCCTCGGACAAAAGGCGCGCGACGTCGTTATGAATCATGAAGTTTTCGAAAACATCGGCAAGATCGCGTGGCGTTGAAGGCAATTCGTCAAGCCGGTGACGGAACGAGCCCGGATTGGACCAGGCCGTGTGTGTTGCATAACTGATTTCCATGAATGTTCGCCCTTAAACTCGTGTCACTCAAACGCGAAATGCGTACGCAATTCAGCAATCCGTTAATTGCAGACATGAATTGGGGGCAGATTGAGACGACAGGGATCAAAATGAACGGCGAGCCGTTAATGAAAATTGTAAGGACAACGCGGGAACAAAAGACTTGCAAACCCGCAAAGACCGTCTGTCCGGCACATCGGCTGCAAAATCACGTTTTGCAACGTGTCCATATATCCACAAGACATCACCAGCCAGGTTGGAGCGCGGATCGTTAACCGGCAATCTTCCCGGGGTCGCCGCAATGGAATTCAATCAGAGGCACGAGCTTGTCGACACCGGCCTCAAGCTCCTTTGGTGTAAACGCACAAAAACCCAGGACCAATCCCTTGCGGGCTTCAGGCCCGGCGTAAAACTCTGACAACGGGGCAACCGAAAGCCCCTTGTCTCTCGCATCCCTTGACAACGCGACGTCATCGAAATACGGCGGCAATCCGACAATAAATTGCATGCCCGCCTGATGGTCTTCAATAACCAGCGACGGCCCCAGGCGCATTGACAGCAGATCAATGAGGACACGTCGGCGCTCAGAATAAACGCGCCTGACGCGCCGCAAATGACGATAGAATTCGCCATCCTCGAAAAACACCGCCAACGCACGCTGAGGCATGATCGACGCCTTGCCGCCGAAACGGTGCAACGTGGTGGTGAAACGGTCGATCAAAAGCTCAGGTATTACAAGATACCCAATGCGTAAATTGTTGGAAAATATCTTGGAAAAGCTGCCGGCATATATCGTGCGCGCTTCCCTGTCGAACCCGGCAAGCGCCGGGATCGGGCGGCCGGCATAGCGAAACTCGCTGTCGTAATCATCCTCAATGATCCACGCCGCAGCTTGCTGTGACCAGTTGAGAAAGGCAAGCCTGCGCGCCTGTGTCATCGCGCCGCCAAGCGGATATTGCTGCGATGGCGTCAAAACGACGAGGTTTGGCTTGCGGGGACCATCCAGCGGCGGCAGTTCGGCCCCTTCCTGATCGACCTCCAACCACAGCGACTGCATGCCCAGACTGACGACAAAATTGCGGATTTGGGGATAGCCGGGGTTTTCTAGCCCGATCCAGTCGCCGCGACTTGCAATAGTCCGGATGCAGATTTCGAGCGCATCACCCGACCCCGCCGTGATCAGCACCTGTTCGGGAGCCGCCTTCACGCCCCGCCATTGCAGAACATGCTCACACACCGCTTCACGCAAACGCCTGTCGCCGAAAACATCATCCGGCATTACCAGTGCTTCGGCTTCATTGCGGGCGACACGGGCAACGCACCGCGCCCATTGCCGATAGGGAAAGTGCCTCATATCCGGCGCGCCTGGATCAAACGGACGCGGTCCGCGGCGCTTTTGCTCGGCAGAGGCCGCCTTGCGCGGTTCTTCCCGGCGGGCAAATTCGACTTCTCCCATCTGACAGACCGCAAAGCCCGCACCCTGACGGCCTTCGATATAGCCTTCCGCAACAAGCTGATCGTAGGCAGTGACGATGGTCGAACGGGAAACGCCCAGTTCCACGGCGAGAGCCCGGGTCGGCGGCAAATGACCGCTCGCCTCAAAAGCTCCCTCGGCAATGCGGGCGCGCAAACCTTCATACACCTGCTGAAAGATCGGCATGGCGCTTGATCGATCTATTGGGACCGACACCGAAGAGCCGGATCCGGTCGTTATTGGTTTGTTCATTTCGAAGACTATTGGCGTGTTTTTACAGCTCAATTCTCGCATGAACACAGCACCCAATACAAGCTGCTGATGCGACGGCTGCAAACCGGCCACACGCTGAGCACACCAAGCGATGTATCCCCGCACCTGTCACAAGTCAGAATCGCCACCGGCTGCGATGCTCCGGTCGCCGTATCCTCACCCGGGCGCTACGGCTGACCGGCCTGGAGTTGGTTGAGCTTCTTCAGATTGGCGGCCCTAAGATCGGCCTCGCTGTGCCCGACATCATAGGCCGGCGAGAGAATCGGCTCGGCCTCGCTGATCGCGATGGAGACGAAGGCGGACATCAATGGCAGATAATCGCCCCATGCGTCGTCAAAAGCGGCAATCATGGCCGTGCTGGCCTTCGACTTGGAAATGATCGAACCGGTGCCGGTGACACGCAATGCCTTGCGCGCCAGGACGTCGAGAAAGCACACTTCAACCGCCGGATGCCTGCGAATATTGGCAAGCGTACCGGGTGATCTGAGGTTACCGAAAGCAATTGTCCTGTCGTCAATGATGACGAAGGTCGCCTTGGGTGAAACCGAGGGCGTTCGATCTTCGTTGACGGTCGCCACCATACCGGCCGGGTAGTTTCGGATCAGCTCGATCATGTCTGTGGTCAGCAATGTGTTTCTCCTATGCCGACCGTTCGATATCGACAAAGGTTTCATTGTAGCAGGCCCCGTCCTCGATATCGGTCCTGATATGCGACGGGATCAACGCATTGACCGTGTTTCCAGTCGCGCTCGTCTTCAACCATGTGCCCTTGGGGCTGTAGAGGACGCCAGGCAGGACCGCGTCGCTGACGACCACCTTGAGCGTGACCTTTCCACGTTCGTTGGAAACGGTGGCCTGGTCACCCGATGTCAATCCGCGTTCCGCTGCATTGTCCGGATGGATTTCAACAACCTCCATCCCGTCTGACTCCGCACAGCCCCCAAAAGTCGCATTTGTCCTTTTGTCCGACGACGGTGAAATGAGGATCAACGGACGATCACGCTTAACAGGTTCAAAGCGCGGCACACCATAACCGAAGCGCTCTTCCAGATCCTCAGAATAAAGCTCGATCCTGCCGGACGGTGTCGCTGGAAACACGTTCTTGCACATGACCGGTTCTGATCCGCCTTTTGCCGTCATGACAAGTGCCCGCTCAAGCGGAACACCGCCGGGCGAAAAACCCTGGAACCGCTCGTCCGAACCGTCGAACGCCGCATCCATCAGGGCCGCATCGTCATCTTTGAAAATCGGATCGTCAAACCCGAACCGCGCCGCAAGCCGGCGGAATATCTCCGTATTCGGCAGACTTTCGCCAACACAGGGAATGACCGGTGCCGCGCGCTGAACGTAATTCTGCCCATAGGCGCCATAAACGTCATCGAATTCAAAGTGGCTTGCAGCCGGCAATATGACGTCTGCAAACGCCAGACTGTCAGTCATCACCACATCGCAGCCCGCGATGAAAAGGTCCTCCCGCCGCAACGCCTTGATCAGGGTCTTCTGATCCGGGTGCGTACAGACCGGGTTGTGGTTGTAGATCATCGTCGCCATCACCGGCGGATCAAGTGTCTTGTCCAGAAGCTTGTGCGCGACGTCCACGATGTTGAAGGTACGGGTTCCGTCCGGCACCAGATCGGGCCGCTGAAGCCTCTCGGTGGTTTTCGGAGCACTGAGCCCTGGCTTTGCAATGACGCCGGCGCCGGGACGGCCGTGGTTGCCAGTCAGCGCCTGCAGCGCCATTCCCGCACGCAATCCGGACCCGCCGCTGCGGCCGCGCTCAATTCCGTTGCCAAAGGACGCGGCGACATTTTCAGCGCCGGCATAGAGCTCGACAAACTCCATAAGGGTATCCGCCGATAGGCCGCAGATGTCCTCAACCTGTTTAACGCCATATCGCCGCGCCTCGTCCATAAAGGCGTCAAACCCGACGGTCCATTCTTCAATAAACGCGCGGTCAAGGGCCCCTCTCCGCTCCAGCTCCGCCGCCGCAGCCATGGCAAAAACCACGTCGCTACCCGGCCTGATCTGTATGAAGAGATCGGCCCGTTCGGCAATCTTCGTACGCTTCGGATCGATCACGACGACACGCACGCCCCGTTTGCCCGCATCCTTCAAAACCCGCATGAGGTGAAGGTTGGAGACCGTGACATTGTTTCCCCAGATGACAACAAGATCAGACTGGCGGGCCTGCTCGGGCGGCATGCCAGGTGACGAACCGTAGAGGCTGGTGTAGGCCGTGCCGCGAACTGCGCCGCAAAGCGGGCCACGGTTCAACAAGGTCGCGCCGAGCTTGTGGAAGAAACGCCGGTCCATCGACCCGCCGGCCAGTTCACCATGCGGCCCGGCATAGTTGAACGGCATGACCGACTGGGGACCGTATTGTGCAATGGCACGGCTGAAGCCCTCGTGAACAAGATCAAGCGCGGCATCCCATGACACCGGTTCAAATTGCCCCTTTCCGCGCGGCCCGACGCGTTTCATGGGGTGCATCAAACGTCCGGCTCCGTGGACGAATTCGGGATAGGACCGGGCAACTTTGTTGCAGATGACACCGTCGGTAAACGGGTTGACCTTTGAACCGCGAATGGCAGTGATCCGGTCGCCTTGGACCGAAACCGACAAGGAACAGGTATCCGGGCAATCCAGTGGACAGACGCTTGGCTTCACCAGCTCTCGAACCGCTTCGTTCATCTTAAGTCTCCTGTGTGCCGCCAGCTCGGCGGCAGAAAAACCAATGCAAACCATAATCGGCGAACGGTCCACGAAAAATGGCCATTAGCGGAATATCCGGACATACCAATTGCTGCTAGACTGCCTGCCATAATGGCCACTGCTTGTGAACAAATGGTGGCTTCTGACACTATCAATCATCACGGAGACGGGCGCGGATGAACTGGATTTTTCTTTCAATAGCAATTGTTGGAGAGGTGATCGGCACATCGGCGCTCAAGGCCTCGGATGGCTTCACGCGCCTTGGGCCGTCTGTGATCACGGCCATGGGGTTTGCCGTTGCATTCTACTTTCTGTCGCTGGCTTTGCGCACCATCCCGGTCGGCGTTGCCTATGCTGTTTGGTCAGGCGCGGGGATCCTTATCATCTCCATCATCGGCTATGTGGTGTTCCGACAGTCGCTTGATCTTCCTGCGGTTATCGGCATCGCTCTGATCCTGGCCGGTGTCCTTGTGCTCAATACGCTTTCGCAGTCGTCAACGCATTAGAGCATTCGTCCGAGGAATTTCTGGACCATCTGCCCTTCGCGGAACGTGCCGACGCGCTTGATCTCCCATTCCAGCCGGATGCCGGAATGTTCAAGCACGCGCGCCCGGACCGTTTCGCCGAGCGTTTCCAGATCATAGGCCGTCGCATTGCCGGTATTGATCATGAAGTTGCAGTGCATCGGCGACATCTGCGCTGCCCCGACCATCATGCCTCGGCATCCGGCAGCGTCGATCTCCTTCCATGCCGACGTACCCGGCGGATTCTTGAAGGTCGACCCTCCGGTCTTCTCACGGATCGGCTGCACCGTCTCGCGGTGGTGTTGAACCTCGTCCATGGCGGTCTTGATCGCGTCACTTGCCTCCGGATAGCCTTCCAGCACCGCATGGGTGAAGATCAGATCGGCCGGCGCACCGCTGTGGCGATAGGCATAGCCCATCTCGTCATTGGACAGCACATGTTTTTCGCCGCGGCGGTCGATCGCGTGAACCTCGACGACACGCTCACGGGTCTCAGCGCCGTTTGCCCCGGCATTCATCCGCAAAGCACCGCCCAGCCCGCCCGGGATACCGTGATAGAAGTGAAAGCCGCCGATGCCGGCAAGATGCGCGGCCGCGGCCAGCCGCTTGTCAAGGCAGGCCGCTCCGGCCTCGATGCGCGTATCGGAGATCTGGTTGATTTCGCCAAACCCTTTTGCCGACAGCCTGACTACGACGCCGGGCACACCGCCATCCCTGACAAGCAGATTGGAGCCGACACCGACCACCAGCAACGGCACCTCTTCCGGCAGTTTTTTCAAAAAGTCCTGCAGGTCATCGGCGTCAGCCGGCTGGAACATGACTTCCGCCGGTCCGCCAACGCGAAGCCAGGTGACATTGGCCAAAGGCGCATTGGGCGTGACCTTGCCTCTCAAGCCTTGAAAGACCTCCGGCATGTTTTCCATCAGGTTAAGCTGATCGCTCATGCCGGATGTCCATCAAGCGCTTCGAGCTGATCGGAAAGCGCCCCGGCCCAGGCCGTGATACTGCCTGCTCCCAGGCACACGACAAAATCGTCATTCTGCGCGACATCCGCAATCAAACCGGCAAGCTCCTCCGGACCGGCAAGCGTTCGGGCATCGCGATGCCCCCCGGCCCTGATGCGATGCACCAGCTCTTCCGAACTGACACCGTCGATCGGATCTTCCCCGGCGGAAAACACCGGCGCGACTATAACGATGTCCGCATCGTTGAAACAGGCTGCAAATTCGTCGAACAGGCTTTCAAGCCGTGTATAGCGGTGCGGTTGGGCAACGGCGATCACCCGGCCCGAACAGGCATCGCGCGCCGCAGAAAGAACCGATCGGATCTCAACCGGGTGGTGGGCATAATCATCGAAGATATCCGCCCCGTTCCAGCTTCCCACATGGGTAAAACGCCGTTTAACACCACCAAAAGCAGCAAGGCCCTTGGCAATGGCCTCCGGTCCCAGACCCAGCTCATGGGCAACCGCGATAGCAGCCGTCGCATTGGAGACGTTGTAGCCGCCCGGCATCGGCAGACGCAGATCGCTGACCTTGGAAATCTCGCCGGTTTTCCTGTGCCGGATTGAAATGTCGAATATAGAGGTCGCACCGTCCATGCGGTGATTTGAGTAGCGGACATCGGCCTGCGGGTTTTGCCCATAGGTCACTACCCGCCGGTCGTCGATGCGCCCGACAAGGGCCTGAACCTCCGGATGGTCCACACACATAACGCCGAAACCGTAGAACGGCACGTTCTCGACGAACTGGGCAAAGGCTTCACGGACAGCGTCGAACGTACCGTAATGATCGAGATGCTCGGGATCGATATTGGTGACGACGGCGATATCCGCCGGCAGCTTCAGGAAGGTACCGTCGGATTCATCAGCCTCGACAACCATCCATTCGCCGCTGCCCATATGGGCATTGGTGCCATAGGCATTGATGATCCCGCCATTGATGACCGTCGGATCAAGCCCGCCGGCATCAAGCAGCGCGGCGACCATCGATGTGGTGGTTGTCTTGCCGTGTGTCCCGCCGATTGCCACCGCATTACGAAACCGCATCAGTTCGGCCAGCATTTCGGCGCGCCGCACGATCGGAAGTCCCCGCTCGCGCGCGGCGGCAAGTTCCGGATTGTCCTTGCGGATAGCCGTGGACACCACCAGCACTTCCGCATCGCCCAGATTGTCGGCCGCATGGCCGACCGACACGGCAATCCCTTTGCCTCTCAGCCTTTGAACATTGGCGTTGTCCGATATGTCAGACCCTTGAACGCGGTGTCCCAGATTGTGCAACATTTCAGCAATGCCGCTCATGCCTATCCCGCCAATACCGACGAAATGAACGAGACCAATGTTCTGCGGCATTTTCATTGCTGCGCACTCCGCTTTTCCAATGGGGACTTGCCACTGGCAATATCTGCTACAAGATCGCCAAGCAAGCTCGCGGCATCCGGCTTGCCGGCTGATTTTGCCCGTTTCGCCATCTCCTCCAGGAGATGCGGCTGCTCCATGAACGCCGTCAGCAGCGACGCCAGTTTCTCCGCCGAGAGCTCGGACTGGCGGATGAGCTGTGCCCCGCCCTTATCCTGCAGCGCCGCCGCATTTGCCGCCTGATCGTGATCCAGCGCGTAGGGAAACGGCACCAGAATGGAAGGCCGCCCGATAACCGAAAGCTCGGAAACAGTCGATGCGCCCGACCGGCTGATAACCAGATGCGCGCGTGCGATACGCTCGGCCATATCCTCGAAAAAAGGCGAGACGTCCGCGTCCACCACATTGTCTTCGTAAAACCGCTCGACGGTGCCCCGGTCCTCCGGTCGAGCCTGCTGCGTAATCCGTAACCGGCTCCTCAATTGCTCGGGCACGCGAACAAGAGCCTCCGGCAGTATCTCCGAGAAAAAGCGCGCACCCTGGCTGCCTCCGAAAACCAGCAGATGAAAGGTCTCATCGCCTTTCGGCGACCGGTATTCAGTTTCAGCCGCTTTCTGAACATCCGGCCTGACCGGGTTTCCGGTCGTGACAATCTTGTCGCCAAACGGTCCCTCGCCTTCCGGCAGGAAACCGCCCGCTATGACATCGACGCGCGAGGCCAGGAACTTGTTGGCCCTGCCCATCACCGCGTTCTGCTCATGGATGACACTCGGTATGCCGCCCCTGCTCGCCGCCATGAGCGGCGGCAGGGTCGGGTAACCACCGAACCCGACAACGGTGGCGGGCCTTAGCCGCGACAGCAAGCGGCCGGACTGACGCAGACCGCGAAAGAGCTTCAGACCGGTTTTTGCTAATGCAATGGGGTTCTTGGACGTAATGGTTGCCGAGGGAATGATGTGGATCTCATCGGCCGGGAACGTGCCCGAAAAGCGTTCCGCCCGCTCGTCCGTCGCAAGATGAACGGAAAAACCGCGGCCGCGCAGCTCGTGTCCCAACGCCTCGGCGGGGAACAGGTGACCGCCGGTCCCACCGGCGCACAATAGGACGCTTGCAGCCATGAGCTAGACATGCTCCGCGGTCAGTTTCATATCGTGATAACCGGTCTGCCGGCCGGTTGCCCGTTTTTCCGGATTGCGTCGCGTCAGCGCCAGCAGGAAACCAGCGGTTATCGAAATCGCCAGCATGGACGAGCCGCCATAGGAGATCAAAGGCAGGGTCATGCCCTTTGCAGGCAGCAGTTCCAGATTGACGCCGATATGGATCATGGATTGAAAACCGATCAGAAGCGTCAGGCCGGCGATCGCCAGCCGGGTGAACTCATCGCCCTCACGGTTGGCATGGCTGAGACCGCGCAGGACAATGACAAGGAAAATCGCAACAAGTACGAGGCAGAACAGGATACCGAATTCCTCGGCGGCCACCGAAAAGATGAAATCGGTATGGCTATCGGGAAGAATGCCCTTCATGGTGCCCTCACCCGGCCCCTGTCCGAACCAGCCACCAAGCATGATGGCTTCACGGGCCGTGTCCACCTGATGGGTGTCGCCCTCGCCTGTCCAGAACCGGTCAATCCGTCCCGCGACATGGGGAAAGACAAAATAGGCCGAGACAAACAGCGCGACCGCTGCACAGGCCAGAAGGATAATCCAGAACCAGGGCATGCCGGCCATGAAGAACAGCGTGCCCCAGGCTATCGTCACGAGAATGGTCTGGCCGAGATCCGGCTGCGCAATAAGCAGGGCCACAACAATACCGAAAAGAATGATGGCAAAGAGGTTGCCAGGAATATCCGGCTGGCGCGAATGCTCGGAAAACAGCCACGCGCAGATGATGATAAAGGCCGGTTTGAGGAACTCCGAAGGCTGTACGGAGAAGCCGGCGATTGAGAACCAGCGGCGCGAGCCTTTGGCTTCAAATCCGTAAAACTGGGTAAAGACCATCATCGCAATCGAAAACAAGAGCAGCAGCAACGCCGCCCGCCGGACCTGGCGCGGCGACAAAAACGACAGCCCGATCATCACCGCAAGCGCGGGAAAGATAAAAAGAGCATGCCGTTTGACGAAGTGCAGGCTGTCGATGTTGAGACGTTCGGCAACGCCCGGGCTTGCGGCAAAGGACAGGATGAAGCCAAGGCCGATCAGCGCGACAAAGACCGCCAGCAGAAATCTGTCTATAGTCCAGAACCAGTCGGAGATCGGTCCTCGTTCGGCTCGGCTAACCATCTTCAGCTCTCCTTTGGATTCACGAGCATGGTGATATCCGGCAGCGTCGCGACGCAATCGACAAAAGCGTTCCCGCGGATTTCAAAGTTCTTGTACTGATCGAAGCTTGCGCAAGCCGGTGACAACAGCACTACGGCCTCTTCAGCAGCATCCTCAGCCGCATCTTCGGCGGCGCGCGCCACGGCACGCTCCAGCGTTCCGGCAATCTCGTAGTCGACATCATCGCCCAGCGTCGCGGCAAAAGCCGGCGCCGCCTCGCCAATCAGATAGGCTTTGGCAATGTGAGGATAGAGGCCGCTGAGTGAATGGATCCCGCCTTCCTTCTCAAGCCCGCCGGCAATCCAGTATATCCGGTCAAAACTCGATAGGGCGGGCGCCGATGCATCGGCATTGGTGGCCTTTGAATCATTGACGAATAGCACCCGCGCACGCCGGGCAACAGGCTGCATACGATGTTCAAGCCCGCCAAAACTGCCGAGCCCTGCCAATATCTCGCTTTCGGTAAGGCCGACCGCGATACAGGCCGCGATGGCCGCCGCTGCGTTTTGCGCATTGTGCGCGCCCCGCAGCGTGGATATGGACGAAAGATCGGCGACCTGATGAGCTGTCCCCCCGGACGCGCGCATGAGTTTCGCACCTGCGGCATAATAGCCGTCGGCCAGCGCATCGCGTTTGGATATTCTGAAAACGGGGGTCGAAGCCCTTTCCAGCCGGTCGGCAATCAGCATGCACCAATGATCATCGGTTCCGATGATCGCAAGATCGCTTCCGGCAACCAGCCTTTCCTTGACTTCGGCATAGTGCTGCATGGTCCCGTGCCGGTCGAGATGATCGGGCGACAGGTTGAGCAAGATACCGGCGGTCGGGTTGATCGAGGGCGAAAGGTCAATCTGGTAGGACGAACACTCGACCACGAAGAAGCGCCCGTTCTTGGGTGGATCAAGCGTCATGATGGCCGTACCGATGTTACCGCCAAGCTGCGTGTCGCGCCCGGCTTCGCCGAGGATGTGGGCAATCAGCGCCGTGGTGGTCGATTTCCCGTTCGTTCCGGTAATGGCGATGAAGGGACAATCCGGCGCTTCAAGGCGTCTTTGGCGGACAAAAAGCTCGATATCGCCAATGACTTCCGCGCCGGCTCCACGTGCAAGATCAACGCTCCAATGCGGTTTTGGATGGGTTAACGGCACACCGGGTGCAAGCACCAGCGCGGCCTGTTCGCTCCAGCTGATCGTCCTGAGGTCCACCACCGGGATGCCTGCCCGCGAGGCGTCTTCGACCCTGTCGGGATTGTCGTCCCAGGCAATCACACTCGCATCGCCTGCAATCAGCGCATGGGCGGTCGCAATGCCCGATCCACCCAACCCGAAGAGGGCAACGTTTTTCCCCGAAAAAGCCGTCGCCGCAATCATTGGCTCACCGCAGCTTGAGTGTGGCCAGCCCGAGCATGGCAAGACCGACAGCAATAATCCAGAACCGTATGACCACTTGGCTTTCCGTCCATCCCAGCCGCTCGAAATGGTGATGGATCGGCGCCATCAGGAACACCCGCTTACCGGTCAGCTTGAAGGACGCCACCTGAATGATGACCGACAGGGCTTCTGCTACAAACAGGCCGCCAATGATGATCATGACCAGCTCGTGTTTCGTGGCGACCGCCACGGCGCCCACTAAACCGCCAAGCGCCAGCGATCCCGTGTCGCCCATGAAGATCGCAGCCGGAGGCGCATTGAACCACAGGAACCCGAGGCCGGCGCCGATCACCGCGCCGAGTACGACCGACAGTTCGCCGGTTCCAGGTACAAAATTGATCTGCAGATAATTGGCAAAGACCGCGTTGCCGGAAAGATAGGCGATCACGCCGAACGATGCGGCGGCGATCATGATCGGAACGATGGCAAGTCCGTCCAGCCCGTCCGTCAGGTTGACCGCATTGCCCGCACCGACAATCACAAAGGCGCCGAACGCGATATAGAACCAGCCGAGATCGATAACGAAATCCTTGAAGAACGGAAACGCCAGCGACGAGCCGAAGCTTGGACCGGCTGTTCCGACCGCCGCCATGGATGCGAGCATGATCGCATAGACGGCAAGCCCGGCCAGCAGGAACTCGGCAAGAAGACGTGTCTTGCCGGAGACCCCGCGATGGGACTGCTGGGTGACCTTGAGATAGTCATCGTAGAAGCCGATCGCACCGAAACCCAGCGTAACGAGCAGGGTCGTCACCACATATGTGTTCGACAGATCCGCCCATAAGAGTGAACTGACAATGATGCCCGTCAGGATCATCAGTCCGCCCATTGTCGGCGTTCCGGCTTTCTTGAAATGGGTCTGCGGCCCGTCAGCCCGGATCGGCTGTCCGCGCCCCTGACGAATGGAAAGCGACGCAATGATTCGCGGCCCGAACATGAAAACGATGAAGGCGGACGTTAGTGCCGCCGCGCCTGTACGAAAGGTGATGTATCTGAATAGATTGAAGATTTGCAGATGATCGGATAGTTCGACGAGCCAGATCAACATTAGGCGGACACCCCCTCTCGCGTGTTCCGTTCCGACACGCTGTCGGATACCGCCGGATACTTGTCAACCAAGGCCTTGACCAGCCTTGAAAAACCTATGCCTTTGGACGACTTGATCATCACCGCGTCACCGGCCTTGATGGTCTTGAAAAGGACGGGCTCAAGCTCATCCGCATTGTCGCGGTGTTCGTGCACAGGCGGTTCGTCCAACACGTCGTCAAGCGCCTTCATCTCATCACCGCCAAGCAGCACGATGTCGATGCTGGCGGCCTCAAGCGGCTCTTTCAGTTCGGCGTGCAATTTTTTGGCAAACGAGCCGAGTTCGAGCATGTCACCCAATACGGCAATGCGCCGTCCACCCTCGCCGACGGGCGCATCGCGGAGCAATGCGATACCGGCACGCATCGATGCGGGATTTGCATTGTAGCTCTCGTCGATCAGCGTAAAGGACCCTCCATTCACCCTAAGTGCAAGCTGCGTTCCACGTCCGTCTGCCGCTTCCAGCCTGGCCATTGCCTCAACCACCGACCGCAAATTCGCTCCGGCAAGCTTTGCCGCTCCGGCAACGGCCAGCGCGTTTTGTGCCATATGCCGACCAGGCAATCCCACATTGAGGGTCAGCGACTCGCCCAGCACATCGATTTCGGCCGACGAGCCGCTCTCCGTCGCTTGCCATTGCTTCAGCCGGATATTGGCCTGGCGATGTTCGCCAAAGACATGGATATTACTGATCCCGCAACCGGTGGCGGTCTTTTTAAGCTGCGCGAATTTCTCGCTGTCACGGTTCAGCAGAACGTGCCCGCCGGAGACGACGCCTTCGAAGATTTCCGCTTTTGCCGCAGCTATTTCCGAGAGGTTCTTGAAGTGACCGAGATGGGCGGCCGCAATCGCTGTGACAATGGCTATATGCGGGCGGACCAGCTTGACGAGCGGGCGTATCTCGTCCGGATGGTTCATTCCAATTTCAAAGACACCAAATGCCGTGTCCTCCGGCATGCGTGCCAGCGTCAGCGGCACGCCCCAGTGATTGTTGAAGGAGGCGACGGATGCGTGCACCTTGCCCTGCCCGCTCAAGACCTGGCGCAGCATTTCCTTGGTCGAGGTTTTACCGACCGATCCCGTCACTGCGATGATCCTGGCCTTCGTCCTTGCACGGGCCGCTATGCCCAACCGGCTCATGGCTTCAAGCACGTCGTCAACGACAATCATCGGTGCGTTGACACGGCCAAGCGCCGGCAGTTTCGACTCGGAGACAACCAGCAGCGAAGCGCCGTTTGCAACCGCACCGCTGGCAAAATCATGGCCGTCGAACCGGTCGCCCTTGATGGCAAAGAAGGCATCGCCCGGTGCCACCGAGCGGCTATCGATGGAAATCCCGTCAATGCCCTCCGGCAGATCACCCACCGGCCTGCCGTTCATCGCATCGATCATATCGCGGGTCAGCCAAAGCCACCGGCGTGGCGCAATCGACGTGAGCGCACTCTCAATCGCCTCATGATCGGAGAACGGCAATACTGTATCGCCGACAATCTGACCTTCCTCATGCCCCTTACCTGCAACGACCAGCGTATCGCCTTCCTTCAGCAGGGAAATCGCATCAGCAATCGCCTGCCGCCGATCGCCGATTTCCAACGCGCCGGGGGCCTGGGCCAGTATTTCCGCGCGGATGACAGCCGGTTCCTCGCTGCGCGGATTGTCGTCCGTGACAATCACCACATCCGCCAGCCGGGTCGCGATTTCGCCCATGAGAGGGCGCTTGCCTTTGTCCCGATCGCCCCCGCAGCCGAAGACGACAACAACACGGCCGGTCGTAAACGGCCTCACCGATTGCAGAACCTGCTCCAGCGCCTCCGGCTTGTGCGCGTAGTCCACATAGGCAGGCGCGCCGTTCGGCGCGGAACCGACAAGTTCCAGCCGCCCTGGCGCACCGCACAGGTGTTCGACCGCTGCAATGGCTTCGCCCGCCGGAAC
The DNA here is from genome assembly GCF_027944115.1 of Hoeflea prorocentri. NCBI lineage: Bacteria > Pseudomonadati > Pseudomonadota > Alphaproteobacteria > Hyphomicrobiales > Rhizobiaceae > Hoeflea > Hoeflea prorocentri. Next base: position 843,693 of record NZ_JAPJZI010000001.1, on the reverse strand, counting down.
GCCGGTGACAATCGCCAGCCCTGCGGCAACCAGCGCATTGGCGAGTTGAAAATCTCCGGCGAGCGGAACGTCAACCTGATAGATCGCACCATCGTGGTGGATTTCCGCAACCTGCTGGTGGCGCTGATGTTCGACTCGTTTAAGAGCAAGGAAATCACCGCTACGCCCGACAGTGCGCACATCAAGGCCTCTGGCCTTTGCCCTCTCTATCACCCGGTCGGACCAGGCGTCGTCGGAATAAATCACCGCCGGCGAACCAGGCCGCAACAGCGCCTCGAACAGCCTCATCTTGGCGGAGAAATAGTCCTCCATGCTGTCGTGGTAGTCGAGATGGTCGCGCCCAAGATTGGTAAAGGCTCCGGCGGCAAGCCGCACGCCGTCAAGCCGGTGCTGATCCAGCCCATGACTGGAGGCTTCCATCGCACCGTGCGTAATCCCCTCGCCCGCCAGTTGGCTAAGGGTCCGATGAAGGACGACCGGATCGGGTGTCGTCAGCTGGCCATATTGTTTGCGGGAGGCGGTCTCCACACCCGTTGTCCCGATCATGGCCGCGGGCCGGCCAGTGCGTTCCCAGATCTGCCGGGTAAAGGACGCAACGGAGGTTTTGCCGGCTGTTCCGGTCACGGCAACCATCGTCTCGGGCTGATCGCTGTGGAGACGGGCCGCCGCCTTGGCAAGAAAATAACGCGGATCGGCGACCCGGATTACCGGAATACCGGGATCGGGCAATTCGCTCTGAGCCGAGACAACTGCTGCAACAGCACCTTTCCCCGCAGCATCGCTGACAAAGGCCGCCCCGTCGCGCAACTCACCGGCAATGGCAACAAAGAGATCGCCGGGCTGAATATTGCGGCTATCGGCGGTGACATCCGAAATATCCAGTTCAGCAAGATCGTCGGGTATGGTGGCAAGGTCTGCGGCCAGTATGTTCAGCTTCATTGTTCGTTGCCATCATTCCTTTGAATTGCAGCGCGGGCGGGCCTTTCTCGTCCTCATAGAGCATGAGCTTATGTCAGACTCAATATGACACGAGCAAGGCGGCGTCGCCTTGACCAAATGCCGGACGAACCCCGAGCAACGCAGCACTGCGGCGTATAATGGCCTTGACGGTCGGTGCAGCGTTCAGACCGGCAGTCGCCGAGTGCTGACCTTCAGCCGGTTTCGGCTCGTCAATGATCACCAGGACGACATATTGCGGATCCTCGATGGGAAAGGCCGACAGGAACGCATTGAACCGCACGTCGGACGAGTATCGGCCATTGACCACTTTTTCAGCCGTACCCGTCTTTCCACCGACGCGGAAGCCCGGCACTTCGGCCCGGCGCCCGGATCCCTTCTCAACATTAAGGCGCATCAGATAACGCATCGCGGCGCTGGTTTCGGGCTGGATCACCCGGATAGCGACCTGCTCGGCTTCCGTTTCGGTACGCGGCAGGAAAGTCGGCGCAATGAGATTGCCGCCATTCAGCATCGCCGCTGCCGCGACCGCCGTTTGCAGGGGTGTTGTCGCAACCCCGTGTCCAAACGAGATCGTAATAGAGTTGATCTTCTTCCAGACTTGCGGCTGGGTGGGCCGCGAGACTTCCGGCAGTTCAGTCTGCATCCGCGTCAGCAGCCCGATGCGCGTCAAGAATTCGCGCTGCCCGTCAATGCCGACCACATCGGCCATTTTCGCCGTACCGATATTGGAGGAGTAGATAAAAATTTCCGGAACACTGAGGATACGGTGTTTGCCATGAAAGTCGCTGATCGTATGGCCGGCGATACGGATCGGCCGGCGCGCGTCGAACTCGTCCTCCATGGAAACAAGGCCGGAATCGAGCGCCATCGCGGTTGTGAAGGCCTTGAAGGTCGACCCCATCTCAAACGTGCCCGCCGACATCCGGTTCAGCCGGTCCTTTTCCAGCGCCTGGGCCGGCAGGTTTGGATCGTAGTCGGGCAGCGAGGACATGGCCAGGACTTCGCCGGTCTTGGCATTGAGAACAACGGCCCCTGCTGCGATGGCCTGGTAGCGTTCCATGGCGGTAGCCAGCTCATCGCGCACGATATGCTGGACCCGCAGGTCAACGGCAAGCCGTACCGGTTCAAGCTGCCTTTCGATCGTCATCCCGGCAGCGGCAAGGTCGGCAAGTCCTTCGCCATCGACAAACTTTTCCATGCCGGCGATGCCCTTGTTGTCGATATTGACATGTCCGACGATATGCGAGGCCGTCGGCCCGCCCGGATAAAAGCGTCGCTTCTCCGGCCTGAAACCAACGCCCGGAATGCCAAGCGCCAGAATATCGCTTTGCTGCTTGGGTGTGAGTTGCCGGCGAAGCCACTGAAACTGCGACTTCGACGTCAGCTTGCGATAGACGGAGCGGGCGTCCACATCAGGAAGAACCGTCGCAAGCCTTTCGATGACTTCGTCGGGGTCGGTGATCTTGTGCGGCTGCGCGTAGAGCGAAACAGTACGAATATCCGTTGCAAGCACCTGACCGTTGCGGTCAAGCAGATCAGGCCGCGAGGCGAGAAGTTCATTGCCCCGCGCGATGCTTGCAACCGTTTCCATGTCGCGAAACCCGTATTGAACGAGCCGGCCGGCAATAATCGCAAAAACCATGCACACGCCGATCATCACCAGGGTGATGCGGTTGCGGGTCTGACTGCCCGAAGACCTGCGCGCACCTTCGGCATGGCTCGCCCGCCTGCCCGACAGATCGCCGGAAAATGACGGCCTTGCCGCCAACGCTTTGCGCTTGAACAGACGTCTCATTGGCCAACCGATCCCGTCACGGTTTCGGAATCAGGTACATCGGCCATCATTTCTTCAATGGGCTCGGGAAGATCCCGGACACGCGCCGGAAGTTCCTCAGGGCGGACAATCTGATGAGGTTCGGTGATCTCCAGACCCAGTTCGTCCTTGTGCGCCTCCACCAGCCCCTGCAGGCGACCTGGCTGGACTAGCAGGCTCCAGTCGGCCTTCAGAAGGTCAATCGTGTCCTGCTCAAGCCGAATTTCGGCCTCAAGTCGTTTGATTTCGGCGACCTGTTCCTCGGCCTTGTATTTGACATGGAAGGTCATTACCGCCGCGGCCGCCATCAAACCGATAATAATGAAATCAATGGTTTTGAGCACCGCGTTCAACCCCCTCTAGCAGCTATGACGGGCAAATCCGGCAACCCGAAAAGCGTCATATCGGCTGGCAGCGATGCACCTGTGGTTCGTTTGCCGGCCCGCAGTTTGGCAGAACGCGCACGCGGGTTTTCGACCGCCTCTGCCTGGCTGGCTGCAACAACCTTGCCGATCGGCTCAAAGCTGGGCGGATCCTGGCGCGCTTCCGGCAAATGCCGCGAAGAGCCGCCACGCTTGCCGAACCGGTCCTGGAAGAAACGCTTGACGATCCGGTCTTCCAGCGAATGAAAGCTGACGACCACCAGCCGCCCTCCTGGCTTGAGGGTCCGCTCGGCGGCAAACAAGGCGCCGGCGAGCTCTAGCAGCTCCTCATTGATATAAATCCGCAGCGCCTGAAACACCTGGGTCGCCGGATGTATCTTGTCGCGAGCCCGGCGCGGCTTGATCATCTCGATTAGCCCGGCCAGATCACGTGTTGTCGCAAACGGTTTTGTCGCACGCTGCGCTTCAATGGCCCTGGCGATCCGCCCGGCCATTTTTTCTTCGCCCAGAAACCCAAAAATACGTGTCAGGTCGGACACCTTGAACCGGTTGACCACGTCGGACGCCGTCGGCCCGGTGGACGACATCCGCATATCGAGAGGCCCGTCCTTCTGGAAGGAGAACCCGCGATCGGCTTTGTCGATCTGCATGGAAGAAACGCCGACATCCAGAACAATGCCATCGAGCCCGCCTTGCGGCGCATGCGCTGAAAGATCGCTGAACCGGGACCGGATCAGCTTCAAACGACCGGGAAACGCCTCCGCAAGCGCGTGCCCGTCGGCAATTGCCTGCGGATCACGATCAAGCGCGATGACATCGGCACCGCGCTCCAGGATGGCGCGGCTGTAGCCGCCCGCGCCAAAGGTTCCGTCGAGAACGACCTGTCCGCGCCCCGGCATCAGCGCGGACAGGACCTCGTTCAGAAGAACCGGGATATGACGCACTGGTCCGCCACCGGCGCCATCTTCAATGCCGCCAGAGTGCGTTGTCATCCCGTCTCTCCTTGATCGGCGCCAGGGCGTCCCCCGCCCATGCGCCGGCCCAGGGCTTCCTGTCTTTTTTCCTCGTAGCAGACAGGATCCCAAAGCTGGAAATGATCGTTGCGACCCACAAAGGTCACTTGATCGGTTATGCCCGTATAGTCGCGAATAAAGTCGCTCACCATCAGACGACCCTCGCCGTCCAGTTTCATGAAGACGCCACCACCGTGTATGAGCAGCGACATGTCGTTCGAGTCGACGGAGAACGGATCGCCTCCGTCGATCTGCCGCTCGTAGCGGTCGAGCAGATCGGGCCCGCCCACTGTGATAGCGGGATAGACAAAGTCCTGAATGGCGTAGAGTTCCTGTATGTCGAGACGCGTCAGAACGTTGCGAAACGGAGCAGGCACGGACACCCTTCCCTTCGCGTCGATCTTGTTCGTCGCATTCGACAGGAACCGGTTCATTACGCAAAACCGCCGTTTCCAGGCCTGAAGACCATAACATGCCGCCTCCGGAGTTTACCGACTGCAAGCTGCGCGAGTACGCCGGCGCCGCGAAGCGACGCGCTGACCGGACCCGCTCTCGGGTAACGCCTGAATACCCCTCACACTGCATATTTGGGATAGCATGGGACGATTTGGGCGTCAATGGGACAGACCCTATCAAAGCTGGTTTTGCCGCAGCCAGCAAAGCCTTCATATGGTTAATAAATCGCTAAGATTGGCCGCTGCGACGCGGCATAAAATTTAGCCGGCAACGGGTTTTAAAGAGACTGATTCGTGAAAATTCAGCGCCAGCCGGCCTGTAAGCCGGGTTCTGTACTGCGCATCGCCGGAGCGCTGGCAGCGACAGCCATTCCTCTGGGGCGCAATTTGCAAAGCGCCTCAAGCAACCAACCCGGATGATCCGCCCGGAAACAGGCTGGAGCTTGCGCTCCGCGTCATCCCTATTCGGTCTTGCTCCCGGTGGGGTTTACCGTGCCGTTCCTGTTGCCAAAAACGCGGTGGGCTCTTACCCCACCCTTTCACCCTTACCCCGCCGGCTTTCCGGTCCGTGAACCATTTTGGACCGGAAAGCAGGCGGGGCGGTTTGCTTTCTGTGGCACTTTCCCTGGGGTTGCCCCCGCCGGATGTTATCCGGCACCGTGTTTCCGTGGAGCCCGGACTTTCCTCACCCGGCTGCCTTTCGGCATTGCCGGGTGCGGCTGCCTGGCCGACTGGCACCCTCTGATAACCAAGTTGGGTGGCAAAACCAACAAAAACAATCAGCTCCAAACCGCTCGAAGGCAACAGCCGCACTGCACCGGATAGCCCTTTACCTCAACCACACTTGAGGCTGTAGGCTCCATGTCGCAGCGTGATTGGCAAGCATGGAGACCGGTTATGGACCTTAACCAGGTGACGATCGAAGTCAGCGACTATCAGCAAAGCGTCGCATTCTATTCAGGGCTCGGACTGAGATTGATTGTTTCGCAGCGAGATGAATATGCGCGTTTCGAACTTCCGTCCGGCTCAAGCACATTTTCACTTCATGTCTCCGATCACCCGGCCCCGGGCCGGACAGTCATCTATTTCGAGGTCGATGATCTGGATCGTAGATATCAGGAATTGAAGGGCCTCGGATATCTGTTCGACAGTGAACCGGTCGATCAGGATTGGAGATGGAGGGAAGCCTATCTCACCGACCCCGACGGTCACAGGCTCTGCCTCTTTCATGCAGGACCGGACCGGCGCTTTCCGCCCTGGCGGCTGTAAAGCTCGCGCGCTGCGATCTTGAAACTGAGGTAACGCGCGGACGCCCCAAATGCACGTAGACCATTAGGTAAGGGCCGTCCGTAACTCACTCAACCTCCATGGAAGTCGGTACTACCAATGGCTTAGAATCTCTAATCCACTGCGTTGAGATTCTGGTTTGATTGGAAATTGAGCGATACGTACGAAGGATAAAGAAGCATTTTAGAGGTACACGATGGAACTGAGCCACTCACTTTTGCCCTATGTGATTGCAAACTGTGCTGTGGTTATCGCGTCTCTGGTCCAAACCTCCACGGGCATGGGGTTTGCCATGATTGCAGCCCCCTTGCTGGCGCTGGTGAGCTTGGAGTTTGTCCCGGGACCCATGTTGTTCGTGAACCTGTTTTTATCGCTCTTTATGCTCGGAGATGGTCGATCTCACATCGTCCGACGCGAGATCGTGACGCTGTGCCCAACAATATTGATCGGGACACTTATCGGTGCGGCGATCCTAACCGGGGTTCCAGGTGACTCACTTGCCATCCTGTTTGCGAGTTTGGTTTTGCTGGCGGTCGCGATTTCCCTTTTTGCCAAGGCACAGCCTTTGACAACACGAAACCTGTCCATATGCGGAGTGGCCGCAGGGGCGATGGGATCGACATCAGGCATTCCGGGCGCGCCGCTCGTCATCATGTATCAGAACGAGCCGCTAGAGAAGACCCGGCCAACAATGGCCCTTGTCTTCACATTCACCTACATCACGTCGTTGGTTGCGTTGGCCTATGCCGGAGCCTTCAATTTCAGACTGGCGATGGACGGGCTGATGCTCTTGCCAGGGTTGTTGATAGGCTTCGCCATTGGAAGATGGGCCCGCCAATACATGACCCAGGCGATGGGACGAATTCTGATGCTATCCATAGCATCAACCGGAGCGATCCTGCTCTTGATCAAGTCTTCGGTGGGGTAGTCCATTCTTGAAAAGGGCCAGGAATATCAGTTCGACAGCGAACCGGTCGAACAGGATTGGAGATGGAAGGAGACCCATCTTGCCGACCTTGGCGGCCACGAGCCTTGCCTCAATCAAGCCGGACCGGACCGGCGCTTTCCGCCTCGCCAGCTGCAATGCTGACACCAATCGGCGCAAAAACTAGGTCGACGGCAGGTGCCTGAGAAAAAAATCGATCTGGTTCTGCCCCATGACCTTGCGGATCGTGTTGTCGTCCATGCCGAGCTTCAGCAAAGCATCGGTGATCAAAACCATCTGGGATGCATCGATCTTGGTCGCAACGGCCCCGTCGAAATCCGAACCCAACGCAACATGGTCGGGGCCGACCAGCGCGACGGCTGCTTCGAGAGCATTTGCAATCCCTTCCGGCGAGTAATCACAAATCGCCGCATCCCAGTAGCCGATGCCGATCAGGCCGCCTCTTCTCGCGATCTCGACCATAAGCTCATCGGAAATATTGCGATGCGTATCACAATGGCCACGAATACCTGTGTGGCTGACAATCAGAGGCCGGGTGGCGATCTCAAGGGTTTCGCGCACGACATTTTCGGATGAGTGGGAGACATCGATCATAATCCCCGCCTCTTCCATTGCCCGGACCGACTGCGGCCGAATTCCGTCAGGCCCTTCTTGCCGGAACCGTGAAGCGAACCGCCCAGGGCATTGTCGAAAAAGTGCTGCAGACTCATCATGCGGAAGCCTGCGTCATAGAGCCGGCCAATATTGTCGAGGTTCTTCGAAAGCGCATGGGACCCTTCGGTTCCGAGCAACCCTCCCACCACCTTTTGACCTGCTGCGCGCCTGGACAACAGTGAACGCAGGTCCCCTGCATTCTTGATGATCACCAGTTGGTCGGGCGCGCGGGCTGCAAATCCATGCAGCTTCTCCGCCTGATAGAGCGCCCGCTCGGTCAGGTTCTGCCATGTGCGCGGCGGCCACATCTGGACGAGCGCCAGCAAAGTAATGTTGTCACTCGCATCGCTGCTGTTTTCTTCGTAATTCTGTCCCTGTGGCGATTTCGTCACCGTGGTGAAAACCTGAAGGGCAACATTGCCCTCGATCAGACGCGGAACATCCACGTGTCCACGATCCGACCGTTCCAGCAGATCACGCTTCCACAAAAGCGAATCTGCATGCAGGTCAGCTACAGTAAGGTCTTTGTGCAGGGACTGCGCGGCATCGGAGGCAGAGGATGGCGCACCCTCCTCAACCACATTCCGCCCGCTTTCCAGGATGCCCGGGACGGCGAAATGAAGCGCGCCCCCTGCCACAACGATGAGTGCCAGCGGCACGATCCAGAACAGATGACGCTTCCTCAAAACCATACTCCCCTCTTCGAGCTGCAACAGGATGTAGCAACACGGCAAGAGTGTTCCAAGTGTGGTTTTGAGGTTGTCGGCAGATCAGCCTAGCTGATGAGTTTTTTTACTTTCTTGCAGTAGCGCGATGAGATCGGATTCATCCGCTTCGCGCCATGCCCGGCATTGTATCGCAGGATGGTCCCGCAGGTATCGCCGCCGCTGAGTTCATGGGCTTTACCGAGATATTTCATGCCGTATTTGATATTGGTTTCCGGCTCATACAGCCCCTTGCGGGAGCCGCGATAGCCCATCAGCCGCGCCGTTGCCAACTTGATCTGCATGAGACCGATTTCACCAGCCCGCCCGCGGGCCTTGGAATTGAAATTGCTCTCGACCCGGACAACCGCATGGGCAAGGTCCGAAGGAATGCCGTGCTTGCGGGCATAGTTGTTGATGAGCCGTGAATATTTGGGGTGGCTGTTGATCTCGGGCTCCGGGCGTTTGAAGATCGACGCCGTGATGGCGCTGAAATCAACCCGTGTCGCTTCTTTGTCTTCTTCAGCAAAAACCGCACCTGAGAATGAAACCAGGCCGGCGCACAGGATCGCGCCAAGGAAGGTTCCGGTATTTTTCATTGACTTACTCCAATAGAAAGAGCCGCCAACGCGATACAAATGGCGGCCTAAAATCCGGCAACAGTCGTAGTCGCAATATTTTGTGAATGGTGGCAGGCCTGTAACGTTAGGTTACGGACTGTAAGAATAGAGATTGCTGCAGTGCAATATTCAAGACTTCGGCGGCTGAGCCGGCAGTGCGACAAGCAGTTTGTGGAGTGTTTCTATGGTCGATGGATCGGCCACGCCATCAACCCGGGAAGGCCGGAAATGGCGCTGGAAAGCACGCACCACAGCTTCCGTTCTTTCATCAAATATACTATTTATTTCAATACCATAACCATACATTGCCAACATGGCCTGAAGCGCTTCTATCGGCTGGCCGGCGTCGCCCATCTGGAAGAAACGGCCGCCGGTCGCAACCGATGGCTCAACCCAATGTCCTATGCCGGTTTCAAAAAGTGATCGCCACGGGAATTTTTCACCCGGATCCTGCTTGCGCTGCGGTGCAATATCGCTGTGGGCAAGCACCCGCTCCGGGGCGATCGCCCACCTGTCGACGCACTTTCGACACAATCGAATAACCGCCGCAATCTGTTCCTCGGGAAAATCAGGATAGGCGCCCTGATGGCCCGGATTGGCGATCTCGATGCCAATGGAGCGTGAATTGTTGTCTTCCTCGCCCTTCCAATGGCTGACACCGGCATGCCAGGCACGTTTTTCCTCCGACACCATCTGCACGACGTCGCCATTTTCGAACACGAAGTAATGCGCCGACACTTCGGATTGTGGCGAGCAAAGCCAGTCCAACGCTTCGTGCGCATCGTCCATACCGGTATAGTGCAACAGCAGCATATCCGGCGGCCCGCCGCACCGCTCATTGAAATTCGCAGAGGTTTTCAGCGTCGCGTCTTCAAACTCAGGCCGTTCCAGCGTCATGCCGCCTGCTGCTCTTTTTCAATCGCTGCAAAGGCAAGATTGAGCGCAGCCATGCGGCTGTTGGCAATCGCCAGAAACTCTTCCGGCACACCGCGAGCGATCAGCCGGTCCGGATGCGCATCCGAAACCAGCTTGCGGTAATGCTTCTTGATATCTTCAAACGGCGTGTCGCGCGTCAGGCCAAGAACAGCATAGGGATCGTGGGTCGTCTCATAGGTATGACGGGCCGTGATCTGCTCGAAGCTCGCTTCACTGACATCAAAAATCTCGGCCACGCGCGCAAGGAAGTTCTGCTCCTTTTCGTGCAGAACGCCATCCGCCTTGGCAATGTGAAAAAGACCATCGAGAATATCTTCAAGAATGCGCTCGTCCGTGCCGTCTGCATGGCAAAGGTCGGCCATCTTGGTTGCATAGGAGTCAAAGCCCGCAACGTCCTGTTTCGCCAGATTGTAGAGCCGTGCGACATTGCGCGCCTCCTTGTCGGGGATTTCGAATATCTCCTGAAAGGCCACCACTTCGTCCGGTGTTACAATTCCGTCGGCCTTGGCCATCTTGGCCGAAAGGGCAATCATCGCAACAGAAAAGGCAACGCGCCTTCGCGTCTGCAAATCGCCTTCGAAAACCGTTCGCACAGCCTCGATCACCCCGGAAATCGCTCCCGAAGTGGCAATACTGACAAACTGGCTGAGTCGGTCGAATATGGACATGAGGGATGTTTACGCCATTTGTTTGTGCATTGCGAGATGGGACGCCACGCCTGGCGCCTCCGAGCAGCAACTAGAAAGGGTGGTTCTCATCACCTGGTTTCCGCGAGCGTCCGTTCGTTCGCCGCCGCCAGCTTCTGCCGAAGATTGATCTTGAAGCCGGCCTGAAGCGCCAGTTTGATGTCTGGCTGGCGGCTCAGATGCCGCATCAGGCTGTCGCGCTCAAAAACCAGCGCCCTGAGATCCGTCGTCGCCGTTGTGGTCGCCGTCGCCGTGCGCCCCGACAATATCCCAAGTTCACCGATAAAATCGCCCGTGCCGCAATTGGCGACCAGCTTTCCATTGACCGCAACGTCGACATGCCCTTCGGCAACATAGGTCAGTTGTTCAACCGTCTCGTCCTGCTGCGTCAGTATCGTACCTGCCGGAATCGTTTTCCACGTCCCGATATTGATGAACTGACGCGCCAGAAACGGTGGTACGAGCACCAGCGCATTTTGGCAGAACAAAAACTCCTCATCCGAAAAACGGACCTTGCGGCTGCGCCACGCGAGCAGGCAGAGCTGGGTCAGATTAGCGGTGACAAAAAGCGTCTCCCAGCCCGCCCCGATAGGATCGTGCAGGACAAAGCCGCTATAGATGATGCCGGCAACCCCGGACACCAACGCTATGATCCGCAGCCAAACGATGGAGTTCATCAGCATCGAAAGGACCAGGAGACCGTAGGACAAATGACCGGAAATCGCCGAAGGAGATGTGGCGGTCTCAATAATGTGTTCCAAAACTACCTCTTATCGCTCTACTCGGGCCGCCTGGCGCCCCACGCGAAATTTCTTTCTTTTGCGCCGGTTGTCCCGGGTGCGGCATGCTTTACGGACCTTCCGTTTTATCAAGCACACCGCGGCCCCAAACTAGACGCCATATGCAGAAAATTGAAGCACAGCCTTCACTTGCCGGGAGCCGATGCGGCCCCGTCAAACGCGGACATGTGCCGTTTGAGACCTTATTTGCACCGTTCCAGAGTCGAATCTGTGAGAAAACACGCAGAAAATGCTGTATAATCGACATGATTGGGAGGACGACAGTGGAAAAAAGCGAACAGACCATCACCTACGAGCCGCCAAAAATGCCGGACGTGAGGTCCGTGTCGTTTGCCGATATCGGCAACGCCCTGAAAGCCGGTGTCAGTGACTTTCTCAAAGCACCGTTGTTCGGTTTGTTCTTCGGTGGAATATTCGCGATCGGCGGCTGGTTTATTCTTGCCTCACTAACATATCTGGAAATGCCCTGGATGATTATTCCGGTGGCAATCGGCTTTCCACTGATCGGACCGTTTGTTGCGGTCGGCCTCTATGAGGTCAGCCGCCGTCTGGCGGCGGGACAGCCGCTGGTCTGGAAGGAAATCCTGCTGGTTATTTTCCGACAACGGGAACGGCAACTGAGCTGGATGGCCTTCGTGGTCCTGTTCATATTCTGGTTGTGGATCTATCAGGTCAGGCTGTTGCTGGCCCTTTTCCTCGGGTTCCAGAGCTTTTCCTCCATTCCCCGCTTTCTTGAGATCATCACCACGACCCATGAAGGCATGCTCTTTGTCGGGGTAGGTACGATTTCCGGAGCCATTCTTTCACTGTTCCTGTTTTCAGCAACCGTCATATCCATGCCGCTCCTGCTCGATCGCGAACTCGACTTCGTCTCGGCCATGATCACCAGTTTCAAGACAGTCCTTAAAAGTCCCGGTCCAATGATCGCCTGGGGCATCGTCGTGGTCGCGCTTGCCATTCTCGCCATGCTGCCGGCCTTCATCGGGCTGATCGTTATTCTGCCCATTCTCGGCCATGCGACCTGGCACCTTTATGAAACAGCAATCGGTTCGCAGGACAAGCAGCCCTAACCATGGGTCGGCCAGACCCGATGTTCGTCGTCAATGACGAAGGCATGGGCGTGGCTGTGCGCGCCGGTTCGACGGCCGGTATTGCGCAGATGCGGATGGTCCTCGGGCATTTCGTCGTGGCTGTGTTCAATGACATCGGCGTCGTCACGCGGCCACAACAACAGGCCTGCGAGCGCAGCAATTCCGGCTGTTGAACCCAGCACAATCATCGTCCAGCCCATGCCGGCGGATGCAAACAAAAAACCTGAGAGCGGGTAAGTTAAAAGCCAGCAGGCATGTGAGAGCGCAAACTGGGCTGCGAAAAGAGCCGGCCGGTCTTCAGAATGTGCGGAGCGACGCAAAAGCCGCCCGGAAGGGGTGAGGATCGAAGAATAAAAAAGGCCGGTCAGAAACCAGATTGAGAGCAAAACGAGCCAAGGCAGACTGATACCGGAGAACAAAACCGCGCCGACACCAGTCAGCAGCGTTGCGACAAGGACCGCACCCGTTGCCATTACGGTCCGATCGGCAAGGTGATCAAGCAATCTTGGAAGCGCAAGAGCCGACACCATTGAACCACACCCGAACATCGCAAGGGCCAACGCCACCTCCGGCTCCGACCCACCATAAAGGGAACGCACAACAACAACGGTGTTGACGATCACCATTGCCCCGACCGAGGCCGCCGCAAGATTGAGGAGAAGAAGCCCGCGCAACCGGGGTGTCGCCAGATAGATGCGGCTTCCCCTCGTCAGCCGGTCGAAGAAACCGCGATGTTTCAGATCGGAGACGGCTGGAACGGTGGCGACAAGCACCAGATAGGACGACACCAAAAAACCGATGGCCGTACCCGCGAACAACCAGTGAAAGCCGATCACGGTCAAAAGGAGCCCGGCGACCACGGGGCTTACAATGTTCTCAAGATCATAGGCAAGGCGCGACAGGGACAGCGCCTTCGTATAGTCGGCCTCTTTGGTCAGGATATCCGGAATGGTCGCCTGAAAGGCCGGCGTGAAGGTCGCCGAGGCGGCCTGCAGCACGAAGACCAGGACATAAATCTGCCAGGCCGCATCGATGAACGGTAAAAACAGCGCTGCAACCGCCCGAATGAGATCGGAATAGACCAGCACCTTTTTGCGGTTCAATTCCGAAATCAGCGCGCTGGCAATCGGGGAAAACCCGACATAGGCGACCATCTTGATGGTCAGCGCCACACCGAGCACGACGCTCGCCTGCGCGCCGGCGATCTCATAGGCTGCCAGCCCAAGCGCGACCGTCAGCAGCCCCGTCCCGAGCAGTGCAACAACCTGCGCACTGAACAAGCGCGCATAGGCGCGATTTGAAAGCACCTCAAGCATGAAGCCATCTATGTCATGCAAGGCGCGTCAGCGGCAAGCGGTCTACAGCGGTGAATTGCCCCTACGCAATGGCGCATCCCTGCCTTCAGATTTCAGCGCATCTAGAAAAGCGCAGGAAAGCACCCAGGCGGTCATAACCACAGCAAACGCGTATGCGGCATTAGCAACCAGTCTGACGAGAAATATTGTGACACTCGACTGTATACTGCCCCACATGTTTTGCGGCGCGTCGTGGTCCGCTTCAAGGAGCTCAGGAAAAAGCAAGACCGCTGCAAAGGGGATGATAAAGGCTATCGAGGTGAATATGAGCGGACCGGCGAGCAAGTAGGCGGCCGTATTCCAAAAAGTCCGCATTCCGCGTCGAAACGCAGCGGAAACCCCCTTGCCGGATTGCACAACATATGCCGGAAGCACGGTCCCGATAGAAGCTAACACGAGAACAAAAAGTATCGCCGACAGGAGTGCAGGTATCGTAATCGAAACAAACAGACGGGCATCTACGTTGTCTAGATCGTTGCTGAAAAGGAATACGAATACACCCAAAATAATGGCGGGCAGGGCCATCAACACACCTAGGCCGAATAGGCGAATTGAGAAGCCAACCATACGCACACCATCTTTGGCCTTATCTCGATGGTCAGGCAACAAGAGCGCCGCGTGGCTTATGTAGGCCAGATAGCCCCAGTTCAAGACAGACCCAACGATTGTCCCGTTAGCGACCGAAAACGCGTCATTGATGAACTCAAGGATGAGTGCAACTGCCACAGCAAGACCGAAGTAACCTTTCAGCCTGAGGCAAAGACGAAATGCCTGCTGATACATATCGGATAAATCCTTTATACACTCATAAGTAGAATATATTTCGTCATATACAACCAAAAAAGCGACATACCTTCTGCGCATTCGGCGATCAAGCAATTTAAAAATTTTGTTGTGCAGCTTCTCCATCGCACTTTGCCATTTGCTTGACTGACATTCCCTATGGACAGCCGCCCCTGCCCTGTGCATCTGTTGCTGAAAATGAAAGGAAGACGGTATGGCAGGCAAGTGGGATTTCTGGATTGATCGCGGCGGCACGTTTACCGATGTGATCGGCAGCGCGCCGGACGGGACGCTTATCCAGAAGAAGCTGCTGTCGGAAAATCCGGAAGCCTACCGCGATGCAGCCGTTCAGGGCATTCGCGATCTGCTGGGTGTCAAACCGGGCGAGCCCGTGCCGGGCGGTCGCATCGGCGAGGTGAAGATGGGCACCACCGTTGCCACCAACGCCCTGCTTGAACGCCAGGGCGACAGGACCCTCCTTGTCATCACAAGCGGCTTTCGCGATGCGCTGCGGATTGCCTATCAGGCCCGCCCCGACATCTTTGCCAAGGAAATCATTCTGCCCGAACAGCTCTATGAACGGGTCGTCGAGGTCGATGAGAGGGTCAGGGCCGACGGCACGGTTGAAGCGCAACCCCGGGCACAGGAGATAAGGCAGCAATTGCAAGCCGCGCGTGACGACGGCATCGATGCCGTCGCGATCGTCTTCATGCATTCCTGGAACTACCCCGAACACGAGGCAACTGTTGCCGACATCGCTGAGGAGGTTGGCTTCGGCCAGATCTCGGTCAGCCATCGCGTTTCGCCGCTTGCCAAGCTCGTGGGCCGCGGCGACACGACCGTGGTCGATGCCTACTTGTCGCCGATCCTGCGCCGTTACGTCCAGCAGGTCGCCTCCGACCTCGGCGCGGACAGTGAAGCCGGATCGGATAACGGCCCATCGCTGAAATTCATGATGTCGTCGGGCGGTCTGACGGCTGCCGATCTCTTTCAGGGCAAGGATGCAATCCTCTCCGGCCCCGCCGGCGGTGTTGTCGGCATGGTGGAAACGGCCGGCCTTGCCGGTTTCGACAAGGTGATCGGCTTTGATATGGGCGGAACGTCGACCGATGTCGCGCATTTCGACGGCGACTATGAACGCGCCTTTGATACCGAGGTGGCTGGCGTTCGCATTCGCGCGCCCATGATGCGCATTCACACCGTTGCCGCCGGCGGCGGTTCGATCCTTGACTATGAAGCCGGCCGTTTCCGTGCCGGCCCGGAATCAGCTGGCGCCGACCCCGGCCCTGCCTGCTATCGCCGCGGCGGGCCGCTCGCCGTCACCGACGCCAATGTCATGATTGGCAAGCTGCAACCCGAATTCTTCCCGCCCATCTTCGGCCCCGGCCAGGATCAGCCGCTCGATACCGATACGGTACGGGAGAAATTCGAGGCGATGGCCAATGAGATCGGCGATGGCCGCTCGCCCGAGGAGGTCGCGGAAGGCTTCATAACCATCGCCGTTGAAAACATGGCCAACGCCATCAAAAAAATCTCCGTGCAACGCGGCTACGACGTCACCCGCTATCTGCTCAACTGTTTCGGCGGAGCCGGCGGTCAGCATGCATGCCTTGTTGCCGATGCGCTGGGCATGGAAGCCATCTTGATCCACCCCTTCTCCGGTCTGCTGTCAGCCTACGGGATCGGCCTTGCCGGCCTCTTCGCGTCCCGTCAGCAGGCGCTGGTCAAACCCTTGGCCGGAGAAACCCAGGACGAAATCGTTCGGATCATCGAAAATTTGTCACAGGAAGCAACAGCGGAACTCAAGGCGCAAGGCGTTCCGGAAACGGCCGTTTCCTGGCGCCCTCTTCTCCATTTGCGTTATGACGGAACCGACACGCCGCTGACCGTGGCCTTCGAGGACCGATCGCAGGACAAGGCGCGCAAGGCATTCGAAGCGGCACACAAAGCGCAGTTCGGTTTCATCTATGACAACAAGCCGATTATCGTCGAGGCCGTCGCGGTCGAGGCCAATGACAACCGCAACAACGCCGCGACGGAAAAGGATCACCCCTTGAGCGATGCCGCGTCAAAGGCCGCAGGAACGCGCGCCATGTTCTCGGGCGGAGAGTGGCATCAGGCCTCGATCCACATGCGCGGCGATCTGAGCCCTGGCAACGCCCTCAAAGGTCCGGCCCTGATCATCGAAGCCAACCAGACGATCGTGATCGAACCCGGATGGCAGGCCGAGATCAACGCCAAGAACCACATTGTTCTGCGCCGTCACGAAAAAATGGCGCGGCAGGACGCCATCGGCACGCAAAATGCTGACCCGGTGATGCTCGAGGTGTTCAACAATCTCTTCATGTCGATCGCCGAACAGATGGGCATCACGCTGCAGAACACGGCCTATTCGGTCAACATCAAGGAACGGCTCGACTTTTCCTGCGCGGTGTTCGACCGTAGCGGAGCACTCGTTGCCAACGCGCCCCACATGCCGGTGCATCTGGGCTCGATGGACCGGTCCGTCGAAACCATCATCAAGCTCAACGAGGGCAAGATCCGCCCGGGCGATGTCTTTGCGCTCAATGCACCCTACAATGGCGGCACCCATCTGCCCGATATCACGGTCGTCACTCCGGTCTTCGACGATGACGATAAAACGATCCTGTTTTATGTCGCCTCGCGCGGTCACCATGCCGATGTCGGCGGAACCGCACCCGGTTCGATGACCCCGCTGGCGACAACGGTGGATGAGGAAGGCGTTTTGATCGACAACGTCCTCGTCGTCGACCAGGGCCGCTTCTGTGAAGACGAACTGATCAAGGTTCTGACCGACCACCCCTACCCCGTTCGCAACGTGCATCAGAACGTTGCGGATCTGAAAGCGCAGATCGCCGCCAACGAAAAGGGCGTCGGCGAACTGCGCAAGATGGTCGAGAATTTCGGCCTTAATGTTGTCGAGGCCTATATGGGCCATGTTCAGGACAATGCCGCCGAGAGCGTCCGTCGTGTCATCGATGCGCTGTCTGAAAGCGCCTATGAATACCAGACCGACACGGGGCAGACGATAAAGGTGGCAATCACCGTCGATCGCAAGGAGCGCACGGCAACGGTGGATTTCACCGGCACCTCTCCGGTGATGAAAAACAACTTCAATGCGCCGGAGCCGGTGACCCGTGCGGCGGTGCTTTACTGTTTCCGCGTTATGGTCGAGGGCGCGATCCCGATGAACGCCGGATGCCTGCGCCCGATCAACATCGTGGTGCCGGAAGGCTGCATGCTCAAACCGTCCTATCCGGCAGCGGTGGTCGCCGGCAATGTGGAAACATCGCAGCATGTCACCAACGCCATTTTCGGCGCTCTTGGAGCGCTCGCCAACAGTCAGGGCACGATGAACAATCTGACCTTCGGCAACGACCAGTATCAGTATTACGAGACCATCTGTTCCGGATCTCCTGCCGGACGGATGAATGACGGGCGGGGTTTCAACGGCACATCGGGTGTGCATGTTCACATGACCAACTCCCGCCTGACCGACCCGGAAATCCTGGAAATGCGTTTTCCCGTGCTGCTTGAGGATTTCCACATTCGCGAGGATTCCGGAGGCACAGGACGCTTCAGTGCCGGCGACGGGACGCGGCGCACCATACGCTTCCTCGAGCAGATGGAATGCGCCATTTTATCATCGCACCGCAACCGCCCGCCGCAGGGCGCCGATGGCGGCGGTGACGGCGAGGTCGGCCAGACGGTCATCCGCCGCCTCGACGGCACGCACGATGAACTGAAAGCCTGCGACCAGACTGTTCTGGAAACAGGAGAAGCGGTTATCCTGACGACACCCACCGCAGGCGGTTACGGCAAGGCCTGATCCGGCCTGCCGTTCATCAAACGGTCATCGCCCCGTCATGAACCTGTCACGGCGCAGGCTTACCCGCGTTTTGAATAATGACGGACGGGTGATTCATGTCTGATGCGATCGAAAATGCCGGCTTGACAGCAAGCACCACGAGGAACCTTGCAAATGCGGTCTACCAGAACAGGCTCCTGTCCCGCCGGGGATTGTCCGAGCGTGTGTTTGCGCTCTTCTTCACGGGCCTTGTCTACCCTCAGATCTGGGAAGACCCGGATGTCGATATGGACGCCATGGCCCTGGACAAGGGCCACCGCATTGTCACGATCGCATCCGGCGGCTGCAATATTCTCGCCTATCTCACGCGCTCACCGGCGCAGATCGACGCGGTTGATCTCAACGCCTCCCACGTGGCGCTCAACCGTATGAAACTGACGGCGCTTGAGCATCTGCCGAGCCATGGCGATGTGTTGCGCTTCTTCGGAAAACCGGATCAGAAACACAACAGCGCAGCCTATGACCGGTTCATTGCCCCGCATTTGGACGGCAAGTCTCGGGCCTATTGGGAACAGCGCACCTGGCGCGGTTCGCGACGCATCGCCGTCTTCAACGGCAATTTCTATCGTACCGGCCTGCTTGGCTGGTGCATCACGGCGGGCCATCTCGTGTCGCGCCTGCATGGCGTCAATCCCGCCGAAATCATGCAAAGCCGGTGCCTGCGCGAACAGCGCCGCTTCTTCGACGAGCGCCTTGCGCCCATCTTCGACAGCCCCCTCGTCCGCTGGGCGTCGAGCCGCAAGGCTTCACTTTTCGGCCTTGGCATTCCGCCCGCTCAATATGATGAATTGCTCGCCTCCGGCAGTGACGGTACGATGGCATCCGTGCTGAAGGAACGGGTGGAAAAACTTGCCTGCCATTTTCCACTACGCGAAAACTACTTCGCGCAGCAGGCATTCTCGCGCCGCTACGACACCTCTGCGGATACCAGCCTGCCGGCCTACCTGGAGGCAGACCACTATTCGACAATCCGCGACGGCGTCAGGAATGTCGACATCCATCATTGCAGCTATACGCAGTTCCTCCGGCGCAAACCCGAAAAGTCCGTCGACAGATTCGTGCTGCTTGATGCGCAGGACTGGATGCGGCCTGATCAGCTGACGGAGCTTTGGAGCGAGATGACACGAACGGCGGCCTCCGGTGCCCGCATCATCTTCCGGACCGCCGGAAAGGACTCCATTGTCGACGGCAAGATACCGCAGGCGCTGCTTGAACAGTGGGAGTATAGGGATCAGGAGTCCATCGCCTGTTGCCGTCGGGACCGGTCGGCGATCTATGGTGGTTTCCATCTCTATATCAAACGCACCCAATGAAGTCCTCCACGCACGCTGCCCGCATGGATGGCGTCTATCGCCATCAAAAACACATATACGACCTGACGCGGAAATACTTCCTGCTCGGACGAGACGGAATGATCCGTGAAATGGGCGCGCCGCACGGCGCACGCATCCTGGAGCTGGGCTGCGGAACCGGACGAAACATCGCATTTGCAGCCAGGCACTATCCGCAGGCGGAATTCTTTGGCCTCGACATCTCCTCCGAGATGCTCGAAACAGCGCGAAAAAGGGGTATCGACGCCAGGCTCGCCCTTGCGGACGCCACCTCTTTCGATGGTGGCGAACTGTTCGGCCATGACCGGTTTGACCGAATTTTCATTTCCTATGCGCTGTCAATGATACCGGGCTGGGAGGCCACCATCGATCAGGCCCTGGCGCACCTGTCACCGGGCGGCTCCCTGCATGTCGTGGATTTCGGCGACCAGAACGCAATGCCCGCCTGGTTCAAGGCCGGTCTGAATGCCTGGCTGCGGAAATTCCACGTCAGCCCCCGCGAAAATATGATGAATGCGATCTCCGAAAAAGCAGATGCTCATGGCGCGCGCGTGACCGGAAACAGCCTCTATCGCGGCTTTGCGCAACACGCCGCTGTCCAAATGGCGTGACCCGAACGGGATTGTCCATTACAAGTCTCTGTAATGATCGACATGTGATTCGGACCGGTTCCATATGCCCCGTTTCGGCTTTGCGCTGATCCCGTTGCTGCTGACTCTGTCATCCTGCATGAGTTACGACCTCGGCCTGGAGCCTGAGGTCTCGCCATCGCGCTACGGCGATAGTGACCCGCAATATTTCGGCGACAGGCATCCTGCCAAGCATCAGATCCATGGCATCGACGTGTCGAAATGGCAGGGCGATATCAACTGGAACAAGCTGCGCCGCGCCGATATCGCCTTTGCATTCATCAAGTCGACGGAGGGCGGCGACCACCGCGACGAACGGTTCGACACTTACTGGCATGATGCAAAGCGCGCCGGCATTCCCCGCGGCGCTTATCATTTTTTCTACTTTTGCCGTCCCGCGATCGAACAGGCGCAATGGTTCATAGCCAACACGCCGCGCGACCGGTCAGCCCTGCCTCCGGTGCTGGATGTCGAGTGGAACCATCATTCCAAGACCTGCAAGCTGCGGCCAGAACCCACAACAGTGCGCCGGGAAATGAAGGTGTTCCTCGATGCCGTCGAGAAACACTATGGAAAACGGCCCCTGATCTATACAACCGTCGACTTCCACCGCCAGAACCTTGAAGGGCACTTCGCTGAGTATCAGTTCTGGCTTCGCTCGGTCGCCGATCATCCCGACAATGTCTATCACCGCAGGACATGGCATTTCTGGCAATATACCGGCACCGGCCGCGTGCCGGGGATCGACGGTGACACGGATATCAATGTCTTTGTCGGCAACAAGGATCAGTGGGCCAAATGGCTGCAGAGCGCCCGCAGCCCATGATGCAACATCTTGTTCCGGCCACAAATGCCCGAAATTCTGAACTGTCAAAAATGAAGCACAGCTACACTGGGGACCCATCCATGACAAAACCGATCAACCGCATTGCCGCCACGCTTGTCGGTATTGCGGCTCTCGCCATATCGACACCATCTTTTGCCGCGGCGTGCGGGGGCAGCCTCAGCGAGTTTCTTGCCGGTGTAAAACAGGAGGCCATTGCGAAGGGGCTTTCGACAGCGGCCGCGGACCGGACCCTTGCCAACGCCGCAATTGACAACAAGGTGCTGCGGCGCGACCGGGCCCAGGGCGTCTTCAAGATGACCTTCACCGAATTCACCAAACGGCTCATCAGCGCCAACCGCATGCAAAACGGCAAAAAGAACCTTGCAAAATATGCCGATGTGTTTGCCCGCGCCGAATTCGAATACGGCGTGCCCGGAGCGGTGATCACGGCCTTCTGGGGCCTGGAGACCGATTTCGGCGCCGTACAGGGCGACTTTAACACCGTCAACGCGCTGGTGACCTTGTCCCATGATTGCAGGCGTCCGGAACTGTTCCGCCCGCAGCTCATCGCCGCCATCGAAATGGTTCAGCACAATGACCTCGATCCGGCGCGCACGACCGGCGCCTGGGCCGGTGAAATCGGACAGGTGCAGATGCTGCCGCTGGATATCATCCGTTTTGGAGTCGATGCCGATGGAGACGGCCATGTGCGCCTGAAAAAGAGCGCGCCGGACGCGATACTCACCGCCGCAAACTTTATCCGCCATCTTGGTTGGCAGGCAAACCAGCCCTGGCTGCAGGAAGTCACCGTGCCATCAGACATGGCCTGGCAGGGCACGGGCCTTGGAAAGGCGCTGCCGGTGAAGGAATGGGAAGCAATGGGCGTCAATGCGCGTCAGGGCACCCTGCCCTCCGGTGAACTGTCTGCCGCCTTGCTTCTGCCCCAAGGCCGCAAGGGTCCGGCCTTCCTCGCCTATCCGAACTTCTCCGTTTACCTGGAATGGAACAAATCGTTTATCTACACAACGACTGCAGCTTATTTCGGAACGCGTCTAGCCGGCGCCGGGCGCTATGATCCCGGCAACCCCGATCAGGGCCTTTCGGATGCGCAGATGAAACAGCTTCAAACGATCCTCAACGGCAAGGGTTACGATGTCGGCAAGATCGACGGTATCCTTGGGGCAGGCACGCGCGCAGCCGTACAGGCCGAACAGATGCGCCTCGGCATGCCGGCCGATGCATGGCCGACACCGCAGCTCCTGCAACGCCTGAGATAGCGCCTATTCGGCCTTGACCGGCTGCTGAGGTTGAGCCTTTGGGTCGGCTTCGGCGGCCTTGTCACCTTTGTCCTCGCTTGCCCCACTCCCCTCGGCGGCCTTTTCCGCACGCCTGTGATAAAGTGCAAGACGGGCCGCGCGATAACGCAAGCGCACATGGAAGACTGCGCGGTCAACGGCCTGCCGGCCGCGCTGCACCTCGCCGATCTCATTGGCATAGGCCTCCATCAAGGCCTGCCGGTATGAGGTCAGCCCGGCACTGGCAACGCGTTCCACCCGGCGCATGAGATTGGCCCAGACCGGCGATATCAGCAATGATATGGCCGTGACCGCGATCGCCAGCCGATAGGCATCGCCCCCAAGCGCCGAGGCGGCAAGACCGGCAGCGGCAAGCACGAAGGAGAATTCCCCGATCTGCGCCATCGAAAGGCCGGCGACAAGTGCTGTCTGTTCATCCGAGCCGGTAAGCCTCAAAAGCGCGATATTGAGAACCGATTTTGCAGCAATCACCGCCAGCGATGCGGCAATCACCAAAAGCAGATTGTTCCAGATGAAGCTCAGATCCATCAACAGGCCGATGGACAGGAAAAACACAATCAGGAGGACACTCTGGATCGGCTCGATCACCGGTATGACACGAGTCCGCAGCGTTGAATTGCCGATAAGAATTCCGGCGATAAACGCCCCATAGACCGGGGAAAGGCCGGCAATGCCTGAGATGGTTGCAGCGGAAAAGCAGATGGCCAGGGAACCAAGCGCGAGGATTTCCACCTTGTTCTCGATCTGCTCGGTGAAGGGCACCCGCAGCTTTCCCCGCTTGCCGAGCCACCACAAAAGCCCACCCAGAAACGCGACGGCAACAATCACCTTGAATGTGACCGACACATAGTTGATATCGCCGGAACCGAAACTGCTGACGAAGATCAGCATCGGCACCACGGCAATATCCTGTGCAATAAGCACACCGACCGCAATGCGCCCTTCCCGCCCTCGCAGCACGCCCATATCGTCAAGCATCTTCATAGCAACGACGGTGCTGGACATCGCGATGATAAAGCCGAGAATGAGAGATTCGGCAAAATCCAGACCCAACGCAAACCCGATCAGAATGGCAACGATGAGCGCGGCGACGATCTGTCCGCCGGCGACCAGAACGGACTGTCTGAGCGATACCACAAAGGCTTTCAGAGACAGCTCCATGCCGATGAAAAAGAGCAGTATGAGCACACCCATCTCCGCCAGCAGATTGACACTTTCGGAATTGGGAATGACACCAAAACCCGTGGGGCCGAGCGCCACACCGGCGAGAATGAATCCAACGAGGGGCGGTTGTCTGAGCCACAAAAGCCCAAGGCCCATGAGCGCGGCAACCGCCGCCACAAACGCGATATCGCCTAACGCCGCTCCGTGAGCGGCAGTATCAGCGACAGCGGTTTGGATCGTGCCTTCCAGAAACGTTCTCCCGAGATGGCGGACGGGGCGCGCTCGGCACCGTCACACATTCGTTTTTCACGAATCCACCGGTCGATACTGGCATGACGCCGGGACAGCGGCAAGGCACACACGCGGCCTCAAACCCTGTCGAAATCGTCCTTGTCGGTGGGAAGAAGAAGAACGGCGGTTGTCAGATAGGCAAAACCGAAGGTAATGCCAAAGGAAAAGAACATGATGAAAAGCGCGACCACCACGTGGCGCGATTCCATCACCAGGCTGCCAAAGCCGTTGAAATCAAAATAAACGACGGCGCTTGCCACCAACCAGCCGATGACCATGCCCACCAGGCTGTTTTTCACGACAAATCGTACAAGTTTGGGCGGCTTGGGAAGATCCATTGGCTCGCTCCTGGCGAATTTTTCTCATCATCGGTCCGAACAAAAGTATACAAGATGAGAGCTGGCAAAGCACTGCTACAGTTTGTCCGCAAGTTTCGGATAGCCGAGCGAACCTTCCACCCCTATGACCGGTCAGATGAACAGCGCGGCATCCATCATGCAAAGCAATAACAACACCATCTCGGCGACAACATGGCTCTTGCTCTTTATGCTTGGAGCAATCTGGGGCGCATCGTTTTTCTTCACACGTGTCGCGGTGGAGTACATCCCGCCTTTGACGCTCGTGTTTTTACGGGTCTTTCTGGCGGCCATTGCCCTGCATATTTATCTGATTGCCCGAAATGGTGGCCTGAGCGCCATTTTTTCAAGGTGGCGGGACTTCCTGCTGCTGGGATTAACGAACAATGTCATCCCGTTCAGCCTCCTCTTCTTCGGTCAAACGGCGATCGGCGCCGGTCTTGCCTCCATTCTCAACGCCACAACGCCTTTGTGGACAATTCTCATCGCCAACGTCCTGACAAGCGATGAGAAGATGACCGCTGCAAAGGTGGCAGGCTGTCTTCTCGGCCTGGCCGGGACCGCTGTTCTCATCGGCCCGTCGGCTCTGACCGGTCTGGGCGCACCGGTCTGGGCACAGCTTTTTGTGGTTGGCGCAGCGGTGTCCTACGGGTTGGCGGCGACATTCGGAAAGCGGTTTTCGGATCTGCGCCCGACCGTGACCGCTACCGGGCAGTTAACCGCGTCTTCATTGATAATGCTGCCGGTCGTAGTCTTCTTCGATCGTCCCTGGACGATTGATCTGCCGCCATTTCCTATCATTCTTGCCGTTGTCGCACTGGCCGTCGTCTCGACCTCATTTGCCTACATCCTCTATTTTCGGATTATTTCCACAGCCGGCGCGACGAACGCGTCCCTCGTCACTCTCATCGTCCCACCGAGCGCGATTGTGCTTGGTGCTCTTTTTCTCAATGAAACCTTGAGCTTGGAGGCGATGGCCGGCCTCATACTGATCGGAATCGGCCTGCTGACAATCGATGGCCGCTTTTTTCGAATTATGAAAAGGAAATAAATTCAGGTAGATAAGGTAGGTTCCAAAAGAAAAGACTGCCCACGCAACAACCGTTTACGCTGTCAGGATTACGACCAGTTGCCACAAAGTGGCCACGAAAATCTCTTCGCAACTGCAAAAAACAAGGCAGATCTGGCTCATGACTCACATTTTTTTGGCACCACGCTTAGTCAATGAATTTCATGCGCTTAGAATCGGTTTTGTTGGAAAACCCTTTGCCGTTTTCGGCAGCGCAGCAACAAATTTGCTTTCCAAAACCCTCGACTCCGTCCTAGCCTAACAGGGTTAACCGCAGGGAGGTCAGCTATGGGATTGGTGCGTTCGCTCAATGTCCTGGTGATCGGTGCAGCATTTCTATTTGTCGCGTTGATGTTATTCCTCTAGGCACCGACGCTTGGCAGCCGGCAGGACCGGCCAGCCGGAAACAGACAGCGGGGGTGGCAATCGCCACCCCCGTTTGTTTTTGCGAAGATTCAAGCCGCCGCTTTTTCGATCGCATCGCGGGCCTGGCGCATGCTGTCGTCGCCGGTCACCATCAGTTGGTCCGCAGCAACGAACTCCACATCCGTAACTCCGAGAAATGCAAAAACATGTTTCAGATAGGGCGTGACGAAGTCCGCAGGACTGCCAACCGGAACGCCGCCGGATGCATTGACGACATAAACCCTCTTGCCCGATAAAAGGCCGACAGGGCCGTCTTCGGTATATCTGAATGTCCGGCCGGGTTGCGCCACGTGATCGATCCAGGCCTTCAGGGCCGCCGGAATTCCAAAATTATATGTTGGCGCACCAACCACGATAATATCGGCAGCGCGCAACTCCTCAACAAGCCTGTCCGTCTGTTCCAGCGCCGTGTTCTGCTCCGCCGTGCGCTGCTCCTGCGGTATCGTCCGGTCCGTCACCCAAGCCTCGCTCGGAAAGGACAGCCCCTCAGCAACATCGCGGATCGTAACGGTGGAATTGTCAGCCTTCTCTACAAGCCGCGCCACCAGCTCTTCCGTAAGCCTACGGCTGACGGATTCGTCCCGGCGTGCCGATGAATGAATTGCAAGGATACGTGTCATTGTCACCTGTCTCCGATTTTCAATTAGGGCCGCAAGGGCCAGGCATTGACCGGAAGATAGGTGCGCTCCGGCGCTCAGAAAGCGCCGAAACCTGCAACATATTGTTCAATAATAATGAACGAAATGAAGATTATTGTTAAGCAGCAGTCGCAGTTGTGACGGTGCCATTGCCCTTTGGGGCACGCAGTCCCAGCAGGTGACAGATCGCATAAACAAGCTGTGCACGGTTCATCGTGTAGAAATGAAAGTCCTGCACACCGCGCTCGACAAGATCCATAACCTGATCTGCCGCAACGGCGGCGGCAACGAGCGAGCGGGTCTGGGGGTCCTGCTCAAGACCCTCAAAGCGGGTCGCAAGCCAGTCGGGTATGGAGGCGCCGCACAGATCCGCAAACTTCGCAACCTGCGAGAAATTGTGAACCGGAAGGATGCCGGGCACGATGGGCACATAGATACCGGCCCTGCGGACCCGCTCCACATAGCGCTCATAACTGTCATTGTCGAAAAAGAACTGGGTAATGGCCCGCGTTGCGCCATTGTCGACCTTGCGTTTGAGCATATCGATATCGGTCATGAAATCCGGGCTCTCCGGATGTTTTTCCGGATAGGCCGAGACTGTGATCTCAAAATCCGCGAAGGCTTTCAGGCCCGCAACCAGTTCTGCCGCATTGCGGTAGCCGTCCTTGTGCGGACGATAAGCCGATCCGATGCCGTCAGGAGAATCACCCCTTAAGGCAACAAAATGCCGGACACCGGCTTCCCAGAACTCCCGGGCAACCGCATCAACATCGTCCTTGCTGGCGTTGACGCAGGTCAGGTGCGCTGCCGGCGCCAGATCCGTCTCGGCAAGAAGCCGTTTCACCGTCGCAAGGGTCGGTTGGCGGGTCGTGCCGCCCGCGCCATAGGTCACAGAAACAAAATCCGGCCCGAAGGGTGCGAGACGCATGACGCTTTCCCACAACTGGCTTTCCATATCGCCGCTTCGCGGTGGGAAAAACTCGAAGGAGACGTTCATGTCGTCACCCAGAAGCGTTGGGCCGGAACGGCGCAGTACGGACATAATCAGGCGACTCCTTCTTGGGATGTTTGTTCATTGGCGATAACAAGCCGCGGGTCTCTGGCAAGCCAGATCGACACTGTCAGCCCCTTCTCAGCCTTGTCTTGCGGCGTCAAAGCAACAACGTTTTCAACTGTCAGACCCGCATCGCGCAGCCAGCCGGAAACGGTATCGGCCGAAAAGCCCAGCCGCATATGCGCATGCTCATCGCGAAGATACTCAAAATCATGGGGCGCAAAATCGACAATGATCATCCGTCCGCCGGGGCTGAGCATCCGCGCTGCCTCGGAAATCGCTTCTTCGGGATGCTGCAGAAAATGCAGGACCTGGTGAATCGATATCAGATCGAACGACCCACGCGGCAGCGGGAGATTGAGAATATCGGCCTGACGCACCGAAGCATGGCCGATCCCTGCCTCGTCGATATTGGTGCGGGCGATCGCCAGCATGTCGCGGCTGGCGTCGACTCCGACGCCGCGCCGGTAAAGCGCAGAAAAGAGCTGGAGAATACGCCCGGTCCCGGTTCCAAGGTCCAGCATTGAATCGAACGGCTGCTCGCCGACCATTTCAACCAGCGCCTTTTCCACCTGCTCGTCGGAGATATGCAGCGAGCGCAACTGATCCCACCCGGCCGCATTGCGGCTGAAATAGGCCTGCGCACGTTCGGCGCGCGCGCGCTTGACCGCCAACAGCCTTTCCGCGTCGCGCGCCAGCAGCGCATCGGAAGGCGAAACCGAGTCGACAATGTTCCGGGTCAAGGCGTGCGCAAGACCGTCTCCGGTCAGGCGAAAATAGGCCCAGGCCCCTTCCTGAAACCGCTCGACAAGGCCGGCTTCGGCCAGAAGTTTCAGATGGCGGGAAATGCGCGGCTGTGATTGTCCGAGGATTTCGGTCAGGTCCGTGACCGTCAGTTCTCCGCCGAACAACAGCGCCAGCACCCTAAGCCGGGTCGGTTCGCCGGCGGCCTTCAGCACATCAACGGTTTTGTCCAGACTGAGCCTGTTGTTATCCAGCATCGCTTCCTCGGCTTCCCGCTCATGGCAGGATGACGTCCTCACCGATTGCGAAATCACATAAACATATCTTTATATGATTTCACCATGCGGCGCAACAACAACTTAAAATGTCGCATGCGAACTATGGGTAGAACGTCCGGGCGATCGCAATCAAACCCGCCACCGCATCACCAGGAAAGATGCTCGCCGTCCCAGTTCCAGAAATGTCCGCTATTGGACAAATTGAGCTGTTCGCACAGTTCAAGGACACCGCCGGCGCTCTCCTCGACACTGATATCGGCGAGGTTTCCACCCATATCAGTGCGCACCCAGCCCGGATGCGCGGTTGCCACGGCAATCCCCTCGGCACGCAGCTCGCCTGACAGCCCCTGCATCACCTTATTCACCGCCGCCTTGGATGCACGGTAGGCGATCCGGTCCGATTTCGTATGCGACATCGAGCCCATATAACTCGACAGGGTAACGATACGTCCGTGCTCGCTTCTGCGAATATGCGGCAGGAAGGCATGAATGATGCGCAGCGGCCCCACCGTGTTGACGGCCAGCGTGTCGGCAAATCCGTCAAAATCCATATCGAGAACGGATTGCCTCTCCGGCCCGATGATGCCGGAGCAGTTGATCAGAATGTCGATCGGCGTATCGACACCGCTTGCGGCCGCCTCGACCGCCGCGCCGTCGCGCACATCGAACACCAGAGGCCGGAACCGGTCCGCAGCAAGATCGTTCAGCCGATCAGCGTGAGAGGCCTCACGAACCGAACCGATGACAGTCCAACCCTTGTCAAGCGATTGGCGCGCCAACTGATGGCCAATGCCTCTGCCCACACCGGTTATCAGGATCGTTGTCATCTTCCTTGCCCTCCGGGGCTAGTACGGCCTCAGCGCGTCAGCCGCTTGTAGGTGACCCGCTTCGGATTGACGCTTTCAGGACCCAGCCGGCGGATCTTGTCTTGCTCATAGTCCTCGAAATTGCCTTCGAACCATTCCACGTGGCTGTCGCCCTCAAACGCCAGTATATGCGTCGCCAACCGATCGAGGAACATGCGGTCGTGGCTTATGATAACGGCACAGCCGGCAAAACTCTCAAGCGCATCTTCAAGCGCCGCGAGCGTTTCTGTGTCGAGATCGTTCGTCGGTTCGTCGAGCAGAACCACGTTACCGCCCGATTTCAGCATCTTGGCGAGATGCACACGGTTGCGCTGACCGCCCGAGAGCGTACCGACCTTTTGCTGCTGATCGCCGCCGCGGAAATTGAAGTTCGAGCAATAGGCTCGCGAATTCACCTCATGCGGTCCAAGCTTGATGATGTCATTGCCGCCCGAGATTTCCTCCCAGACCGTCTTGTCCGGGTCGAGCGCATCCCGGCTTTGATCGACATAGCTCAAATCAACGGTATCTCCGACAGTGATTGATCCGTTATCCGGTGTCTCCTGGCCGGTGATCATCCGGAACAAGGTCGTCTTGCCGGCGCCGTTCGGTCCGATAACGCCGACTATGCCGCCGGGCGGCAGCTTGAATTCCAGATCATCGATCAGCAGTTTGTCGCCATAACCTTTCGAAAGGTGCTCGGCCTCGATGACCACCTGCCCGAGGCGCTCACCGACGGGGATAAGAATCTGCGCATCGCCCGGCCTCCGGTCTCCAGCCGACTGGACCAGTTCGTCATAGGCCCTGATACGCGCCTTGGATTTTGCCTGGCGCGCTTTCGGACTGGACGCGATCCAGGCCTGCTCGCGTGACATCGCCTTTTGCCTGTTGGCCTCTTCGCGGCCCTCCTGGGCCATGCGTTTGGCCTTCTTTTCAAGATAGGCCGAATAGTTGCCCTCGTACGGAATGCCCCTGCCCCGGTCGAGCTCCAGGATCCAGCCTGTCACATTGTCGAGGAAGTAGCGATCGTGCGTGATCATCAGGACGGCGCCCGGATATTCCCGCAGGTGTTTTTCCAGCCATGCGATCGTCTCGGCATCAAGGTGGTTGGTCGGCTCGTCAAGCAGCAGCAGATCCGGTTGGGAAAGCAGCAGCTGGCACAGAGCCACACGGCGTTTTTCACCACCCGACAGGTTGGCGACCGGGCTGTCGCCGGGCGGACAGCGCAACGCATCCATGGCCATCTCGACCTGGCTGTCGAGATCCCAAAGGTTCTGCGCATCGATAATGTCCTGAAGCTTGGCGCCCTCTTCCGCAGTCTCGTCGGAATAGTTCATCATCAGCTCGTTGTAGCGGTCGACAATGGCCTTTTGCTCCGCCACGCCTTCCATGACGTTTTCCGCCACGGTTTTTGTCTCATCGAGCTCAGGCTCCTGCGGCAGATAGCCGACAGTTGCACCTTCAGCCACCCAGGCTTCACCGCTGAACTCGGTATCAAGGCCTGCCATGATGCGCAGAACCGTGGATTTGCCGGCACCGTTCGGTCCGAGAATCCCGATCTTGGCATCGGGGTAGAAGGACAGGTGAATATTCTCCAGGACTTTCTTGGAGCCATAGGCCTTATTCAGGCCGGCCATGTGATAAATGAACTGGCGTGCCATCGCGCGCAAACTTCCTCATAAATACGGATGAAATCGGGATTGCCCCGCTTTTATGCAAACCGTGCCCCAAGGGCAACGCAAATATGCGACCTATAGGGAGCAAGCGGCAGGCTCGGCCCGGGACGGCGCCGTGCTGAGCATACCCGCCAATCCACCACAATCAGTCACGCAAAATGCCGAACCGTAAGACTTGGTGACTATTTGTCCCCAATCTGCCCACCCCTCACGCCGGCCTCGCAAAAGCGTGATTTTCCGCAATCTCATCGTGACACCAGTTTACAATTCCTTCGGCTAGGTTGGGGCGGGCCGAAACAGTTTCGGCGAAATTCCAGAGGAGAATTCTATGAACAGCAAATCCAAAAAAGCTCTCGCAATGATGGTCGTCAGTGGCGGCCTGGCTGCTGCGGTTGCTGCGACTACGCCGGCCGTTGCAGGCTGCGGTGCTTGCGGATCGACCAAGGTCAGCGCCTGTGCTGCTTGCGGTGCCTGTGGTGCCTGTGGCGCCAAGAAAAAGGCTTGCGGCGCATGTGGTGCCTGCGGCGCATGTGGCGCCTGCGGAGCAAAAAAGACCAACTGACGCGTTTCCCGTTTGCCGGGAGCCGTCAGGTTCCCGGCAAACGTCTGCCGGAACCTTGTGTTCCCCTGGCATATTTCCTGATAAGACTTTTCGAAAGATGATTTCCCTTGGCCGACGTAATGAACAGCCCGGTACGCGACGATCCGAAAATTGACTTCAAAAGCCTGCCCCGGTCCGACCTTGAGGCCATGCAGAAGGCGGCGGATGACATGATCGGCGTGCTCGAGCAGGCGGCGCAAGAGGAAAAACATATCCTGATCGACGTGCTGAGCTCAACGGCGCCGGATGCATTCACCCAGTGGCAGCACTATCCACCCGGCGATGTGCATGACCGGGAAAAGGGCGCCCTGTGGTTTTATCACGCCCATTCGGAGGATCCGGAGGCACGCCCTTGGGCCGAGCACGGCCACTTCCACCTGTTTGTCTACACCGAACATGTACAGGACGGTATAGAGCCCATCGCCTTGCCGCCCGAGCCCGATTTCGAGCTTGGCGGGCTCTGCCATCTGGTGGCCATCTCCTTCGACCAGTCCGGTACGCCGATGCGCATTTTCACCGTCAACCGCTGGGTTGCGATGGAATGGCAATATCCGGCCGAAGAAGTCATCAGGCTTCTGGATTTCTTCGATCTCGACAATGAGGAATATGCGCTGACCAGCAGATGGCTGGTCGCGGCGCTGAAACTTTTCCGGCCCCAGATCGAATGGAGCCTGCGCGAGCGCGACATCGAAATTGCCCGGCTTCGCGAAAAGGACCCGGAAGGGTTCTCCGAAGACGAGGATATCGAAGTCCTGTCCTCTTTCCCTTTTGATCTCGGCGGTCAGATTGCCGCGATAGAGGAAGCTCTCGACGCCTGACGTGGCATTGCGCTTTTTCTCCGGCGCGTGCAAGCTCGCGTCATGAGCGGTTTTGACGAACAGACCACCCTTGCATCACCGACCGGGGCAAACCTAAACCTCTTTCACATGCACCCGAAGGACAGACTGCGCGCCGTCGTGCAGATCAACCACGGCCTGGCCGAGCATGCGGCACGCTACCTGCCCTTTGCGCAGTACCTGTCACAGATCGGCTTTGCCGTTTTTGCACACGATCACCGCGGACACGGACACACAAGGGCAGACGATGCGCCGCTGGGCCGCTTTGCCACAGCAGCGGCGGGACGCGGTTGGGAGAAAACCGTCGCCGATACGCTTGCCGTTAATCTGCACGCGCAAAAACAGTATGCGGATGCGCCGCTGATCACCTTCGGACACTCCATGGGCGGCCTCATCGCCATGAACTTCGCGCTCTCCCATCCTGACAGGCAGGCAGCGCTCGCTGTCTGGAATTCCAACTTCAAGATGGGCTTTGAAGGCCGCATTGCCCAGGCCCTTCTTGCTGCCGAAAGGATGCTGAAAGGATCCGACGTTCCAAGCGGCATGCTGCCCAGGCTGACATTCCAGGCCTGGGGCAAGGCGATCAGGAAAGCTGAAACGCCATTCGACTGGCTCTCGCACGATCCGGCAGCTGTCTCGGCCTATATCGAAGACCCGCTTTGCGGATGGGATGCGACGGTCAGCCTTTGGCAGGACATTTTTGCCATGGCGTTTCGCGGCAGCAATCCGCGTGCTCTGGCCGCCCTGCCGAACACAATGCCGGTCCATCTGGTGGGAGGCGGCCAGGACCCGGCCACTGCAAAGGGGGGAGCGGTAACGTGGTTCGCCAGGAAACTGTGCAGCCATGGGAAGAAGGACGTGACGGGACGCATCTATGAAGGCCTGCGACACGAGACGCTGAACGAATCGGCCCCGCCCGGCGCCCGCGGAGCCATGGAGGATTTCGCCGCCTGGGCGCTGTCGGCATTGCAACGCAGCGCCAAGGCGACAAGCTGAAAAGAGCCTTTTCCCGGACATAGCTTGCGCTGCGGCAAATTGTCATAGCGTTGGCGATGACGGTTTGCTACCACGGGCCAAAGCATAAAGGCAAAACGGGGATGGCCCATGCTGGAAACTCTCTTCACACTCGACAATCTGACCACATTTCTGGTGCTGACCGCACTCGAAACCGTGCTTGGATTTGACAATCTTCTCTACATTTCGATCGAGGCGAAACAGGTCGACCCGGCGCAACAATCATGGGTGCGGCGTGTGGGCATCACCCTCGCCATCGTGTTGCGCATCGTCCTCTTGTTCGCTGTCCTGCAACTCATCGCGATGCTTCAAGCTCCGCTCTTCACGGTCAATCATCCGTGGTTTTCGGGAGCAGTGAGCGGCCATTCACTGATTGTGCTGGCTGGCGGCATCTTCCTCATCTACACGGCCATGAAGGAAATCTACCACATGATCGGGGTGGACGACCTCGAACATCAAAAAGATGCCGCGCCAAGGCGATCGGTGAGAACCGCACTGATATGGATCGTCGCGATGAACCTGGTTTTCTCATTCGATACAGTGCTTTCAGCGGTTGCATTGACAGAAAACTTCATCGTCATGACCGCCGCCATTGTCGTCTCCGGCGCCCTGATGGTGCTGATGGCGGATAAAGTTGCGAGCTTTCTGCAGAAAAACCGGATGTATGAGGTACTGGGACTTTTTGTCCTGTTGCTGGTTGGCGTCATGCTGATGTCGGATGGAGGCCATATAGGTCATCTGGCCTTCTTCGGTCATGCCATTGAGCCAATGGCAAAATCCACCTTCTACTTCGTCCTGGTGACCCTGGTCGCCGTGGAAATCGTACAGAGCCGCTATCAGAAACGGATTCTTCTGGAAGCAGCCGCAAAACGCCGGGAGGCAAGAGCCCATAATGTCTAATGCGTCGCTTGAGGGCATCCGAGTTGTTGAACTGGCCAGGGTTCTGGCCGGGCCCTGGGCGGGGCAGATTCTCGCCGATCTGGGTGCGGATGTGGTCAAGGTGGAAAACCCGAAGGGCGGCGACGACACAAGACACTGGGGGCCGCCCTTCCTGACCGGAGCGGACGGAGAAAACCTTGGCGCAGCCTATTTCCACTCGACGAACCGCGGCAAGCGGTCGGTCACGGCAGATCTGCGCGACCCGGAAGATCAGGAATTCGTACGCCAGCTCGTTGCCCAAGCCGACATTCTGATCGAGAACTTCAAGACCGGGGGTCTTGAGAAATACGGCCTGGACTATGAGAGCGCGTGCGCCATCAATCCAAAGCTCGTCTATTGCTCCATCACCGGCTTCGGACACAGCGGACCCTATGCTTCCCATGCCGGTTACGACTTCATTATTCAGGGCATGTCCGGCTTCATGTCCATCACCGGCGAACCCGACGGCCAGCCAATGAAAGCCGGCGTGGCGATTGCCGACATCGTGACCGGCCTTTACGCCGTATCGGCGATCCAGGCCGCCCTCATCCACGCCATGAGAACCGGCAAGGGCCAGCATATCGACATGGCGCTGCTTGATAGCCAGGCGGCGATCCTGTCCAATCAGAACATGAATTTTCTGGCGACCGGACAAAGCCCGACGCGGCTCGGCAACTTCCACCCCAATATCTCGCCCTATGAGGTCGTCCCGACAAGCGATGGCTATCTGATCCTTGCGATCGGCAATGACGGCCAGTTTCAGCGCCTGTGCAAGATCCTCGGTGCCGACGACATCGCGGCCGATCCAAGATTTGCCACCAACCGGGACAGGGTGGCGAACCGATCGCATCTACGCGAACGCCTCTGCGGAGCGACACAGAAATTCGAACGTTCGAGCCTGCTGGACCAGTGTAAGGACAATGCCGTGCCCGCCGGCCCGATCAATTCCATTGGCGAGATGTTTGACGACCCGCAAATCAAGGCCCGCAACATGCGTGTCGAGCTTGATGACGGACGTGGTACAAAAATCCCCGGCGTTGCCTCTCCGATCAAGATGTCTGAAACGCCGCCCGGCAATGCACGCCCCTCCCCGCGTCTCGGCGAACACAATGACGAAGTCCGCGCAGAACTGAGGAAGCTTGAAGGGCGTTAAGCCCTGATGTGCAGGGTCTGTTGATAAATCGCCGTCGAACGCGCGCCCGAGCGGCAATAGCCCAGCATCGGGCGATCCATTTCATCGAGCGCATCGACAAAGGCCTGAACCAGTTCAAAACTGATCCCTTCGCGTCCGACTGGAATGTGGCGCATTTCAATGCCGCGCGCCGCCGCGGCGGCGGCCAGTTCCCCATAGGAAGGCTGACCTTCCGTTTCGTTGTCGGGCCGGTGACAAACGATCGACTTGAAACCCATGGCCGCAATTGTCTCAAGGTCTTCGACTGTTATCTGACCTGCAACCGAATACTCATCGTTGATCTGCCTGATTTCCACCGTACACCTCCTGAAAAGCCCGTCAGCTCGCTTATAGCAGCCAAATGACGGTCTTGCCATGTGATTGACCTGCGACCAGAACATACTGTCACAATCATGAAGATCGATTGTTGTATTCGGATGGAATTGTCCGGTAGCAACCTTTTGCAGGATAGAACATGGGAGCGGAAAACAATTGTCCGTCGTCATAAGATCGGCCCTGAAGACCTTCGCGGATCATGCCGCGGTAAACAAAGTCTCAGCAGAGATTCCGGACGGTGAGTTCTTTGTCATCCTCGGACCATCCGGATGCGGCAAGAGCACGCTTTTGCGCCTTATTGCGGGTCTTGAGACGCTCGACGACGGGGAAATCCTTATCGACGGCAAAACTGTATCGGGACCGCAGACGCATATCTCGCCGGAAGACAGGAAGATCGGTATGGTCTTTCAGTCCTATGCACTGTGGCCGCATATGAATGTCCGGCAAAACGTGTCTTTCCCGGTCACCGCCTCGGGCGGCAATGCCAAGACCGCCGCCAGCATTGCCGATGCGCAGATTAAAGCCGTTTCACTTGAAGGCCTTGAGGGCCGCAAACCATCGGAACTTTCGGGTGGACAGCGCCAGCGTGTCGCACTCGCACGATGCCTTGCCGGGCAGTCCCGCATCATCCTGATGGATGAACCCCTGGCCAATCTTGATCCCCATCTCAGGAATGCGATGGAGGAGGAACTGGCAACATTTCATCGTATGGCCGGAGCAACGACGCTTTTTATCACCCACGATCAGCGCGAAGGCATGGCGCTTGCGAGCCATATTGCCGTTATGGACGATGGCCGGTTCCTGCAGGTCGGCACACCGGAGGAGATCTACAACCGTCCCGCCACCGAGAAAGTGGCGCGTTTTGTCGGACGAAGCGGCATTGTTGCTGCGACCACCGATCCGGATGGTCATGTGATGATCGGCGGCAAGCCGGTCGATACCGGCGCTTCGGCGCGAGGCAGCCGAAACATGCACAGGGCTGTCATCCGCCCATCCGATATCGCGATCGGCGACGACGGCCGGGATGCAAGGGTGACGACGGTCGCCTATCGCGGCGGAAGCTGGGATGCGCGGGTCGCCATTGAAGGCCTGGAAGATACCCTGCCCGTCACGGTGCAAAAGAGGTTGGAGATTGGCGAGACGCTTCCGGTGACGGTCAATTCAGCCTGGCTCCTTCCCGACAACCTCTGAAGCCTCACGCGGCGCACCCGGTCATTCATCGCGCCAGGGAATGACACCGGCCGGCATCCGGCCCGAGAAAAGGTTAAGCGCCAGCATCAAAAGGACGGTTGCAAGGACGGTTATGCTCGACATGGCGGCCGCGAGCGTCGTGTAGCCGCCATCCTCATAGTTGAAAATGGTCGTTCCGATGGTCTCATTGCCCGTCGACCAGAGGAGCGCCGATACGGTGACCTCATTGTAGGCCGTCAGAAATACCAGAATGGCGCCGGAGGCAGCGGACGGCATCACCAAAGGCAGAAAGATACGCTTGATCCTCAGGAAGAAACGGGCTCCGGCAACACGCGCCGCATCATCAAGCGACCGGTCGAGCTGCCCGTAGGCCGCGCCGACTGGCTTTAGCGCAATCGAGAAGAAGGCGCAAAGATAGGCAAGAAAAATGATCCCCCAGGTCCCGTAAAGGGAGACATTCACAAGCGGCAGAGGTTTGATAAAGGCCAGGATAAAACCGACCGATATCACCAGGCCCGGGATGGCATAGGCGATGTCTCCCATGCCCGCAATGCCGCCCGCCATAATACGGCGTGCGCCCCTCTGGTTCAGGTAATATCCCACAAAGGCCGCAAAAAAGCCGAGCATGATCGCCGCCGAACCTGCAATCAGCGTGGAATTGGCAAAGGCCCTGAGCGTCACCGACTGGCGGACCAGAACTTCCAGATAATTTGCCAGAGTGAACGTCTCGGCGGCAAGAGGCAGCCCGTATGTGCGAACCAGGGAGGTTGCAAGCAGCGAGGCAATCGGCAGGACAAGGGTTGCGGCGATGATCAGAAGAATCAGAGCCTCGGCAACGGGTCGCCAGCGGCCCAGCACGATGCGCAGGGGCTGCTGCGACTGGCTGATAAGGCCGATTTTCGCCCGGTTCTGCCAGGCGATCTGGGCCATAACCACCACAATCGCAACAAAGGCGATGATAACGGCGAGAACCGCAACATCGGTGAGAACATCCGGTCCGAAACTCGCAAGCCTGCGCCAGATCAGCACCGGCAGGGTGGTATAACGCGCAGGAATTCCCAGCAGCGCCGTAATGCCGAAATTCCCGAGCGCCGAAACAAATGCCAGTGCAAATCCGGCGATCAGAGACGGCACGAGGAGCGGTACCAGAATGCGTCGGATGACCAGCTGCGGCCTCGCCCCGCTTACCCGCGCGGAATCGAAAAGGTCCTTGGGCAATCCGCGCAGGCCGGCCCTGACGAGAAGAAACACCAGCGGGGCATGCTGGATGCCCAGAAGGAAGACGACACCCCCGCGCGAATAGAGCGGGTGGGTGCTGCCCAGCGGCGGCGCGATGGACAGCCACTGCAATATGGGACTGGAAGGACCAAGCGCCTGTATCCACGCGATCGCCGTCACATGCGGCGGTATCATCATCGGCAAAAGAACTAGAAAGACCAGGACCGCCTTCGCCCGTACATCGGTAAGACCGATAATCACCGCCATAACGGTACCGAGACCAAGTGCAAAGAGCGCGGAGAGAAAACTGCTTTCCAATGAATGCCAAAGCGCCCGCAGGACGGATCGACTCTCCATCGCACCCAAGAGAGGAGCGATCGACCAGCCCTGCCCGTCGGAAAGACCCGTCTCAAGCAGCAGGAGCAAGGGCAACCCGAAAAGAAACAGGGAAATCAGCAAAAGAACGGCGAGGGTTGCCCCCTCGCCGCTCACAGTCAGGACTTTGCGCAAATATCAGCCGCCAAAAATTTCCGTAAACTTCATCTTGTTTTCCTTGTCGTCCGCAAGCGCCGCGGCAGGATCGAAAGGCATGAGCTTGATCTGATCGCGCGGCGGAAATCCCTTGGGAGGATCGATCGCGGGGTGTGCGGCAAGATAACCCTGGCCGGCGGCGAGCTTCTGACCGTCTTCCGAAATCAGGAAATCGACAAAAGCCTTGGCAGCATCGGGGTTCTTCGCCGTCGATAGGATGGCGACGGGCTCGGTCACGGCGGAAACGCCTTCGGCCGGAAAGACAAACTCGACCGGCGCGCCCTCAAGCTTGTTTCGGATCGGCAGGAAATCGACGACGAAGCCATAGAGCTTCTCACCGCCGGCAATGGCCTTGTAGGTTCCGCCATTGCCCCCCTTGGGGTTGGCGCCCTGTTCAGCGAGACCTTCATAATAATCCCAGCCCAGCTCCGGATTGCCTGTCAGCGCTGCCATGTGGATCGTTGCCGCACCCGAGGTCAGCGGCGACGGCATGGCCAGTTTGTCCTTTGCATCCGGTTTCAGAAGATCGCTGTAAGATGTCGGTTTCATCGGGGCATTGGTGTTGTACATAATGCCGGAGGTGATCAGCTTGGTTGAGAAATAGGTTTTATCCTTGTCCATGATCGCCGGATCGTAGGCGGTGATATCGGCGCCCTCATAGGCCATCAACCGACCTTCGGCTTTCAGGCCCTCCATCGTCACCATGTCAGCAATCAGCAACACGTCGGGCTGCGGCGCGCCGGCCTCGAACTCCGCACGCAGCTTGGCCATCACCTTGGTTGTCCCGTCCCGGATCCACTCGACCTCGACATCGGGATATTTTGCCTTGAAGGCATCGACGGTTGCCTGCGCATCCTTGTTCGGCTGCGATGTGTAGAGCACCAGCTTGCCGGAGACATCGGCAGCCAGGGCCTGGCCAGCCAGCGCCATAGCGGCAATGGATGTAAGGATCAGTCTTTTCATGGGTAAGCACCTGTGTGGATTAAACTTGAATTGACACTCAGGTTTATCCGCACAGTGTGACGCGCATATTTCAATTCCCTGAAGCGCTGTGGATCGGTTTTCAGCGCTCACCCCAACCTCCGCCATTGGCGGTGTCGATCTCAATCCTGTCGCCCGATTTCAGCTCAACGCCGCTGGCAAACGCCCGCGGCTCGCGCGTTCTGTCACCACGCATTATGGCAAAGCCGTTGGTTCCACCCGTTTGGCCGCCCGCCAGCCCCCAGACTGGAATTCTGTTTCTGCTGTAGCCGGCCGAAAGCAGCGCCTCGCCGCGCAGGCTGTAACAGACAGAGAGCCCTTTTCCGCCAATGAAGCGGCCCTGCCCTTCATCGCCGTCGCTGAGCCTCTTGTAGTCGACACCCAGACCGTAGCGCGCCTCGGCGACTTCGACCGGACAATTGTAAGTCTCACCATGACTGCATGAATACATCGCGTCGAGCCCGTCGCGGCTGGAGGTCGCGCCCCAACCGCCCATTTGCGGCTCGACCATTGTGTATCTGCGACCGGTATCGGGATGTTCGCCGGCCAAAACCGTGCCGCAGATGGAAGCAAAGTGCCCCGCCGGCAAGCGCTCCGGCATGGCACGCGCCAGACATTGCCACAGCATGTCGTAAAGACGAATGCGGGTTTCAAAATAATAGCCGTGTGGCGTGTTTCCGGTTGCATGGAAGACAGTGCCCGGCTCCGTTATGACTTGCAGAGGCCGGAAGGAACCGGCATTGGCAAAGAGCGACGGATCGGTCAGCGCCTTGAAGATCATCTGCGCCGAGATCACAGCCCCGTCCCGGCTGGTGTTATAGGGCGCATCACGCATCGACGGATTGCCGCGCAAATCAACGGTGAACCGGTCGCTTGCGATGGTGATCGCGGCGCGCCACAGCGCACCGTCATCCTGCTCCTCTTGGATCTCGTAGGTCCCCTGCGGCAGGTCTCGAAGCCCGGCAAGACCTCTCTTTTCCCCCCCTTCGAACAGCGAAACGAGCGCGGCGTCAAAGGCCTCGATGCCATGCGCTTGCGTCAGTTGGGCAATGCGCCGCTCGGCGATGCGGCAAGCGGCGACCTGCGCCCACAAATCGCCATTCGCAAAATCCGGCAACCGAGAATTGGCAGCAATGATATCGAAGACCGACCCGACTTTTTCGCCGGCCTCGAAAAGCCGGACCGCTGGCAACCTCAAACCTTCCTGGAATATCTCCGTTGCCTCGGTCGACATTGACCCGGCCACCCGTCCGCCAATATCGTTCCAATGGGCAATCGTGGCGCACCAGGCGATGAGTCTGCCCTCGGCAAAGACCGGCAGCGCCAGCACAACGTCGTTAAGGTGCGTCACGCCGCCATAGTAGGGATCGTTGGTGATGAACAGATCACCCGGCCGTATCGCCTCCATGCCGTGCAGTTCCAGAATGCGCCGCACGGCCTTGTCCAGCACGCCGACAAAGGTCGGAATTCCTGCTCCGGAACTGACAAGATTGCCTTCGCCATCCGTTATGCCCGTGCCGACATCCAAAACCTCGTAAATGATCGGGCTCATCGCCGTCTTGCGCAGCACGGCGAACATCTCATCGGCCGCTGCAACGAGGCTCGCCTGGATAACGGCCGTGGTGAACGGGTCTTCCCCCGGTGCCGGAGCCATCGCCTATACGCTCACTTTGTGCGCATCGCGCGGCAATTCTGAGAGGATTTCGGGGCCATCGGCACGAAGGATCACGATGTCCTCCAGCCGGATGCCGAACCGACCCGGTAGATAGATGCCTGGCTCGATGGAAAACACCATGCCCTCTTCAAGGACAGTATCCGATGTCGATGTGATGTAAGGCGGCTCATGCACTTCAATGCCCATGCCGTGACCAGTGCGGTGTACGAAATATTCCCCGTAGCCTGCATCGGCAATGACCTTGCGCGCCGCCGCATCGACATCCCGGGCTTTGACACCGGGTTTCGCCGCACCCATGGCCGCTTTGACCGCACTGTCGACGATCGCGTGCACTTTGTCATAGTCGTCCGGCGCATCGCCCACGACAACGGAACGGGTGATGTCGGACGGATAGTTGCCGGCCTGCGCCCCGATATCGATGACAATCACATCGCCGGCCTGAATGACCGTTTCTCCGGTGTGGTGATGCGGAAACGCACCATTCCCGCCTGTCCCGACAATGCGGAATAAGGGGCGCGCGCCATTGGCGATAAAGCTCTGCGAAATAACATCCGCGAGTTCAATTTCACTCATGCCGGGACGCGCGGCAGCAAAGGCCGCTTTCATGGCTTCGTCGGCCAAAAGCGCGTTCTTTTTCAGTTCGCGATATTCATCGTCACCCTTGCGCATTCTGAGCGCGCCCAAAGTTGCGCCGGTGAAACTGTGGACGGCTCCGGGTAAGGCATCCAGCACAAGCAAGGCAAAATCGGCACGCATGGCCTCATCGACAACAACGTTGCGCGCACCCTCTGCCCCAATCTCGCTGAGCGCGGCTTTCAAGGCCGCGTCGGGGCCGTCCGCATCGTCCCAGGTATGAAAGCCGATATCGGTCTCCTGCCGGGTCCCCTCGGCATTCATCGCCGGCATCAAAAAGGTCTCAGCCGTTCGGCTAACGAACAACAGGCACGGACGCTCATCCGGATGCGGGTAAAATCCGAGCAGCCATTTCATGTGCGCGCCCGGGCCAATGGCAATCAGATCGACACTCTCCTCCGCCATGCGGCTGCGCAACGCATTGATCTTGTCTGCAATCGTATTGGTCATCATATCCTCTTTAAAATTCAGGTCCGCCATCACCACAGCCGCATATGAATGTGGTGCGGCTGCCTCCCGGTCATGTCAGCTTTTCACGCCATAAATCTCTTCGGCCCGCTCAGGGCTGATGAGTTCGTTTTTCACATCGCGGCGCACCGCATCGGGATCGCGTTCCTTCGGATCGCCCAGCCCGGCGCCGTTTCCGGTCACCACGCGAATGACATCGTCCTTTTTGGTGGCAAGACCGGAAACAAATGCATAGCGCTCGGTTTCTCCCTCCTTGGGCCGGAATTCCACATAGTTGGGAGACCCTTCCCGCCCGCCATCGATGGACCAGGCAGGGAACT
This sequence comes from Hoeflea prorocentri, assembly GCF_027944115.1. NCBI lineage: Bacteria > Pseudomonadati > Pseudomonadota > Alphaproteobacteria > Hyphomicrobiales > Rhizobiaceae > Hoeflea > Hoeflea prorocentri. The sequence continues at coordinate 800,782 of NZ_JAPJZI010000001.1, read as the reverse complement.
TCGAGCGCGTATAACCGGCTGTCAGAAAGCCGTTGTCGGCCCGCACGCGGTAGTCCATGACAATGCCACGCCCACCTGTGAAGCGACCCTCTCCGCCGGGTTCCATGTTGAGCTCCAGACGGTCGACATAAAGCCCGTTGCGCGCCTCGTTAATCTCCGCCGGACAATTGTAGGTCTCGCCATGAAAACCGCAGAAAACAGCGCTGTTTCCATCGCCATCACGGCTCGCGCCCCAGCCGCCGAGCTGCGGTTCGATGATCGTATACTGCCGCCCGGTATCGGGATGGATACCGCCGATAAATGTACCGCAGACGGAGGCAAAATGGCCTGCGGCCAGACGTTCCGGCATATGCGGCGCAAGGCAGCGCCACATCAGATCGTAAACCCGAAGCTCGATTTCGTAATAGAAACCGATCGGCGCCGGCTCCTTTGCGTGAAAGACCGAGCCTTCGCGGGTCAGTAGATTGATCGGGCGGAACGAGCCGCCATTGGCCGGTGAATAGGGATCGGTCAGCGATTTGAAGATCATCTGCGCACAGACCATGACTCCGTCGCGGCTGGTGTTGACCGGATTGTCAGACTGGTCCGGATTATCCGTCAGGTCAACGGTGAACTCGTTCGCTCCGATGGTGATCTTCACATTGAAAATCCGCCCGTCATCCTGCTCTTCGGAGAGTTCAAACGTGCCTTGCGGCAGATCGGCAAGCGCCTTGCGCGAGACCTCCTCGCCAAAGTCCATGAAAGACGACATCGCCCGTTCAAAGGTCTCGGTTCCGTATTTTTCCGCCAGCTCTACAAGCCGCTTGTCCCCGACTCTCACCGAAGCAATAGCCGCCCAGACATCGCCCTCCAGAACGTCGGGCATGCGGGAATTGACCTTGATGATGTCCATCACCGGTCGGATCGGCTCGCCCTTTGAGATGATCTTGACCGCCGGCAGCCGGAGACCTTCCTGGAAAATTTCCGTCGCCTCGCCCGAAAGCGACCCCGGCGCCATGCCGCCGACATCGGAGTTGTGCGCGATATTGGCGGTCCAGGCGATGATGCGCCCGTCGGCAAAGACCGGCATTGCGACGACGATATCGTTCAGATGGGTAACGCCGCCATAATAGGGATCGTTCGTCGTAAAGACGTCCCCGGGCTGAATATCGCCCGGCTTGTCGAATTTCTCGATGATCACCTGCACCGCCTTGTCGAGCACACCGATAAAGGCTGGAATGCCCGCGCCCGATGACGCCAGTTGTCCCTTGGCGTCCATAATGCCGGTACCCATATCGAGCACCTCATAGATGATCGAACTCATCGCCGTCTTGCGCATGGCGGCGAACATCTCATCGGCGGTCGCCTGGAGCGAGTTCTGGATGATTTCCAGCGTGATCGGATCGTTGCTGCTCATAACCGCCTCCCTATGCGCCGAGTTCGATATGAATATTGCCATAGGCATCGATCCGGGCGCTGCTGCCGGGGTGGATGACCACCGTGGTCCCGGGGTCCTCAACAATAGCCGGTCCGTCGAATGCCATGCCGGGCTTGAGAGCCAGCCCGTCAAAGATCATGCTCTCATGCTCACCGTCGAGCGCGTAGTCCACGCTCCGCCTGCCCTTGATCGCAGGGCTCGCATCCGCATCGCCCATTGGCTGCTCTTTCATCGTCAGCTTGCCGACTTCGGCCGAGGCAACCAGATGGATGCCGACCATCTCGACCGGAGCGTCCAGACGGTAGGTGTATTCGCGCTCATAGGTCTCGTGGAAAAGCGCCTCGATCTCGGCAAGGCGCTCACCGGTAATCTCGCCTTCCGGCACAAGCACCTCGGTCGTGTGCTCCTGATTCTGATAGCGGAACTTGCCGAAACGCAGGAATGATACACGCGCACCGTCAATGCCCTCCTGCGCGAACTGCGCCCGCGCCTGCTCCTCCGTCTCGGCAAAGAGCGCTTCGATCTCCCTTGCTCCGCCTTCGGAAAGATCGACCAGACGCGTGACAAAATAGTCCCGCCTGAGATCAGACATCATCATGCCCCAGGCCGAGAACACCGACGCACCTGCCGGGACGACCACTTTCTTCACGCCAAGTTCGGCGGCCAGCGCCACGGCATGCATGGCGCCGCCACCGCCAAAGGCCACAAGTGTGAAATCGCGCGGGTCGAAACCCCGGTTCAGCGACACCAGCTTGAGCGCGTTGACCATGTTGTTGTTGGCGATCCGCACAATGCCACGCGCCGCCTCTTTTGCGTTCACACCAAGCTTGCCGGCGACCGTTTCAATCGCGGAATTGGCAGCATTCATGTCCGCATCGATCTCGCCGCCGCAGAAATAGTCCTTGTTGATGCGCCCGAGATAAAGATTGGCGTCCGTGGTGGTCGCGTCGGTGCCGCCCTTGCCATAGGCGGCAGGCCCCGGCAGAGCGCCGGCCGATTGGGGGCCCACATGCAGCTTCTTGAAATCGTCGACCCAGGCGATGGAGCCGCCGCCATTGCCGATCTCCACGAGGTCAACCACGGGCACCATGATCGGGTATCCCGCCGAGGTGCGGTCCTTCTCGATCCAGTAATCCGTCATGATGCGGACCTGGCCATTCTCGATCAGCGAGCATTTGGCCGTCGTGCCGCCAATATCGAGCGCAAGGATGTTGGGCTCATCGATGAGCTTGCCGAGTTCCGCTGCGCCCCAGAAGCCGGATGCCGGTCCCGATTCAACCATTGTGATGGGGATGCGTGACACCGACTCCAGGGAATCCACACCGCAATTGGACTGCATGATATAGGGACTGCCCTTGAAATCGCGGCTCGCCAGCCCTTCGCTCAGCCTTGAAAGATAACGCTCCGCAATGGGCTGGACATAGGCAGACAGGACCGCTGTATTCGTGCGCTCATATTCGCGCCATTCGCGGGTAATCTGGTGCGATGAAACAACCGAGACGTCCGGCCAGAGCCTGCCCACTTCAGCGAGAACGGCCTGTTCGTGCTTGGGGTTGGCATAAGAATGAAGGAAACAGATGGCGACCGCCTCGACACCCTCTTCCCGGAACCCGTCGAGGATTGCAGGCAGGCCCGACATCTCAAGCGGTTGCAGCTCCTCGCCCCGGTAGCTCATGCGTCCCGGAAGCTCCCGACGCAGATAACGGGGCACAAAGGGTGGCGGTTTTTTATAATGCAGATTGAAGAAGTCGGGACGGTTACCGCGGGCAATCTCAAGAATGTCGCGAAAACCTGTTGTGGTGATGAGCCCGACCTTGACGCCCTTGCGCTCCGTCAAAGCGTTGATGACAACGGTGGTGCCATGCGCCAGAAAGTCGACCGTTCCGGGATCGACACCGCCCTTTTCAAGAACGTTCAGGACGCCCTTCTCAAAATCCGGCGGCGTCGTATCCGACTTTGCAGTACGGATGCTGGAGGCGCCGTTCTCATCGGTTTCAAAACAGACCAGATCGGTGAACGTACCCCCGACATCGGTTGCGACACGAATTGTGGAGTTCGCCATCACTGGCCTCCCTTGCTCAATTTTTCCATGAGAAAACAAACGCTTCCCGGCAGTTTTAGAATCTCTGCCGCAGCGACCTTGTCCGGCGTATAAAAGCCTGCCTCATGCAGGCAATTGATCGTTCCGAGGACTTCCCCACCGACCACGATCGGCACGTTGAGAACCGACTCGCATCCAAGCGATTGGATCAGTTCATGATCGTCGAAAACCGCCGCAATGCTTTCAATATCGTTTGCGACGAATGAGTTACGCCCATCCAGGACATGCGAAGTCCAGTGATCGCTGCCCACCGGCTTGGTTCCGGAACTGGGATAGGCATCGGGCATATTGGTGTAGCTGCGCCGCGCAAGGCGGGATTCGCGGTCGAACGTCATCAGCGTGAACAGCTTCACGCCGATGCGCGCCTGCGTCAGCTCCTCAAGTGCCTTTTGGACCTCCGAAACATCTGTCGCGTTGCCAGCCGCCTCCGTAAACTCGATAATCATGTCTTCAGCCGACACCGTTTTCCTCCATGACTTTCCGGCGAAGATCCAATTCTTCGTCGGTGATAACCGGGATCGCCCCGATCAGGCTTCGTGTATAGGCGTTTTGGGGCCGCTCGAAGATTTCTTCGGTCTCGGCCTGCTCTACCAGTTTGCCGCGCTCGAACACGGCGACCCGGTCAGCAATATTGCGCACCACGCCAAGGTCGTGCGTGATGAAAACGTAGGTCAGGGTTCGCTGACGCCGCAGTTCATCAAGTAGCTTGAGGACGCGCGCCTGAACCAGCACATCAAGCGCCGAAGTCGGCTCGTCCAGAACCAGGATTTCCGGCCCGCATGCCAGCGCACGTGCAATGGCCACACGCTGGCGCTGGCCGCCGGAAAGCGCCGAGGGATATCGCTGCGCGAATTCGGAAGGCAGCCCCACCTCTTCAAGAAGGGCACCAACCCGCCCCGCCCGGCCCGGCCGGTCACCGATATCGTGAACGTCGAGCGCCAGCCGCAGCGAGGCACCGACGGTGCGGCGCGGATTGAGCGATGACAGCGGGTTTTGCTGGACAAGCTGAATGGCGCGCCGCAGCGGCAAGGTACGCCGTGTCGGCAGGGGTGCGCCGTCCAACAGCAGCTCCCCGGCACTTGGCGGATAGATGCCAAGCAGCATGTTGGCGAATGTGGTCTTGCCCGAACCGCTCTCACCGACGATCGCCAGGCACTCACCACGCATCACAGTCAAAGACACCGAATCAAGTGCCTTTACCTCATGCGTTGAGGTCATGAAGACCTTGGAGACACCCTTCGCCTCCAGCACGGTGTCGTGAGTGGACGTGGTCAAGCTCATCGCGAAACCCCCGCCTCATGATCGATCATCGCATCATGAAACCCGTCCATAGCTTCGTCGATTTCCGGAATACCGCCACCTGTGATGCGCGGAACGGCGGCCATCAGTGCCTTTGTGTAGGGGTGACGGGGATTATGAAACAGCTCGTAGGTCTCACCATGTTCGACGAGCCGGCCCTTGTAGATCACATAGACCCGGTCCGCGAACTCGCGCACCACACCCAGATTGTGCGAGATGAAAAGCACCGACGTTCCGCGCCGCTCGACAAGATCGCGCATCAGATGAAGGGTCTGGGCCTGCACGGTGACATCCAGCGCCGTCCCCGGCTCATCGGCAATCAGAAGCGACGGCTCATTGGCAAGCGCCATGGCGATCATCACCCGCTGGTTCATGCCGCCGGAAAGCTGGAACGGATAGGATGCAAGCACCCGTTCGGGCTCCGGTATGGAAACATCTGTCAGCAGCGACACGGCCCGCAAACGCGCGTCGGCTTCCGCGATGCCCGTTGATCCGCGCCTCAGCACCTCGATGAACTGAACGTCGATCGGATAAACCGGATTAAGAGAAGAGGTCGGATCCTGAAAGATCATCGACATGCTGGTACCGCGCAAACCCTGGCGCACCTTCAGTGGCTGTTTCTCCAGGTCCTGCCCGTCAAAAAAGACAGACCCAGAAACCTTGGCCGAGCGCAGTTCCTGCAGCAGGCCCAGTATGATCCGCGCGGTCACGGACTTGCCTGAGCCGGATTCGCCGACCAGGGCAACCTTTTCACCCGCGCCCACCTTGAGTGAAATGCCATGCAGCACTTCGGTCAGACCCGAATATCCCTTGAACGCAAGCCGAAGATCACGAATGTCGAGCAGTGCATCACTCATTGATCGCTCCCCAGAACTTGCCGCAACGCATCGCCCAAGAGATTGAAGCCGAAAACGGCAATGAGAATGGCGAGCGATGGAAACACTGTCAGCCACCAGGAATCCGGCAGATAATTACCGCCCTCGGCGACCATGGATCCGAGATCAGGCGTCGGGGCTTGCACGCCAAGACCAAGAAACGACAGCGAGGATGCGATAAGAATGACGAAACCGAGATCCAGCGTCATTTTGGTGACGATGGACGGCACGCAATTGGGCAGGATTTCCCGGAACATGATGTGCAAGCGGGACGCGCCGATGATCTCCGCGGCAAGCACGTAGCCTTCCTGTGCCTCGGAGCGGGTGACGTTGTAGACAAGCCGCGCATACCAGGGCCACCACATGGTTGTGACCGCTAGCATGCCGTTTGTCAGTGTCGGCTCCAGAAGCCCCATCACTGACATGGCGAGCACCAGGGGCGGGATCGACAGGAAAACATCCGTCAGCCGCATAAGGACAAACTCCGCCCAGCCGCCGAGATAGCCGGCGGCAAGCCCGACCGTGACACCGATCGGCACAGCAATCGCCAGAACCACCACGCCCAGCATCAGTGAAATGCGGTAGGCATAAAGAATGCGCGAGAAAACATCGCGGCCTACGAGATCGGTGCCGAAAATATTCGGCCAGTGCGGCGGCTGGTTGAAGTTTGAAAAATCCACCACGGCGCCGCGATGGGAGGGGAACGGCGCGATAAAATCGGCAAAGACGGCGGCAAAGACAACCGTGGTGACAAGAAACAGGCCGATCGCGGAGAGCGGATTGGATAAGAGAATATAGAGCGTACGCCTCATGAGCCGCTCCTTTCCGCCAGCCGGATGCGCGGATTGATATAGGCGATCAGCAGATCCACAATGATATTGACGATCAGGAAGGTCGCGGAGATGACCAGCACGGTTCCGACAATGGCATTGAGATCCTTGCGCAGGATCACCTGAACGCCATAGCGCGACAGGCCCGGCCAGCCATAGACCGCCTCCACCAGAAAGGCGTTGCCCAACATGGCGGCAAAATCGAGACCAATGATTGTCAAAGACGGGATCAGCGAGGGCCGGAAGGCGTAACGGTTGGCAATCCGCCGCGCTGGAAACCCATAGGACCGTGCCATTTCGATATAAGGCTTGTCATAGGTCTCGACCATATTGGAGCGCGTCAGCCTGGCGGCCTGACCGATCCCGGAAAGTGCAAGCGCAAAGGCCGGCAGGATGATGTGATGGAGCGCGCTGAAGAAGGCTGCAAAGTGACCAGTGATCAGGCTGTCCACCAGGAGAAAGCCGGTGATCCTCGGCGGTACGGTAAGCGTGTCGGAAATCTGCCCGGCGATGGGAAAGAGCGGCAGGAAGAATGCAAAGAGCAGCATTAGAATAACGGCCCACACAAAGCTGGGGGCCGAAACGCCGAGCAACGATATGACACGGATAATATTGTCGGCCGTCTTGCCGCGATAACGCGCCGAGGCAATGCCGAGCGGAATACCGAGGCCGATCATGAAAATGCCGGCGACGATCACGAGTTCGAGCGTCGCCGGCAGGAACTGAGCAATATCGGTCATGACCGGGCGGTTCGTGTAAAGCGAAACACCGAGGTCGCCGCGTGCAAAATCACGAACGAAATAGCCGTATTGAACGTAGATCGGCTCGTTCAGATGCAATTTGTCGCGAAGCTGCTCCACCTGTTCGGTCGTCGCGTTCGGCCCGAGCGCAATACGGGCCGGATCGCCCGGAATCACGCGGGCGATGGTGAAGATCAGCATCGATACACCGATCAGAACGATGACCGAGATCGACAGCCGCTTCAAAAGGAGGCGAACCAGGGGTGACATGCGATGATGCAGCCTTCTTCGAGCCGGAGGCTCGCGTTAAAAAACGGGCCGGCGCCGAAGCAACCGGCCCGAGGCGCAGGGCTAGTTCTTGTCTTGCATTTCCATCAGCCGGAAGCTGAAGCCCATGCCGTCAAGCCCGAAGGCCTTTGACGGATCGGACAGCGCGGGCACTTTGACCCGGTCGCTTGCTGCAAAGACCGATTGCCGGTCGTAGCCGTAGATCGTCGGTGCGATCGCCATTAGCCTCTTGTTGAGCTCATGATAGGCCTCGGCCCGGGCTGCCGGATCGGAGTTGGTCCTGCCCTTCTCAAGCAACTCATCCACCTCGGTATCGTTGAGATACTCCGGTGACTGCCAGGTGCCGGCTGCCTTGGAATCATACATACCGTAAAGCAGCGTATCAGGATCGCCGGTAACGGCATTGACGAAGAGCTGCGAGATATGCGGCGTGTTTTCAGGCTTTGAAACTTGCTCGGCAAACAGCGCCCAGGGCAGTTTCTTGATTTCAGATTTGACGCCGAGCTCGGCGAAATTCGCCTGCATCAACAGTGCGAAACGCTCCTCAAGCGGCACCTCGGCAATCCAGGAAATCTCGATCGTATGATCGCCTGGCGCATAACGGCAGGAATCCCAGTGGCGTTTTGCTGCGTCCATGTCCTTCGCAAGCGCGTCGGAAGGCGGATTGGAACCCAGCATCCCGACCGGGATCGCGCCGGTTGCCGGGCTGCCCTGCGACACGTCATCCGTCACGGCGATCATCTTGATGGCCGCGCCATAGTCGAAGGCATTGGCAACCGCCAAGCGGCATTCCGGATCGTCAAACGGTGCCTTGGTGGTGTTCATTTTGACGTAGAACCCACCGGTACCGGACTCGGTCAGCAATTGCGCGCCGTCCTGTGCCAAAGCCTTCAGAACTTCCGGCGGCAGCCATTGCGATGAGATGTCGTGCTCGCCTTGCGCAATCAACGTACGGACGGTCGCAGGTTCAAGCCCGTAACGAACCCGCACCGTGTCGGGCGCAACACCCGGGACGCCGAGGAAATAGTCGGCATTTTTCGCCATGACCGTTTCCTGCTGCGGATTATGGGCGGTAACCTTATAGGCGCCGGTTCCTGCGCCATTCGCCGAAAGGAAAGCCTGACCCCAGTCCTTCATCTCGCCTTCGCCGTCCCCGAGATTTTCCATGACAAGCTTCTTGTCGACAATCGGAAGACGCAGCATGGATGCAACGAAGGGCGCATAGGGCTCCTTCAGAACGAAGGTCACCGTATTGTCGTCGACTACCTCCGCCTTCTCCACATTGGCAAACAGATAGGAAAGGCCAGCACCAAGCGCCTGCATCCGCTCAAGCGAAAAGACCACATCATCCGCCGTCAGTGGATTGCCGCTCTGGAATTTGACATCCTTTCGCAGCTTGAATGTGTGATTGTTGCCGTCGGCCGACCAGCTTTCAGCCAGATGCGGCACCAGACCGGGCGCGCCCTGCGCCGGAAGCACCAGCGTGTCGTAGACGTTGAACATGAGGATTGAGTCGGCGTAGTCGGACGCCTTTGCCGGATCGAGTTCGCCGACGGCGACCTCGTCGAGACGCAGCACTGTTTCCGCCAGCGCCGGCACTGAGGGTACCAGAGCAAGCGTGCTGACGCTCAAGAGCGCCGCTGCTGCTGATTTTGCAAGATAGTTCATTTGTGTTCTCCCTGCGCGGTTGGATTGTAGTTGATGCGGGCGGTCAATCCGCCTTCTGTTTCTTGTCCTTGTGGAAGGGTGTAACGGGGTCTTCGCCGAACACATCCATCGTCCCCGCCCAAAGGATCGTCGCCGGTGTGTCGGAATGGTTCCAGGTCGAGTGAACCCGTGTTGACGGAAAATGCATGGAATCGCCCGTTCCCAGTATTGTGCGTTCCCCATCGACTTCAATCGTCACGGCTCCGGCCAGCACAAACATGAGCTCCTCGCCTTCATGAGCGATAGGTTCACCGCGATGGCCCGGTGGCTCATGGATGATCACACTACGCAGGACATGACCGGGGAAGGACGAAGAGATGCGCTCATAGGTGACGGCGCTCTCACTGACGGCAAAGGCCAACCTGTCGGCCTGACGCGTGGGCGCTTCATATTCCTGCGGCTTTGGCTGCCCGGTCAGAAAGTCCGCGACCTCGACACCGAGGACGCGCGACACGGAAACAAGCGACGACAGCGACGGAACTGCAATTCCGCGTTCGATCTGGGATATGAAACCAACGGAAAGACCTGCCGCATCGGCGACGGCCTTGAGTGTCATGCCGAGTTCGCGGCGACGTTCACGAAGCCGGGCCGCAAGAGCTCCATGCTCACTTTTATCCGTAGATTTGGCTGCCTCCCGACCGCTCAATCCTGCCTCCTTTTTAGTATTACTAAAACGATGACTCGCGCAGAGCATCGAGTCAAGAAATTTTTAGTCTGACTAAAAATAGCAATCGCACCAAGCGGTCGATACACACGATAGTTGCACCCAATCAATGGATTAGAGCTTAAAACTGAATCAAAATTTGAGCACGGGGCATCGGGCAGGAAAGCCGCTTTACATGACCAAAAGGGTCCGGCGGAAAGTCCCGTTGATCAAGAAGGGGACGTGAGCGTTCGCCTTATGGCATCCTTCCAGCCGTCAAGCTCGACATCACGTTGAGCGTCGTCGATGGCCGGCGTGAACTGGCGATCCAGCGCCCAGCGCCTGGAAAACTCCTCCCTGTCCGGCCACACACCGGCGCGATGGCCGGCAAGCCATGCAGCACCGAGCGCCGTGGTCTCCAGGATAACGGGACGGTCGACGCGAGCGTTCAGAATGTCGGCAAGGCGCTGCATGGTCCAGTCAGATGCGACCATCCCGCCATCGACACGAAGCCCCGTTTCTTCACCACCGCCCTGCCAGTCGCCGCGTTTGGCAGTCAAAAGATCATGTGTCTGGAAACAGACCGAATCGAGCGTCGCCTTGGCAATCTCCGCCGGCCCCGTGCTGCGTGTCAGGCCGAACATTGCGCCACGGGCTTCCGCATCCCAATAGGGTGCACCGAGGCCCACAAAAGCTGGCACAAGATAGACGGCCTGCTCAGGGTCAGCCTTAGCGGCAAGTTCACCGCTGTCCGGAGCGGTTTCAATGATACCAAGACCGTCCCGGAGCCACTGAACCCCCGCGCCCGCGACAAAGATGGAGCCCTCGACGGCATAGGTCGTCTCCCCGTCCAGCCGATAGGCGATGGTGGAGAGCAGCCGATTTTTGGATTTTACAAGCTCGTTGCCGGTATTGAGCAGCGAAAAGCACCCGGTTCCATAGGTAACCTTCATCATGCCGGGCTCAAAACAGGCGTTGCCGATCGTTGCTGCCTGCTGATCCCCGGCAACACCGAGGATCGGCAGGCCGGCAAGCGGACCGACCGCAACGGTGCCGAATTCATCAGCGCTATCGCACACATCCGGAAGCATCGAGGCCGGGATACGAAGATGCGCGAGCAGTTCCTCATCCCAACGGTTTTCGGCAATATTGTACATCAGCGTTCGCGAAGCATTGGTCGCATCGGTCACGTGACGGGCGCCGCCTGTCAGGCGCCAGATAAGAAAACTGTCAACAGTGCCGAAACAAAGCTCGCCACGCTCTGCCCGCTCTCGAACGCCCTCGACATTGTCCAGCAGCCAGCTCAACTTGGTACCTGAAAAATATGGGTCCAGCAGCAAACCCGTCTTTTCAGAGAAAACAGGCTCCAGCCCGTCGCCCTTCAGGCGTTCGCACATATCCGCGGTGCGCCGGTCCTGCCACACAATGGCATTGAAGACCGGCTTGCCGCTCTCCCGGTCCCAGACAACCACGGTCTCACGCTGATTGGAGATACCTATGGCGGCTATGTCCTGAACCGTCGCACCTGCATCGGCAAGCGCCTGTTCGACAGACCATTCAACACTTTGCCAGATCTCCTCCGGATCATGCTCAACCCAGCCGGACTTGGGAAAATGTTGCGTAAACTCCCTCTGCGCCACGCCTGCGATAGCGAGATCCGCGCTGAACACGATCGCGCGGCTTGAAGTCGTTCCCTGATCGATCGCCAGGATATTGTCTGCCATTTGTTTCCTCCTGAAGGGGCTGGGTTATCCCCAGCTTGCCCGAGGCCCCTAACCTGCCTTCAAATGGTGCGGTTTGGAAGCGTCCAGATAGGCACTGAGTTCGCTCAACTGTTCCTCTGTCATTTTCAAGCCGCTTTTTGTCCTGCGCCAGGCGACATCCTCACCACTCACCGCCCATTCGTTCGCAACCAGATAATCGACTTCCGCGGCATAAAGGTCAGCACCAAAATGCTTGCCGAGATCATTATATGAACGCGCATTGCCAACAATCTGTCCTGCAATCGTGCCGTAACGACGCACCAGCCGGCGCACATGCCCAATCTCGAGAAATGGGTGACTGTCCTTCAGCGCTTGAACCTGACCGTCAAAACCCGCCACGTCAAAATCACCGCCAGGCAGCGGCGCATCGGCTGTCCAGGACTGGCCGCGCCTGCCGAGTATGCGTTCGATTTTCTCCAGAACAGCCTCGGACAAACGCCGGTATGTGGTGATTTTCCCACCGAAGATATTGATGAGACGCGGCTCGTTTTCACCACCGTCCTCAACCAGAACATAGTCCCGAGTCGCCTCCTGCGCTGCGCTCGCACCGTCATCATAGAGTGGACGCACACCGCTATAGGTCCACACCACGTCATCCCTGCGGACGGGCTCAGTAAAATATTCCGATGCGGCTTCACAGAGATAAGTGATCTCCGCCTCGGTGATCGCGGCTTTACCAGGATCACCTTCAAAATCATGGTCGGTTGTTCCGATCAGCGTGAACTCATCCTCGTAGGGAATAGCAAAGATGATCCGCTCGTCCTTGTTCTGAAAGAAAAACGCCCTCGGGTCCTCGAATTTGCGGCGGATAACGATATGGCTGCCCTGCACCAGCCGGACGTTCCTTGCATTGTTTTCGCCGACCGTCTGCTGCAGGGTTTTGTCGACCCAGGGACCGGCCGCATTGATTAACAGGCCTGCCCTCACCTCGTGTGTGTTACCCGACAATCCGTCACGAAGAACAATCGTCCACGCATCACCGATACGGCGGGCACTCGTCACCTCCGTACGGGTCTTTATCTCTGCTCCCCGGTCGGCCGCATCGCGCGCATTGAGCGCGACGAGGCGCGCATCATTGACCCAGCAATCGGAATACTCAAAGGCCTTGGAAAACATCGGCTTCAGCGGTTTTGCCGCCGGGTCGGTTTTCATGTCGAGCACCTTGGTTGCCGGAAGCAGTTTACGACCGCCAAGATGATCGTAGAGAAAAAGTCCAAGCCGCAGGAGCCAGGCGGGCCGCAGACCCTCATGGTGAGGAAGAACAAAGCGCATGGGCCAAATAATGTGCGGCGCCATTTTCCACAGCACTTCCCGCTCCATCAGGGCCTCGCGCACCAGCCTGAACTCATAGTGTTCAAGATAGCGCAAGCCGCCATGGACCAGTTTGGTGGAAGCGGAGGATGTGCCGCTTGCAAGGTCTTCCTTTTCCGCCAGCAAGACAGAAAAACCTCGGCCGACAGCGTCACGCGCGATGCCGCAACCGTTAATGCCACCGCCGATGACGACAATGTCGTAGAAGTCATTTTCGTCCATGACGAACCCTGACAGTCTGGAATGAAGGATATATTCCGAAAATATACGAAATCATTCGAAAGTCAAAACGAAAACGTCGGTCTCCCGCCTGCAAGCTGCTCATATACACCAAAAAAGAGATACCGAAGATGTGTTCCCGATTGATTTGGATCGAACGCACGGAAAATGGTAGCGCTGCCATCCAGTTCTTCACCCTCTTTGGCGCCTTTGATCGATATGAGCAGCCCCGTCGCGGCACAACAGTCTCCCTACCAGCCGACCGGCATCGTCCTGTCCGCGGCCGCTGCCGTCTCGCTCCTGCTGCTTGCCTATTATGCCGGCTCTACCCGTCTGCTTCTTGCCGCGGCAATCGGCTTGTTCGCCGGCGTTGCGCTCTACCACGCCTCTTTTGGTTTTACGGGTGCGTGGCGGCAGTTCGTCTTCGAAAAGCGCGGAGCAGGTTTGCGCGCACAGATATTGCTGGTCCTGCTGACATCGGCCGTTGCGTTCCCCCTGATCGGATCCGAGGGGATGTTCCGACAACCGATTTCCGGATCGGTGGCGCCGTTTGGCGTTGCTGCGGCCCTCGGCGCATTCATGTTCGGAGTGGGCATGCAGTTTGGCGGCGGTTGCGCATCCGGAACGCTGTTTACAGCCGGCGGCGGCAATACACGAATGGTTGCAACACTGGCCGGATTTATAGCCGGATCGGTGATTGCGACCGCGCACCTGCCATACTGGTGGTCCCTGCCCTCGTTCCCCGCCATATCCGTCGTTCAGACCTATGGCCCGTTGGGCGCATTCTTTGTCACCGCTGCCTTGCTTGGCAGCCTCTATCTTTACAGCCGGCAACGGGAACTGAAGCATTACGGCAGTCTTGAAAGAGGACCACGACACATCAATTTGCTGCACGGACCATGGCCCAAATCATGGGGCTGTATCGCGCTTGCTTTTGTTGGCATCGCCACACTGCTTGTGCTCTCAAGGCCCTGGGGCATCACCTCAGCCTTTACCCTTTGGGGCGCCAAGCTGGCACAGGCCGGCGGTGCGGATTTCGCGGACTGGTCCTATTGGTCACCGCGCATGGCATGGCTCAATCAGTCTGTTTTCGCCGACAGCACATCCCTGATGAACTTCGGCATCATGATCGGCGCCTTCGCCGCAGCCTGTCTGGCGGGCAATTTCGCGCCAACACTCCGCATTCCTCTGAAAGACCTGCTGATCGCCATAACAGGTGGCCTGATGATGGGATATGGCGCCCGCCTTGCCTACGGCTGCAATATCGGAGCCTATCTGGGCGGTGTCATTTCCGGCAGCCTGCATGGCTGGGGATGGCTTGTGTTCGGTTTCATCGGCAGCACGCTGGGCGCCCGAATCCTGATCCGCCCGGCACAGGAGAACAACCGCGCGAAACTATGATCTTTTTGCAACAACCTGCCGGATAATTCAGATCATCGACGCACGAATTTCAGTCGAAAACGGCCGGGTGTGATTTCAGGGCCATGGTCCGCCTCTATTAAAACGATGTTTTCACGAAACTATTCCTGAATTGACCAGTGCAGTTGCCCCACTCAATCCCTCCGGCAAGATGGCTTCAAGGGTTTTTCGGAGGATTGTCAGGCCGAATGATTCGCCGTAAGTTTTGCGCGTTGATATTAAACGTGTACAACTTTCAAGCGCGAAGACAAATTGCTGATTAATTTGTTTTCCATGAGGGGAATGGCCGGCCTGCGTACTGAGCCGGTTTGGGCGAAAAGTGTCAGGCAATTATCTGCCGCTGCGTTTTTTGGGGACGGCCTCGGCCGTTTAGGCGGGACATGAGTGACAGCGATCGGCAACATCACACGCCGGCGAAAACTCGAATGAAGCGGCTGTTGCAGTCGTTCAATCAGTCGGTTCTGGAAATGGGGCGGCATCAAAAGCGTGCCCTGTTCATGCTTGTTGACGCCACTGCGATCGTTTCCAGCCTGTTTGCAGCCATGCTGTTTCTGTATGGCCGGCTGGATATACCCGGCTACAGCAATCTGACATGGCTGCTTTTCGCCCTGCCCGTCGTCGGCATTGCCATAAACTATTTTCTTGGACTTTACGATATCCTCATCCGGGCGATGGAAAGCCGCACGATCGGGATCGTTGCCGCCGGCGCCACCGCCATGACATTTTTTGTCGCCGCGGCGTCATATATGGACAGCGGCATCAACATACCCCGATCCGTGCCACCGATCTTCGGCATCCTTGTCTTCATATCCATTGGCGTGATCCGGGTTCTTGCGAGGGCCTATTATCAGCGCGTTAACAGCAGTCTCAATGTGCGGGAGAACGTGCTGATCTATGGCGCCGGTTCTGCCGGAACCCAGCTTGCAGCCGCCATGCAAAGCGGCAATCATCAACGCGTGGTGGCCTTTATCGATGACGATCCGACATTGAAGGGGACCGTTATTCGCGGCTGCCGTGTCCACGGCGTGGAGAAGATCGGGCAATTGCAAGAGCGCTACAACGTCAAGCGCGTCCTCTTCGCCATCGCGAACGCTTCACCATCTCAGCGCCGCGCAGTTGTGGCACGCCTGGCACCCTACAAACTTGAGCTTCAGACAATACCTTCCCTGAGTGACATACTGCGCGGGCGCGCCGAACTGGACGAGCTTAAAAAGATCCGTATCGAGGATCTTCTCGGCCGTACCGCCATCAGTCCGATGCCGCAATTGTTCGACGAGGCAATCAAAGGCAAGAGTATCCTTGTGACCGGAGCGGGCGGCTCAATCGGCTCAGAACTTTGTCGTCAGATCCTCAAGGCAAATCCGAAGAAGTTGGTGCTTCTGGAGATCAGTGAATTGTCGCTTTATAATGTCGAAAAGCGGCTTCGACGGCACACGCCCGCCAACACCGATCTGGAAATCATCTATACACTTGGCGACGTACGGGACCGCCAGCGCGTACGCACGCTGTTGACGCGCCACCATATAGATATTGTGTACCATGCGGCAGCTTACAAACATGTGCCGATCGTCGAAGCCAATCCCTCGCAAGGCATTTCCAACAACATCTTCGGTACGCTCACCGTTGCACAGGAGGCTGTTGCAGCCGGCGTCGAACGGTTTATTCTCGTATCCACCGACAAGGCGGTCAGACCTTCCAACGTCATGGGCGCCTCCAAACGTCTCGCCGAACAGGTTGTTCAGAACCTGCAGACAACCGCCGACACGACGGTGTTCTCAATTGTTCGTTTCGGCAATGTCCTCGGTTCATCCGGCTCAGTCATCAATCTGTTCAGGGAGCAGATAGCCTCCGGCGGCCCGGTCACCGTCACACATGAGAACGTTACACGATATTTCATGACCATTCAGGAAGCCGCTCAGCTTGTGGTACAGGCCGGAACGATGGCCGTGGGGGGCGAGGTTTTTGTTCTGGATATGGGGCGAGCCGGTCCGCATCAAGGATCTCGCCAGACTGATGGTCCAGCTCAGCGGCCGCACGGTTCAGGATGCCGAAGACCCGGATGGCGACATTGCCATTGACATTATCGGTCTGAGGCCGGGAGAAAAACTCTTTGAAGAACTCTTGATAACCGACAGTGTCGTCGGCACCCATCATCCAAAAATCATGCGCGCAGACGAAAAACGCGATCCTTCCGAAATTGGTATCGGGCAATTGCTGGAGGCTTTGCAAGAGGATCTGGCGGGCGACAGCCCGGACCGGCTTCGTATGACGTTAAAGCAGGCCGTCGAGGGTTACGATCCGGAAATTCTTGAACCGGCTGCCGCACTTCAGACTTCGGCGGATGTTCTCAGCCTTGAAGAACGAAGAGCTTTCCGTCAAAAGAGCCTTTAGGCACCGCACCACTTTAAGTCTGGTGACATAAAGCCGGCTTCGAAGTGTTAAGCGACGAGTTTTAGAGACATGATGATCGTACCAGTGATTATGAGCGGCGGCGTCGGGTCCCGCCTGTGGCCAGCTTCACGCCAATCACATCCAAAACCCTTTCTCCCCGTGGAGAACGGCAGGTCCTTGCTTCAAAACACGTTTGCCCGGGCTGCGGCGCTGGATGGCGTAAAAGATATCGTCACCATAACAGCGTTGGACTCCTCGTTTAAAACAGTCGCTGAATTCGACGCGCAAGGTCAGGGTGGCATACAGAAACACCTGGTTCTTGAACCCTTCGGCCGGGATACGGCAGCGGCTGCGGCGGCAGCAACGCACTATGCCGCAAAGCAATTCGGACCCGATGTCATTCTCCTCTTCCTGGCGGCGGATCATACGATCGCGGACGAAGTATCCTTCAGCAAAGCCGTTGGCCGGGCCGCCGGGATCGCCCAAAAGGGCCGAATTGTCACATTCGGAATCAAGCCAAATGCGCCGGAGACGGGCTATGGATATATCGAAGCCGACGGCGAACGGGTCGTCCGTTTTGTAGAAAAGCCCGACCGCGGGACTGCAGTCGAATACCTCAAGGATGGCCGCTATCTCTGGAACTCCGGCATGTTCTGCTTCAGGGCGGACACAATGCTGGACGCCATGACCACCCACTGCCCCGATATCTTGAAGGCGAGCGCCACTGCGGTGGACAAGGGGCGGAAAGACGAAACCACTGCAGGTTTTCTCGAGACGATCCTGGATGCGGATGCGTTTGCTGAAGCGCCCAAAACATCCATCGACTATGCGATTATGGAAAAGACGCCCAACCTGTCGGTCGTTGCCGCCGACATCGGATGGAGCGATGTGGGTACATGGGCCTCACTGTCCGAGCAGTTCCCGTCCAATGATCAAAACAACACGGTGATTGGCGATGGCAGGATTCTGGAATCGGAAAACTGCTTTGTCAGCAGCGAGGGCCGGTTGATCGGCCTAGTCGGCGTTCGCGATCTGGCAGTCATTGACACGCGCGATGCGACTCTTGTCGTCTCCAAGGATCGCTCGGAAGACGTCAAAAAGCTCTATGAAGAGTTGAGGGGTGAGGACCACCCGGCCCATGCCGGCTTTCCGACCGGTTATCGTCCTTGGGGATCCTACACTATTCTGGACGAAGGCGCCGGCTACAAGGTCAAGCGGATCGAGGTCAAGCCGGGCGGCTGCCTTAGCCTCCAGTCACACAAGCACCGCTCCGAACATTGGACGGTGGTGCAAGGTGTTGCCCATGTGGTCAATGGCGATGAGAACATCGTGCTCAATCCAAATGAATCCACCTATATCGAATGCGGAGCCATCCACCGCATGGAAAACCGCGGGACTGAACCAATGACGCTGATCGAGGTTCAAACGGGCTCCTATCTCGGTGAGGATGACATCGTTCGCTACGAGGATATCTACGGGCGCAACTGACCGGGAGCCTAAACCGAGATGCTTTGTTTGAAATCGGCATAGGAGCGGGCAATACCGTCCTTGAGAGGCGTCGATGCGGACCAGCCAAGCGACTGCAGGCGGCTGACATCAAGCAGCTTGCGCGGCGTGCCGTCCGGCTTTGATGCATCGAAGACAATGTCGCCTTCAAAGCCGACGACCTCCATGACGGTCTCAGCAAGCTCCCGGATCGTCACATCCTTTCCGGTGCCGACATTATAGAGACCTTGTGTGATCCCAGCCTCCATCGCGAACACGCAGGCATCGGCCATGTCGTCAACATAAAGGAACTCCCGCATCGGCCGGCCCGAGCCCCAGACGACCAGTTCCCCATCACCCCTCGCCTTCGCCTCATGCGCCTTGCGGATCAAGGCCGGCAGAACATGGCTGGTTTCCAGGTTGTAATTGTCGTTGGGGCCGTAAAGGTTGGTCGGCATCACGCTGGCATAATGCGTTCCGAATTGCGCATTGTAGTTCTCACACAGCTTGATCCCGGCGATTTTGGCAATGGCATAGGGTTCGTTGGTCGCCTCCAGCGGGCCGGTCAGGAGATAATCCTCCTTGATCGGTTGCGGACAGTCCCGTGGGTAGATGCAACTCGACCCCAGAAACAGCAGCCTGTCCACCTCGGCGCGTTTCGCGCCCTCGATGACATTCGCCTCGATGGCTAGGTTTTCGTAAATGAATTCTCCGCGCGCCGTGTTGTTGGCGTGAATGCCGCCGACCTTCGCGGCTGCCAGGAAAATGAAGTCCGGCTTCTCCGATTGGAGGAAATCGAACACCTGGCTCTGATCCGTCAGATCGAGCTCGCTGCGCGTGCGCAGCAGCAAATCGCAGTAACCGCCCGCTTCCAGTCGGCGGACAATCGCGGATCCGACCATGCCCCGATGGCCGGCCACAAATATCCTGGCATCTTTATCCATCAGACCTACTCGTGATGATCGTAAACGGAAAAGCCGTGCCGTTTGACAAGCTCGTCCCGCTCGGCCGCCTGTATGTCTTCGCGCACCATTTCCGCGACCAGCGCCTCAAATGAGGTAGCCGGTGACCAGCCAAGCTTTTCCTTAGCCTTCGTCGCGTCTCCAAGCAGTGTTTCCACCTCGGCTGGCCGGAAGTAACGCGGGTCGACGGAAACGATGCACCTGCCCTGGTCGTCATAGCCCTTCTCGTCGACACCGGTCCCCTCCCAGCGGATCGTCAGACCCGCCTCAGCCGCCGCAGCGTTAACAAAATCGCGCACGCTGTACTGAACGCCGGTTGCAATGACAAAATCTTCCGGCGCCTCCTGCTGCAGCATCAGCCACTGCATTTCGACATAGTCGCGCGCATGCCCCCAGTCCCGCTTGGCATCGAGGTTCCCAAGGTAAAGACAATCCTGCAGGCCGAGCTTGATGCGCGCGATCGCCCGCGTAATCTTGCGCGTGACAAAGGTCTCGCCGCGCAGCGGGCTTTCATGATTGAACAGGATGCCGTTGCAGGCATAAATTCCATAGGCCTCACGGTAGTTCACCGTAATCCAGTAGGCATAAAGCTTCGCCACCGCATAGGGCGAACGCGGATAAAACGGCGTCGTCTCCGACTGCGGCATTTCCTGCACAAGTCCGTAAAGCTCTGATGTCGAGGCCTGATAAAACCGCGTCTTCTTCTCAAGCCCCAGAATTCGGATCGCTTCCAAAAGCCGCAGCGCGCCCAGCGCATCGGAATTCGCCGTATATTCCGGCTCCTGAAACGACACGGCCACATGCGACTGCGCCGCCAGATTGTAAATTTCGTCCGGCTGAACGGTCTGAACCGTCTGCACCAGGCTCGACGAATCCGTCAGATCCCCATAATGCAGGATCAGCCGCTGGTTCTCGACATGCGGGTCCTGATAAAGATGATCGATCCGGTCCGTATTAAAAAGCGACGACCGCCGCTTGATGCCGTGAACGGTGTAACCCTTGTTCAAAAGGAACTCCGCCAGATAGGCCCCATCCTGCCCGGTGATGCCTGTGATAAGTGCGACTTTGCTCAATGGCTGTATCCTGAAGTTATCTCGCGCCGATTCCGATGGCACTGCCGTTCCTAGCAATCTGCGCCATCATTTCAAAGGCACGATAATCGACAAAGCAGACCTTTCGACGATTTCAAACATCCAACGACGCCGCGATAAATCGATGCGACACACTCGAAAAAAAGTTACACATTCAGCGCCTCCGCTCCCTCATCCGCGAAAAAGACAGCGTACGGCTTGGCTTCAACCAAAAACTCGGTTCCAATTAGGTCAACCGCATCGAAAACATCCGCACCATCACCAGAAACGCTAAACTCGTGATTGACGTTATCTTATCGTAATAAATGCCTTCATCTCTCGGCTTCGCTCAAAGCATAAAATGGCTCATGACATAATAGGGAAGAAGAACTCGTCGATGTAGACGGCTCCTATCAGATTTCGGAAACGCCAAATTTCCGGGTGGAGGCGAGGGAAAGGTGTCAAAAATCAGACCAATGAATTGGGTAAGGAACTGAAGCTACAAACACGAGTTTGAGGCTTTGCAAAGCTGTAATGTCGGGCTAAAAACGTCACCGTCACCAAAGCTCCGAAATTGGCATCTTATCCCTTTGGATCAACTTTTTTGCTCGAAAAATGCAACAATAGAGCCCAGTGGAACTATGCAATGTTGAACAGTAACAGCGCAATTGAAACCGAAACCAAGAAACCTGGCACCATCGGAACCGCGCAATCCAACTCGAAACCCAGACTGTTGATTGTTTCAAGTTATCAGCGTCCTTGTGGAATTGCACAATACGTAGAACATCTAGAGGAGCCATTAAAGACACTTGGCCTATGCGAAGTTGATATCTCGCCAGTTCCAGTCGACGTCCTTAAATCTGCCGGGCACTACGCAAAAAAGCTCTCGAAGCGAGCAGTTTTCGAAATCGTAGAGAAAGTCAAAGAAGCGGATGTTGTAAATCTGCAACTTGAACCAGGCCTATACGGATCAGATCAAATCAAAATATGGCGAAACATATCCGCCATCCTCAATCACGCAAAGAAAGTAATTATAACGTATCACACGGTGCCGCCGGCGGAGAAAAACGCTAAGCTGTTTTTCACGAGCCCAAGAGCGCTTAAGGATTTAATCAAGTCACGATACAGAAACTACTTTTTTTCAAAGTTGTTTAAAATGATTTTATCAAACCCAAACAGGTTTGCACACATCGTACAAACGCAACGTGAAGCCAAGAAGTTTGAGCTTTTTGGAATACCAAGTAGGTCAATTCACCATATGCCACTTTCTTTTTTAAGTGATAATATGAAAAGGCGGTACAGAAATTCGACAATTCGCCGCACTATAGAGAAGCAATACGGAATTAAGGGAAAGAGGGTCATCGGATCTTTCGGGTTTCTCTCGCCATACAAAGGAGTAGAAACAGCAATTAGAGCTCTCGACCTGTTGCCGGAGGATTTTCATCTTTTAATTGTTGGGGGATTGCACCCAGAAGGCATTGTTGAAAATAGTACCGACCAGCCATACATCAGTAAGTTGCTAAACCTCATTACGACAAACATCGAATCTCACAACACCCGGGAAACCAGCAAAAGAATCGAGCAAATTGCCAACCGGGTAAGTTTCTGTGGAACTCCTGCGAATGAGGAGTTTAACTGTCTGATGCAAGCCTGTGACTCAATAATTCTTCCTTATGCTGAGGTCGGCCAAACTTCATCGGGACCAGCCGCCGTTGCCCTCGACCTTGAAAAACCAATCTACTGTTCCCGAAACCATGCTTTTCGTGAGTTGGGAAAATACGCACAAGGAGGGATCAGCTATTTTGAAATCGGAAACCATTTTGAACTATCTCAAATCCTGCTGAGAGAAGATGGTGCGCAGGAACATCGCGTAAAGGCACGAAGTAATTATGCCCGGAAATACAATATTGAATCGCGATCAAGACTTTATGCAGAGATATGCAAAGGGTTGGTTGAGAACTGAAATGGGCATTTCAGACCTTAACATCCAAGCAGCCCAAGCGGAGGATATTTGCCCAATCTTTCAGTTTCTAACGTCGGCTTTCTTTTGGAGCTTGCTCAGTGTGTTCATCATATAGCGGACAAGCCCAAACCAGAGACCCAAAACAACTTCAACGTAGAAGCAAACTGCACTGTTTACTGCAGAAGCTTTGAGGGTTAGCCGCTGAACTTCATGAAATAAAAGGAGCAAGCTTAAATGGCATCGCGCCAACGACATGAAACTATCGGCGTGGACACTCATTTACGTCAAGTTCCTTGGATTGAACGCAGCCTCTACGTCGATATAGCTCTAGCATTTCGCCAAAGAAAACTAGCCGCAATGCTTCATCAGGCTGAGATCGCAGAAATGCGTCGAGGAACAGGGCTAGGTATCAGCGGACCGTTTATTTCTACACTTCTGCACATAGCAGTGCTTGGCTTGGTGATGGCAACCGTGTTCAACGAACCCATTCCAACATTCATCCCTTATTTCAGTATCTCATTTGCCATTTGGCAAACGTTGGCGGCGAGCATTTCAAGAATGGCAAATGCGAGTGAACGGGCAACTCGTTACATAGGCTTCCCGGCTCTGTCCAGCTTGCTTATCTACCTAGTTGACACTTTCGATTATGCAGTTGGCTTGGTATCTCGACTAGCTGCTGCACTAGTGGCTATTCTGGCAGTAAACTATGCTATTCTTTTAACGGCTAACTTCACAGCGATGTTAATTGGCGTTTTATTTAATTTTGTTATAGTGTTGATATGGGCACCAACCGCCGCATTCATCTTCGACAAATTGAGGATTCTGAGGGGTTTCTTACCACAGATTCTGCTTCTAATTTTTCTTATTACACCAATATTCTACACCGCAGACAGACTTTCAGATCATAGATGGATCGCGGAATTTAATCCAATATACCACCTACTACAAATTGTTAGGGTACCAGTGATCAACGGAGAGCTTCCCGTGTTATCGCTATTGGTCGCTATTGGACTGGTGGCATGTGGTTTTCTCTCCTTGAAAGTAGTCCATCGCCGCCAGAGAATATCCATGGTTTATGGGTGGGTATCCTAGTACAATGCACTGGGCAGATATACGGAACCAACAGAGTGCTCAAAATGAAGGGCGGTAAACAAAACTACGGCGAGGTGATCGTTCGCCTTAAAAAAGCTACTGTCGAGATCCCACTGCGTGGTTATCGGAGTCGAGGACAAAAACTTGAAGATCCGCGCATTTTTGTGACACCTATGGGAACTTTGAAGCTGCGTGCACTCAAGGAAGTGTCATTGGAAATTCGACGAGGCGACAGGATTGGCATTGTTGGTTCAAACGGTAGCGGCAAAACAACTTTGTTGCGCCTACTTAGCGGTTTGATTCCGCTAGCATCAGGCACCCTTGATCTGTTTTGCGACACACGGGTGCTATTAGATGTCGGCGCAGGTCTTTCAAGCGCACTTTCGGGCCGTCGCAACGCCGAAATGCAATTCGGACTGCTCGGTATAAAGACCCTTTCTCAGAACGAATTTATATCTAATGTGCACCATTTCTCAGAGCTAGGAGATTTTTTTGACATGCCCGTCGCAACTTATTCACCAGGAATGCTTAGTCGCCTTCAATTTGCGATTAACACGGTCGAGCCGTCAGACATCCTACTGCTCGATGAGTGGATTGGTGTCGCGGATGAGGGGTTTTATGAAAAGGCGGAGGCCAGACTTCAGAGTTTTGTGGAAAGGAACGAAGCCTTCGTATGTGCATCGCATAATACAGAATTGCTAAATAGAATAACGGATAAGAGAATTTCTCTAGAATTAGGAAAAATCGCCGAATGTGTCTCGTCAACTGATCACTGAGGCAAACACAACAGTATTATCGAAAACAATTCATCGGAAAAATTGACTTATGATAGTAATAAGAAATACTAGAACGCATTAGCATATTGAGATTGAAGGAGAAGATCGAATAAAACCCGAAGATTTTGTCACCCGCCGCCAGTAAACAGAGGGGTTTTATTAAAATTTAATGGAAACCAACTGGCAAACATCTGCGTTGATGAAGCACGCAAAAGGTAACCAATATCAAATTGGCGCAAGAAAAGCAGGGCTTTGATTGTCAAATGTCAAGCTTGAAGACTGAAAAATGATCCGATCTAGCTGGGTCCGATATACTATAAACCTCTTCTCCTATTTGCTGCAGAAAAGTGCGCGCCAGTTTCACTGATGGCCAGTCAATATCGTCAAGAAATATATACCCACCTGGCTTGACTAGACTACTCCATTTCACGACATCATTTAGGCTTTGCTGAACAGAATGCGCACCGTCAATATGAAGTAAATCTATTGTCTTTTCGTATCGAGCCGACGCGAATAGCCCGTAAGCAGAATTAGAGTCACTTTCAACAATAGCCGCATAATTAAATAAATTCTCTTCCAACAACTTCTTGAGAAATTTTTCCTTCATCAAGACTATGTCTACTTTGCTCCACCATTCATCATTTACAGCGGTTGTGACTGTTTCTATTGCTACTTCATTGCTCCAAGCCTCGATCCCATAGTGCTTACCATAGCCCTTTTCTTTATACGCCGCACAAACCGGAAAAAAGGACTTTCCCGCATAGATGCCAATTTCTATACTTTTGTGTATATCTGGCTGGATTGCGATTTGATTGAGCAAGCAAGCCTTGTGAGGGGTGCACCAACCCTCTACATCGGCTATTAGTTCGGTCATAGCCAGTTCTGATTTCGAAACACTATCGAGATTAAACATCGAAAATTGAAATCCAATATTCAGCGCTACAAATTGTCGACCTCGCGGAAAACCAAAATAGCAATCGTGACAGGATGCCACAACTCTCAAAACTTGCGCAAACTGATCGGTTTTCCACATACGAATACAATTGTGTTGACGCAGCAGGTTTGGAGCTACCAAGCTGAATTACATCTGCATCTAGATCGCATTATCGTGACAACACTCGTCCATGCTGGAATGCAAAATGGTGATCTTCCAACACGGTATTTTTAAAACGAGTCCTTGGGCTATTTATAAGAAGTCACCTCAATAAAATGTCGACTTTGACACGCCTATCAGTAGATGCCCGCAACCTGCTTTCCTACCGAAACGGAATAGGACGCACCATCTTAGAAACTTGTCATACGGCCGCTCAAAGAGATACAAAGATTACGCTCTATTGGCCTCAAAAGCCAAAAATTATTCCGAAAGAAATCCATGAAGCGGAGAACAGATACTGGGACAAAGGTGGTGGAATTAACCGCGTTTTATGGTCTGGTACGAGTCTGCCCCGCAGTGTTAACAAAACCGGCCCCGACATTTTTTGGGGCCCAGCCCACCGAGTGCCGATTGGTCTCAATCGATCAATCCCCTGTGTCGTCACAATCCACGATCTGGTCTGGGCCAAGCATCCGCAAACGATGCGCCGCTTAGGTTGGCTTGCGGACCGCATTCTTGCTCCGCACGCTATGAGACGAGCCGACGTCATTGTTGCCGTCTCAAAGTCAACCCGTGACGACATTCTTGAGCGATACCCGCAATTCACGGAAAAAGTGCACGTCATCTACCCGGGTGTGTCGGTCACGACTGATATCAAGACAAACAAAGGCGGTGAGTATCAACGTGATGGCGACTATGCCCTATTCGTCGGCACGATCGAACCAAGAAAGAACCTTCAGAGCCTGCTCAAGGCGATCGCCATATCAAGAGCCGCCGGTCACCTTGCGGGAAGACTTCTCATCGCGGGCGGCAAAGGGTGGAGGCATGCAGAGCTCGGTGACCTCATAGACCGGTACAACCTCGCCGATTGTGTCCAGGCTCTCGGCTATGTCAGCGACGCTGAACTTGCACGGCTTTACAAAGACGCGCGCTTTCTCGCTATGCCTTCCCTATATGAGGGCTTTGGACTGCCAATAATTGAGGCCGGCTCTTATGGCGTCCCGGCACTAACCAGCAATGTGTCCTCCATGCCCGAGGTGGCTGGAAAGGCCGGCCTGCTGGTTGATCCACACGATCCTCACGACATAGCACGCGGCTGGCAGCGTCTTTGGAATGATGATGCGCTTCATGCCGAATTGAGTAGCCACGCCCGTGAAAACGCAGCACGCTTTTCCTGGTCTAAAACCGCCGATGAAATGTTGTCCTTGTTTCAGGACGTGATCGACCGCCATCGTCAAGCAAACTCAAGCTAATCGAACAAGTCCACAACACTGCCAGATGCTCATTGCGTGTTGGCCGTTGCCTCAAGTAAGGATACGACAATACAAGCTTTGAGAGTATTATGCGCATCCTCCACTTCTTCAAAACCTATTGGCCCGATACGTTCGGCGGCGTGGAGCGCAGTATTGATGCGATTGCAGAGCACTCGGTTCACCTTGGAGCAGAACACCACGTCTTGTCACTGACCCCCGGGAATCCCGAGGGCCCGGCACTGCGCGGCACGCAAACACTGCATAAGGTCCGACGAACTGGTTCTTTTGCCTCCACGGATTTTTCGTTCAGCTGCCTCGGGCCGTTCCGGCGTCTGGCGGCGGAGGCTGACATCGTCCACCTGCATTTCCCGTGGCCGTTCATGGATGCAATTGTGTTGGCCTCTCGGGTTCGAAAACCAATTGTGCTGACTTACCATTCGGATGCGCTCGCAAATCCCGTTTTGGAGACCGCTTACAGGCCCTTGCGCGATCGTCTGCTTTCGCGCGTCGATGCAATCGTCGCAACGTCACCGAATTACCTTGTATCAAGCAAGGTATTAAGAGCTTGTCAGGACAAGACAACCATTATCCCGCTCGGGCTTGATGAAGCCGCCTACCCCGATGTTTCGGCCGAGAGACTACAGCATTGGAAGACGCGTTTCGGAAGTGATTTCTTCCTGTTCACCGGCGTATTACGCCATTACAAAGGTCTCGAAACGCTCCTGCGCGCCGCCGCCAAAACACACTCACGCATTGTAATTGCAGGTTCCGGGCCTGAGAAAACCAAGCTTAAGGCCCAAATGAAACAGCAAGGCCTCGATCATGTTCACCTGGTCGGCTCCATCAAGGAAGAAGACAAGGTTGCTCTTCTAAGGCTTTGCAGCGGTTTCGCTTTTCCGTCAAACAAGCGTTCCGAAGCTTTCGGGCTCTCGCTGGTCGAGGCGGCAATGTTCGGAAAACCGATGATCAGTTGTGATATTGGAACAGGTACAAGCTACGTGAACAGTGACGGTGAAACCGGCTTTGTTATCCCCCCAGATGACCCGGACGCACTTGCCGAAAAGATGAATGTATTGGCATCAGACGGCGATCTGCAGGCGTCGTTTGGCGCAGCTGCGAGAAAGCGATATGAGGAACACCTCCGCGCAGAAACAATGGGCCGGCGTTATTTCGAACTCTACCGGCAAGTCCTCAATGAAACGCCCCGCTGACATCGTCGTCTCCCTGGCCATCATCGTCCTCCTGTGGCCACTCATCCTGCTCCTTGCCGCTCTTATCCGTCTCGAAACCCCCGGCAACCCGCTTTTCGGGCAGCGGCGGCTCGGGCGTAACGAAAAACCCTTCACAATCTGGAAGCTGCGGACGATGCGCAAGGGCACGCCGCATCGCGGGACACATGAGATCACGGTAGATGCCTATACGCGGTTTGGCGGGTTTTTGCGGCGCACGAAGCTGGATGAACTGCCGCAGGCCTTCAATATTCTCGCCGGGCATATGAGCCTTGTCGGCCCCCGCCCCTGCCTGCCCAGCCAGGATGAGCTGATCGCGGCGCGGCGGCGTCTTGATGTCTTCAGCGTGCGGCCCGGCGTCACGGGCCTCGCGCAGATCCGCGGTATCGACATGTCCCGGCCGCAGGAACTGGCCGCTGTGGACCGGGAATATATCGACAGTCAGTCGATGGCGCTGGATTTGAGGATTTGCATGAAGACGGTTGCGGCTGTTTTCGGGCGATAGTGAAAATTTTTCAGCGCTCACGGCCGCATCGCCGCTGCGTCTTTGATTGGTTTTGTCCTCACGCCGCACGCGTCTTCGGCGCTGGCTCCGGACGGGGCGGGCCATAAGGCCCGGCGCACAGTCGCGCTTGCGGTGCTGCGAACCGTCTTCTGTTCCCCTGGAATTACCTTGCAAGAGAAAGGAGTTCGAAGCGCTGAGCGCTTCGCAAGGCCGACCGGCCGTCGCCGCTTATGCGGCGTGCCCGCGCAGGCCAGCCGCGTAGCGGCGGAACGGCCGTGAGCGAAAAAAAACAAAGGTATCACCCCGCCCTCAATAGACCTCCCCGCCCCGCTCCGGCAGTCGCGCCAGAACACAAAAAGCGGTGATCAGCGAGAGATAATAAAGCGTCGAGACATCGTGATAGAACAAGAGATTGCTCATACCGTAGAGCATGTAGGAAAGCACGGTGCAAAAAAGCGCCCCGAAGACAACCGGCGGCGCCTTGCGCAGAACGTAGAGCGGCACGAGAAAGACGGCGAGCAGCGTGACGAGCCCGAGAATGCCCGAGGCGACAAGGTCTGTCAGATAACCATTGTGCAGATGGGAAAAGGAAAAACGGGCGCCCTGCTGCGGATCGTGCAAAGCCGCTGTTTGCATGACGTTCTGCCTTCCGTAGCCGGTCAGGGGCCGCTCGCCAAAGGCCGAGAGCCCGGCGCGGTAAAGCGCAAGGCGCACAGATATGGACTGTTCGCCAACGGCTTCCCCATCAGGGTTTGAAATCCGCTCGATTGCCAGCTCGATCCGGTTCGTCAGTTCCGGATCCGCTTTGATGACGCCGACGGCCAGAAGCGCAACGATCAGGGCGGCAATACCCGCCCGCACCGCCATGAAGCGAAGGCCAAAATAGCGATACCCCATGACAAGCGCGTAGGCTGCGAGCGTGATGCAGTAGGCAAGAAGCGGCCCCCTGCTTCCCGAACTCACGAGCGCGTAGAGCGCGGCCAGAGCACCGATGGCAAGCAGCAAACGCATCCTGCCTTTGAAGAAGAGCAGGCCATGCACGCATAAAAGCCCCGACACCACGGCGCCAAGCGCCAGGATCAGCGGGTTTCCGCTTAGCGCACCACGCAACAGCTCCTGCGAAAACGGCCCGCCAATGACCATGATCAGGACCGCGAGGATTGCCCCACAGGCATTGGCGGCAAAAAACGTCTCAAGCCAGTAGGGCCTCACCGCTTGGCGCAAAACCGGCATCACCGGCGCGAAAAAAATGAAGAGGAGATTGCCGTAAACCGCGCCGAAGCCACCCTTGCTGCCATGGACGACATGATGGCTAACCGCGAACACCACCATGACCAGACAATAGGCCGAGAAGGCCGCAATGATCGGTCGCTCAATCTCATCGAAGTGTCTGCCGCGCCGGTCAAATGCCCAGTTCAAAAGTGCAAAGAGCCATATGCCGATGCCGACGATCGAGCCTCCGCTGCCTCCACCCGGAAAGAGCAGAAAGACGGCGAACAGGCCGCACGCCCAGCAAAACGACGCGCTGGCATCGTCGCGATAGACGATGTCCCAGTAAAAACGACTGAGCCTGCCGGTCCTCTCCAAAAGCTTTCTTCTCCCGCGGCCTCGTGCTGGCGACTCTCCGAAGGCTTAGAGCAAGTCCGGCAAAATGCAAGCGGATCAGAAAACCTCCGCCGGTGTTTCCAGGCAGGTTTTGTCGAGGCGCGCCAACAGGGCGCATTGGCTCTCCATGGTGGGCAGCTCGTAGCGGAAGAAATAGCGGCAGGCCGCAATCTTGCCGTCGCAAAGCGCATCCGCCCCGTCCGCCCGGGCGCCATCGGCGGCCAGCGCCTGGCGTAGCCAGACCCAGGCGACGACCACGTGGCCGAGCATGTCAAGATAAATGGTGGCATTGGCCAGATAGGCTTCCTGCCCGAGCTGTTCGGCCTTGCCGGCCATGGTCGCGGTCGTCGCAGCGGCAAGATCGACGGCACGCTCCAATGCCTCGGCGAGATCGGCAAAATCCGCCATACCGGAGGCTTCCTTCACCGTCCCCTTGATCTCCCCAACAAGCGTCTTGAAAGACGCGCCGCCCCGCATCGGCACCTTGCGTCCGAGAAGATCGAGACCCTGAATGCCGCGCGTTCCCTCATGGATGTGGTTGAGCCGGTTATCCCGATAGAAGCGCTCGACCGGATAGTCGCGCGTATAGCCGGCGCCGCCGAACACCTGGATGGCAATCTCGTTGGCCCGCAGCCCGAACTCGGAGGGCCAGGATTTGACGATGGGCGTCAGGATATCCAGGAGCAGGCCGGCCTTCTCCTGCATGGCCTGATCCCCTGCCCGCAGCTCATCAGCGAGCCGCGCGGCATAAAAGCAAAGCCCCAACGCCCCCTCCGCATAGGCCTTCTGCTGGAGGAGCATGCGTTTTACGTCCGCATGTTCGATGATCGGCACCATGGGCGTCGACGGGTCCCGGTCGGTCAGTTTGCGCCCCTGGGTCCGGTCGCGGGCATAGTCAAGCGCATGCAGATAGCCGGTTTCAGCCAGCGCCGCGGCGCTCAGGCCCACGCCGATCCGCATCTCGTTCATCATCGAGAACATATATTGAAGACCGTGATGCCGCTCGCCGACGAGATAACCGACAGCCCCGTCCTTATCGCCGAAATTGAGAACGCAGTTGACCGTACCGCGGCAGCCCATCTTGTGGTTGAGACCGGCAAGGCGCACATCGTTGCGCGCGCCGCGCGAGCCGTCATCATTTATGAGATAGCGTGGCACGATAAAGAGCGAAATGCCCTTGACGCCGGCCGGCCCGCCAGGGATTTTCGCCAGCACAAGATTGACGATATTGTCCGACATCTCGTGGTCGGCGCCGGAAATCCACATCTTGTTGCCAAACAGACGGTAAGTCCCGTCCTCCTGCGGCTCGGCGCGGGTACGGATATCGCCGACGGACGATCCGGCATGTGGTTCGGAGAGCGCCATGGTGCCGAAATAGCGGCCCTCGATCATGGGGCGCAGGAAACGGTTCTTCTGCTCTTCGCTCCCATGTTCAGCAAGCAGATTTCCGGCCGCGACCGTCAGACCTGTATAGCCGCTGGTGCCCCAATTTGCCGCCGAGAACCAGGCCGAAATCGCCGTCTGCAGCAGATAGGGCAGTTGCAGGCCGCCATCATCCGCATCGAAACTCGCCCCCATCAGCCCGGCCTCGCAGAAGGCATCCAGCGCTTCTTTAACCTCGGGGATAATGTGCACCGAACCGTCACGGAACTCCGGCTCGTTGGCATCGAGCTTTTGCGCATGCGGCTGATAGCGTTCTTCGGCAATCTTCTCGACGCTGTCGAGAATGGCATCATAGACGCTGCGGTCGGCATCGGCGAAATGCGGCAGCTGGCTAAGCGCCTCGAGATCCAGAAAATCATAAAGCCAGAACGCCACGTCTTCGCGCCGCAGAATATTCGGCATAGCTTCCTCCGCAATGTCGGGAATTCAGCCGCGCCAATGGCCCGGCGACATTGTTCATCCTTGACCATTCTACCGGCGACCCGCAAGAGTGGCAAAGGAAAACAAGAGGCAAGCGAATATTGTCCACGTCCGCTTTCAGCGCAGGCTGTCGAGCAGCCATTCGGTAAAAAGAAGCACTTCCGGCGCGTGCTCGCTGTCAGGCGGGCACAGGACATAATGGGCCTGATTGCCGCCGAGCGATGCCTCAACCGGCTGAACAAGGCGTCCGGACGCAAAGTAGGGCCGGGCAAACGCATCAAGCACCAGAACGGCCCCAAGTCCGGTTGCCGCATATTCCAGCGCCACCAGCGATGTATCGGATTTCACCGCCGTGGACGGCTCGTCAACCTCGACACCGTGCTGTTTCTTCAGATCGCTCCACATGCCTTCGCAGCCCATGATCTTGATGATCGCGCCCTCGCACACATCCGACAAGGTCGCACCGGCTCCAAGCTGCGTTGCATGATCGGGACTGCACACGACGATCGACCGCTCATCGCTGATTTTCTCGAACCGGCCGGCATTGATGCGCTGATCCCCCCAATTGCCGTCGCCATAGCGGATATCGATATCAACCGATTCGCTGTTGAGGCCATCGCCCCAAATGGTGGTGCAAAGCTGCAGTTCAATGCCGGGATAGGCGGCCCGGAACTCATGCAGCCTTGGCACGAGGACCAGTGTTGCATAGGAGATGGGCACCCGTATCCGCAGCGTCTTCTCGCCAAGCGAACCGAATATGCCCATCGTCGCCAGCGACAAATCCTCAAAAGCCCTGCGCACAGCCGGCACATAGGCCGCACCCATATCGGTCAGGCGCACCCCGCGCGGCAAGCGTTCGAACAAGCCGAATCCCAGGCGTTTTTCCAGCGAGCGGATCTGATGACTGATCGCTGCAGAGGTCAGATTGAGTTCATTGGCGGCGGCGGCAAAGCTCGAATGCCGTGCAGCGGCTTCAAAAGCCCGGAGCCAGGCGACGGGGGGAAGCTGATAGCCCATGGGACACCTTCCACAATCAACAAAAAATCTTGGGCCTTTGGCCGATAATGCTTCGTTTGATTAAGGTCATATCACCATCAACACTGCCGGAAAATCAAGGCAAGAGTAATATGAGCGGCAACGAATTCGATTTTATCATAGTAGGTGCCGGCTCCGCGGGCTGTGTCCTGGCCGAACGCCTCAGCCGCGATAGCCGATTCAAAGTCCTGGTGATCGAGGCAGGCGGGTCGGATCGGAAGCTGCGCATTCGCGTCCCGATCGGCTATGGCTTCACTTTCAAGGACCCGAAGGTGAATTGGTGTTACTCCGGCGAGCCCGACCCGGAGCTTGGCGGCCGTTCCGGCTATTGGCCGAGAGGCAAGGTGATCGGCGGCTCCAGTTCGATCAATGCCATGGTCTACTGCCGCGGACTGCCGCATGATTTTGACGACTGGGCCGAAGCCGGCGCAGACGATTGGGACTGGCAAAGTGTCAGACCGGTGTTCGAACGCAGCGAGACGAAGGCGCGGCGACGCGGCAATGGTTTTGACACGCACGGTAACGGACCGCTCTGGGTCACGGACGAAACCGATCAGGCGCACCCGGTCACCGGGCGGTTTCTGACGGCGGCAAAGGAAGCCGGCTGGCCGACGACGGACGATCTCAATGGCACAGCCCCGGAAGGCCTGACCATCTTTCACAACACAACACGCGCCGGTTGGCGCTGTTCTGCCGCTGACGCCTTTCTACGGCCGGCTCTGAGGCGTGGAAACATCAAGCTGGTGTCCAACGCCCATGTCGACCATCTTATTTTTGATGGGCAGCGCGTAAGCGGTGTTGCCTATCGCCTGTGCGGCAAAAAGCGACAGGCTCTTGCGAGACGCGAGGTCCTTGTCAGCGCCGGTGCGGTCAACTCGCCCAAGCTCCTGCAACTTTCCGGCATCGGGCCGGCGGACGTGTTGCAAAGCTATGGCATAGCAGTTCGCAGGCACCTTCCTGAGGTCGGCGGCGGGCTGCAGGACCATCTCGCCGTCAACTATTACTACGAGGCAACCGTCCCGACGCTGAACAATCAGTTGCAGCCCTGGCGCAGCAGAATATTGGCAGCCCTGCAATATGCCCTTACCCGCCGTGGTCTTCTCAGCCTCGGTATCAACCAGTGCGGCGGCTTCATCCGCTCGACCCCGGATGCACCGCAACCCGATATGCAGATCTACTGCAATCCGGCCACCTATTCGACAGGGTCGGGCGCAGCACCGCAGATCGATCCGGAACCGGGTTTTTTGTTGTCCTACCAGCCCTGCCGCCCAACCAGTCGTGGCCGCATCGACATCGCTTCGTCCGATCCCGATGACGCGCCGCGCATCAGACCCAATTCGCTGACGACCAATGAGGATTGCGCCGCCATTATGCGCGGCGCACGGCTGTTGCAGCGGCTGATCGAGACGCCAACCATGGTAAAGCTGATCAAATCACCACGCCAGCCGGACCTTAGAAATCTCAGCGACGAAGAGGCGCTCAACGATTTCAAACAACGGGCGGCAACGGTCTATCACCCGACCAGCACCTGCCGGATGGGCACAAATAAGAGCAACTCCGTGCTGGATGCCCGTCTTCGGGTGCATGAGGTCGAGGGCCTTCGCGTCGTTGACGCATCGGCCTTTCCGAACCTGACATCCGGGAATACGAATGCACCGACCATCATGCTCGCCCAGAAAGGCGCCGACATGATCCTGGAAGATTTGAAGGCGGCGGGCTGACACCATGAAGATCGTCAAGCTTGAAACCTTCTCCAACAGCTTTGTGGGTTTCGTTCGTGTCACCGCCGAGGACGGATCATTCGGCTGGGGCCAGGTCTCCACCTACAATGCCGATATCACCGCACTGGTCTTTCATCGCCAGATCGCCCCCTGGGCGCTCGGAGCCGGGATAGACGATATCGATGCGCTCGCTGATCTGATTGTTGAAAAGGAGCACAAATTTCCCGGCTCCTATCTGCGCCGGGCCCTCGCCGGTCTCGACACCGCGCTTTGGGACCTGCGCGGAAGGCTCGCGGAAAAACCCGTCTGCGAGCTGATTGGCGGCAGTCCGGGCCCGCTACGCACCTATGCCTCCAGCATGCGGCGTGACATTGGACCCGAGGAAGAAGCCACGCGCCTGACCCGGCTTCGCGATCAGCATGGTTTCGACGCCTTCAAGTTCCGGGTGGCCAGCGAATGCGGGCACGATCTAGACGAGTGGCCCGGACGCACTGAGGCCATCGTACCTGCCGTGCGCAAAAGCCTTGGCGACACGGCAACTCTCCTCGTTGACGCAAACAGCGGATATTCGGCGAAAAACGCCATCGAGATCGGTCGCATGCTTGAGGATAACGGCATCTGTCATTTCGAAGAGCCATGCCCCTATTGGGACCTCGATGAAACGAAGAAGGTCACCGACGCGCTCGATCTTGACGTCACAGGCGGCGAGCAGGATTGCGATCTTGCTGTCTGGCGCCGTATGATCGCCATGCGCGCCGTCGACGTCGTCCAGCCGGATATCTGCTATATCGGCGGGCTCGCACGCGCTTTGCGCGTTGCCGAAATGGCCAAGGCAGCGGGCCTCGTCTGCACGCCCCATTCGGCCAATCTCTCCATGGTCACGCTCTTCACCATGCACCTTCTGAGGTCGATCCCCAACGCCGGGCCCTATCTGGAATTTTCCATTGAAGGATCAGACTATTATCCCTGGCAGCAGAATCTCTTTGTCAACGAGCCGTTCACCGTTGAAAATGGCCATGTCCTGGTCACCGACACGCCCGGCTGGGGTGCCGAGATCAATCCGGCCTGGCTCGACAAAGCCGATTATATGGCAAGCGAAGCCGGCAGCCCTTGAGGTTTGATGCAATATGAAACTGCAATCGATCGAGACCTTTGTTGTCGCCAATCCACCCCCCTCGCGCGGTGGCCGCTATTTCATCTTCGTCCAGCTCAAGACCGCATGTGGCATTGTCGGCCTTGGCGAAATTTACAACGCCACCTTCAGCCCGCATCTCGTCGCGCAAATGGCCGAAAACCTGTTCGCCCACGTTTTCGACAGCGCCGATCCACACCACATCGAGCGGTTGTGGCGCATGGCCTATGGCGGCGGCTTCACCTTGCGACCCGATGTGACCGTGATGGGCGTATTGAGCGGATTGGAAATGGCCTGCTGGGACATTATCGGTAAAGCGGCAGATCAGCCGGCGCATCAGCTGTTGGGCGGGCGTGTTCACGAGCGGCTCCGCACATATACCTATCTCTACCCGCCCGGCGACGAACACGTCTATCCGGACCCGAATACACCGAACGTTTACAACGATCCCGATCTGGCCGCAGAAGCGGCCCTCGCCTGCGCCAATGAGGGATTTACCGCCGTCAAATTCGACCCGGCCGGCCCCTATACCATCTATGGCGGCCATCAGCCGAGCCTTGAGGATCTGGAGCGTTCCGAACTCTTCTGCAAACGCATCCGGGAAGCAGTCGGCAACCGGGCCGACCTGCTCTTCGGAACGCACGGTCAGTTCACCGTGTCGGGCGCCAAACGTATGGCGCGCCGGCTGGAGCCCTACGATCCGCTCTGGTTCGAGGAGCCGGTCACCCCCGAAAT
The DNA here is from genome assembly GCF_027944115.1 of Hoeflea prorocentri. Classification (NCBI taxonomy): domain Bacteria; kingdom Pseudomonadati; phylum Pseudomonadota; class Alphaproteobacteria; order Hyphomicrobiales; family Rhizobiaceae; genus Hoeflea; species Hoeflea prorocentri. The sequence goes on along the minus strand of NZ_JAPJZI010000001.1, from coordinate 764,260 downwards.
GCCCGAACGCATGGCGGAGGTTGCACGTTCGACATCGATCCCGATTTCGACCGGCGAACGTCTCTGCACCAAATACGAGTTCGCACGCGTGCTCGATACCGGCGCCGCTTCGATCCTGCAAATGAATCTCGGCCGCGTCGGCGGCCTGCTGGAAGCCAAGAAAATCGCCGCCATGGCGGAAACCCGTTACGCCCAGATTGCCCCGCATCTTTATTGCGGCCCGGTCGTCGGCGCGGCCAATATCCAGCTCTCGGCCTGCATTCCGAATTTCCTGATCCTTGAAAGCATCCAGAAGTGGGACGGTTTTCACGCCGATCTCCTTGTCAATCCGATCCGCTGGGAGGATGGCTGCGTTCTCGTGCCCGATGCACCCGGCCTGGGTGTCAAACTGAACGAGGACGTCGCACGGGCGAATCCCTACGAAGGAACGGAACTCCATCTCACCATGGAAACCGAACCGCTCAGATAGAAGGCAAATTATGGGAGGCATCTATGAAAATCGGCTTCATCGGTCTTGGCAATGTCGGCGGCAAACTGGCCGGAAGCCTCCTGCGAAACGGTTTCGATCTGACGGTTCGGGACCTTGATCGCAATCTTGCCGAACCCTTTTTGAACGGTGGTGCCCAGTGGGCCGACTCCCCTGCCGAAATCACCAGCACCTGCGACATCATCATCACCTGCCTGCCGAGCCCCGCCGCATCGGCGGCCGTTATGGAAACCGATGACGGTATCCTTCATGCTATGGCGCCGGGGAAAGTCTGGGCGGAAATGTCAACCACTGATGAGGCGGAAGTCCGCCGCCTCGGCGCCCTGGTTTCGGCAGCCGGCGGCCTGCCGGTCGATTGTCCGGTGTCCGGCGGGTGCCACCGCGCCGCGACAGGCAATATCTCGATTTTTGCCGGCTGCGATCGCTCGACCTTCGAGCAGATGCTTCCGGTACTCAGGGCCACGGGCCGGCGGATCCTTCACACCGGACCGCTGGGCTCCGCCTCGGTTCTGAAGGTGGTGACCAATTACCTCGCCACCGCCAACCTGTTGTCACTGTGCGAGGCGCTGGTCACGGCGAAAGCTGCCGGTATGGACCTCAACACGACCTATGAAGCGATCCGCATCTCGTCGGGCAATTCCTTTGTACACGAGACGGAAAGTCAGGTCATTCTCAACGGTTCTCGGGACATCAATTTCACCATGGATCTCGTCTCAAAGGATATTGGGCTCTTTCAACAGGTCGCAGAGCGCTGCGGTGTGCCGCTGGAACTCAACCCGGTGCTGATCGACATTTTCAGGGATGGAGAAGAGCGGTACGGCCCGCGGGAGTTGTCACCGAACATCATCAGGCGCCTCGAGGAGGCCACCGGTCAAAGCGTCCGCGCACCGGGCTTTCCAGCACAAATGGCCGATCATGAGCCGGAAGAACCCGGCCGCGAAGTCGTGCCGGCGAGCGCAATACGCTAAAACATCCGCCATATATTCCGATTGTGAAGCTTCGACATCGAAAAGACGCGAAAAACCGTCTACACAGTTAGGAAAGACCTCATCTGAGAACCTGCCGCAAGGGATCGTTCGACGTGCTGAAATTCATCCAACTGACGGATATCCATCTCATTGACGGAGGCCGCCGCCTGTATGGCGTGTCGCCGGAAAGCCGCCTGCACGCGGCGATAGACAGCATCAACCGGGAGCATGATGACGCGGATTTTGTCGTCTTCACCGGCGATCAGGCGCATTGGGGCAACGAGGCGACCTATCGTGTGCTGACGGATGCGATTGCACGCCTCAACATGCCGGTGAAAGTCCTGATGGGCAATCACGACCACCGCGAGACCATGATCAGGATGGTTCCCGGTGTCGAAACCGATGAAAACGGATTTGTTCAATCGGTCATGGAAACCGAGGCAGGACGTTGCCTGTTTCTCGACACCAAGAAGGAGGCGCCGACCGATGCCGGCGAATATTGCCCGAAACGGCTCGGCTGGCTCAAACAACAGCTGGAGACGGCAGACGGGCCTGTGCTTATCCTTATGCACCACCCCCCTCTGAAACTCGGGCTCAAGGGCATGGATATTATCAATCTTCTGGATGCAGAAGCATTCTTTGACGTGCTCGAACCCCACGTGACGAAAATCCGCCACATCTTCTTCGGCCATGTACATAGACCGATTTTCGGCAATTGGCGCGGCATCGCCTTCTCCAGCATCCGCGGCCTCAATCACCAATTGGCGCTCGATCTCAAGGCGCCCGAAACCAGCGTTCCCGGCAATTTTGAACCGCCTGTTTATGCGGTTGTTCTTGCCGACAAGGATCAGGTCGTCACCCATATGCATGAGTTCATGGACCGCTCGCCGCATTTCGAACTGGTGACGCCTGAAGGCGTGGACGGCAGGGATTACAGCCTCAACATGCGCCACGGAGACTGGGACCGGATGGCATGATGCGCGGTATCAGGCAGGCAGCGAGTCCGCGCGGCGTGCTGAACCCTATGTCCGTGCTCGCCGCATTGCTGATTCTTGCGGTCATTTGGGTACCCTCGCACGCAAGTGCCCGCGACGTGAGCGCCATCAAGGCATCGGTCGAGAATTTTGCCATCCCCGCGCTAGAGGCCTTCGCCGGATCAACCGCCGCGTTGAGAGACAGCATAAGCGCGCTGTGTGCCGCGCCCTCTCCGGACGGCCTTTCTGAAGCGCAGCAGAACTTCACCCATGCGACAACGGATTGGGCCGCCGTCAACATTCTGCGCATCGGACCAATCCTTGAGGACAACAGGCTTGAGCGTATTTTGTTCTGGCCAGATCGGCGCGGGGTCGGCCTGCGCCAGGTTCAGGCGCTGTTGCAAAACCGGGAACCGGAGAGCGCAACGCCATCCGGCCTTGCGCAAAAGAGTGTTGCTGTACAGGGGCTGGCAGCGCTTGAGTTTGCACTTTACGGCAATGGTTCCGATGAACTCGCATCCGAAGCCGACACATTTCGCTGCCGTTTCGCTCACGCCGCCGGCACGAACATCAGCGCGATCGCTGGTGAGCTGGTTACGGAATGGCAGGGACCGGAAGGGTTCGCCGAAATATGGATGCGTCCCGGTGCGGACAACCCCTTCTTTCGGGACGAAAAGGAGGCACTTGGCGCCCTTGTAAGCCTGTTTTCCAATGGTCTTGAATTCTACGACACAATGGAGCTCGGTTCCTTTCTCGGCTCCACAGCGAAAAAGGATCGGCCAAAACGCGCGCTCTTTCGCCGCTCTGACGGCACGCTTGCGATGCTACAGACAGGACTGGAAGATTTCCGGGCGCTCTACGACGTGTCCGGGCTCGCCGAGCTCCTGCCTGAAAGCTCAAAATGGATCGACGATTCCGTGAGGTTCGGTTTCCGGCATCCAATTGCCGCCCTGGACAGTCTTAGCGGACCCCCCGCCGATCTCCTGTCTGATCCGGAACAGCGCTCGAAACTGGTTTTCGTACGCACGACCGTCCGCGCGATGATGGGGAATTTCGGGGACGACATGACCGCAGCACTTGGTCTGACCGCTAATTTCTCGAGCCTGGACGGGGACTGACCGTGAAGGAAGGACTGCTCGACCGGCGGTCTTTTGTAACCGCAGCGGGCGCAATTTTTGCGTCCACTCTCACGCCGGCCTCGGCCGAAAAACTGGCTTCTGCACCGGCAGTTTTTGCGTCCGCATACCGTGACGACATGGGAGGATTTGGCGCCGCCGTCCTAACCGAAGAAGGCAGTCTGATTGCGCGTATTCCCCTGCCCGGTCGTGGCCACGACATTACCCGCAACCGGTCAACCGGACAATTTGTCGTCTTTGCCCGCCGGCCCGGCACGTTCGCGGTTGCCTTTACCGCCGACAAGACGACGCAGCCGCAAATGATTACAAGCCGCCCCGGCCGCCACTTCTATGGTCATGGAGCCTTCTCCGCGGACGGGCGGTTGCTCTACGCCAGCGAGAACGATTTCGATAATGCAGTCGGCATGGTTGGCGTTTACGACGCGACATCGGGTTACAGGCGGATCGGTGAGTTCCCGTCCGGTGGCATCGGTCCGCACGACATACTGGCTTTGGACGACGGCGTAACCCTTGCTGTGGCCAATGGCGGCGTCGAAACCCATCCGGATTTTGGCCGCGCGAAACTCAATTTGGCGACCATGCAGCCGTCGCTCTGTTTCATCGACCGGCGCGACGGCACGGTTCGCGAACGGCACGAATTGCCGCCGACCATGCATCAGCTTTCAATACGCCATCTGGCAGACGACGGGAGGGGTGGCATCTATTTCGCCTGCCAGTTCGAAGGCTCGCCGCGCAAGCAACCGCAACTGTCTGGCCATTGCAGGCCGGGCGACGGGATCCGGCTCTTCGAGATGGAGCCCCACCATATCTCCGCGCTCAGAAACTATATCGGATCGATTGCCGCCAACCCCGCCGCCGGGACTTTGGCGATCACCTCACCGCGGGGCAACTGCATGTTTGTGCTCAATGCTGAGACCGGGGCCGTACTTTCCCGTCGTAACCTGCCCGATATCTGTGGCATCAGCCCGCTTGGCCAGGACTATCTCGCCTCGTCGGGTGACGGTGTGCTTTTGACCGGAAGTACGAACAACGTCGATAACCCTGGCGTCCGATGGGACAATCACATGATGCCGATCAGCAACCCGGAGCGCTTTTGACGGCAAGAAAAAGAAAGCCTCCAGAACGCCAGCCGAACCAGCCCCATTCTCGCCGAATTCCTTAACCGGCCGAGGGCCTTGGACGTTAAACCTTAACCATATCTTTCATGACAATTTTAATCGTTCGGGCGCAATAATAACGCATGTCGTCAGCACGGGTTGGTATAGCGTTATGCGTAAGCTTGTTTTCTCTGTTCTCATTGTCGCCGCGACGGGAATGCCGTTGTCGGGCTGTGCCAGCTTCTTCGGGCTGGGCTCGCAATCGGCAACAGTGAACTACAACGACACCAAATGGTGTGTTCCACGCAAGCTCAAGCGTGTTCTCAATCGCGTCTCGCGCCGCTATGGAACCGTGACGGTACACTCGACCAAACGCTGGTGGTTCGAGAACTGGCGCAAGGGCGGCGCAAAGAACTCCTATCACCTGAACTGCAAGGCTGTGGACTTTTCCGTGCGCGGCGATTCCGCATCGGTTCTGGCCTTTTTGCGCTCGCAACGCGAAGTCGGCGGTTACAGCTACTACGCCCGCTCCGGCCATTATCATATCGATACCGGGCCACGCCGCACCTGGTGACTTGACGAAGCGACTTCACAGCCGCTTCGGCGCTTGAAGGTTGACCCTCCCCGCCCTTTTCGCATTTAATGGGCTCATGTGACATTTGCGCGCATGAAGGCGCGGTCATGCGTGGAGCCGGCCAGCCGGCACAGGGAGGACACAATGAAAAGGCGTAGCCTGCTGAAAGGAGCCGCTGTTGCAGCAGCGGGTCTGAGCATGCCATCGATCCTGACAAGCGGATCGGCGGCGCAGTCATCGAAGTTTTTCAAGGGCGCGACCACTGACGGCGATCATCGCTATCCGAACACGAATTTCACATCGATCGATCCGCGCTGGCATCGGCAGATGGTGAAGTATTTCTCCGACGAGCCGGAAGGAACGGTCGTCGTCGATACCCGCAATCACTACCTCTACTGGATCTGGGAAAACAACACCGCCATGCGCTACGGCGTCGGTGTCGGGCGCGAAGGCTTCCAGTGGTTCGGACGCGCAAACGTCGCCCGCAAGGCTCGCTGGCCGCGCTGGGTTCCACCCGAGGAAATGAAAAAACGGCAGCCAGAACTGCCTGACTCCATGGAAGGCGGCCCGAACAATCCACTGGGCGCGAGGGCGCTTTACCTTCACGGAAAAGGCGGCGGCGACACGGGCTACAGGCTTCATGGCACCGCAGAGCCGTGGTCAATCGGCTCTGACGTCTCATCCGGGTGTATCCGCATGTTCAACGAGGACGTCATCGACCTATACCGCCGCGCGCCGGTCGGCACGGCGGTGCTGGTTCTCGAACATATCTCCGATAGGGCAGGATAACGGACTGGCGCCAGGGGACAGCGCCAGATGGGGGAAAGAGTATGACGAGTATTCTCCGGATCACAGCAGCCGCAGCGCTGCTATTCGCCGGTATCGCAGCATCAGGCTGCACGGGCACAAACGCCGCGCTTGGCGATCCGAATGCCGGCGCAACGGACGACGCTGCCGTTGGCTTTGCCGATATCAGAACCGGCAGTGAGGAAAACTTCATCATGAGCGCCGGAAGGCGGGTCTATTTTGCCCGCGGTTCAGCAAGCCTTGATGATGTCGCCAAGGAAACGCTTGACCTGCAGGCAGCCTGGCTCAACCAGCACAAGGGCTGGCTGGTCAAGCTTCAGGGTTTTTCCGACGACCCCGGTTCCTCCGGCGCCAATGTCCAGCTTTCAGACAAGCGCGCCAAGGCCGTAATGGATTACCTGGCCTCAAAAGGCGTCAGCACGCAGCGCATGTGGGCAAAGGGTTATGGCAAGGAACGTCTCGTGCGCAACTGCCCGGAGCTTGCCTGCAAGTCGCAGAACCGCCGCGTGGTCGTCAATCTTCGCAAGGAATTCGACGCCGCAGCGCCCCAGTACAAGGGAACGCAGAGCTAATCCTGGACAGCGCTAGATCCAGGCCGGCACTCTGGAAAGAATGCGTTTGAGCCCGGCGAACGCCTCTGCAAAATGCTCATCCCCAAGGATGAACGGCGGTAACAGCAAGATCCGGTTACCGGAGAAATGAATCCAAAGTCCGCGCGCATAGCAGGCCTTGGCGACCATATCCATTGCGGCCGCATCAAGCGGTTCGCGCCCGGCTTCATCACGCACCAGATCGATGGCGAACAACATTCCGATGCCACGTACATCATCCACGACCTGCAGCTCTTTCAGCTGCCGCAAATCGGACAAAAACGTGGCGCCACGCTCTGCCGCCGCCTCAATCAGATTGTCACGCGTGAGAATGTCGATGGCCGCAAGACCGGCCGCACAGGCGCCCGGATGGCCGGCATTGGTGGAGCCGTGATTAAACCGCGTCCCGTCTGAATCAGACAGGAACACATCCCAGATCTCATCCGTGGCCACAGCCGCGCCAAGCGGGAAATACCCGCCGCTGATCGCCTTGCCAAGACACATGACGTCAGGATCCAGATTGAAGCGTTCGGATGCGAACAAGGTCCCGGTACGGCCGAAACCGGTCGTCACCTCATCGACCACCAGCTTCACATCATAGCGGCGGCACGTTTCGCTGATGACATCGAAATAGGCCTGACCGGGCGCGATCGCTCCACCCATGCCCTGCACAGGCTCGATAAGGAACATGGCAACGCTGTCAGCGCCTTCGGCAAGGATGGTCCGTTCGAGTTCCTTCGCACAAGCGACCTCAAAGGCCGCCCGCTCCTCCTCACTCTGACGGTCGCGGTTGAAGGGCGCGGGAATTTTCAGGAAGCCTTCCGGCATCGGCCCGAATCCCTGCTGATCCTCGGCAAAGCCCGAGGCGGCAAGAGCGCCGTAAGATACACCGTGATAGGCGTTCAGCAGCGAGATCACCTTGTATTTCTTCGACCCGGTGTGATGGAAATACTGCCGAACCATCTTGATGGCCGATTCAACCGATTCCGAGCCGTTAGACGTCAGGAAGACGCGGTTGAGCCTGCCGGGCGCGATCTCGGAGAGTCTTTGTGCAAGCTTGATCGCCGGCCGATGCGCCGTGCGGAACAGGGCGGCGAAGCTCAACTCGTTGAGCTGCTCGGTGATCGCATCGATGATCTCCGACCGTCCAAGGCCCAAAGGCGCATTCCACAGGCAGGAGGTCAGATTGAGATAGCGTTTGTCATTCTGGTCAAACAGGTAAGGCCCCTCGCCGCGTTCGACCACAATGTTCTGCGCATTGAGAACTTTCTGCATCTGGGTGAACGGATGCCACAGATGATACTGTTCTTCACTCGCATCGGGTGACACTTCGGCAAGGCTCATTGTTTCGGCGTCTCCGTTGGGACCATGGGCAACGGGATCGTCTGCGTCCAACCGAGCGGCAGCGTGCTTCCGGTAATCCAGCCCGCATCGCTGGATGCAAGGAAGGCGACCGCATTGGCAATATCATGGCGCGAGCCGGTGCCAAGCGGATGACAGGCATTGACCTGATCCCAGGCCTCTTTGGTAAAATCCTTGGCAAATTCGTGAAGCATTGGCGTATGCGCCAGTGCCGGCGCGATGCAGACAGCTCTGATTTTACGCGGTGCGACTTCAAGTGCGAGCGAGTTGGTCAGTGCAACGACCGCTGCCTTGCTGGCGCCATAAGCCGCATTGCCGGCACAGGCATTGGCCGCCAGCACGGAGGCAATATTGACAATAACCCCGCCGGGTGATGCCAGATGCGGCAGTGCCGCACGGGTGATGCGGACAGTGCCCATGACATTGACATTCATTGTCATGTCCCACTGCTCGTCGGTCAGGTCTTCAAAGAGACCAAACCCGCTGACACCGGCGCTGTTGACGACAACATCCAGCCGCTCGAATTCAGCCACGGTCTCATCGATCATACGCTGAACAAATGACGGCTCGGTAATATCGCCCGCATGCCAGCGGACGGCAGCGTTGCGGCGCTCAAGGCGGCCCAGCAGTCGTTTCGGTTCAACCCTGTCCGTCAGCACCAGGGTTGCGCCTTCCTCACCGAGCTTTTCTGCAATGGCGCCACCGAAGCCACGGTCGTTTGCGCCGGTAATGAGTACAATTTTGTCGGCGAACCGCCCGGCAGCGCCGGATCCGTTTTCCATACGGTCGTCCTTGTTTGGATGCATGACCATGAGCGGCATCTTAACGCCAGCCCGCCAGTCCTGAAACGCTTTTTTTCTTTCGCCGCAAAAGCCGGAAATCATGCATTTTTTCTCGACGCCAGCGGGCCGGATGTGCATTCTTGTTTCCGACAAACCGGGATCGGCCGTACGGGGCGTGCGAGGCGGTCACAAATTTTCAATGCCAGGATAGACGCAAGCAGGAAATGATAATGAAACCAGCAAAATACCTGATCGCACTGTCTTTGACACTCGCTGCGACCGCGGCGCTGGCCGATGAGGTCCGTGTGTACAACTGGTCGGACTACATCGACGAGGCGCTTCTTGAAAAGTTCGAGAAGGAAACCGGCATCAACCTGATTTACGATGTTTTCGATTCCAACGATGTGCTTGAAACCAAATTGCTGGCCGGCAGCTCGGGCTACGATGTCGTGGTGCCTTCTGCAAGTTTCCTCGAGCGGCAAATCAAGGCTGGCGTGTTCCAGCCGCTGGACCAGTCGAAATTGCCGAATGCACAGCACCTTTGGGATGCCATAAAGGAACGCACGGAACCTTATGATCCGGACAATGCCTATTCGGTCAATTATATGTGGGGCACCACAGGAATTGGCATAAATGTCGACAAGGTCGCCGAGGTGCTGGGTGATGATGCGCCGGTGGATTCGCTCGAACTCGTGTTCAACCCGAAATATATGGAAAAACTGGCTGTCTGCGGCGTCCAGTTCCTCGATGCGTCGGCGGAAATCATACCGGCCACGCTGACTTATCTGGGAGAAGACCCCAACACTCAGGACACCGACATCATCGCCAAGACCGAACCGGTGCTCAGCGCGGTTCGGCCCTACGTGCAGAAGTTCCACAGCTCCGAGTACATCAACGCCCTGGCCAATGGCGAGATCTGCGTGGCGTTCGGTTATTCGGGAGACATCCTCCAGGCCCGCGACCGCGCGGCGGAAGCGGAGAACGGCGTGAACATCGCCTATAACGCGCCGAAGGAAGGCGCGGTCATGTGGTTCGATCAGATGGCGATCCCGACCGATGCGCCCAACCCGGAAGCCGCACACACCTTCCTCAATTTTATGATGGATCCGCAAAACATGGCGGCGGCGTCCAACTATGTCTATTACGCCAATGGCAATCTCGCCTCGCAGGAGTTCCTGGAGGAAGATGTCATCAACGATACGGCGATCTATCCCGATGCGGAGACCATGAAGGCGCTCTATCCGACAATTGCCTGGAACCCGCGCACCCAGCGTTTCGTCACACGCATGTGGACCAGGATAAAATCCGGCACCTGAGCGCCGCAGCACTAGCGCCTCCGGGGGAAGCAATGGACGCCGTGCCTGAAACAAAACCGTGGGATGATGCCGAAAAAAGCCCGCTGATCCGTTTCGAAGGCGTCACCAAACGGTTTGGCGACTTCACGGCTGTCGACAACCTTGACCTCGACATTTTCCAAGGCGAGTTCTTCGCGCTGCTCGGCCCTTCCGGCTGCGGCAAGACAACGCTGCTGCGCATGCTGGCCGGGTTCGAGGTGCCGACGCAAGGCAGGATCATGCTGGATGGCCAGGACATCGGGCCGGTGCCGCCGAACCGGCGGGCGGTCAATATGATGTTTCAGTCCTATGCGCTCTTTCCGCATCTGACGGTCGCCGACAATATTGCCTTCGGCCTCAAACGGTCCGCCATGCCGAAATCGGAAATAGCCGGTCGGGTGGAGGACATGCTCAACCTGGTGCAGCTCAAGGGTTTTGCAGGCCGCAAGCCAGACCAGATATCGGGCGGACAAAGGCAGCGCGTGGCGCTTGCCCGGGCGCTCGCCAAGGCGCCAAAACTCCTCCTGCTCGATGAGCCCCTCGGTGCGCTCGACAAGAAACTGCGCCAGGAAACGCAATTCGAACTTGTCGACATTCAGGAAAAAACCGGCACGACCTTTGTGATCGTCACCCATGATCAGGAAGAGGCGATGACCGTGGCGACGCGGGTCGCGGTCATGGACAATGGCCGGCTTGCGCAAGTCGACACACCCGACCGGATTTACGAAACGCCCAACTCGGTCTACGTCGCCGGCTTCATCGGAGACATCAACCTCATTGAGGGCAAGGTCGCAAGCTGTGGCGATGGGCGGACAAAGATCGCCTGGGCCGAAGGGCAGCCGGACATCGAATGCGACCATGCCGGCGCTCTTGAGATCGGCACGTCCTGCACCTTCGCAATCCGCCCGGAAAAGACCGCTATCTCGAAAAAGCAGCCGGAAAACACCGCGAATGCGGTTTCCGGAAAGATCCACGACATCGCCTATCTGGGCAATATCTCCACCTATCACGTGCGCCTCGACAGCGGTCACATCATCAAGGCTCAGACGGCCAACCGCGAACGGCGCGCCGGACAGGGCCTGACCTGGGAGGACAGCGTCTGGCTGTCCTGGTCACCGACCGCCGGCCTTGTGCTGACGCGATAGGAGAAGGGCTGTGAACCTGCGCCGCATCATACTCATCGCCATTCCGTATCTGTGGCTGCTGGTGCTGTTTCTTGTCCCGTTCCTGATCGTTCTGAAGATATCGCTGTCCGACTTTGCGATCGCCATCCCGCCCTATGTTCCGACGCTGGACCTGTCGGCGGGCTGGAGCGGCTTTGTGGAGTTTCTCAGCCAGCTCGATTTTGAGAACTTTATCTTTCTGACCGAGGACAATCTCTACTGGAAGGCATTTCTGTCGAGCCTGACCATCGCGCTCGTATCGACCTTCCTGACCCTGGCTGTCGGGTTTCCGATCGCCTACGGGATGGCGAAGGCGCCCCAATCGTGGCGGGTCATTCTCATGGTCCTCGTCATCCTCCCCTTCTGGACCAGTTTCCTTATCCGCGTCTATGCCTGGATGGGTATTTTGAGCCAGGAAGGCCTCCTCAATCAGGTGCTGCTGGCGTTGGGCATCATCAATGAACCGCTCACTTTGCTGAACACCTCCGTCGCCGTCTATATCGGCATCGTCTACACCTATCTGCCGTTCATGGTACTGCCGATATTCGCAACGCTCGACAAGCTGGACGATTCCCTCATTGAGGCAGCCGAAGATCTGGGCTGCTCGCGCACCCAGGCATTCTGGCTGGTCACCGCGCCGCTTTCGCGGCCCGGTGTTGTCGCCGGCTGTTTCCTGGTGTTCATCCCGGTCCTCGGCGAGTTCGTCATCCCCTCATTGCTCGGCGGCTCCGGCACGCTGATGATGGGCAAGGTGCTGTGGGAAGAATTTTTTACCAATCGCGACTGGCCGGTCGCCTCCGCGGTCGCCGTTGTCCTGCTGGTGGTACTGATCGTTCCGATCGCCCTGTTCCAGCGCAACCAGCAACGCCAGAATGAGGCCGGCCGATGAGACGCCTGAGCTGGTTTAACGTCACTGCGCTGACACTCGGATTTGCCTTCCTTTACATCCCGATGATCATCTTGATCGTCTACAGTTTCAACGCCTCACGGCTGGTCACGGTCTGGGCGGGCTTCTCGACAAAATGGTATTTTGAGCTTCTGCAGAACCAGTCTTTTCTCGACGCTGCATGGGTAACGCTGAAGGTCGCCCTGTTTTCATCCACCGCCGCAACGGTGCTCGGCACGATGGCGGCTTATGTGATGGTGCGCGGCGGCAGGTTCTTTGGCCGAACCCTGTTCTCAGGCATGACCTACGCACCGCTGGTCATGCCTGAAGTGATCACCGGCCTGTCGCTGCTGCTCCTTTTCATCGCGATCGGCCTCGACCGGGGCGTCTTCACCATTGTGCTGGCGCATACCACATTCGCCATGTGTTACGTGTCGGTCGTTGTCTCGTCACGCCTTGTCAGCTTTGACCGCTCCATCGAAGAGGCCGCGCTCGATCTCGGTTGCACCCCGTTCGACGCCTTTCGCAGCGTGACACTCCCCATCATCGCGCCGGCCGTGATTTCCGGCTGGCTGCTTGCCTTTACCTTGTCGCTTGATGATCTGGTCATTGCATCGTTCACATCCGGCCCCGCCTCCACTACATTGCCGATCCGTATTTTCAGCGCTGTCAGGCTCGGCGTCAGTCCGGAAATCAACGCACTGTCGACGATCCTCATTGCCCTGGTGACAATCGGTGTCATCACCGCTTCGCTGGTCTCGAAACGTGCATTCGTCAGGCAGAAAAACGCCGGGGAATTGGGCTCACACGCTTAAGACAGCAGTCGCGAAGCCCGACTGGCGGCCCTGGGTTGGAGCAAGTCAGGCAACAACCGCAATTCTTTATTGACCATTGCGGAAAGGCGCAGTCCGCGGCTGAACGCTTTCTTAATGATAGCAACAGACAATCTATGCGCGAAACGGAATCCGCTCAGGGGTACAGAAATGCGAATCCGCCAATTGCTGATGCACAAGGGTCAGAACGAGATCAAGCTCATTGGTCCGAACAAAAGCCTGCTGGAAGCCGCGCATCTGCTGCAGACCAACAATATCGGCGCGCTTCCGGTGGTCGACAATGAGTTCAGGCTCGTCGGCATCATGTCCGAGCGCGACCTCGTCCGTTCCATGGTCGAATTCGAACAGGCTTTCTTTGAAAAGACTGTCTCCGACGTCATGACCAGTTCGGTCGTCACCTGCCGTTCGGACGATCCGATGGATGACATCTACGAGACAATGATCAAGAATGGTATCCGGCATATACCTGTGGTCGATGATGAAGGACTTCATGACATCCTCAGCATCAGGGATTTTGAGTTCGCCCATCGCCGGCTCAAAGAGCAGGCTTTGCGCGACAGCCTGACCGGCCTGCACAACACCGCCAACCTGCTCAATATTCTCGATGGCGAGTTCAACCGCTATCGTCGGTTCCAGTCACCGCTTTCGGTTGCATCGGTCCGTCTTGACGGTTTCGAGGGTATCAACGATGCGGAGGGGCATGCCGCCGGCGATGCGCTCTTAAAGGAACTATCGAAACTCCTGGTCGATCAGACCCGCGCCTATGACAGCGTCGGCAGGACCGGCGAAGACACATTTGCAATTGTCTTTCCCAACACGGAACCAAAGACGGCCATCCGCACCTGTGAGCGTATCTTGCAAGCAGTCAGGTCGCGGGGCGAACAGGCCGAAGCGCCCTGGGGCAATGTCAGCATAGGCGTCGCCTATGCCGACCAGGAAATCCGCGACGGTATGAGCATTCTGCGGATCGCGGCGAACCGTGTTCAGCGCGCCGCCGATGCCGGCGGTGACGGCATCGATGCCCCAGCACTCAAGGGCAATGCCTCCGAGACGATCGGGTCGGCTGCCCATGAGCAGCGTCAGCGCACCGGCGGATCGGCACAGCACTAGATAAACGCACCATCTTTCCCGACCGTTCCGTTTCCCGCACAGGGGCGATTTGAACCGGCTGGCCTGATGATATTATCATGAGCCAACCGGGGGACTTCATCTTGACCAACGCCGACATCATAAGGCCGGGGCCCGGCCTCGTGCCGCTTCTGCCGATCCTGTCGGTGAATTTCGTCGGCACGCTGGGCTTCAGCATCGTCCTGCCCTTTCTTGTTTTCCTTGTGACAGATTGGGGCGGCAACGCTCTCGTCTTCGGAGCCCTGGCATCCACCTATTCGGCTTTCCAGCTGATCGGCGCGCCGGTTCTGGGCCGGTGGTCCGACCGGATCGGGCGCCGGCGGGTTCTGCTGGTCAGCCAACTCGGCACACTCATCTCCTGGCTCGTCTTTCTCACCGCCTTTTTCCTGCCGGAAGGCGCGCTGATCGAGGTCGATTCGGTTCTCTTCGGCCAATTTACGATCACCCTGCCGCTTGTTCTCCTGTTCCTCGCTCGCGCAACCGACGGGCTGACCGGCGGCAACGTATCGGTTGCAAATGCATATCTCGCAGACATGACCGACGATCGTCACCGGGCGGAAAATTTCGGCCGTATGGCGATGTCGACAAATGCCGGATTTATCCTCGGACCGGCGCTCGCGGGGCTTTTGGGTGCAACGATCTATGGCGAGATACTGCCGGTGATCGCCGCACTGATCATTTCCACCATCGCTCTTTTCCTGATTGCCTTCGGGCTGAAGGAAAGCCGTCCGGCTCTCCTTGCCGAAAAACCGGGCATGCCGAACGCGTGCAAGGTGTTCGGTCAGGAAACCAAGGAGGGGTATCGGCTCGAAGGCTGCGATGAAACACCCACCGCCAGCATTATGCGCATTCCACAAATGCCGGCGCTGCTCACGGTCAATTTTCTTGTCATGCTTGGCTTCAGCTCTTTCTATGTTGCCTTTCCGACCCATGCAGCCATCGGTCTCAACTGGTCTGTCACCGATACCGGAACCTATTTTGCTGTCCTCAGCCTGTGCATGGTCATCGTCCAGGGCCCGGTGCTGGCCTGGCTTTCGCCCAGGCTGTCGGAAAAAACACTTATTGTGGCCGGAAGCCTGTTCCTGGCCTGCGGGTTCGCATTTCTGCTCGCAAATAGCTGGACCGCGATCTACGCCGCGGCCATCCTCATCGCACTCGGCAACGGGCTTATGTGGCCGACATTCATGGCTGTCCTGTCCAGCCGATCCGGTGAAAGCATGCAAGGTGCCGTCCAGGGCCTTGCAAGCAGTCTCGGCGCGGCAGCCAGCATTGCAGGCCTGATTGCCGGCGGACTGCTCTACACAATCGCCGGCCCACCGGTGTTCCTTCTGTCGGCGGCCACCATCGCCGCCGCCGCAATACTCAGCCTGACAATTTCATCACAAGAGGCGACGGCGAAACCGGAAATTCCGAATTCATAACAAGCAATATGATAATACAAATCGCTGGTTTCATCGTATGATGACCTGCACGGCCGGTGCGCTGGAAAAGCATGTCGGCCAGGTCTTCGATTGCAGTTAGCGAACACCGCGCACCACGGCCCGGCGCAAGAAGACGGCGGTCGCAATCGACAAAGCCATAGACACCACCGCAGCCGCCACACCGACGCCAAGCGCGGCACGAAAGTCACCGCTGCGCGCCAATACGGCACCAGCGAGCCAGGGACTTGCAAGCCCCGCCAGACCCCAGGCGGTGAAAATAATCGAGAAATAGCGGGCAAACCCGTCACTGCCGAGAAGTTGCCGGGTCACGATCGGGTAGAGCGACGCAACGAGGCCGTATGCCAAGGCGACAACAACAAGACCGACGACAATGGCGGCCGGTTCGGCAACCCAGATGCAGACGAAAAGCCCAAACGACGACAAAAGCGGCGGCAGCACAATCAGCCGATCCAGCCTGACAATCCGGGTAAACAGACCGGAGCATAATCGTCCCGTGGTATTGGCAATCGCAATCGCTGCGATGCCTGCTCCGGACAACCAGACGGAGCCTCCGCCCTCCTCTATGATCGCACCGGCCAGGCCAAGGGTCATCAAGCCGGCGGCCGAAGCAAACGCAAAACCGAACCAAAGGAGCGGAAGCCACAGACCGACATTCAGATCATTGTGATGACTTGCCTTCTCCGCATCGATTTTTTCTCTTGTAATCCGCCTGTTATCGGATTTTCCCAATACGGCGAAACAGGCAGCGAAAACCAGACAGAGCGCCGGAAGCAGGAGGGCCTGCAATCCCCATCCTTGCGCAACCAGCAGCCTCAGGGCCGGACCGAATACCGCACCGCCAAGACCGAACGCGGCAACCACCAACGCAGTGTTCATGTCGGCCCTGCGCGCATCCGATCGTGCCGCAACATCAAGACAGGCAAGATAGATAGCGCCGCTGGCAGCCCCGAAACCGACACCGAAGCAGATCGCAAAAAGGGGAAAGCTGCCTGCCATTGACGATGCGAGGAGAGCCACTGCGCCGACAAGGCAAAAGACCGAGCGCGCTCTTGGACCGGAAAGGTCAATGGGAAGCCGCGCGGACAACAGCAAGGCAAGGGTGAAAGAAATAATCGCGATGGAAAAGACAAAGCCCGCATGCTCGACGCTTACGCCAAATGACTCGCGCAAGGCCGTTATCATGGCGCTCCAGGCATAAAGAGAGCCGGCACAAAAACACTGCAGGCAGGCAATCGGCACGCTCAAGGCGTCGCGTGACAGGCCTTTTGCACTCACCCGGCCTGCCCTTCCCGATCAGCATGCGCATCAGAACCGCCGGCCCACACCATGGGTCCCTGTGTGCAAATCATATCTTCAGCCCTCATGCTTTTCACTTCGGATCCACTGCACCCGAATGCGGCGTGCAGGACAAGCATAAAGCCTCTGTATGATGCTAAAACAAGCCCCCTGGCACCAGATTGAATGTTAACTTGTAAAGACAAATATGTTAAGAACGCTTGCCGTGCCGTCAGACCCCGGTTCCACCACACCGACAACACGTAAATTGACCGGCCAGGCCATGGGAGGAGCATTTGGACTACACCGACAAGCTTTCCGAAGAAGAGCTCCGGCGGCTGAACCTTGACCGGTCATCCGGCGACCTGCGGATCACGTGGCCGCAATCGGCGAATATCTATCATATGACGCTCGGCAGGCATCTGGGTCCTGGTAGCCGTGGCAGGACAGCCGTCGTTTTTGAAACCCCGGATGGTGTGATTGAAACGATGAGTTTTGCCGAAGTCGAGCAGGCGGCATCCAGCCTCGCCGCGTATCTCGCGGGCCTCGGCTACGGTGCCGGTGACCTGATTGCCCTGCACACCGGGCAGCATCCCGATACGGCCGTCGCCCACATGGCGATCTGCAAACTCGGAGCCGTTGCCGTCACACTGTCCCAGCTCTACGGACCCGACACGCTGAGCCACGCGCTGAACGATTGCCGCGCCCCGGTGATCCTGACCGACGAGGCGGCATGGAGCAGCCTGCGTGGCGACGCTCCCGCCACCTTTCCGCACCTCAAACATGTCCTCCTGCGTACACCGCAAGCCGGCGAACTCGATCTGGCCAAAGCATTTCGGACATCGTCTGACGGCTTTACGGCGACCTACCGGGGCGCCGACGATCCCGCCCTTCTAATGTACACATCCGGATCGACCGGCAAGCCGAAGGGTATCCTTCACGGTCATCGGGTGCTGGCGTCCTACACACCATCCATCAATCTGTTCTTCGATCTGTCGATGGAAGATGACGACGCCGTCTACTGGTCGCCATCCGACTGGGCCTGGGTGGGCGGCCTTCTGGACATGTTGTTCCCCGCCTGGATGGCCGGACGGACGATCGCGACGTCCCTGGACCGTTTCAAGGCGGATTGGGCCTACCGGTTCATGGAAAAGCACAAGGTCACACACACCTTTCTGGCGCCAACGGCCATCAAACGGCTCGCCCAGACGCAAAATCCGCGCGAGGATTATGATCTCTCCTTGCGCGTCATCTGCACGGGCGGCGAGGCGCTGGCGGCCGAAACCCTTGAATGGGCGGAACAAAGGCTGGGTGTCGTCTGCAATGAATTTTACGGCATGACGGAAGTCAATCACCTGATAGGCAACTGCGCCGCCCTCTTCCCGCGAAAGCCGGGCTCCATGGGCCGGGCCTATCCCGGTCATGACGTACGGCTCGTTGATGGCGACGGCCTCGAGGTCGGTGATGGCGAACCCGGTGAAATCGTGACAACCGCCGATGCACCGACCCGCTTCCTCGGTTATCTCAACAATCCTGACAAGGAAGCCGAGATGCGGCACGGTGAATTCTTGAGAACCCATGACCTCGCTGTCAGGGATGCGGATGGCTACTATTGGTATAAGGGCCGGTCCGATGACCTGATCAAGTCCTCCGGCTTCCGCATCGGGCCGGCGGAAATCGAAGACTGCCTCCTCGCCCACCCGTGCGTGGCCGAGACAGCCGTCGTCGGCAAGCCGGACGCCGACCGGGGGTCGATCGTCAAGGCATTCATCAAGCTGCGGGCCGGAGAGGCGGAAACGGAAGCATTGAAGGATGCGCTGACAGACCACGTGCGCGACCGTCTTGCTGCCTACAAGGCGCCGCGTGAAATCGAGTTCGTGAACGAATTCGAGATGACCTCATCAGGCAAGATCAACCGCCGTATTCTGCGCGAAGCGGAACAGAAAAAGGCCGGAGTGTAGGACCATGGGCACCATTTCACTAAACAAGGATGTTGCCTCTTTCATTACCTCGAAGCAGGGGTTGCGGATCGGGTCGCGGCAGGTGGAGACGGATGGCAGCATCGAGGTTATCAACCCCTCGAACGGCAAAGTCCTCACCGAAGTCGCCCGGGCTGGCAAGACTGAGGTGGATCTGGCTGTTGAGGCAGCGTCACGGGCATTCGAGACCGGCCCCTGGCGAACGATGGGACCGGATGCCCGCAGCAAGGTCCTGTGGCGGTTTGCCGAACTGATCGAGGAACGGGCCGACATATTCGGGCAACTCGACGCGCTCGACAATGGCAAGCCTGTGAATGTCGCGCGCGATGTCGATGCGATGTGGTCGGCACGGCATATACGCTATTTTGCCGGCTGGCCCGACAAGATCGAGGGCGCAACGATTCCTGTGAATATTCCGGACCGGCTGAACTACACCCTGATTGAACCGGTCGGCGTGTGCGGGCTGATCACGCCCTGGAACTACCCCTTGCTCATGGCTGCATGGAAGCTTGCGCCGGCACTCGCGGCGGGAAACACCGTGATCCTGAAACCGTCGGAAGAAACACCGCTCTCAGCGCTTTACCTCGCCGACCTCGCTCTTGAAGCCGGACTGCCCGAGGGTGTGCTCAATGTCGTGCCGGGGTTGGGCGCAGAGGCCGGTGCAGCGCTTGCCGCCCATACGCGTATCGCCAAGATCGGCTTTACCGGCAGCACCCGCACCGGCAGGCAGATCGTCGTGGCCTCAAAGGGAAATCTGAAGAAGGTTTCGCTGGAACTGGGCGGCAAGGCGGCCAACATCATCTTTGCAGACGCCGACCTTGAGAAGGCGATCCCCGGCGCTTTCTGGGCAAATTTCGGCAACAATGGTCAAAGCTGCACGGCCGGTTGCCGGCTTTATGTCCATTCTTCCATACATGATCAGGTGGTCTCGGGCCTGACGGAGATTGCTGACGGTCTCCAGGTTGGTCCGGGGTTTGACGACCCGCCCAATGACCTTGGACCCGTCATCAGCGAACGGCAGATGAACATGATCCTCGGCTATGTCGATGGCGGCCGTTCGGACGGGGCAGCCGTACTGACAGGGGGCAAGCGCGACACGTCCGAGGGCTGGTTCATCCGTCCGACGATTGTCGCCGATGTCACAGACGATATGAAGCTTGCCCGGGACGAGATTTTCGGGCCGGTCATCTCGGTGCTGAAATTCGACGATGAAGAAGATGTGCTGAAGCGCGCAAACGACACGGATTACGGCCTTGCAGCGGGTCTATGGTCGCAGGATGTGACCCGTGTGCGGCGGATGGCAGGACGCCTTCAGGCCGGCACGATCTGGGTCAATTGCTGGGGTGAAACGGACGCGGCATCACCCTTCGGCGGCATGAAGCAATCGGGTTACGGGCGCGAGATGGGCCGCGAGGCAATCGCGCTTTATTCACAGACCAAAAGCGTCTGGGTCGCTTGAAGCAGGGGACACCAGCAGGTGCCAATCAAATCCTCAACAACCCGCCATCAACGATCAGTGACGTGCCGGTTACATAGGTCGAAAGATCGGACGCCAGATAAAGGCAGGTGTCGGCCACCTCCTCCGGTTCACCCCACCGGCGCGCCGGAATAATATCCAGATAGCCTTCTCCGGTATCGGTGCCGATCACCGGATCGTCCTCGACATTCATCTGCGTGCGCATAATGCCCGGATTGACATTGTTGACGCGAATTCCCATTGGGCCGAGCTCATCCGCCAGCGAATAGGTCAGGAGCCGAACGGCGCCCTTTGTCATATTGTAATGGCTGAAGCCGCCCGTTCCGCGCATACCGGCAACCGAACACATATTGATGATGACACCGGACTTGCGTTTGGCCATGGCCCGCGCGGCAGCTTGCGAACCGAAATACACGCCTTTGATGTTCACATCGACCATCTTGTCAAAGATGTCCTCGGTCGCCTCCAGTATGGGCTGCTTGATGAGGATACCGGCATTGTTGACCATAATGTCCAGCCCGCCCCAATCCTCAGCGGCTTGAACCACGGCTTCCAGATCATCCGTCTTGCTGACGTCGCATGTCATGAACTTCGCGGCGCCGGGCTTGAAACGGTCAATCATGGCAACGGTCGGTTCGCCGCCTTCACGCACCTCTTCACTGAGATCGGCGACGATGACCCGGGCACCGTTTTCGACAAACTTCTTGGCAATCGCGCGGCCATTGCCGCTTGAACCGCCGGTGATAATGGCAACCTTGTTGTCCAGCATCGTTTTATGCCTCTAGTTGAGGGCCGCGATCAGGCGCAACAGCCTTTCGCGTCCCGTTTCCTCCAACCAGGTCTTGAGCGCATCCTCGCCATGCGCGCCAAAGACCCCGACCGCGTCCGACCATATGGCCCGGCCGCACATGAACCCCGAAAAATCGACACCGGCTTCGCGGGCCAGCCGCAGTGAGGCCTCGAAAAATTCAAACGCGACCCCGGCGCTGAGATAAACAAGATCCCGCCCACCGGCCGGTTCCGCAGCCATGCGAAAAGCGTCAAGCGCCTCGGCGCGCGACATTGCCGGTTCGCCAAAGCCCTCGACAAATCGCAGGTCCACCGGCACCTCAACCTTCAGGACATCGGCTTTCAGGCGGGGATCAGCAAAGGCCTTGGTCGCCCGCCTTACAAGGTCTGGCTTTAGCCGTGCAAATTCAACCGATCCCGCCTCTATGGCCGGATGGTATACCAGCGGCTCAACCAGGTAGCGGACGCCGTTTGATGCGCAGGCATCACCAATGCCTGCCACAATGTCCAGCTTCCTTGCATTCAGTTCGTCCGCATCGTCAGGGGCATAATACATAAAGAATTTCAGTTGCTTGACGCCCATTCCTGGAAAATCGGATACAGACAGATGGTCCGGCAGGACCGTAATACGGTCATCGTCCGAAATATGATAGACATCGGCCTCGAAGGCGATCATGGGTGCGCAGCCATCCGGGTAATCCTGCAACAGATCAGACCCGCACTGAGCGTCAACAAGCACTGTTGTTGCATCTGGCCCAAGGGCTTTCAGCACATTGCGCTTGAAAGTCAAAAGGTCGTCCGGTTGCGCCCGGTCTTCGCGCGCGGTGCGAATGGCGGTCGCAAGCCCGCTGCCGGCGTCAACCGCCACCCCGTGTATGGCTGCCGGAAGCTGCGGCATGATCAGCCCCCTTCCCCAAGCCCGATAACCGGAAAATAAGGCGAGTGCTGAGGCGCGCGCCAGAGCGAGAGCATCTCCGATGTCGGTGTGAAGACAGATATTGAGAAGCCGGCTGTTTCCTGGGTGGTGACAAAGGAGCCGATCATGGGAGAAACCGGTTGGATGCCGACTTTCGAGAGATATTTCTCGACCTCGCTATAGATGGTCAGGAGTTCCATCTGGGTCGTTCCGCCGGAACCGTTGATCATCACAACGGTCTCGGTCCCCGCTTCCAATGGCCGGTCCTCAAGGATTTTCTCCATCATAAAGGCCACAAGATCTTTGACGGGGCCGGTCTTGCGCCGCGCCACGCCCGGCTCGCCGTGGACCCCAATGCCGATATAGATTTCGTCCTCCGGCAGCGAAAACATAACGTCGCCCGTAAGCGGCGAGATACCCGAGCGAACCGCTGCACCCAGCGTCCGCGTTCGCGACCGCACATCCTCACCCAACGCAACAAGATCATCGAGGCTCATGCCCGTCTCGGCGGCTGCGCCCAGTATCTTGTAGATAAACATGGTGCCCGGCGCGCCGCGCCGTTCATCCTCTTCGCCCTTGGGCGCCGACGAAATATCGTCATACATGAGCAAGGGCCGCACGTTCAGCCCCTCATCCTCGGCCATCATCACAGCGGCATTGCCGTTGATGACATCACCCTCATGGCGCGAGATCAACAGCACCGACCCCGCTTCGCCGGTGACGTCCCGGATGCCTTCAAGAATGAGGTCGGCCGATGGCGCGGCGAAGACATCGCCAACCACATTGGCATCAAGAAGACCGGGACCGACAAACCCCATGGCAATCGGTTCATGGCCGCTGCCATTGCCGATCAGGAGCGAGACCTTTTTGTCGCCCGTTTTCGGACCCGCCTTTCGCACCACACGTGGGTGATCGCCCCGCGCCACGACGCCCGGAAAGGCCGCGACAAAGCCGTCGATCATGTCGTCGACCATGCTTTCCTTGCTATTGAACAGCTTCTTCATCGTCACGCTCCGCTCGGCTTTGCAAATTCTTCCAGAAGTTCGGCAACGGAGACGGCGCCCGGATCCAGATGACCGACACCGGCGCCCTCGACATATTTCGCCCTGCCACGCTTTGCCGGCATGTCGCGCGTGGCCTCTGCTCCGGCCCGCGCTGCATGGGCCGCCGCTGCCGGTTCATTGCCCGCCAGCGATGCCGGCATCAATGCATCCAGCATCGTCTTGTCGCCAGCCTTTGCCTGACCCAGCTGGGTGACACGACCCGCTGCCCTGGCCAGCGCCGGACCAAGTTCCATGTCGCCCTTGTCGAACGCATCCAGCGCTGCGATAATCTGCCCGAATAGCGCCCCGGACGCGCCGCCCGCGGCCACCCGAAACGCCTTGGCCGCATCTTCGGGGGAAGCAGCCGCAGCCCTTAATCCCTTCAGGATCGTCGACCCGTGATCTCCATCCCCGATTGCCGCGTCCAGACTGTTCAATGAGCCCTCGAGGCTCTCGAAACGGCTCTGGGCCCGTTTGAGGAAATCGCCGTTCATGAAAATGTCTCTTTCATAAATGCCAGCGCGCGCCGAGCCGCATCGGTCGCTTCCGGTTCGATATTGCGCCAGATATTGAGATCGGCGCTTGCCGGGTTTCCGGCGATGACGAACATTTCGGCAACAATCCAGCCATCGTAGCCGGCGTCGTTCAGGCCGGCTTTGACGTCGCTCCACGGCACATGGCCGGATCCGGGCACGCCCCTGTCATTGTCCGAGACGTGGAAATGGACAAGCTTGTCGCGGGCATCGGCAATCGCACCTCTGACATCCTTTTCCTCGATATTGAGGTGGAATGTATCAAGCAGCACGCCAACGCGCGACGAACCGGACGCCGTTGCCATCTCCACGGCTTCCGAAGCGGTGTTGACCAGATCGGTCTCGAACCGGTTGATCGCCTCGATACCAAGCGTCACATCATGTGCTTCCAGCACCGGATGAACCGCGGCGAATGCCTCGGCGGAACGGGCTGCGCGTTTGGCTTTGTTTGCCGGATCGAACACGCCCCAGGGCGCATAGACGACACCGGCCAATCCCCGCGCGCCAACCTTTGCTGTCGTTGTAATCGCCCATTCGAGATGCTTCAGGCCCGCCGCACGAACAGCTTCATCGTCGGACGTTATATCCGTTTCCGGCCCGAGACCGTCGGAGCACGTAATCTCCAGCCCGTGATCGCGCACGGCGGAACCAAGGGCTTCGGCCTTCTCATCGCTCATGCCGAGAAGCGACACCTCAACACCGTCATATCCCAGATCCGCGACAATGCGCAGGATCGGGGTGATCTCGTCCGTCCATTGCGCCATCCAGAGGCCCGCATGCACGCTATATTTCATGACTGTCTCCTCATGACGACAGGACCCACAGGCTCGCCGGCGGCAGGCTCACCGCAATGTCCTGTCCTGGTTCCATGCCCTCGGCCTCGTTCGGGTTCGAGATGATGTCGATCCGCTCGTCGCCGATGCGCATTTTCAGGCGGGTCTGCGTGCCCATGTAGAGCTTGTCTTCCAGCGTGCCGTGAAACACGTTTTCACTCCCAAGCTCCGTCCCGATACGCACATTTTCAGGTCTGAAGGTCAGTTTTCCCTTGCCCTTGTGAACGCCTTCCGGCAGCGCCACGGAACCGAACGAACTGGTGAACGTCGAACCGTCCGAATCGCCCTCGATGAAGTTCTGCCCGCCAAAAAACCGTGCCGTCGCCTCGTCGATGGGGCGTTTGTAGAACACGTCCGCATCGTCATATTGTTTCAGCCTGCCATTCAGGATCAGCGCCACCTTGTCGGCGAGCACCACCGCCTCTTCCTGATCATGGGTGACAAAGATCGTTGTGATACCCATCTCCTGCTGCAGCGAGCGGATCAGGTCGCGCATTTCGAAGCGCAGATGCGCATCAAGATTGGAAAGCGGCTCGTCAAGCAGCAAGACATTGGGCTGCACGATCAGCGCCCGGGCAAGCGCAACGCGCTGCTGCTGCCCGCCCGACAGTTCGCTCGGGCGGCGGCTGCCGAGATCGGGAAGTTTGACAAGGTCGAGCATCTCGGCCACGCGCCGGCTGATTTCCGCCTTGTCGACCTTGCGCATTTTGAGACCGAAACCGACATTGTCCGCAACGCTCATATAGGGAAACAGCAGATAGTTCTGGAATACCATGACCACGCCGCGATGTTCCGGCTTGTCATTGAGGATCGACCGGCCATCAAAAGCGACATCACCCGAAGTCGGCGCCAACAGGCCCGCGATCATCTTCATCGTCGTCGTCTTGCCGCAACCCGAGGGCCCCAGCAGTGCCGTCAATTCGCCGCTGGCGATTTCCAGCGACAGCTGGTCCAGCGATGGCTCCGTTGCTCCCGGATAGACCTTGGTCAGATCCTTGATGGAAACATGCGTCATATCCGTCCAAATCCCCCGACAGCGCCACTGCGACCGGAGAGATGCCGAGCGGTCAAAAGCAAAATAATGATACCGGGCAGGATGTAGATCATGCCGATGGCCCCGGTGATGTCGTTGCGCCCCGAGGTTGCGAAATTGAAGAGAAGCAAGGGCAGCGTCACCACCCGTCCGCCACCGATGAGCAGAGTCAGGATGTACTGGCTCCACGATACGAGGAACGCAAACAGGCCGCCGACGATGATGCCCGGCAGGATTGCCGGAAATGTGACATACCAGAAGGTCTTGAAGGCCGATGCCCCGAGACTGCGCGCCTGCGCCTCGAAAGACGGGTCATAGTTGGAGAAAATGCCCGCCATTACCAACACCATGTAGGGCAGTGTCGGAATGAGATGGACGAGAATAACGCCCGACACCGTGTTGTTCAGCCCAAGCCCGATGAAAACGCTGTGAAGGCCGAGCGCTACAGCGATCCCCGGAACGATTGTCGGCGCCAGAATAATCAACTCGACTATCTCTTTGCCGCGAAACCGGTAGAGACCAAGTGCACGTCCGGCCGGCACGCCAACGATGATCGACAGCACCGTGGCCGCAAGCGCGATACCAATGGTGATCCACAGGCTGTCAAGAACCCCCGCCGTATCTGAAAAGGCGTATTCCCAGGCCTGCAACGACCACTGTTTCGGCAAAAGGCTCGGAAAGAACCAGCCTCTTGCAAACGACCAGATCGCCAGCGGGATGAGCGGCAGAATAAGCCAGGTGATGAGCACTGCTCCGGTCAGAAACCGGAACCCTTTCATCGAAATGCTTTCGCGTCCGACCATTGTCAGCTCCTGACCCGGCGCCGCGCGTAGCGGACGTAAAGAAAGATCATGACCGCGCTGAGCAGTGCGATAACGATGGCCATCGCCATCGCCTCGGGCCGCGCTGCAAGGTCCACATCCGTGTATTTGCGATAGGCAAGCACCGGCAACGCGGCGGGATAATTGGCGCCGAGCAGCGCCGGAATCTCATAGGCGCCGAAGATAAAGGCAAAGACGATCACCGAGGCGGAAAGCACGCCCGGGAAGATCAGCGGCAAAAGCACATGGATGAAGGCCTGCCAGCGGTTTGCGCCAAGGGAGCGCGCCACGCTTTCATAGTCTTCTCCAAGCGCCTGCATATTGGCCAGAACGATGACGCCGATGAACGGGATCTCTTTCCAGACATATTGCAGGATGATGCCGATCGCATAGGGATCGAACACGAGAGCCGGGAACTCGCTGGGTCTTGCGATCATACCCCATTCAGCGGCAAGCCGGGCAAAACTTCCCGACTGCGAAAAGAGATAAAGAATGCCGATTGCACCCACCAGATGCGGCACCGTCAGGTTCAACTGAAACAGGAAATTGACGATGGCGCGACCGATGAACTGTCGCCGCAAAAGCAGAGCGGCCCCGATTGCCAGTACCGACGAGATGAACGTCGAGACAAAGGCAATATAGAAGGTCAGCAGAAAGGAGAGATAGAACTCCCGGCTGGTAAAGATGGAAATATAGGCGTCGAAATTCGGCTCTGTCAGACCGATGATCGGCATATAGCTGAAGCTGCGCATCAGCCCAATCACCAGACCGCCGAAAAACAGAACGCCGATAATGATCATGGCCGGTGCCAGGAGCAGCACTATTTTCACGCGATCCGACATACCGGTCCGCAGCCTCCGGGAAAGAATTGAGATGGGTCGTCCGCGGCGCTATGAAACGCCGCGGACGCTGGGAGGACGGCCTATTGGCCGACGTTCTCGATCCAGCCTTTTTCGATGGCAGTGATCCAGTCCGCCTGAAGCTCAGGCAAAGCGGCCTTGGACAATTCCGAAGCCGGGACAACCGCCGGGTGCTTCTTGAGTGAGGCGAACTGTTTCTGCACCTCGTCACTCGTGCGCGACACCTCGATGGCGGGGCTAGTTCCCCACACGTCCGGCTTGGCCTTTTCATACTGGGCTTCACCGGAAAGCAGCACGTTCTGCAACACCAGCGCGGCTGCCTTGTTGGGCGAATTGATCGGGATGATCGTGTAGTTGGTGTTACCGATCGTTCCGTCCGTCAGGCCGTAACCCTTGGCCGTGGGCGGGAATGTACCGTTGTCGATATTGATCCCGACACCTGCCGGCTCATAGTTGAAGTAGAGATCGACTTCGGAGTTCGCAAAAAGCTGCTCCAGAGCGTTGATCGACGTGGGGTAGGTTTTTCCCTCGCGCCACAGATAGGGCTCGATCTCGTTGAGGATGCGCCATGTTTCGGCAGCCGCCGCGTCATATTTGGCCTGGTCGAACGCGCCGAGCAGATTATCGACACCGCCCGCCGCGTGGTAGAATACGTGCCGCACAAACACCGATCCATTGAAATCGGGCGGCGCAGGATAGGTGAAAGATCCCGGGTTGGCCTTGATCCACTCAAGCAGTTCAGGGATCGAACGCGGCGGATTTTCCGTGCGCGCGGTGTCATAGGCGAATGCAAACTGGGCTTTCGACCACGGAATCTCGCAGCCATCCACCGGCACGCCGAAGTCGTTGGCGATCGAAGGATTGTTCCAGTCGACAAGCTTGTTGTTCGGCAGCGTGTCCGGATATCCGCAATAGGCAAGATCGCCCTGTTTCATGGTGCGGAAGTTCTCGCCGTTAATCCAGATCATGTCGACGGAGCCCTTGTCCGTGACGCCGGATTCGACTTCGCCGAGGACGATATTCACGGCTTCAACCGTATCGGACAGACCGACCCGGTTCAGCGTGATGTCATATTCATCCTTGAGAATACCGCCGATATATTCCGAAACGTATCGGTTGATATTGTCGGAGCCGCCCCACAGGAACCAGTTTACGGTTCCGCCGCGGGCCATCTCCACGACTTCCTCCCACGGCTTGCCGATCAGCGACTCACCGTCTGCTGTATCCGCATGCGCAAGCGGTGCGAACGCGACGGCGGATGCGAACAATGCACATTTTGCCAGATGTCTCATGTTTCCTCCCATACTGACTGAATAGGTTAGTTGGTTGATAGTCCGGGACCTGATGTCCTAGATGGATCGGTTTTGCTGGACCTCCTGTGCAAGTAACAACGCCGCATCGAAAATCAACTCGTTGGAATCTTTCAGTCTTTTCAAGTCTTCGGGCTCCAGCGGGTCCAGAAACGTCCGCCCGTGCGGCAATGCATCCCAGACAGAGAGCATCGAAACCGCCGCTGAACCGAAACGGTCCGCAACCGCAACGACCGCGGAGGTTTCCATGTCAATGGAAAGCAAGCCCTCCGCTGCCCAACCATCGCACATTTCGTCCGATTGGGCGAACAGGCTCGGCCATGTCAGATGATAGGCGCGCTGGGTTTGCCGGTCGAAAGAGTGCAGCACCTGCTCGGCGCGCTCAACCCAGGCTGGATCGGTACGAACCGTATCTGCGGCCCCATAATACTGGGATACACCGTCTCTCGCCGCGCAGACTTCGGGCAGGATCACCTGCCCCGTCGACGCATCGACATCGAGCGTTCCACAGGTTCCAAGCTGGATCAAAAGAGGCGTGCCCATCTGGGCAAACACATGGGCCGGCTCGACCGCCCGCGCCGCGCCATAGGCGCAGCAATAGACAACCGGCACATCGCCATAGAGGCCCGAATACATCTCCGGAAACGCCAGCTCCTTAACATCGGTCAGTTTGCCAAGGCGGTTTTCAGTCGCCGTCTCACGCCACCACGTACCTTCGAGGATCAGCGCCGCGGGCTCTTCACCCTCGCCTATGCCAAGCGCTTCACGCCATATGTCCGACGAGTAATCCAGTATGGCCATAGGGGTGATCGTTTCCGAACCGTTACAGGAGTTCCAAAAAAAATTCGTATGTACAACTTGATTAACATCACTTTGCTTGTCAAGCCCGTGCCAAGGTTTCTGCCGGCGGAGGTACGGAGAAACCTTTTGGTGGTACAACATCCGGGATCAGCAGGATACACAGGCGCACAGATAAGCTCCGAAAGCGCGTATTTTACAATCTGCTCCACTCAGAACGCCCGGTTTCCGGCACATACCGGACATCGCTCTGAATCTTGAAATCCCATTCGTCAGGCGAGAGCGAATCGGCAATAGCGGCAATAGGCCTTTGTTTTTTTCATCAGCCCTATGGGCTCCGGAACCCGTTGCGGAGCTCGCCGGTTGACAGGCTTTCCACAGTGAAACTAATGTGTATGTACAAATTGGACATAAAGGGATTGGAATTGCCGGTATGGTGATTGTCGCCGGAGCTGCGCAAACCCCGTTTAACCGCCGCAAGGATAACTCATCCTTTCGCGATTGGGCGGCCGAAGCCTTTGATGCCGCACTTGACATGAGCGGCATGGATACCGCAGACATCGATCTCCTGGTTGTTGCCTCGGAAAGCGATTTTTTCACGCTTCAACTCAATCCCGCCTCGGTGTTGGGGACCGATTTCGGTCTTGATCATGCGGCAACGATGCGGGTGGAAGGCGGCGGCGCGTCAGGTCAGCTGGCGGTTCACGCCGGTGTACACGCGATCCTTTCCGGCCAGGCTGCCCGCGTTGCAATTGTCGGCGTCGATCCATCGGCCTCTCACTTGTCCGGCGATGCGATCCGCAACCTCTACGGCTATTCCTTCGACGCCTGGAGCGATGGCATGACGGGCGTAACCGCAACCGCGCTCTATGCCCTTTCTTGGCAGATCTTTGCTGACGACAATGGGCTCGACGCAACGCATCTTGCCGCGGTGACAATCCAGAACCGCGCAAACGCCATGAAAAACGACAAGGCCCATCTTGGCCGCGCGCACACGACAGAGGAAATCGAACAGTCCCCGGCGATTGCTTCTCCTTATCGCCGGCTTCATTGTTCACCGCTCAGCGACGGTGCCGCTGCTTTGATCCTGTGCGGTCCTGGTGCGGCGCCGATGAGCCGCCGGACCGCGCCGCGCATCTGCGGAACCGGGGCGGCAACCGACGCCGTTCACCTCGGTGCGCGGCCGCAAAAGGGACGGTTTGAAGCAAAGACTGTCTCAATGAAACGCGCTTGCAAACAGTCCGGCATCAGGCCGCAGGATATCGGCCTTGCCGAGGTCTATGATTCCTATGCCGGTGCGCAGCTTCAGGCCCTTGACGGTCTGGGCATCAGCGACGACGTTGGCCGAGAGTTGCGGGATGGTCGTTTCGCCCCGGACGGCAGCCTGCCCGTCAATCTTTCCGGCGGCATGATGGGACTCGGCGCTCCGGTCGGCGCGATCGGCGTTGGCCAGACAGCCAATTGCGCCCTCTTTCTTGAAGGTCGCAATGAAAGCGGGCTGCAACCGGAAACACCTCCGGCCTATGCGTTGGCCGATACCCATGGCGGCATTTGCACGACGGCGGCTGTCACCCTTCTGGCGCAAGGGGATGCAAAATGATTCCACACCGTCTTCAGCTCGACTACAATCTGGCCCCCGGCTGGCTCCAGCCATGGGTCGAGGCGCTTGAAGCCGGCTCCGCACTGGCAAGAACCTGCGCTGCATGCGGCAAGGTGAGTTTTGTCCCGTTGAGAACCTGCACCTGCGGTTGCGCCGAGGGAACATGGACCCCCCTTCCCGGCACCGCAACACTGGAAAGGCGCACCGAAGGGGCTGATGGCAGCTTTGCGCTGGTCACCTTCGACGGCGCTGACACCTCCACCGTCGTCAGGCTTGAAAGTTTTCCGGAAGAAATGAACCGCGGCACGATCGCCGCCGCAAAAGACGGTTTGCCCGCACTTGTGCTGCGTCCTTTAACGCAGGAGAACACGCCATGACAGACAAGAATTCGACACACGATACTTCGCAACGACACATGCTGTGGAGCCCACTATGATTGACACAACAGCCACCACCGAAGCCGCACCGAAATACGAACGGGCCTACAGGGTCATGCTGCAAAGGCTGAAGGCCGGACTGTACCCGGTCGGCGGCCGCATGCCGACCGAAGGTGAACTGGCCGAGCATTTTGAGGTCAGCCGGGTCACGATAAGGCGCGCCCTCGATATGCTCGTTCATGACGGCTATATCGAAAGCCGACAGGGCTCCGGATATCGCGTGGTCACGCTTTCGCCGGCGTCGGACACCTGCCTGACATCCTTCACCGATGCCATGCTGCGTGCCGGACGTGAGCCGACATCCCGTTTCCTTGGCATGGAGTTGCTGCAGCAGGACGATCCCGCCGCGGCCGAACTGCCCCAGGATCTTGTGTCAAGACCGCTGATGCGCATCAGCCGCCTGCGCCTTGTTGACGCCCAGCCGCGCATGCTGGTTCTGACCTACGCCCCCTACGATCTGATGAAGGATGCAACGCCGGCAGACTTTCCCGAAACCGGACCGGGACAGTCGATCCTGCGCATCCTGAGCGGCCGCTTCAATCTTGAATGGTCGACGGCCTGCGAGGACATCAGCCCGATTGCCGCCACCTCGGATATCGCCTCCAGCCTGGGCGTCGCGGAAGGCACCCCTCTTCTGAAACAGGCCTGTTCGGCTTTTGACGATGCAGACCGGACGGTCTTCCACGAGGAAGTCATCCGCAATGGCTCCGTGAGCTTCAATCTTTCATCGCAAACACGCATGCCGCGGCACGTCTGAGGATCGTATCATGTCACGCTTTTCAAAACTGCCCGAAGATCTGATGCGCGAGCGGCTTGCCCTGCCGGGCGGCGACCGACCGGTTCGGTTGTTGATCGATACCGATGCCGCCAATGAAATAGACGATCAGTACGCCATCGCCTGGGCCCTGCTCTCACCGGAAAAAATGACGGTTGAAGCCGTGACTGCCGAGCCGTTTTCTTTTGCGCATCACAGGCCCGAACTCATCGCCGCCGAACGCGCGATCGAGGAAGGAACCCAGAAAAGCGAACATCTCGTCGGGGGTTTTCAGGGCTGGATACACCGGCTGCACGCACAGGGTCGACGCGCCGAAGACGTCGAGTTCGTCGGTCCCGCCGAAGGCATGGAACTGAGCTATCAGGAGATCCTGACCGTCTACGAAAAGCTGGCGATACCGTCGGCTGGAAAAGTGTTTCGAGGTGCGGACCGCTACATGAGCGCTGCCGACGAACCGGTGCCGTCAGAGGCGGTGGACACCATCATCGACCTGGCAAAATCAGGCGACGATCCGCTTTATATCGCAGCCATGGGCTGCGTGACCAATATCGCCTCGGCGTTGCTGCGCGCGCCGGAAATCATGGAGCGCGTCATCGTCATCTGGACATCGTCCTACCCCTCCACGGCACCTCACAGCAACCGGCCGTCGCTGAACCTTTTTCAGGACCTTCACGCATCCCGGCTGTTGTTCGATTGCGGTGTCCCGCATATCTATCTGCCGGGCTACCACGTCGGCGCCCAGCTCAAGATTTCTCATCCGGAAATGGAAAAGTTCGTCAAGGGACGCGGAGCAATCGGCGATTATCTATGGCACCTTTATACCCATAACCCGCTTCACCGCATGTTTGCACTGACCAATACCGAACAACGCACATGGGTGATCTGGGATATCATCAACATTGCCTGGCTGGTCGATCCCCAATGGGTTCCGACCCATCTGACCACCTCACCCATTCTGGATGAGAGCCTGCATTGGCGGCACGATCCGTCGCGCCATATGATGCGCGAGGCGCATGATGTGCAGCGCGACGAGATATTCCTCGACCTTTTTCGCAAGCTGGAAAAGGCCGCCGGGAAGTAGAGCGGCGGCAATCAGCTGAAGTCTCTGATGTCCAGATGGTCGCGCATCGGGCGATAGGACAGCGTATCCATACTGAGCCAGGCACCGAATTCAGCCAATGGCGCCCGAATGTCGCCCGGCACCAGTACAAAGTGGTGCTCCAGCCCGTGCGCCATCACGGTTGCCACAACATCCTCGAGAGATGCATCCGTTCCGTCGATGGTGAAATCCTCAAGCCAACCGCGACATCCGGTGAATCCTGACGGGTCGCGGCCCGAAACCGTCGCATTCATCGAAAAGAGCGCGCCAGCGTCTCGCGCCACACGAAAAACGCTGACCGGCCCATCCTTAAAAACCAGGTCACTGATTGCGCCATAGATCGGGCCTTGCTCCGTCCCCCGACCGATCATCGGATGGTTGATCCATCGCGCTCCTGCCTCATCTGCCAGGTAAAGCGGCCCGCCCCCGCCATGCCACATCAGAAGCTGTCCGGAATCGAGGTCCGGCTCAGTCATATCGAGAAGGTAGCCGACACGTCCCGACAGCGCTTTCGCAACAAGTTGCGTAACCGCCCCGAGCACATCGCCCTCCGAGACGACGGGTATGTCGTCCACTTCCTCCAGCATTGAAAACGCCGCACCCGGATGCATTCCGGGATCTTCCTGCAGTGCCGGCCAATCGCTGAGCGTCAGCGCCTCATACCCGCCATCGGCGGCAATATCGCGAAGCGCCAGAGTACACCGGGCCGTAATCTCCATCTGCGAATCGCTGATACCGTCCACAGTTGCCGCCGCCCGCAGGGCTGCAAGTTCAGCCAGTACCCGGCTGTCATCGATCGCATTCATACGGCCGGTCAGTTCATGCATGTCATGATTGGCCACCTCGACGCCAAGCCTCTGCCTGAGAACGTTGGTGGAGACCTCCATATTGTAAAAGGTCATGGCCAATCCGCCCACCATTCCGATACGCGCGCCAACAAGCGCTTTCGCCGCCTTGAGGGCGCGCAGCGTCGTTGAAAGCCGGTCCTTCAGAGCCTGGCTTTCCGGGGCGCCATGGTACCAGGTGACCGGACGGGTCTTCAGATCGCGCACCTGCCGGGCAATCGAGAGCGACATGTTCAGGGACACAAAATTGTTTAGCTGCACATCGCCCGTGCGCACCGGCTCGGGAACCGACCAGAATCCGGCGCGAAACGCAGAAGCCGCGACAGTGCGCGCCACATCGCCCATGGTGAACCCGCCATGCAGCAACAGCACAAAATCCACGCCTTCGACCGCGCATTGCTCCAGGACGCGAACCGTATCCTGACCGTTGATCGGAACGTCCTTAGGAGCAAAAAACTCGACCTCATGGGTGTTGCAAAGGTCACCGAGCATCTTCTCCGCCCTTGCCCACACATTGTGCTTTTCAGGAAAATAGCTTGGCAGGGACGCGCGGATTAATCCGATTTTCAGCTTGTTGGCCATGAAGTTTCCGGTTCTTTCTCTTGCTGTTCGCGATCATGGCGCTCGGGAACACCTGGATAGATGCGGACTGTTCAGTCCATCCGAGCAGGCCGGGGGAACGCCAACGATATTTGTCACTACAAGTTCATACCTAACAATAGGAAGACAAGGCAACAGGCGACAGACGTGCAAAAGCCGGATAACGGGATATTGCCTTTATTCAACATTTCAATTATTCATGAAATATGGATAGATTAAAGACACTTTCCGCCTTTTCCGCCCTGTCACAGGAAACGCGACTGGAGGTATTCCGGTTGCTCATTGTCGCGGGCGCCGAGGGAATGCTGTCAGGGGAAATGAGCAAGCGGCTGGACGTGCGCCCCAACACGATGTCGGCCAATCTCACGGTGCTTTTAAACGCCGGGTTGGTTCGCAATGAACGCAGCGGACGAACGATCCGATATTTCGCCGACTTTGACGCGGTACGCGGGCTGCTTGCCTTCCTGATGGAAGATTGCTGCGGCGGGCGCCCCGAAGTCTGCCAACCGCTGATCGAGGAAATCGCCTGTGCAAGTTGAGGAGAATGCCATGAGTGACACGCCATTCAATGTCCTGTTTCTGTGCACCGGAAACTCCGCCCGGTCGATCATCGCCGAAGCGATCGCCAATCGCGAAGGCCGGGGGCGGTTCAAGGCCTATTCCGCTGGCTCCCAGCCCAAGGGCGAAGTCCACCCTTACACGATCGACCTTCTGAAGCAGATGAATTACGACACCTCCTTTGCCCGGTCCAAGAACTGGGAGGAGTTTACGGCGCCCGAAGCACCCCGGCTGGATTTCGTTTTCACCGTTTGCGACAACGCGGCGAACGAGGCGTGCCCGGTATGGCCGGGTCAGCCCCTTTCAGCCCATTGGGGCGTTCCAGATCCGGCCGCCGCAACCGGATCGGAAGCAGAAATCCACCTTGCATTCGCCAATGCCTACCGGATGCTCAACAACAGAATTTCCATTTTCGCCTCCCTGCCGCTGACCAGCCTCGACAAGCTGACGCTGCAGAAGAGGCTTGACGAAATCGGCAGGGG
The DNA here is from genome assembly GCF_027944115.1 of Hoeflea prorocentri. Taxonomy (NCBI): domain Bacteria; kingdom Pseudomonadati; phylum Pseudomonadota; class Alphaproteobacteria; order Hyphomicrobiales; family Rhizobiaceae; genus Hoeflea; species Hoeflea prorocentri. The sequence goes on along the minus strand of NZ_JAPJZI010000001.1, from coordinate 728,634 downwards.
AACATCGTGAACTTCGCAATATCTCAACGCCTCGGCGCCGAGCTGATCGGCACCGGCTTTCTTTTGGCAACGGTTGTCGGCTCCGGCATCATGGCCGAGCGGCTGGCCGACGGAAATGTCGCCATCGCGCTGCTTGGAAACACCATACCCACCGGCGCGATTCTGGTTGTGCTGATCACCATGCTTGGCCCCGTCTCGGGCGCCCATTTCAATCCCGCCGTCACCCTCGCCTTCCTGATCCGGCGCGAGATCGACGCTGCACACGCGCTGTCCTACGTTGCGTGCCAGATCATCGGTGGGATCCTTGGCGTATGGGCGGCCCACCTCATGTTTGCCGAAAGCCTGTTTCAGCTCTCCGAGACTGTGCGCACGGGCCCTGACCAATGGTTTGCCGAGTTTGTCGCAACCTTCGGCCTTGTCTTCGTCATCCTCATGACCTTGCGGTTCAAAGACGGTGCCGTGCCAATGGCGGTGGGGCTCTACATCACGGCCGCCTACTGGTTTACCGCGTCGACATCCTTTGCAAACCCTGCCGTAACCATCGCCCGCGGACTATCCGACACATTTGCCGGAATACAGCCCGGCGGCGTGCCGCTCTTTGTCGCCGCGCAACTGGTCGGCGCGGTTGCCGCCACCTTTTACTGTCGCTGGCAACTGACCGAAACGGTGACCGGGCAGGCATCAGAACTCAAACGGTCCCAATCCGGCTGATCGGGCCTATAACAGAAGTTGAAGCAACCGGTTGTGCAAAAGCACATCATCGTTCGATTGTCGGATGATCGCGGTCATTTCGGACGACTTCGGATCATTCAGCTCCCCTGACAGGCGGACGGTCCGAATAACATAATCGGCCCAGGTGACCATCGCGCCATGCGCAGCCTCTGCCGAACATCCAAGCTGCTCCAGTTCGCGAATGACCGGGACAATACGGATGGGGAGCTTGAGCGAACCATCCATGGCGATCTGCTCAAGCCGGTGGTTAAGGTTGGGGTTCTCAAACCGTTCAAACAGCGCCCTGCAATAACCCGTTGCATCTGTGCGGCTTTCACCGGGAAGCGTTTGCGTGGCTTCCGCCATGAGTTGTTCGACCCGTTTACGGATTGTCGGATCGCCGACCGCCTCATGTACATAAACATACCCGGCAAGCAGCCCTGCATAGGCCAGAAGCGAGTGGGAGCCATTCAATAGGCGAAGTTTTCTGAGCTCGAACGGCTCGACATCCTTCACCAGCCGCGCACCGACAGACGCCCAGTCCGGATAGGGCGCATGCAAAACATCCTCAATGTACCATTCGGTGAAGACCTCCGTGGAAACGGGATGCGCATCGCGCCTGCCCGTGCGTGCAAAGACCTCATCACGCAAGGCGTCATCTGTCGCCGGCACAATCCGGTCGACCATCGTGTTTGCGAAGGCCAGGCCGCGCTCCGGATAATCTGCGAGGTCAATCTCCGCGGCTGTGCAATAGGAGGACAAGGCGCGGCGAAGTTTCGACCCGTTATCAGGCAGGTTATCGCAACTCACAATGTTGAGCGCGGCGCCACCCCTCTCCCGCCTGCGCCGCAGGCCCTCCGCAAGAAAGCCATAGATGGTTTTTGGAGAACCCGAGCCAAGGTCCTCCGATATGGCCGGATCTGAAAGATTGAGCCCGCCATCTGACGGATCGAGGTGATAACCTTTCTCAGTCACGGTCAGGGTAACGACAGCCGTCTGCGGGTCGGCAATGGCCTCAACAACCGCTTGCGCGTTCTCGGCCGCGACGAGAATGTCATCGATGACATCGATGGTCCGGCAATCGACACTCTGCGCATCCTTGATGACCAGCGTATATTCAAAATTCTGCGATGCGAGGCGATCGCGAATTCCGGCGCTGCGCAACGAAACACCGGTGATCGACCATTGCTCATCAGATATTGCATTTGCCTGTGCGGTGTACCAGGCCTGATGGGCCCTGTGGAAGTTGCCAACGCCGAAATGCAGGATCTTCGGCATCTCATCCGGCCCCGAGACGATAGGTGTCGCGCGCCAGATCGCAGGCGAGCAACCGGGCAATCGAACCGGCATCGGCCCGCGTCATCCGTCCGCGGGATATCTGCTCGCCGAGGTGAACGGCAACACCGCGTCGCCACAGATCATGCCGGGCGGGAATGGATGTGAAAGCCCGCGTATCGTCATTGAAACCGGCAAGGTTCCAATATCCTGCGCTTTCAACCACGCGGTCGAAATACCGCGCGATTCCGGCTTCGCTGTCGTGAAACCACCAGGGCGGCCCAAGCCTTAGAGCCGGCCAATGCCCCACCATGGGCGCCAACTCGCGTGAATAGGTGCTTTCATCGAGTGTGAAGAGGATAAGTGTCAGGTCAGGACTGTTGCCGACACGGTTCAAAAGCGCGCCAAGACCATGAACCCAGTCGACGGATTTGGGAATATCGGCGCCCATGTCGGGGCCGTAGGCCTCAAGAAGTTTCCGATTGGTCGAGCGCACGGAACCGGCATGCAATTGCATGACCAGACCGTCCTCAACCGACATCTGCGCCATCTCGATCAGCATGTGCCCGTGCAGGCGCACGGCATCGGCCTCGCCGAGCGAACCGGCGGCAGCCTGTTTGAAAAGAGCGTCACGCTCCGCCTCACCCAGCCACTCGCTATAAAGGTCTGAAACGTCGTGATCCGTGGCCGTTGCGCCTGCGGCCTTGAAGAAAACACGCCTTGCCCGAAGCGCCCTCAGATACCCGTCAAAGCTGCCCGTATCCTCGCCGGTCAGTTCCCCCAGCACGCGCACGTCCTCGCAAAAACGCACATGCGCCGGATTGATAACACTGTCTGGCCGGAATGTCGGAACGATGCGCCCGCTCCAATCGCTGGCGCGGATGGCCGCGTGGTGCTCAAGATTGTCGAGGGCTCCATCGGTTGTCGCCAGCACCTCGATGTTGAATTTCTCAAACAAGGCTCGTGGCCGGAACGCCTCGGACTGAAGGCAAGCCTCCAGACGGTCATAGAAGCGATCGGCCGTCTGTGCCGACAACTCCTCTTCGATCCCGAAAACCGTCTTGAAAGAGTAGTCGAGCCAACGCCTGCTGGCCGTTCCGAGGAACAAATGCCAGTTGGAGGCAAACAGCCTGAAAATGGCGCGCGGGTCACGACCGGCACCCGCATCTCCCAATCCGAGATCGGCAAGATCAACGCCCTGACTGTAGAGCATGCGGAAAACATAATGATCAGGCTTGATCAGCAGGCTCGAAGGATCGTCAAAGGGCGCATCGTTACAGAACCAGGCAGGATCGCAATGCCCGTGTGGCGACACAATCGGCGCATCCTTGATCTCGGCATAAATCGCTTCGGCATCACCGCAAATGGCCCGGTCCTGATTATTCACTCGAAATATTCCCTGTGCCGCATGGCGAGCGTCGAAAGCGTCTGCAGGACGGAGGTCAGATGATCGGTCATGACCGCAACCGCCCGTTTTCGGTCCTGGCTGGCAATGGCTTCAAAGATGCCGGCATGCTGCCCGTAAAGCATCTCGATATGGCTTTCGTCCTCAAGCGACAGAACCCGAAGCCGGTCCAGGACCATCTTCTCGCGTTCCAAAATCGCAGCTATGCGCGGCACACCGGTTGCACGAGCAAGCGCCTGGTGAAATTCATCATCCAGGCGCTGAAACTCGTGTTTGTTTTCCGTTGACAGGTTGCGTCGCTGATCTTCGAGATTGTTTTCGATGGCCGCTCTGCTCGCTTCAGACAGCCCGGTCCTGCACAGAGCCTCGACAATCCCGATCTCAAGGATCTGACGGATAAACTGTGCTTCGCGCAGCCGCGCTTCTGAAAGCTTGGTGGCGAAATTCCCCCTGCCCGCGCTGGTCACCACAAGGCCCGCCTCACGCAGGCGCATAAGCGCTTCGCGTACCGGCGTGCGGCTCGCTGAAAATCTGCGGCCGATCTCAACTTCGGAGATAAGCGAGCCCGGCGCGATGTCCATGGTCAGGATCGCCAGTTTCAGGCGGTCGAATATCTGCGCACCAACCGCCCGGTCATGATCGAGCGGTTGCTGATCCGGCTGATCAAAAAAACGTCCGGCAACTCTTTCACTTCGCGCCATCGGCCATCCCGCTTCCACAGGGGCGAATTTTTCCTTGCACGATCATCCTCATCCTGTTTAGTCTAACCTGTATACAGGTATACATGGGTCGAGGTTAAGAGAGCTTGGCAGTAAATTCAACCCAGACCGTTGCAATTGTCGGAACCGGAATGGTCGCAAAAGCGCACCTGCAATCCGTTGCCGACCTGTCAGACAAAATCCGTCTCAAGGGTGTTTTGTCGCGGCAAGCAGAAAGGGCTGCGGTATTTGCCCACAATGCGTCGGCCCTGTGCGGATACGGTGTAGAGACCTACAGCGATATCGACGCTCTCGCGGGCGATGCGGATGTCGACTGGGTGATTGTGCTTACCCCGCCCAACGCACGGACTGAAATTGTCCGGAAACTGGCGGCGGCTGGAAAATCGATCCTCATGGAAAAGCCGGTTGAGCGAAACCTGGACACGGCCCGCACGATCGTCGAGACCTGCGAAAAGGCAGGTGTCAGCCTTGGGGTGGTCTTCCAACACCGGGTTCGGGCCGCCTCGCGCCGTCTGGCCGAACTGATTGCGGGCGATCAGCTTGGCGAACTGGCCATCGTGGAAGTCAACGTGCCCTGGTGGCGCGAACAATCCTATTATGACGAGCCCGGACGCGGCACCTATGACCGCGATGGAGGCGGTGTCCTGATCTCACAGGCGATCCACTCGCTGGATTTGATGCTAAGCCTTGCCGGGCGTGTTGCCGAGGTGCAGGCGATGGCTCATACAACCCTGCTCCACAAGATGGAAGCCGAAGACTATGTGACGGCGGCCATGCGCATGGAAAACGGCGCATCCGGCTCACTGATCGCGTCAACGGCGAGCTTTCCCGGTGATGCGGAAAGCATCACGCTTCACGGTTCAAAGGGCGTTGCGCATCTGCAGTCGGGCATACTGAACCTTCGCTGGCACGACGGCCGGGAAGAAGAATTTGGCGCTACCGCGACCACCGGGGGCGGCGCCGACCCGATGGCATTCACCCATGAATGGCACCGCGACATCATCGGGAATTTCGCCGACGCATTCGCCAGGACAGAAGCGCCGTTGGTGAGCGGCCGGACAGCTCTAAACGTCCATGCACTGATTGATGCATTGATAGAATCATCGACAAAAAAATGCGCTGTAACAGTGCCCTACCCGGAATTCTTGCAGTAAATGTCAAAACAACTGAAATTCGCAGCAATCGGCCTTGATCACCGTCATATCTACGGTCAGTCGGCGCATATGCAGGCCGTGGGTGCGGATTTTGTCGCCTGGTGGACGCAGGGCGATCCCGGCACCCTGGACGGCTTTGACAAGCGCTTCCCCGGTGTGCCGCGCGTTTCGGATCGCCGCACAATTCTGGAAGATCCGGACATCGACCTTATCCTGATTGCCTCAATACCGTCCGATCGGGCGGCGCTTGCGATCGAGGCGATGGAGCACGGCAAGGACGTCATGGTCGACAAGCCCGGCTGCACCACACTGGAGCAGCTGGAGGACATCAAAGCCTGTACGGAACGGACCGGACGCATCTGGTCGGTCGATTTTTCCGAACGCTTCGAAGTTGCCTGCGTGACAAAAGCGGCAGAACTCGTGCAGGCCGGGGCGATCGGCGACGTCATCCAGACGGTCGGTCTCGGACCACACCGTCTCAACCGCCACACCCGCCCGTCATGGTTTTTCGAAAAACAGCATTATGGCGGCATTATCTGTGATATCGCCTCCCACCAGATCGATCAGTTCCTGTTCTTTACCGGCTCGAGCGATGCGCAAATCACCATGGCAAGCGCCGGCAATTATGCTAATCCCGGTGATCCGGGCCTGCAGGATTTCGGTGAACTCGCACTGCGCAGCGGCAAGGCACACGGCTATATCCGCGTCGACTGGTATACGCCGGACGGGCTTCCGACCTGGGGCGACGGACGGCTGACAATCCTCGGCACCGAAGGCTATATCGAGCTGCGCAAATACGTCGATGTCGCCCGCAGCGAGACGACGGATCACCTCATTCTCGTCAACGGAGACAGGTGCGAACACATCGATGCGTCGGATGCCGGATATCCCTATTTCGCCAATCTTGCCCGCGACATTGAGGAACGCACAGAGACGGCGATGCCGCAGGCCCATTGCTTCAAGGTGATGGAGCTTGGTCTCAAGGCCCAGGCTTTGGCCGACCGGCAGATTGCGGAGACCTCGCCATGACAAGGCGCGTGGCCATCATTGGCGCCGGCATAGGCAAGGAGCACCTGGCGGGCTATCTCCAGTTGCCGGACCGCTTCTCGGTGGCAACGCTCTGCGATCTGGATAAGGAGCGCGCCGCATCCGTTCTGGCAGGGCGTCAGGACATTACAATCGAAACGGAGCTGGGCGCCGTACTGGCCGACCCTTCTATCGATCTTGTTGATGTCTGCCTGCCGCCGCATCTCCATTTCAGCACCTGTGTTGCGGCACTCGAAGCCGGCAAGGAGGTGGTGTGCGAAAAGCCGCTGGTGGGATCCTTGCAAGAGGCCGATCTGCTGGCGCAAAAATCAAACGAAACCGGCAAAACTGTCTTTCCGGTTTTCCAGTACCGTTACGGACAGGGAACCGCGATCCTCAAAGCGCTGATGCAGGACGGTTTCGCCGGCAAGCCCCTCACCGCAAGCATCGAGACCCATTGGCACCGCGACGCCAACTACTATGCAAACCCATGGCGCGGCACCTGGAAGGGCGAACAGGGCGGCGCGGTTCTCGGTCACGCCATTCACAATCATGACCTGCTCTGCAGGGTTCTTGGACCGATCAAACGGCTCGCTGCAATGACGGCCACCCGCGTCAACGACATCGAGGTGGAAGATTGCGCCGCTATCTCGCTGGAGATGGAAAACGGCGCACTGGCAACGAGTTCCATTACTCTCGGCGCCGCAGACGATACGACACGGCTGCGCTTCTGTTTCGAGCATCTTACCGCCGAAAGCGGCACGGAGCCCTATGCACCGGCTGAAGGCGCCTGGACCTTCAAAGCGCGTGGAAATGCGGATCAGGATACCCTCGACCGGTTCATTTCAAAACAGCCGGTCGCCCGTCCCGGATTTGCCGGCTTCTTCGAGGCCGTTGCGGATTTTCTGGACAAGAGGGGCAACGATGCGGTTATGCTGGAGGACGGAAGGAGATCAATGGAGTTGGTAACGGCCATCTACCATTCGGGCAGAACGGGGGAGTTCGTCAATCTGCCGCTTGATAATGCGCATCCGCTTTACGACGGCTGGATGCCGGGAACAGAAAGGCTTTAAATTGAAAGGGAGGAGCCAAATGTCTCAACTGAAAAAAACCGTCGGGACCGCATTTGCGGTCGCTGGACTCGGTCTGACACTGTCAGCCGGCTCGGCAATGGCACAGGAAATTACCTATATGTGCTCGAGTGACGGCAATGAATGCGAAACGGCGCGGGAAATCTTCGACCGTTTCGAAAAGGAAAACCCGGGCGTCACCGTCAAGATCGACGAAGTGCCCTACAAGGCAATCCTTGAAAGCCTGCCGGTACAGCTTTCAGCCGGAACCGGGCCGGACATGGCCAAGGTCACCGACCTCGGCGGCCTGAGCGAGTTTTACCTGGATCTCACACCCTACGTCGACAAGAAATATTGGGAAGACAGCTTCGGTGGCACGCTGGACTGGTACCGCAAGGGTCCGGACGATGACGGGATTTACGGCCTGCATTCGCAGCTCACCATCACCGGCGCATTCATCAACAAGACGCTCTTCGATCAGGCTGGCGTAGATGTCCCGAGTCCTGAGGCAAGCTGGGATGATTGGGCCAAGGCATCACTTGAGGTTGCCAAGAAGACGGAAACCAAATTCCCCATGGCCATGGACCGCTCCGGCCACCGCATCGCCGGACCGGCAATCTCCTATGGTGCCAAACTGTTTGGTCCCGATGGTGTGCCGTTCCTCGTGGATGACGCTTTCACCGCCTATGTCCAGAAATTCGTTGACTGGAACAATGACGGCACCATGGCCCGCGACGTTTGGGCCGGTTCCGGCGGCTCCAGCTATCAGGACGCCTCCAAGGAATTCATCAACGGCCAGCTCGTCTACTACTATTCGGGAAGCTGGCAGGTTGCAAAGATGGACGACCAGATCGGCGATGGATTCGACTGGGTCGTCGTGGGTTCGCCCTGCGGTGACGGCGGTTGCTCCGGCATGCCGGGCGGTGCCGGTATTGTCGGCTTCTCGCAGACCGAGCATCCGGAACTTGTCGCCAAGGCCATCGACTATCTGGCACAGGAAGGCAACTACGCTGAAATGACGGCCAAGACCCGCAATATCCCGGCACATCTGGGTGTTGCAGCCGCCGGCGTCGACTATGAGGGCGCATCGGCTCCGGCCGCAGCCGCACTTAACGCCTGGGGCGCCCAGGTCGGCAAAGTGTCGCCTATCGCCTTCGCCTATCAGGGTTACAAGAACAACCGCGCCATGTTCAACATCACCGTGCAGCGCGTAACCCAGGCCATCGTCGGCGAATTGTCCGTTGACGACGCCATGACCCGGGCCAAGGACGACCTTGCCAAGGCCCTGGCCGAATCGAACTAGTTCGATCATCCCCCGCCGGGCCTTGGCCCGGCGGGCAGCATGCAATGCAACAGGTTCGGACCGGGACTGCGCGGCTTTCAGCCCACCGGTCAGAACGGTTGCCCGCCGCGGAGGTGTGTGATGTTGAACGTTGTCGGCGCTTTGATGCGCCCCATCGAAATTCCCATGAGGTTCCTGCAGCTTAAGCTGGGCTTGAAAAATCCCGCATGGCTGTTCCTGGCGCCAAACCTGCTGCTGTTCGGCATCTTTGCCTTTCTGCCGGTTATCCTGAACCTCGTTTATTCCATGACAGGCTCCGATGCGATCCTGCTGCGTGACCGTCCATTCGTCGGAACAAGCAACTTCGATGAACTGCTGAGTTGCGCGAATTATCTCGATCCGGTCAGTTGCAAAGACGACCTTTTCTGGCGCGCCGTTCACAACACCGTCCTCTTTGTCGTCCTGCAGGTCGGCCTCATGGTCGCCTTTTCTCTGATCACGGCGCTCATTCTCAACCGTGACATCAGGGCGCGGGGATTTTTCCGCAGCGTGTTCTTTTTCCCGGTGCTTCTGTCTCCGGTTGTCGTTGCCCTGATCTGGAAATGGGTACTGCAGCGCGAGGGCGTTCTCAACGCCTGGCTGGAGGGCATGGGTTTCAGCAGCTTCAACTGGCTGCTTGATGCCTCCTGGGCTTTCGGTTGGAGCGTGTTTCTATCCATCTGGGCGCATATGGGCTTTTACACACTTATCCTTCTTGCCGGACTGCAGGCCATTCCCCGCGATGTCTATGAAGCAGCAAAAATGGACCGGGCCACCCCTTGGCGGACCTTCCGAAAGATCACCCTGCCGCTTTTGATGCCGACCATGCTGGTCGTGCTCGTTCTGGCCCTCATCAAGGGCGTGCAGACATTCGATGAAGTCTATGCCTTCACCAATGGCGGACCAGGTTCGGCAACCACCCTCATCATTCAGTATATCTATGAGACCGGCTTTGCCGGCGCGCCAAGACTGTTCGGACCGGCGGCCGCGGCATCGATCATGCTTGCCGGCATCCTCGTCGCGCTGACCTTCGTGCAACTCTGGGTTAACAGGAAGAACGTCGATGGCTAGGGCAATTGCATTTCTTACCCGCACCCGGGGCGTCGGCAAGCTCGACTGGACTGATTGGCTGTCCTACGGCTACCTGTTCCTTGGCGTGCTCTTGATGTTCCTTCCGGTTATCTGGCTGGGACTGTCTTCCTTCAAGACCGAGGAGGAACTGTCCCGCTTTCCGCCGCGGATCCTGCCGATGGCGCAGGAGACGATCGCCGTGGACGGTTATGACGATCCTCTGCCCCTTTACCGGATTACCGGCGGCGAATATGCGGGGGAAACCCTTGCACAAATCCGCCGCGTCGGTCTGGTCGCCCAGATGGTCAGGCCGGATGCGCCCAAGGAACGCCTCAAGGTCGACATCAATGACCGGCAGGCGATCGAGCGGTTCTCCCTGGCCTGGGACAATTACGGCGAGCTGTTTGATCGGTTCAATTTCCTGCGCTTCTTCAGCAACAGCGTCTTCATAACGGTTATCTCAACGGCAATCATGCTGCTGGTCAATTCCATGGCCGCCTTTGCGCTGTCGAAATATCAGTTCCGGGGGCGAATGGTGGTGCTTGCCCTTGTCATTGGAACTTTGATGGTCCCACAGACTGTTGTGCTCGTGCCGCTCTTCCTTATCACCAAGGAACTTGCCATGAGCGACAGCTTGTGGGGGGTCATCATACCCGGCGCCGCGACGCCAACGGGAGTCTTCCTGTTACGTCAGTACATGCTGACGATCCCCGATGAAATCCTTGATGCCGCCCGCATGGACAAGGCGAGCGAATGGAAAATCTACTGGCGGATCATCGTACCCTTGAGTGCGCCGGCAATCGCGGTTCTTGCAATCCTTGCCATCATGTGGCGCTGGAACGACTTCCTGTGGCCGCTCATCGTTCTGTCCAGCAGCGACAACTTCACCCTGCAACTGGCGCTCAACGCGTTCCAGGGCGAACTGAAGACCGAATGGAGCAACCTGCTCGCCATGACGATATTGGTGCTGCTGCCCATCGCTCTGGTGTTCGTCTTCCTGCAGAAATACATCGCAACCGGAATTGCATCGACGGGAGGCAAATGATGGGTCAACTCGTATTGAACAACGTCCGCAAATCCTACGGAACCGTGGATGTCATCAAAGGTGTCGATCTCAACATCGAACGGGGAGATTTCTGTGTTTTTGTCGGCCCGTCGGGCTGCGGAAAATCGACGCTGCTGAGAATGGTCTCGGGCCTCGAGGCGATAACCGACGGAACGATCGCGATAGATGGCCAGGTGGTAAACGATATCCCCGCAGCCGACCGGGGCCTGGCCATGGTGTTCCAGTCCTATGCGCTCTATCCGCATATGTCGGTACGCCAGAACCTTTCCTTCGGTCTTGAGAACGTCAACACACCAAGGGCACAGATCGACGAGAAGGTCATGGAAGTCGCCAAGATGCTGCAGATCGACATGCTTCTCGATCGCAAGCCAAAGGATTTGTCCGGCGGACAACGCCAGCGCGTTGCGATCGGTCGGGCCGTGGTGCGCGAGCCGTCAATCTTTCTCTTCGACGAGCCGCTCTCCAACCTTGATGCCGAACTGCGTGTCGATATGCGCGGGGAAATCGCTTCCCTGCATCGCCGCCTAGGCAACACGATGATCTACGTCACCCATGATCAGGTCGAGGCCATGACCATGGCCGACAAGATTGCCGTCCTGCGCCTTGGTGAGGTGGAACAGTTCGGCGCGCCGCTCGATATCTACAATCATCCGGCGAATATCTTTGTCGCCGGCTTTATCGGCTCGCCCAAGATGAACTTCATGGAAGGGACGATTTCCGCGTCCGGAGATGGAAAGGCGGAGTTCCACAACGGCGCCGACACAAGCTTTTCCGTCGAAGCCAACAGGTTTAACTTGAACGGCGATGACAAGGTCACTTTGGGCTATCGGCCGAACCACCTCACCGTTGTCGATGAAGACAAGGCCGACCTCGTGGTTTCCGTGCGCGATACCGAGCAGCTGGGCGGGGAATCCTTTGTCTACGGCAACAGCGACGACGGAAACCCGGTGACGATCCACCTGAGCGGCCAGACGCCCATCGAACCCGACACGCGGATCGGCATTTCCATCAATCGGGAGCATCTGCATCTGTTTTCCACGGATACGGGCGACAGTCTCGCGGCAGGACTTGCGTAATGCGGCAGACATGGCGCTGGTTCGGCCCCGCCGACACAATTTCGATTGACCAGCTTGCGCAGATCGGCGTCGAAGGCGTGGTGTCAGCCCTTCATCACGTTGAAACCGGAGCAGTCTGGCCCTCGGACGAAATAGCCAAAAGGCAGCGCGAAATTGCAACGACCGCTGACGGGCGACCGACGGGCCTTGAGTGGGAGGTCGTCGAAAGCCTGCCGGTTTCAGAGACGATCAAGACAGCTGGCCCGGGCTGGGAAAACCATATCGACAACTACCGGGTCAGCCTTGAAAACCTTGCGGCCGCGGGGCTGAAGACCATCTGCTACAACTTCATGCCGGTTCTCGACTGGACCAGAACACATCTTCGCTGGCCGCTTGCCAATGGCGGCACTGCCATGCGGTTCGACCTTGCCGAATTCGCGGCCTTCGACATCTATCTGCTTGGCCGGCAAGGCGCGGCGGACGACTACCCGAGCCAAGTGCGCGATCTTGCCGAAAAGCGCCATTCGGAAATGAGCGCACAGGAAAAGACAACCATTGAGCGCAATATCGTGGCCGGGCTTCCCGGCGCCAACGACGAATGGTCACTTGAGGAAATCAGGTCGCTTCTGGGTGTCTATGCGGACATTGATCACAATGTTCTGAGGCAAAACCTCGTGGCGTTTCTGGAAGCCGTCGTGCCGACGGCGGAGCGTCTCGGCCTTCGCTTGTGCTGTCACCCGGATGATCCGCCCTTTCCTATCCTCGGCCTACCCCGCATCATGTCGACGGTCGAAGACTATGCCCACATCATGGAAGCCGTGGATTCCCCGGCCAACGGCATTACACTGTGCACCGGATCGATGGGCGTTGCCGAGAATGTCGATTTCGTATCTTTTATTCGCAAATGGGGCCACCGCGTCCGTTTCGTTCACCTGCGCAACACGACCCGCAGCGGCGTCAGCTTCGACAACAAACATAGTTTCTTCGAAGACGCCCATCTCGATGGCGATACGGACATGGTCGCCGTGATCGCTGCACTGCTTTCAGAGGAAGAAAGGCGGCGGGCCAAAGGACAGGCCGACGCGGTGATACCGATGCGCCCGGATCACGGGCAGGAACTGCTTGATGATCTGAAACGGGATTCCATGCCAGGTTACCCTCTGGTCGGCCGCATGCGCGGATTGGCCGAACTGCGCGGCATCATGACCGCGCTCTCCTCTCAGCATCTCAAAGGCTGATTGAGAAAGAAAGATATTGGTTTTTTCCCATACCGTTAGACCATTTTCCTAAATATCATCCGCAAAACTGTTTCCCGCCTCGATCACCGCTTCGGACAACGGACCATAGAGTGTTCCGTGCAATGCACCGGGAATAACCACCAGTTTCGATCGCGGCATGGCCTTGTGCAAACGCCAGGCCGTTGACAGAGGGGTTGAAAGATCGACCCGGCTGTTGATCAGGATTGCAGGAATGTCGGCAAGAGCCGATGCCTGCTCCAACAATGGCGGCTCAAGCCAGGCAAGGTTTCGAAAGTAAAGGGTAACGACCCGGGCAAATCCAAGGCTGAACCTCAGCTCCTCAAAGCGCCCGGTGGGTTCGGCGCGCGGATCGACTTGCAGGACGGCCTCTTCCCATTGGCACCAGTTCCGCGCCGCCTCCTCTTCGATGCGCCGTTCACCGGACATCAGCCGATCCCCATAGGCGGCGGCCATGCCCATCCCCGGCACCCCTTCCGGAGCTCCCGCGAGAAAATCCTCAAAGGCCTCGGGCAGAAAATCACCAGCGCCGCCATAGAGGAAATCGATTTCGAAACGGCTGGTGGACGTGACCGCCGCCAGGATCATGCCCATTGTCCGTTCCGGCTGCGCATGGGCATAGGCCTGTGCCAGCGTTGCACCCCAGGATGAGCCGTAAACGTACCAGCCCGCAATCCCCAGCTCGATCCTCAGCCGTTCAATATCGCTGATCAGATGATCTGTGGTGTTGTCCCTGAGCGCATCAAGCGTATCGCCGGCATGAGGCTCGGAGCGCCCGCCGCCGCGCTGGTCCATGGCCACGATATGCCATTTCGACGGGTCGAACAGGCGTGGCATGCGCGCTGCAATGCCACCGCCGGGGCCACCATGAAGCAACAGCATGGCAGGGCGCGACGGATCGCCAAGGGTTTCCCAATAGACGGAATGACCGTCTTGCTGAGATAACCGGCCGGATTGAAGTGGCTCAGTCTGCGGATAAAGCGGCATCTGGGCCTCGGCTCCGGGGTGTCGTTGTGCTAGCTGATAACGGAACGCACTGTTTAGCACTGGATATTACGATGGATGAACATCCGGACCAACGGTTTTCCGGCCGGCGAACGTCGCTTTTCGGCTGGAAAGGTTTTCGCAAGGACCCAGGCCCCCAAACGACGATAGCGACACTTGTCGCCGTGGTGAATTTCTCACTGTTGGCTTACACCATCGATCAGATAGGGTATTTCGATGATCGGGGTTCTTTTTACATTTATCCATCGTTTGGCAAAGGACTTTACGTTCTGGCCACACTGACAGTGGTTGTCTCAATTATGTCGGCGTTTGTGATCCGGTATCGGTCTACTCAAGCCAGGTGGGGAGCCAGGGCTCTAGCTTGCGGGCTACCGGCCTTAATCGTCCTGACAACCGTTGCCCTCTGGTCGCGTTGAAACCAACGACAAACAGCTAGCCAGCCTTTTCGAGGCGACGCATGAATTGCGCGATCGCCGCATCAAAACGCGCCATCTTGCCTTCGAAACGAGCGGCGATCTGCGCACCTTCGGCGAGTGAATAGAGAGCTGCAGCCTCCTCATCCGGCACGGAAGGGCTATGGACACTCTTGTCTTCCGCACCGAGGCGAAATGTTGCCTCTAGCCAGTCGGTCACCATCGCGCGGAAACGGCCGATCTCGGTTCTGGTTTCATCCGACAGACCGTCCTGTCCAACGCAGAAGGCAACACACAGGCAAGTCGTGGTGCAGTTTTGCAGAGCCACGCGGTAAACATCCAGATAGGCCGCAAGTCGTTCCGACGCGCTGTCATGGGCACGGTCGATGTCCGCCAGATGCGCGCTCATACGGTCCCGATAGCGCTCCATGATTGCCGTCAGCAGATCGGATTTCGCCGGAAAGTGATAATGGATACTGGCCTTTCGAATGCCGATGGCTTCACTGAGATCGGCATAGCTGAAGCCATCATGGCCGCGTGCCCTGACGGCTTGCTCGGCGGCATCCATCAACGCCGTGCGTGTGTCGGCTTTGGTCATTGTATTTCCTTTTCCAGCAGCATGGCAGTTGTTTCAGCTGCTGCAAGAGCGCCCTCAAGATATCCTCCGAACTCAGCAGCGGTTTCCGATACGCAAAGCATCAATCGGCCGCCCCAAAGCCCGGCAAGTTCCGGTGACAACCCATACTGGGGATGGCTAGACAGTGCCTGATGATCGAGCTCCGCCGCAGTCTCCGTTTCAAACGCCCAGTCCTGCAAGGCTGTTTGCAGAGGATTGCCGGCCTCATTGCCAAACAGGCGCACAAGCTGCTGCAGTGCGGCAGCTTTCAGATCGGCCTGTCTGGATTGTCTTATCTGCACTGGCACGCCGACAAAGCCAAAAAGAGCGCCCGGCCCAGCCTGCGGCGATGACGCATCGTGGGTTTCCACAAGCGGCCCCTGACGGCTCATGGCATCGCCCGATAAACCGTCCTGCCGCCAGAAGGGGCGCTCGTAAACAGCCACGAACTTCGCCTGCCCTGCCATCCAGGTGGGAACAGAGCGCAGGGTGCTCATCTGCGCATCCGACAGTTGAGGCTCAAAGACAAGGCCCGCAGCGACACGTGGTGGAAGCGCCAGAACATAGCGCTCCGCCCGAATTGTCCCGCCGGACGCCAGCATCACACCCTTTGCCAGCGACAAAGACATGGCGGCATTGCCGGTAAGGATGCGCTCATCGGCCAGGCCTGCCGCAAGCCCTGCGATCAGCGCGCTCATGCCGCCCTCGAGCCTGTAGGACCCCTCCATCGAGGCGTAACCCACGCCGCGTTGAACGCGGCCGGCTTCATCCTCATAGGTTAGATCGCCTTCAGCATACTGGTCGAAGACAGCAAGTCCGAGCGATCTGACAAGCTCAGCCATGCGCGGTTGGCCGGGCCAGAACCACGAAGGACCAAGATCAAACCTCGCACCCTTGTACTCAAGCGTTTTGATACGCCCGCCGATCCGCTCACGCGCCTCGATGACAACATAGTCCGTGCCGGCCTGTTCCATCCGACGCGCAAGAGCCAGGCCGGAAAGGCCCGCACCGATTATGGCAACGTCCGTATCCATCAGAAGCTTTCGGATTGCGGCCGCAGGTCGAGTTCGTGGCTCCAGGTCGATCGCGGCTGGTTCGCCAGATCAAGATAGGCCTGAGCGATATCGTCGGTCTTCATCATTTTGGCAGGATCGAGCGAATGAAGCGCGCGGCTGGCCGGCGTGTCGATAATGCCATCAAGGATGACGTGAACCACATGGATGCCTGCTGGCTGGAACTCCCGCGCCAGCGATTGGGTCAGCCCACGCAGCGCGAATTTGGCCGAAGCAAACGCACTGAACCGGGACCCGCCGCGAAGGCTCGCGGTGGCGCCGGAAACGATGAAGGTTCCCTCACCGGCCTGCGCCATCGGCTCCATCACCGCCTGCGCCAGATTGAAGGCGCTGAGCGCCATGGCGCGCCAGCAGGTCTCGAAATCGGCCTGTGATGTATCGGCCAGCGCACTGATGACGAGGTGGGCGGGATTGTGAACCACCAGTTTCGGGGCGCCATATTGCTCGATAGCCGGCTGCAATACCGCCTTCACGGCCTCGCCGTCACTGAGGTCACAGGACAGGATACCCGCTTCAGCGGATGGCGAGCGCACAAGACCGACGGAATGATACCCGACGACCTCGAAACGACGCATAAGTGCCGACCCCAGTCCCGGACCGGCGCCTGCGACAAGTGCCAATGAGCGATCACCCATGACCTACACCTGCGGCGGCTTTGCATAGGGCAGATGCCCGGTTTTCATCCAGACCTTTGCGCCTTCAGGGCCGGCAACCGCCGAAAGGCTCTGGCCTTCCGGCAGCCGCAGCCACGATCCCTTGCGAAGCATGTCTCCAGCTTCCGTCATGCTGCCGTCAATCATGAGCACCTCGATGCCACCGGTGTCCGACACCTCGATGGATGCACCGGCCTGCGCCTCCATGTAGGTCACGGTCTCACGATCGTCCCGGTGGAGCGTCGCAATCCTCAGTCCGTTTTCGTCAGGCCCGAGCTCCTCCGCCATATCCTTGCGGAACTGGTTGCGGTCATCCATGTCGAACTGCCAGAGCTTCACAAAGATCGTGCAGCCCTTGTCGGAACCGGGTGCATGACGTGTTGTCGGCGGATTGCGCACATAGGTGCCGGCAGGAAAGTCGCCATGCTCGTCCTGAAAGACACCATCCAGCACGATGAACTCCTCGCCGCCCGTATGGGTATGGGCAGAGAAGTTGCTCTCGGGCGCATAACGGACGATTGTCGTCGCACGGGCAACCTCGCCGCCGATCCGGTCCAGCATTCGGCGGTCGACACCGGGCATCGGTGAGGCACGCCACGGCTCCTCGTCCGAATGGACAAGGACGCGTTTTGCAAAATCTGTGTTCAGTTCCATGATCTGGTCCTTTTAAGACGCGTTAGGCGGCAATGCTTGGACGGGCGGAAACTCTTTCACGCCATGCAATCAGATTTGTCAGATCCGAGGGAATTTCAACCTTGGCAAAATCCGCAAACGCCAATCCGGCAAAGGCAGTGATATCAGCCATGGAAAACTGCGTACCGGCCAGATAGTCATTGTCTGCAAGGACGTTATCAAGGTAACCCATCATCGCTGTCGCGTTTTCACGCTGCTTTTCACCCCATTCCCTGTTCTGGTAGGTTTCCAGATCGGGACCAAGGCCCGGCGTTGCGTGATGAAAATAGGCGCCAACGGCATCAAGCAGACCGGCCTCCGCGCGGCGGTTCATCATGTGAACGACAGCGCGTTCCTTTGGATTTTCCCCGCAAAGCGACGGGCCGTCAAAAGCGCCGTCTATATACTCGGTAATCGCAGTACATTGTGAGATGCAGGTCCCGTCTTCCAGCTCCATGTAGGGAACGGCCGCATCCGGGTTTTTGGCGCGGGAGGTCTCTGAGCGGTGCTCGCCTCCCATGAGATCAACAGGAACAAAGTCCACCTTGTCGGTCGCCCCCTTCTCGGCCAGGGCAATGCGAACACGTACGGGATTCGGAAAGGCCTCTACGTCATAGATTTTCATGAAACGAACTCCCTTCGACTCTATAAAACACAATCTACCTACTACATGGTAGGCTTGTTGCCAAGAAGCTTTTGAGAACCGGTATTCACAGTCCCGTTACCCGAACACGGTCGGGCTTGGATTATTCAGGGACCAAGACGGAGGTGAGCCTGTCAGCCTATTTCAGGATGATTTTCGTGCTACCGTCGAAATGCCCCACGACCATCCCGGACGATTCACCGGTAAACAGGCCGTTTTCGACAACACCCGGAATCATGTTCAATGCTGTTTCAACGGCCGCAGGGTCATGGATCTGACCACATTTACAATCGATTATGTAATGACCGCTGTCGGTAATGACCGGATCGCCATTCGTCTCGCGCCGATAGATATCCGCTCCGGCGATCCCGTTGTTTTCCAGCGCCTTTTCAATGAGGCGCATCGTCTGCCGGTATCCGAACCGCACGACTTCGACCGGCAGCGGAAATGCGCCGAGCACATCGACGATCTTTGTCTCGTCGCAGATGGTGATCATTTTCCTTGAGGCATGCGCGACAATCTTTTCCCACAGCAGACAGGCCCCACCGCCCTTGATCATGTTGAAATCGCGGTCGATTTCGTCAGGCCCGTCAATGGTCAGGTCCAGTTCACCGATATCGTTCACATCGGTGATCACAATGCCCACCTCTTCCGCAACAGCGGTGGTGCTGCGCGACGTGGTGGTTGCAGTAATCGACAAGCCATCGCGAACGCGCTCCCCCAGAGAGCGCACGAAGAAATGCGAGGTCGTACCCGATCCAAGACCGATCTTCATGCCGTCGAAGACGAATTCGTCGATTGCGGCCTTCCCGGCGGCGATTTTGGCTTTGTCCTGCGGGCTCATTTGTGGCGTGTCCTATCAGAGCTTTTCGGTGACCCATGAATCGAGCGCCGGCAGCTGATCGGGGAATTCCGAACCCTTGGCGATCGAGATGGTCGATACCAGCATATTAACGAGCAATTGATGATTGAGACGTGAGGCAAGCGGCGTCATGGCTTCCATGCGTTCATAGGGCTTGATGCCGATACACTGGGTCGAAACGGTCGCCAGCGGACTGTCCGGCGCGGTAACCGCAATGGTCACAGCCCCTTTGGAATGAGCTTCGCGCGAAACATCGACAAGCCGCCGTGTGGCGCCCGATTGCGAGAAAATAAGCAACGTATCGCCCTTACGTGCATCGCGGGCAAGCGCCAGTTGCCGTGATGTACGGATAACCGCAGCGCACCTTAAGCCAAGGCGGCCGAATTTGTGCTCAGCGTCCAGCGCCGCAATTTCGGACATGCCGGTCGCCACAACGCCTATCCATCGCGCATCGGCAAGAGCCTGCGTGGCTTTTTCTATCTCTTCGATATTGAAGTCCTGCAAGGCACGCTGAACGGCATTGATGGAATTGTGGCAGGTTTTGCGAACGACCTCTGCCGCCGTGTCGTCGGACTGGATTGCCTCATAGGCGAAGGGCGCAGACGGCACCAGGTCCTGAGCCAGCCGCATCTTGAACTCATAAAATCCGTCAAACCCGAACCGGCGGAAGAACCGGACGATTGTCGGGTCGCTGACCTTGCTCGCCTCCGCAATCGCCGCCATGTTCATATTGATGACGTCCGACGGCTTGCTGCGAACGAATTCAGCAACCCGGCGTTCCGCGCCGCCCATATCATTCATCTCGGAACTGATGAGGTGAAGAAGACTGGTTGAACTCATGCCACGTCGACCCTGCTGTCATCACGCGATGTGAAGGGTAGAAGATCTGCCAGGCGGTCAATCTTTGTATCCCCGTTTGAATCGAGGAACCGCCCGCCCCCCCATTTGACGAGATAAAACGGGACACCCGCATTCTGCGCAGTTGCCCTGTCCACCTCGGTATCCCCGACATAGACTGTGTTGTCTGCCGTTTCATTCATTCCTTCGATCACCGCCAGCAAATGGGCCGGATCGGGTTTTCGCTTTGTCACGCTTTCCGCATCAGCGCCCAAAGCACTGGTAAAGAAGCTGGAAATACCGAGATGTTCCAGAACCAGACCGGTCAGCCGATGGGGCTTGTTGGTGCACACGCCCAGCTTGATTCCCTTTGAGTGAAGTGCCCGGATATCCTCGTGCACATGGTCGAAGAACCGTGTGCAGGCGGCCGGAGCCTGCGCATAATACTCCATATAGTCGGAAAGCCGCTTTCCCAGCTCCACATCTGCCAGGTGCATGCCGTGATCCTTGAAGATCCTCGAAAGCATCGAGCGCGAGCCATCGCCGATAAAACGCTCCACATAATCGACCGACAGGTGCGGTTGCTTCAAATCCGCCATCACGCGGTTGACGGCGGCTGTAATATCCGGTGCGCTGTCGATCAACGTACCATCCAGATCAAACACAATTGCCTTGCGCTTCGCGCTTGAGCCCTCGGCCATTACATCGCCTCCACACCCTGCAATTCCGATAAGCCATAGCTCACTGCCAGCAATGCTTCATGGAGTGTCTGGTAGTGAGCGAAGTATTCATTGTAGCGGACATGGGCCGACGCCATGGGAGACCAGCGGTTAACCTCTTTGCAGATCGTCTCGATATCATCGACACCCTGCCAGTGGCCCTTTCCGATTCCGGCAAGAATGGCAGCGCCGAAAGCGCCGCCATGCGACGAGTTTGATGTCGTCACCACAGGTGCCCCGAATATGTCGGCCTGCATCTGGTTCCAGAACGGCGACAACGATCCGCCGCCTGACGTATGAATAAGCAACCCTTCCGGAGCGCGTTCCGGATCGATCAGCCCGGCCATATCCCGAAGCGAGAAGACAATGCCTTCAAAAACCGCCCGATGCATATGCGCAAGGGAATGATGGGAACGCACGCCGACAAACGCCCCGCGGGCATCCGGATCAGGCCAGGGACACCGCTCGCCCATGAGATACGGCAAAAAGAGCATGCCGCCCGAACCCAGATCGACTTGCTGCGCGGCTTCTGAAAGCTCATCGAAATGGGGCGGCGACCGATCGTCCGACCCGTGCAGGCCACGCCACCATTCAAGCGCGCTTCCGGCATTGAGCGAAACGCCCATGCAGTGCCATTTGTCAGGCAGAACATTGCAGGAAATCTGAACGCGGCCTCCCGTATTTGCCAATGGTGCATTCAAGGCGGCTGCAACTATTCCGGCCGTGCCGATAGTGGTTTGCAGGCGACCGGGCGCGGCCACACCTGATCCCAGTGTCTGGATAACGGCATCCCCGCCGCCGCCGATCACCGGCGTGCCGACCGGAATTCCGAAAATCTGAGCACCTTGAGATGTCACCTTCCCGGCAATCTCCGCCGACTCCAATGCCGGTGGAAGCAATTGACGATCAAGCCCGATGCAATCGAACAACTCATCGGACCATCGCCGGTTGGCTACATCAAACAGGCCGGTTCCTGACGCATCCGTGACCTCGGTCATCCGTTCACCGGTCATCAGCAGCCGGATATAGTCCTTCGGATTGAGGATGATCCGGGTGCGCTCGAAAGCCTGCGGCTCATGTTTCAAGAACCATCTGATCTTGCCACCGGTGAAACCGGGGAGCATCTGGTTGCCAGTCATGGAAATGAGTCCATCCAACCCGCCAGCCAGATCGGTTATCTCCGCACATTCGACAGCATTGCGCTGATCATTCCACAAGATCGCCGGGCGGATGACCTCGTCGCCGGCATCAAGCGCCGTCATGCCATGCATCTGACCGGAAAGACCGACGCAGGCCAATTCGACATCGTGTTCGGACAACAGCGCCTTGACGGCACGGGCAGCCCCGTCCCTCCAAAGGTGCGGGTCCTGTTCGGCCCAGCCTTCGCGCGGCTGATCAAATCCATAGGGTGATGTCTGCGTTCCTATCACTGTGCCGTCCGCTGAAAGCAGGAGCGCCTTGCAACTGGATGTGCCTATATCGATCCCGAGGAAAGCCGCCGTCATTGCAATGCGTCCTCATCAAAGCAGAGCCGGACATGCTTGTAATTCAAGTATTCCAGCAGACCCTCTCGCGCGTGTTCGACGCCGATACCGCTCTGTTTCCATCCTCCGTAGGGCGCGCTGATAATACCCGCGTCAACATTGTTAACGGCGACATTTCCATAGTCGAGATGGCGCGAGTAATAGCGCATCTCGTCCATGTTCTTTGTGTAGAGATAGCTTGCCAGGCCATAGGGCGTGTCGTTTGCCATCCGCACCGCCTCCGCATGTTTGTCAAAGGCTGTCACGCCAACGAGCGGGCCGAAGGTCTCTTCGGTCATGACCTTCATGTCGTGAGAACAGTCCGCGACCACGGTCGGCCGGAAGAACAGGCCGTTTTCAAGGCCCGGCGCATCCGGAGCTCTCCCGCCGGCAACAAGCCGCGCACCGCGCTCCAATGCATCCGCAAGATGTTGCTTCGTCTTGTCCAGCGGCTCCTGCGAACACAAAGCCCCCAGATCGGCGTCGGGATTTTCCAACCCATCATCGACAACAAGTGAATCCGCCGCGGCGGCGAGCTTTTCAAGGAAAGGTTCATACGCCGCCCGCTCCACATAGATGCGGTTGATGGCAATGCAGATCTGTCCGCAATTGCGGAACGAGCGCCGCGCGGCCCCTTTGACGGCCTGATCGAGATTTGCCTGCGCCGTCACGATCATCGGACAATTGCCGCCAAGTTCCAGCGACAGGCGCTTGATGTTTTTGAGAGACTGCTGGATATGCAGCCCTACCGCGCTGGAGCCGGTAAAGGCAATCTTGTCGGGAATGTCGCTCTCGACCATCTGCTGACCGACGGTCGACCCTTTGCCGGTGACCATATTGATTGTACCGGCCGGCAGACCGGCATCAACCATGCACTCCATGATCGCAAGCGGACTGAGCGGCGTCAGCTCAGGGGGTTTGACGACCAGCGTACATCCGGCGGTAAGGCCTGCGGCAACCTTCCACCCGATCAGTTCCGCCGGATAGTTCCATGGCGAAATCGCAGCTACGACACCGATCGGTTCGCGGACGACAAGGCTCTGATAAGCATTGCTGTCATTGGGAATGATCTCGCCGAAAACGCGGGTTGCTTCCTCGGCATAAAAATCAAACGTATCGGCCAGCTTGCTGATCTCGCCCACGGCCTCGTTGACCGGCTTGCCCTGCTCGCTGGTCATCAGCCGCCCGAGATCGGATTTGCGTTCCCGGATGATGTGGGCGGCGCGTTTAAGAAGGCGCGCCCGTTCGACCGGGGGCCTCTTGGACCAATCGCCGAACGCCAGCCGTGCAGCCCTGAGCGCAAGATCAACTTCAGCCGGCGTGGCATGCGACACCGTCCCCACAACGCTTCCGCGTGCCGGGTTACGAACCTCAATGGCGTCGCCCTCGCCAACAACCCAAACACCATCGATCAGCATTTTTGTCCGGGTCATGCCGCTGCCTCTTTGCCGTGTTGCAGGGCGGCACCGGTTTTTGAACAAAACAGGTGCGACTTCCCGGTTTCAGGAACCAGCCGCACAAGATCTCCCGGTCGCCAGGGACTGGCGCGCCCGTCTATCGCCTTCAACTGGCCACTCGTCGTCTTGATCGTGAGCACACACCGCTCGCCATGGAATTCGTTGACCATGACCTCGCCGTGCAGCCCGTCTTCATGCTCGCCGGCGGACTGAACCTCGGTATCCTCCGGCCTGAAGCCGAAGACGAATTCAGTCCGGGTAACGGCATCTGCGGGCGCAACCGCGCTGATCTTTCCGGCGGCCGTCTCCATCTTGCCGTCCGTATATTGTGCATCAATGAAGTTCATGGCCGGGTCGCCCAGAAACCCGGCCACGAACCTGTTGACGGGTGTGGTCCAGAGTGCTTCCACGTCACCGATCTGCTGAATGATCGCATGGTTCATAACAATGATCCGGTCGGACAGCGCAACGGCCTCCTCCTGATCATGCGTGACATAGACCGTTGTCGCACCAAGCTCATCGTGGATGCGACGGATTTTGACACGAAGTTCCGTGCGCAGACGATAATCGAGGTGAGACAGCGGCTCATCCAGCAGCATCACATTCGGATCGCGGATCAAGGCACGGGCAATGGAAACGCGTTGTGCCTGCCCACCCGACAATCCGGAGGGTTTGCGGTCGAGAAGATCACTGATCTGGAAGGTCTGGACAACCTTTTCAACGCGCGAGTTGATTTCGCTGCCCGCAAACCCGCGAGATCGCAGCGGGAATTCGAGGTTCTCCCGAACCGTCATTGGAGAGTAGAGCGCATAGGATTCGAATGCCAGGGCGACATTTCTTTCCGCCGGTTTGAGATTGTTCACCACCTTGTCGCCAAAGCGGATTTCACCCTTCGATATCGTCTCAAGCCCCGCAATCATGCGCATGGTGGAACTCTTGCCGCAACCGGATGGCCCAAGCAGCGCCAGGAACTCGCCATCGCGGGCCTCGAACGAAGCCTCACGCACGGCAACGACATCGCCGTCATAAATCTTCCAGACATCAGTGAGGGAAAGCGAACTCATGCTGCATCCTCTGCAACCGATGATGTGTCGAGATCGAAGGTGGCGTCAAAGAGATGGCCGCGGTTCTCGTCCAGTCGGATCCAGACCTGCTGTCCCATCGACAGATCCGTGTGTGCAGGACAGATCCCGCCAAAGTAGACGCCGGCGATCTCGAAATAGACCAGCAGATGATCAGCGCTGTGTTCAATCGTATAGACGGGCAGTGCTGTCGCATTGCCCGGGTCTTCGAGATGAACCTGAACACCGCTTGGACGAATGCCGAGCCGTGCCTTATCCGACCCCGCCTTAAGGCGGTCCTCGGCCTCCTGGCTGAGATGGGCGTTAAGCTTCAGCGTTACACCTCCGGCAAGCAACGTCATCCCGTTTTCCGATTTGCGAAGCAATCCGTCCACCATGTTCATGACTGGATCGCCCAGAAGCCTGCCGACAAAATCCGTCGCCGGTTTCGCATAAACCTTGCGCGGCTCATCGATCTGCAAAACCTTGCCCTGGTTGAGGATCAGCAGCCGGTCCGACAGTCCGAGCGCCTCGCGAAAATCATGGGTGACATAGATGATGGTCGCACCGAGATTGTTTGCCATCGCCTTCAGATTGGCGCGCGCCACGGTCCGCAGCTTGGCGTCGAGATGCGCAATCGGTTCGTCCAGGAGATAAACATCGGCTTCACGCACCAGCGCCCGGGCCAGCGCAACACGCTGTTTTTGTCCGCCGGAGAGCTGCACCGGATTGCGTTCAAGCAAGTGCCCGATATCCAGTTCGTCCGCCGTCCACTGGACCTTCTTCCTGATCTCGGCCACAGAGCGTTTCGGCGCCCGGGGCGAGCGAAGCGGAAAGGAGATGTTCTCCTCAACCGTCATGTGCGGATAGAGCGCGTAGTCCTCAAACGCCATGGCGATATTGCGGTTCTGCATGGCCATGCCTTCCAAGGGGCGGCCGCGGATCGAAATGCGTCCCTGATAGTCACTTTTCATGCCGGCGATGAGTTCGAGGATTGTTGTCTTTCCCGCACCTGAGGGTCCGAAAAGCGTAAAGAACTCGCCCTCCTTGCATTCAAATGAAACATCGTTGAGCGCCTGGGTCATCCCATAGGTCTTGGAGAGGTTTTCAACCGTCAGCACATTCATGACTTCGCATCCCCGCCTGCAATGAGCCTGTAGCCACGCCAGACGAACCAGATAAGAAAGGCAAATGCGAATGCCGACCCGGCATAGAAGTTCACATAATCCTCAAGCCCGGCGAGAAGGGCGAAATGAATGCCGATAAAGCCGACCATTCCCCAAAATATGCGATCCATCAAATCCATCGCAATTACCCCTTCACCGCGCCGAATGTCAGACCCCGGATCACGTGTTTCTGCATAATCCACGCGGCCAGCAGCGTCGGCAAAACGGCAATGCACATCAGTGCTGCCATCGGACCCCATTGAATCTCGACAGAACCCCAGAAGGTCGACTGACCAACAGAGATGGTGCGGGCAATGCGCCGGGTAAACAGGAACGCAAACAGAAACTCGTTCCAAGACCAGATGAGGCAGAACATCGTTGTCACGGCAATACCGGGCTTGATCAGCGGGAACACGATCCAACGCAGAATGGAAAGGCGATCGTAACCATCCAGCATGGCCGCTTTTTCCAGGCTCTCAGGTATCTCGCGGAAGAAACCGTAAAGCAGGAAGGTCGCAAAACTCATATTGAAATATACGTAAAGCAGGCTCAGACCCAGATGGGTGTCCAGCAGGCCGAGATCGCGAAACAAGAGAAAGAACGGGATTGCGGCGACGACACCTGGAAACATGCGTGTCGAAATCGTGATGAACAGAATGTGGCCATTGCCGGTATTGAACCGTGCAAAGCTGTAGGCTGCCGGGAGCGACACGGCCATGACAAAAAACGTGCTCGCGACACTCATGATCATTGAGTTTATCAGCTCCCAGTAGGATGGGCGCACATTGATCAGATAATCGAAGTTTTCCAGCGTCGGCGCAAAGACAAAGGGATTGTCTGCAAAAATGTCATCAGGCCCTTTAAGCGCCGTGACGTAAATCCACAGCACCGGGAATACGAAAACGAAAACCATGAGCCCGACGGCGAGCCAGAATAAGAAGCGGCCCATCATCATTTCCCATCCATCGCTTTGATCAACTGCTTGAACATGAGCGCGCCGACAATGAGCGTGATGTAAAGCGCAAAGAGCGCATAGGCAGCGCCCTGCCCGATATCGAAGAAGACGAACGAAACGCGGTAGATCATCCAATCCAGCAACTCGGTCTCAAGGCCGCCGCGTGTCGTTCCGTAGAGCGGATCGAACAGCCGCATCAGCCACATCGTTCGCAGCAGGATAATGATGATGATCAGCGGCTTGAGCATCGGAAGCGTCAGGCGGAAGAATATGCGCCAGGGTGATGCGCCGTCGATTTGAGCCGCTTCATACTGGTCCCTGGGCAGACCCTTGAGGCCCGCCAGCAGGACAAATGTCGAAAACGGAAGCCACTGCCATATGGTTATGAACGCAACCGTATTAAGCGCCAGACCCGGCGTGGACAGAAAACCGACCGGTTCAAAGCCCGCCCAGCCGATCACGGTGTTCACGACGCCGAACTGGATGTGCAGGATGTAGTTCCACATCAAGGACATGGACAGCGGCGAGACAAGCAGCGGGATGAAACACAGACCGCGCACGATCCCCTGCCCCTTGAAATCCCTGTTCAGGACCAGGGCAAGCGCCATGCCGAGCGTCAGCTCGACCGATATGGATAACACCAGCACATAAAGGGTGCGCCCGAGCGCCGCCCAGAACACATCGTCGGCGAGCACGGCGCGGTAATTATCCAGGCCGATAAAGTTGGGCGCGCCGCGCATCACATAGTCGGTGAACGACATGTAAAGGCTGTAGAGGGTCGGGTAGAGCATGAAGCAGACCAGGAAGAGCAGCAGCGGCCCGATCAGGATCCATCTCATATATCGGTCGTCGTCAAACAGCCGGGTCTTGACCTGTTCAGCCATTACTCAGTCCTAGGAAATACCGCAGAAAACAACCGGGCGCCCAAAAGAGCGCCCGGCACCTTGGGAGGTTTTATTGTACAGGAAGTTCGCCGAATTTCTTCTGGAGCCTGTCGAAAGATTCTTCCCAGGCCTTCAGACTTTCTTCAGGCGTCGTCACCTTGGTCGCATTTTCATGACCGATGATCGTCATCTGCTCATAGATCTTGCCGAAGGCAGAACTGTTGAAGTGCAGATAATCGTTGACGTCGGGCAGTTGTTTTTCCCACTGCGCAAGGGTCGGAGGAATCCAGCCATAGGCTGAGTAGTTCGTCTCGACCGTCTTGTCCGGTTCACCAAGAACCTTCGCATGGGTTCCTGCCCAGCCGCCTTCGATCATTTCCTTTTGCGTCGCATGGGAGCCGATATACTTCAGCAGCCAATAGGCAGCCTCGGGATTGCCGCTGTCCTTGCTTGGCGCAAAGTGGAATGCACCGGTATAGGGACGATTGCCGACAACGGGCGCAGCCGCTGCCATGGCGCCAGGCACCTCGTCCTTGACCGTCGAGGCCCAGTTCCACAAACCGTTATACATCAAGGGAATGATGGCCGTATTTCCGCCCACGAACTGTGCGGTGGCGAAATCCCAGAATGCGTTTTCGCTCCCCGGAGGCGCGAATTGCATGTAATCCTGATAGGTCTCGAAAGCCCATTTCAAAGCCTCACGGTCGCCATCATCGATGGTAAAACCGATCAGCTTGCCATCGTCGTCACGTACTGGCGAGGCCCAGTTCGCGCCCTTACTCCAGATCATTGCCGCCAACTCGTCCTGCACATGCGGGAAGCGGCCGGCCATGAGAGACAGCCCGTAGAAATTATCTTCCAACGGCTCGCCACGCAGCATCTCGCCCTTGGCGCGGGTGAAGAATTCTCCCTGGTCGCG
Organism: Hoeflea prorocentri; assembly: GCF_027944115.1. Lineage (NCBI taxonomy): Bacteria > Pseudomonadati > Pseudomonadota > Alphaproteobacteria > Hyphomicrobiales > Rhizobiaceae > Hoeflea > Hoeflea prorocentri. The sequence goes on along the minus strand of NZ_JAPJZI010000001.1, from coordinate 700,047 downwards.
CAACTGCTCCCAGGTTTCGGCAGGCGCCAGATCATAGCCGTATTTGTCCTTGAAGGCGGCCTTTTCACCCGGATCGTTGAACAGGTCGTCACGATAGATCGAAACCATCGTATAGGTGTAATAAGGCATGCCCATCAACGTGCCGTCGCGTGTCGACGCCATGCGCAGAAGGCCGGGGTCGATCCCGTCCAGAACCTTCCGGATGCCGTCGCGGCCGTCAGGATCATAGCTTTCTGCCAGTTCATAAATCGGGAAGAGATAATCCCGCCATTCATTGGTCCACGAGGTCTCGGTCACAACAACATCGTAAGCGCCGGTCCGGCCCTGAAGCTCCACGACCTCCTTTGAATAGATCGTCGCAAAGACCATGGACTCGGACGTGACCGGAACCCCTGTGGCCTCGGCAAATTTCTGCAGGTAAGGAATGATGAGGTCGGCCGCCCCTCCAGCTTCAAGCGCGACGTGAATCGGTTCCTTATTCTTGATCTCGGGGATATCGGCCAATGAGAAGCCGTCATCCGCCATGGCGCCTGCCGTGCCGAACAAGGCAATTGTCGTCGCGGCCAGGCATGCACGGAGTGTTCCGTTACAAATCATTTTCTCCTCCCTAATAGCTTGTGTTTTCATAATCTAGTAATGCTATTTTTTGTCAAGGGCTTTCCTTTGCGCCAAATTTTGAAACTAAGATATTGTTATATTTGATTTTATTATCTAATCAAGAATTTCCATCTAAAGTTGAAAGCAGAAAAATGCGCAGAGTCTTGGGTTGACATCCATTTCTCGTCAGAAATATGTAGTTTCACTATTTTCGTTATTTTTGGTGGGTGTTATGGACATGAATGGCACATTTGTCGGCCGTATTTGGGATGAAAGCGTAAACGGGCCCTGCCTCGTCGCAATCCACGACAATGCGCTGTTTGACATCACCAGCAGCACCACTCCGACGATGAGCGCCTTGCTGGACATTGACGAACTTGTCGGCTTTGTTCGCGATAAACTGGCAAATGCCCGCATGCTGTGTGGCCTGGACGATCTCCTCGACAGCTCCGCCTCAACCAGCAGCGACAAATTCAGACTTCTCGCACCAAACGACTTGCAGGCCATAAAAGCCTGCGGCGTGACCTTTGCACAGTCAATGATCGAGCGTGTGATCGAAGAGCGTGCCGCCGGCGATCCTGCAAAAGCGGCCGCGATCCGCAAAAGATGCGAGGCCGTCATCGGATCCAGCCTTGAGGACCTGAAGGCCGGCTCACCCAAGGCCGATGCAGTCAAGGAAACCCTCATCGCCGAGGGCCTGTGGTCGCAATATCTTGAGGTCGGCATCGGCCCTGATGCGGAAGTCTTTACAAAGAGCCAGCCAATGTCAGCCGTTGGCTGGGGCGCCGAAATCGGCCTTCATCCTGTTTCCAAATGGAACAATCCGGAGCCCGAGATCGTGCTCGCCGTCAACAGCCGCGGTCAGGCACGCGGGGCAACGCTCGGAAACGACGTGAACCTGCGGGACGTTGAGGGCCGGTCAGCCCTCCTGCTCGGCAAGGCAAAGGACAACAATGCATCCTGCGCACTTGGCCCGTTCATACGCCTGTTCGACGAGACCTATGACATGGACAATGTGCGCAATGCCGAGCTGAACCTGGTCGTCGAGGGGCCTGACGGGTTTGTGCTCAAAGGCGCCAGCACCATGTCGAAGATCAGCCGCGACCCTGAAGATCTGGTATCGCAAACCTTTGGAGCACACCACCAGTATCCGGACGGCTTCATGCTTTTCATGGGCACTTTGTTCGCACCCACCCAGGACAGGCACACACCAGGCGAAGGATTCACCCATGAACTGGGAGATCGCGTCTCCATCGCCAATAATGAGCTCGGAGAACTCATCAACACGGTGCGGCTTTCAACGCAATGCGAGCCGTGGACCTTTGGCACGGGGGCGCTTATGCAGAACCTTGCCGGACGCGGTCTTCTCTCAAAAGACAGCAGTCCGTGAGGCCGGGCATGAAGATCGTCGTCACGGATCACACCTTCGGAGCATTGAAATACGAAAGGGCGGTGGCCGAACAGCACGCCTGCGAATTTCAGGACTTCCAATGCACGGACATTGTCGATACCCGCGAAGCCATCAGGGATGCCTATATCGTGTTCAACAATTTCGCGCCCATGAACAAAGAGGTCTTGGAAGCCTTGCCGTGCGATACCCTGATCATCCGCTACGGCGTCGGCGTGGACAATGTCGACATCGAAGCGGCAACACAGCGTAATATCACCGTGTGTAATGTGCCGGACTATGGCGCAACGGCTGTGGCCGATCATGCCACAGCCTTCATTCTGGCGCTCGCTAGACGCCTGGCCACGTTCGATCGGGCCATGCAGGATGGCAGATGGGGCGCCAAATCGATTGTGCCGCGCCTGCCGGACCTGCAGGACCTGACGGTCGGCCTCCTGGGCTTCGGCCGCATTGCACAAGAGGCGGCAAAGCGGCTTTCGGCTTTCGGCTCAACCCTGATTTCCAGCGACCCTTTTGCCGACCGACAGGCGGCAGGCAGGCTGGGGGTGGAGATCGTCGACATCACCACCCTTTTTGAACGCTCGAATGTGTTGTCGATCCATGCGCCGCTCGTTGAAGCCACCAACCACATCGTCAATCAGCGCACCATCTCGGCAATGCCGGACGGAGCCATCATTGTGAACACGTCACGTGGCGGTTTGGTGGATGAAGTCGCCCTGGCAAATGCCTTGCATGAAGGCAAGCTGTCAGGCGCGGCACTCGACGTTTTCGAGCAGGAACCCCCTGTAAAAAACTCGCCGCTGAACGATGTGCCCAACTTGCTGCGCAGCCCGCACGCCGCCTTCTACTCCGACCGGTCGCTGGATAATCTGCAGCGGCTTGCCGCGGAAGAAGCCGGCAGGTTCATCAGAGGCGAGAGCCTGCGCAGCGCCCTGAACCTTTGAAGCAGGGTGCGCTAAGCAGACACGATCACGCGGACGGTCATTAAGCCTCCGGATTCGGGTTTTTCCATCCCAGACCCATGCTGATTGTCGCTGCAGTTTGCAGGACCCGGCGTTCGATCGTCTCGGGCACGGTCTCGGTCACCTTTGTTGCGCTGATGGCTGCGACGACAGCCCCCGACATGTCAAACACCGGCGCGGCGACGCTGCATAATCCGCTCTCGAAACTCCCCCGATGCACGACGGTAAGCTCTTCCAGATCACCTTGCCAGGCTTTCAATGCGGCATTGACCGCCGCCGCCGGCTGGTCGGCAAGCAGCTTGCGCATCTCTATCTCGGATTTTTGTGTCAGCAGGACCCGGCCCATCGCTGTTCTTGTCGCCGGCAGGCGGCTGCCCACATGCACCAGTGCCGATAAGGCATCCGAGGCGGGAAACCGGATCAGATAGAGGATATGCCGCCCGTCAAGGACCCCGAGATGGGTGGACCAGTCGAGCTTGTCTCTAAGCGTTTCAAGCGGCGATTGCGCAACCTCGAGCAGTTCGCGGCTCGCCAGATAGCCGAAACTCAAGCGCAAAACGGCAGGACCCAACCGATAGTGATGGCCGTCACGCACGGCCAGCAAAAACCCCTCGCGCACCAGCGTGTGAACCGTGCGGAACGCAGCCGAGCGGGTCACGCCAAGTTCCCTGGCCAGTTGCGACAGGGTCTGCTCGGGCTTTTGCGGGGTAAACGCCTGCAAAAGCGCAAGACCACGAACAAGACCGGGAACGGTATAGGGGTCTTTTTCACTCATAGCGTTTTGCCAGTAAAACACACTCTTCCTCGCAAAACACTTTTTTCTAGTTTTAGGTCAAGTTTATTTTGGAGGAAAACGCGATGAACATTGTCTCAAATCCCGACATGAAACTCGCTGACGAACTGCATGCCCATGTCGGCAGGTTCACAGACAAAGCATTCGACTGGAACGCATTCCCGTCAAATGCCGGCTTCGATGAGCTGGCCCGTGCGCAGATGCGCTATATCGGAGCCGGCGGATCGCCCAAGGTCGGCGATCCGTCAACGCTGAAGGCGGACAATTTCACACTGAGCCTGATCTACAAGGAGCCAGGCCGATATGCCGCCTGCCACAGCCACGAGATCGAAGAAAGCTTCCTGATCATTTCCGGCGCGCTTATCGTCGGCTGGGAGCGCGACGGTGACGTCGTGGAGGTCAATCTCGGCCCGAAGGATATGATCCTGAACGCCCGTGAGATCGGGCACGGTTTCCGGGTGGACGGGGTTGAACCGGTCATGATGTCGATCTCGGTCGATGTGGGCAAACCGCTTCCGCCGGTCTACCACTACCACCCCAAGGATCATCCGCCGGAACTGGCCCGGACCTTTGGAGCCGAGCCCGGGCGCACTTTGCCGTTCGATGCCGATGGCACACATCCGATCCAGAAGCTCATGAGCGAATATGTCGTGCGCTACTCCGAGCTTCCCACAATCTGGGAGGACGCCGGTTTCACCCGCAAGGTTTATGTCGGTGACGCGCCCGGCGCCATCCGTCATGACAGCTGCAGAAAGGAAATGTGGGGACTGCCGGTCGGCACCTGCCTTGCTCCGTTCACGCGGACGGTGGAAGATGCCTATCTGTGTCTGGAAGGCAGTGTTGAAGTGGTGTGGATCGATGAAGACGGATCGCAAGTATCGGTCGAGTTGGGACCGCGCGATCTGGTCAAGACCCCGGCGGGCCGCAAACACTACCTGCGCAACCCGGGTGCGGGCGCAGCCACCGTCTGGACGGTAATCGGCACCAGCGGTGAAGACGGTGCGGTCTATAAGAAAGCGTGAGGTCAGGTCATGGCTGAGATGAAACAACCGGGTTCCGACGACGCGTTTAAGGAAATCATGGCGGCGGCCCGCGCCGAACCCGGCCGGGCCGAACTGGCGCATCAAAGTCTTGGACGGCCCTTGAGCGAAGCCGAACAGGTGTTGGCTGACGCCTTGATGGACATTTACGCACAGGGCGAAACCGACCAGGCAACCGTCGCCGCAGCGCTGACCCAGCGTGGTGTCGTCGCGCCGAATTCAGGTTTCCGCAGCTGGACCGCCGAAAATCTCGAAACAGAGCTTCAGACCCTGAACAACGATCTGGATGAATCTTATCGGGAAAACAGTTTTGGCGCTGCAAGCCCAAACGGGAGTTAGGGAGGATTATCAATGCCCTTATCGACAGAAATGAAGGCCCGGATTGAGGAAAGGGTCAATGAGGGAATACGGGATCAGTGGTACCCGATCGCCAAATCCGTGGAAGTGCGCTCTGACCGGCCCTTCGGGGTCGTCGTGCTGGGCGAGAAACTGGTCCTTTGGCGCGGCGAGGATGGAACCATCCGCTGTATCGAGGATTTCTGCCCCCACCGCGGAGCCCCGCTGAGTTACGGCGAAATCCATGACGGCTATGTCGGCTGCCGCTATCACGGCGTCATTGTCGACGGCACGGGCACCGTTCAGCGTGTGCCCGCCATGCCCGATTGTCCGATTGAGGGCAAAAAGGTGCTTCGATCCTTTCACGTCAAAGAAGCGGAAGATGCGGTTTTTGTGTTCATGTCCTCCAGTGAGGATGTCGAACCTCCTGAATTGCCTTTGCCGAAGGAGCTGTCCGATCCGGAATGGACCGGTTTTCTGTGCACCGCCATCTGGAATGTGAACTACCGGTACGCCCTGGACAATCTCGCCGACCCGATGCACGGCTGCTACCTGCATGCCGAAAGCTTCACGCTCGCATTCGGGTCCAAGCAGGATATTCTGGAACTCGACAATCGCGACGACGGCTTCAAGGTCAGCCGCGTGGGTCAGGTCGGCGAGAACTTCGACTGGGTCGAATTCGATGTCAAAGAAGGCGGCATGTTCTGCTATCTCGACATACCCTACCCGCCGGCCGCAGGCGCTGGCGGCCATATGCGCATCCTTGGATATGTCACGCCAATGGGCCCGCGGCGCTGCAAGGTGTTTTTCTGGCGCATGCGCAAGGTGGAAGGCTTTGCCCGCGAAAGCTGGCGCTTCCTCTACCGCGCGCGCCTGGAAGAGCGCCACTGGAACGTCCTTGAGCAGGATCGTGTCATGCTTGAAGGCATGCCGGACGATGCCCGCACCCGCGAACGGCTCTATCAGCACGATATCGGCGTCGCCCATCTGCGACGCGCGTTGAACCGGGCGGCCCGGGCGCAGATAGAAGCAGAGGATGCGGCATCGGGGACCGTGGCTGCGGAATGACGCTGGCAGGACGACATATTCTTGTCACCGGCGCGGCACGCGGCCTTGGTGAAGTTGTCGCCCGTCACCTCGCCGATGCCGGTGCCCGTCTGACGCTGGCCGATATCCTAGAAGAGGAAGGCCGGGCAGTGGCCGACAGTATTGCGGCCGGCTTCCATCCGGTCGATCTGCGCGACCCGGACAGCATCCGGTCATTGGCGGCGTCGATTGATGAACCATTGCATGGTCTGTTCAACAATGCCGCCATCGCCACCGGCATTGGCGGCATTCCATTCGACGAGGTCGACATCGACACCTGGGATCGCGTCATGGAAGTCAATGTGCGCGGCACCTGGCTGATGACCCGTGCCGTCACCCCTTCCCTTCGCCAGTGCGGATCGGGCCGGATCGTCAATGTCGCTTCAGACACGGCGCTTTGGGGCGCTCCGAACCTGATGAGCTATGTTGCCTCCAAGGGCGCTGTAATGTCGATGACTCGAGCGCTGGCGCGCGAGCTCGGCCCCGACGGGATTGGTGTAACGGCCATCGCACCCGGTATATTGACCACCGAAAGCACCGAATATGTTCCGAAGGAACGGCACGCGCTGTATGGACAGGGCCGGGCCGTTCCCGGAGAACAATCGCCCGAGGACGTAGCGGGCACCGTCGCATTCCTGTTGAGCGAAGACGCATTGACCCTGACCGGTCAGGTTCTGCCGGTCAATCGGGGCTTTGTCTTTACATGACCAGCGTGGCGGGGCTTCTTGCGGACTTCCAACGCCCGTGGAGACACGGTGAACATGTCGACGCAACCGGATTGGTCATCGAGGAGCCGCTTGTCCTTGACGGTCTGACAGTCCGCGGCATTGATCTTTCCGGAGCAAAACTCAAGGGCGGGCTCAGCGCACGCAGAACGCGGTTTCGAGGCCTCGCCTGGCTCTGTAACGCCGAGGTGCAGGGGCAATGCGATCTGACCGGCGCACATTTTCGAACCGATTTTCGCGCCGATGGCCTGACCGCCGACAAAACCGTACTGGATGATTGTGTTGTTCAGGGGGTGCTGTCCCTCGCTGGGTCGAACCTTGACTCCCTTTCCGTGCGAAACGCTTTGATCATGGCCCACATGACCCTGGAGGACGCACATATTGCCGGCATCTCAGATATGACGGGTGCAGAGCTGCTGGGCGGGTTTTGGGCCGCTGGCGGCAAACTCGGACCGCTCGAACTTCATGGGACGGAGATTTCGGGGCGGGTCAGACTGACGGACCGGCAAACCGCATCAGCCTGAGGCTGCACCTTTCCGCAATGCGGTCTCGGCCTCGGCGTTGAGCTCTGCAAGTCTGCCATAGAATTGGTCGACTTTCTCCTGCGCAGTCTTGCGAAGGTCTGCATTGCGTGCCTCAAGATCACCGTCAAGCTCCTTGGCTCCGGCTTCACCGACGGCATGCGATACGCCCTGCACAAATTGACAGACGGGAAGCCGGGCTTTTCCGAATGCATCAAGGGCGCCATCCAGAGTCTCGTGAAGTGCAAGCGCCTCGGCAAGCACAACCGCATCCTGCATCGCCATCGCCCCGCCCTGTCCCATGAACGGCGTAGAGGCATGGGCCGCATCGCCAATCAGCACCACCCGGCCACGATGCCATGGTAATTCCAGGCCCACCTCTTCGACGGCGGTGTAGAGCACCTGCGAATCCGGGCCCAGCTCTTCCAGAAACAAGCTGGCAGGCCCGGAAAAATCAGCAAATTTGGTGCGCATATGCTCGGGCCAGCCGGCAGGATCGTAAAACCGGCTCTTCGGCTCTGCCAGCGTGCCGAATGTATAGAGCATATCGTCGCTGATCGGCATGATGCCAAAACGGATCCCCGGCCCCATCATCATGATCTTGTCGGTGAGTGCCTGCGGGCGGCGATGGACGGAGCGCCAGACGCCGAAACCGGTATAGCGCGGCTCAAGACCGATCCCGATCAGCGCCCGCATGGCCGAACGCACGCCATCCGCACCGATAACAAGATCGGCTGTCTCCTCAGTGCCGTCTGATAGCACTGCCCTGACACTGTCACCCTCGTCCCTGATGGCATCGACCGTGGTTCCAAGCGTTACGGTGACACCCAGTGCGTCGACCCTTTGCGCCATGACGCGATGCATCTCGGCCCTCTTGATCCCCAGTATCGCGGGAATTCTGCCGTTATCGGCGGACGGGTAAAATGTGTCTGTGATCGGCACGCCCTTATGGTCGAAATAGGCGTTGCGGCCAGCCGGCACCGGAAACCCTGCCTGCAAAATCTCGTCGAGCAGACCCAGCTCATCAAGACTGACCAATCCATTGGCGTAGACAAAAATACCGGAACTTTGAAAACGCCAGGCATCCTGTTTTTCCACAATGCGGACCGCATGACCACGCTGCGACAATGCGATCGCAGCAGAGCAACCGGCGATGCCGCCGCCAACGATAAGAATATTGAGGGATCGTTCACTCATAAATGCTCGCCTTAGGCCTGGTGCGTTGGAATGAGGGATGTGTCGCGAAGCCCGATCTGGCGATCGATCATCAGATGCAGCATCGCCGCCTTGTGTTCCGCGGCCGTCGGGTCAGACCAGAGGTTCCTGACTTCGTGCGGGTCCACCTGCAGATCATAAAGTTCGCCAAGGTCCGATCCTTCAAAGACGCTCATGCGCCAACCATCGTGGATCAGGGTCCTGGTGGCTGTGCGCCCGTCGGCGCTGGCAAAGGCAAGGCCGGAGTCCTCGATCAGAACCGGCAGGTCTTCGGCATCTGCGGCCAGAAGGTCACGCCCCTGCATGCCCGCAGGGCATTGCAGACCGGCCCGCTGCAGCAGTGTGGGGGCAAAGTCGATGGCGTTCCCCTGTACCGCGGAAACGCCTGCTGTCGGGTTCGTGGGGTCATACCAGACCAGCGGCACCCGGATCAGCCCGTTTGTGTGCAAACCATGTTTGAGCACTGTTCCATGATCGCCCATGTAGTCGCCATGGTCCGACATGAAGACGATAATGGTCTCTTGCGAGCGGCCGGTCGCTCCCAGAGCATCCGTGATCTTGCCGATCCAGTCGTCAATCATGGTGATCGCGCCATAGTTCAGCGCGGTCATGCGCCGGATGCTGTCCGCATCCGAATGGAAGGGCCAATAGGCGTCGGGCTTTTCCGCGCCGATTTCATAGACCCGCTTGATGTGCTCGGGCAGATCGTTGCGCGCCCAGGTCGGATGATCAAAGCTTTCGGGCAGCTCAATATCGGCGGGATCGTAAAGATCGAAATAGCGCCCCGGCGGAGTGAAAGGATGGTGCGGGTCCGGAAAAGATACAACGAGGAGGAACGGCCGGTCGTCCTCAGCTTCTAGGAAAGCGCATGCTTCCTCACCGACATAGCTTGTCGGATAAAGCTCCTCCGGTACGGATGTGCGCCAGATTTGCGGCGCATCTTTCAACCCGTCATCAATGGCGTTAGCGCGGCCGCGCGGATCGGTCGCCTCGCCCAGCCGGTCCTTCAGCCATTTCGTATAGTGTCCCTCGACCTGATCGCCATGGCCGATACACATGCGCAGATGGTCAAATCCGTAATAGGGAAGCGGCACCTCCCGGTCTGGTGTTTCTGCCCATAGTGAGCGTATTTCCCACTCATATTCAGGCCCGCGGCGCTGCCTCCTTCGGGAAAGATGAAACGGTTCCGGTGGAGCCGACCCATCGCCTCGCAGCACCGGCGGCTTTGCCGCAACAGGTGACACATTCTGGAAATGCGCCTTGCCGACAAGACCGGTGCGGTATCCGGCCGAGCGCAGCACATCGGCATAGGTTGTGCTGTCGAGCGAAAGCGGGATCCCGTTCTGCCGGCAACCATTCACCGAGGTCAGCTGCCCTGTGGCAAGGGCTGCGCGGTTTGGCTGACAGATCGGATTGGCGACGTAGAAATTCTCAAACCGTGTGCCGCGCTGCGCAAAGCTGTCGATGTTCGGCGTTTGCACGATGGGATTGCCGTAGCACGCGAGATGATCAGCCCTTTGCTGATCCGTCATGAAGACAATGAAATTGGGACGTTGGTTCATCACTATCTGAACATGAGGTCGACCGGCACGGTCACCAGTTGCGGGAAGAAAAAGAGGATAAGAATAGTCAGGAGATCGCAGATGATGAAGGGCACGGCTGCACGATATATATGCGCCATGGTCGTTCCCTGCGGCGCGACGGCCTTCATGACGAACAGCGCCGCGCCGAATGGCGGTGAGGTCGCGCCGGTCTCGATAGCGACCAGATACATCGCTCCGAACCAGATAGGATCAAAGCCGAACTGGATGACCACCGGAATGAAGATCGGCAGCGTAATCAGCATGATCGGCAATGGCCCCATGAACATGCCCATGAGCACCACGAGCATGATCATCAAAAAGACGATCGCCGAGCTTGACATGTCGATCGCCAGAACCGCCTCGACCATGCCGTAGGTGGCGCCGGTGAAGGCCAGAAGCTGCGAGAAGGTCACCGCCCCGGAAACAATCAGAAGCACCATCACCGAGATGTTTGCGCTCGAGAATATGGTTTTGCCGAACACCTTCGGCGTCAGGCGGCGCTTGACTGCCGCCAGCGCCAGGGTTGCGAATGCACCGGTCGCCGCCGCCTCGCTTGGCGTTGCAATGCCGAGAAAGATCACGCCAACGACCGAAAAGACCACGATGACCAAAGGAACAATGTTGATAATGGTGGACGAGATTTTATCGGCAAAAGGCACAGGCGGCACATCGAAGGCGGGCGCCAGTTCAGGCTGCAACCGGCACCGCCCAAGAATGTAAACAGTATAAAGCAGCGCCATCAGCAACCCCGGAACGATAATGCCGATCAGCACCTTGCCGATGGACAATTCCGCGATGACACCCAGCACAACGGCCAGCGAAGACGGCGGTATCATGATGGCCAGACCCGATGAGCCGAGGATCGGTCCGAGCGACATCGGTTTTTTGTAGCCGCGCTTTTCCATTTCCGGCGTGAGGGAGGAGCCCAGAAGGGCAATCGCACCCATGGAGTTTCCTGTCAGCGTTGAAAACAGGACACCGCCGCCGACAGCCATCAGGGCCAGACGTCCCCTGATCTTGCCAAACCATTTGTCGAGCGTATCCATCAGATCGATGGCGATGCGCGACTGAAACATCGCCTCGCCCATGATCATGAACAGCGCGATCGGGATCAGGGTGAAACTCGATACGGAGTCGACGGTGTTGAGGACCAGTTGCTCAATACCGGCCAAGCCGCCCATCAGGATGTAGGACCCGACAAGATTGACGACCAGGAAAGCGAACGCCACGGGCAAGCCCGCGGCCATCAGCAGAAAGAGCGGCCCAAGGATCAGCGCAATGACATAGTACCATTCCACGATCAGAGATCCTCGCCCTGAAAGCTGCGGATGATCTGATCGAGAAACTGTACGGTCATCAGCGCTGCTCCGATAGGCAGTGCCGAGGTAATCCACCAGCTGTAGGGCCGCATGACCGTGACTTCGCGTACACCCACGTCGAACTGTTCAACAACCACCTGAAAGCCGACAATGGTCAGCACGGCACAGGCAACGAACCCGATCGCGGCGTTGAACAGCTGGACAAAGATTTTCCGCCGGCCGGTAAAGCTGTTGTAAAGCAGGTCGAGCACGACATGCATGTTCTTTTCCAACAGATACGGCGCTCCGAGAAAGGTGATGAACAAAAGTGCGTATTCGCTTGTTTCTATGACCCAAAGTCTTGATGAGCCACCGAGCGCACGCCCGACCACCTCAAAGCATATGATTGCTGCAATGAAGAACAGAAGCGCCGCGCCGAGGACCGCACAGAAGAGATTTATTCGGCTGAAAATCTGTCTGATTATGTCGAGGGTTCCACTCACTTGATACGCCCCAATTCATGACAAGGCGGAGCCGGGTTGACCCCCGGCTCCGCCCAATCCTCAACTATCGGTGCGTCACTTGTCCAGCATGGAGCGCAGCTCCGCCGCTGCTTCCGCACCTGCGTTCTCGGCAGTCACAGCCCAGGCCGCATCCATCGCGATCTGCTCATAACGGGCGGCCTCTTCATCAGACAGCGACATGCGGTTGAAACCCGCGTCGTCCATGGCCTTCTGGTTCTCAGCGATGGTTTCGGCCCAGATGTTATCCATGCGCGGCGCAAAGTCTTCCCGCAGAAATGTCGTCAGCCGTTGCTGCAGATCAGGCGACATTTCATTCCAGGTATCCTTGTTGACCAGAACCGGAAAACCCGCCCGGTAGACACCGGGATAGATCACGGTTTTGACCAGCCCTTCGAATTGCTGTGCCTGGCCCACCGGACCCTGCATGAAGCCGTCAATGGCGCCACGCTCCATAGCCGTGAAGATTTCGCCCATAGGCAACACGATGGGCTCTGCTCCCAGCGCCTTGACCAGCGGCAAAAGGGTCGGGAAGACCCGGATACGTTTGCCTTTGAGATCATCGAGACCACTGACCTCGCCTCCCATGTAGATCAGGAAGTTCAGTTGCGATGCCGGAATCTCGCCAAGAAGGATCAAATCCTTTTCGGCATGGAGCTCGGTCATGCGCTCATGATAGTCCGTGGCGGCGATTTCGTCGTAGTTCTTGAATGACAGGTTCATCGTTCCGGACGTTGGCACCAGACCCTGATAGTAGCTGGGGCTGGTATAGGTCATGTCCATCGCGCCGTTGCGGACGCCCTCGGCCTGTTTGAACGGCGGCATGACCTCCGGGCCGCCGCGCCATGTGATTTCGACCTCACCGGCGAACTTGTCGTTGACCTCTTCAACAAACATCTTGAACGGGTTGGTGATGTAAGCCTGCCGTGGGGCAAGCGTGACAGCATTGATCTTGACGGCTTCGGCCATGGCCGGAACCGCGAAGAAAGTAGCGGCCACAAGCGCGCTAGCGAGAAGGTGTTTCATGGTCTCTCCCTCTTATGGTTGTTGGGTTAGTTCCGTGGTCCAGGCATCATAGCCATAGACCCAGTCGGCATTGCTGCCCTTCTTGAGCCAGTCATTGGCAAGCGAGCTTTCCTGAACACGAGCAGTCCGTGGCTTGCGCTCGCGCTCATAGAGTTCCAGCGCCTCGGCAACGCCGTCACTGTCCGCACCATCCAGCGCTCGGGCAAGCACAACGGCATCTTCAATCGCCATACACGCTCCCTGCGCCATAAACGGCACCATCGGATGCGCCGCATCGCCGAGCAAGGTGGCACGCCCCCTCGCCCATTGTGTCATCGGATCACGCACATGCAGTGCAGATTGCGTCACTTCTTCGACGGCATTAAGCAGCGCCCGGGCATCCGGATGGAAGTTTTCATAGGCCTGGCGCAAATCATTGACATTGCCGGGCAGCGTCCAGCCTTCCTCAGACCAGTCATCCTTAGGCAATGTCGCAAAAACAAAAATCTCGCGGCCCTGCGTCAACGGGAATGTCACGATCTGCTTTTGCGGAATTTCGCCCCACCACTTGGTGAAAGCGTCGGCGTCCGGCAGATCGGATGCCTTTTCCTTCGGGAAAACACCGCGATAAGAAACGATCCCGGTATATTTGGGCTGATCCGGTCCCCAAAGCGCCTCACGCACCGCCGAATGTATGCCGTCCGCGCCGACAACAATGTCGAAGCGCCTGGACTGACCATTCGCAAACACCAGTGTGGCCCCGCTGCCGTCAGACGTCACGCCAGTGGCTGCCATGCCAAAATGAATCAGCTGCGCCGGAAGCCGTTCACGCAACGCATCGAGAAGATCGGCGCGATGGATCGTCAATTGCGGTGCGCCGTATTTTTCTTCCGCCGCGGAGCTCATGGGCAAACGCGACGTCTCCTCGCCGGTTTCACCATCGCGGCTGATACGAAATGTCGGCCGGGCGGCGCTTTCACGCAGATATGTACCGACACCGAGCTGGTCGAGCGCAAAGACCGCATTGGGTGTCAGATTGATATCGGCGCCGACCCTGTTGAACGCTTCCGCCTTCTCAAAAACAGACACGTCATGACCGGCCTTGCGCAAGGCAATTGCGGCACACAAACCTCCGATGCCACCACCGCATATTCCTATGGAAAGTCCCAACGTGACCTCTTTTTTCGTTGCAGTGCGTTCTATATTGAACTATTTGTTCAAAGTGTAACCACGCGATGCGTACCGGTCAACCGTTTTCAGCCCGTAACCCGCCATGTTAGGTGTGTTTGTGTGGTTGCATGCGCGTACTGCGGGAAACATGCAGCTACACCGAACCCGTTTTGCGCAAGCGGGCACAAAGATGGGAAGAGTCCACGTGAACGTCTCGGCAAGCAAGAACACCTACTCAGTCCCGCCGGTGGAGCGGGCGCTGAAGCTGATGCGTTATATCGGCGACGGAAACCATGCCCGTAATCTCAGCATCGTATCGCGGGATCTGGGCATAAACCGCACAACCCTCATTCGCCTGATCCACACATTGCTCGAGCACCGCATGATTGAGGAGATAGGCGAAGGCGGAGGTTATCGCCTCGGGGCCGGTTTGGTCAGTCTGGGGGCACAGGCCATCCAAGGGCGCGACATCGTCCAGGTATGCCACCCTGTCTTGCGCACGCTCTGTCAGCAAACCGGCATGTCCGCTCATCTTGGCGTACTTGATGGGCGCGACATTATCTATCTGAGCCGCGAGGCCCCGAACTCCCCTTTGGTCAGCAATGTGCGCGCCGGCTCACGCCTTCTCGCACACGCCTCGTCGATCGGGCGGGCAATTCTGGCCGAGATGACCGAGGACAGCGTGCGACAGCTTTTCTCCGGCGAACCGCTGAAAACCACAACCGAGAAAACCCCGTCCACCGTCGACGCCATTGTCGAACAGGCGCGCCTCGATAAATCCGCCGGCTATGCCTGGAGCGAAGGGAATTTCGAACCGGGCATCGGATCCTGCGCCGCTGCGATATTCGACCACACGGGCCGCCCGGTCGGTGGCTTGAATGTCTCGGGACCGGAAAGCCGGTTTTCCGGCGGCAACCAATCGCGAAGCGATCAGATCCGGGACGCCGTTCTGGAGGCAGCGCAAAGAGCCTCGTCCGAGCTCGGCTTCGTCACCCGTAGCGAGCAGGTCAACTAATCATCACCCGGCCAGCGCGCCCATGGGTGGGGCCGTCCGGACATATCCTCGTAAATCGACTTCTGTCTCTGATAGGCTCTGAGGCCCGCCCGCCCCTTCTCACGGCCCATGCCGCTGGCGCCATCGCCGCCAAAGGGTGTTGAAATCGAGAATTGCTTGTAGGTGTTGACCCACACGGTTCCCGCGCGGATCGCACGCGCCACGCGCCAGCATTTGGGATGATCGCGTGACCAGATTCCGCAGGCAAGGCCATAGTGGTTGTCGTTCGCCTGCGCGATGACATCCGCCTCATCGCTGAACGGCATGACAACAAGGACCGGGCCGAATATCTCTTCCCGGCAGACCTGCGCCGCATTGTCGAGACCCGAGATGATCGTCGGCATGTAATAGGCGCCGCCGGCCAGCGTCTTGCTATCGGGCCGCCGACCTCCAGTGAGGATCGTGCCGCCCTCCTGCCGCGCCAGTTCCACATAGGCCTCCACGCTCTGGCGGTGTTCCAGGTGGACCATTGAGGAAACCTGGGTATCGGCATCAAAGGGATGACCGACACTCAGCGCCCGTGTCGCCTCCACCAACCGGGAGACAAAGCGGTCAAAGATGCTTTCATGCACAAAAAGGCGCGAGCCGGCGATGCAGCTTTGGCCGGTGGACGAAAAGATGCCGAACAGAATGCCGGCGATTGCCAGGTCCACATCGCAATCTTCAAAAACGATCGTCGGAGATTTTCCGCCGAGCTCAAGCGATACCGGCATCAGCTTTTCCGCCGCGCTATGGGCAATCCGCTTGCCGGTTACCGTTCCACCGGTGAAGGAAACCTTTTGTATGTCGGGATGTTCAACCAGAAGATTGCCGACCTCGCGCCCCGATCCCGGCAGGACCGAAAAAAGACCGGCCGGCAGACCCGCCTCTTCGATAATACGGGCAAGTTCTAGACTGACGAGCGGCGACCAGCTCGACGGCTTCAGCAAAACCGCGTTTCCGGCCGCAAGCGCCGGCGCAACCTTCTGCGCATCGGAGGCAATCGGCGAGTTCCAGGGCGTAATCGCCGCAACCGGCCCCATGGATTCGTGAACAGACGCCGTCAGGTAATCACCGCGAGGCACGGTCAGAAGGTCGTCTGCAGTTTCAAGCACCGCTGCAAAATAGCGGAACGTGCCTGCCGCCGATGCAGCCAGGGCCCTTGTCTCGGTTAGCGTCTTGGACGTATCGCGGCTTTGCACCCAGGCAATGCGCTCGATGTTCTCGGAGATGCCTTGAGAAATCCTGTAAAGGAACGATGCGCGTTCATGAGCCTTGAGATTTTGCCACGCCGGATCCGACTGCGCGCGGCACGCAACGGCGATCGCCTCTTCAACATCCTCTGAAGAGGCGCCCGAAATCGTGGTGTTGTCGACACCTTCTGCGGCAAAAAGCGATGTAATGGGCGCCCCGCGCCCCTGCCGCCATTGACCGCCGATGAAAATCAGATCTTCACGAAACGTCTCTGTCATCGGCTGTCTCAAATCACAAGTGCCGCGCCACGGTTCAAAACCGCACGAGCGATGCTGTAGACGGTTGAGCGTGAGGTCTTCGGATTTCGTTTCGACGGCTTCGCCACGAAACGCATGGAAAAATCGCTGGCATCGGACGCCACCGTGATTTCGTGCACATTCTCGTTTATCGAGGGGTCGGCAATGAGACGGACTTGCGTCTCATCCATACCGGTTCCGGCCAGTGCGACGGTCGCTGCGACATTGGCGTTTTTTGGATAGGATTGCGCAGCATCACGCGCCGAGCCGGCAAAGAACACGCTTTCTTCGGTGAGTGCGGAAAGATCTATCAGCGTCTCCGCAGGCGTCCCCGCCCAGGCCGATGGTGGTTTGCGGCCCGTATAGCTGACCGATTGCAACCCTGACAGCCGGGCAGCGGCAAGCGCGTCGATACCGCCAATGGCACCCGCCGGAACAAGGCACTGGGCACCGGAGCCCCGTGCGGCTGACTGTATTTCAAACATCACTGCCTCATCGGCAAGAGCGCCTACTGAAGACACGACGAGATCGACCCCACCGGCAAGAACTGCCGGAGCCAGCTTGCCGACAGCCTCGTGCCCGGCGCATTCCGCGACCACATCCGGCGCAGCCCCCAAAATGTCGTCGACGTCAGATGTTATCTGCAGAACGCTCGCGGACGCATAAAGCGAGCGGACAGCCTCGTGGGTCTGACTGACGCGCTCCTGCCGCACCAGCAGGGAGATACACGTCGGCGCCCCTTCGCCTGCACCGCTCAAAATGCCGACAAGATCCTGAGCAATCGCGCCATAGCCGATGATTGCAACATGGCCCAGGCTCATACCTGGCTCCCGGCGGCCCCTGCCGGCGGACCTGCAAAGGCTTCCGCGAAGGGCCCGATGGAAATCATGTCGACCTCGACCATCACCGGACCGGAGCGGTCCGCCGCGCCATCCACCGCCGCAACAAAGTCCTCGATCCTTTCCACACGGGTATGGGGCATATCGATTGCAGAACAAAGCAGGCCGAAATCCGGCGTTTTGAGCTTGGAATAGTGCCTGCGCCCGCCATATTGCGCATCCTGTATGTTTTCGATCACGCCGTAGGCCGCATCATTCATGAGGACAAAGGTGATCGGCAGTTCTTGATCAACAGCGGTGATCAATTCGGCAAGCCCAAGCTGTGCACCCCCGTCGCCAAGCAGAGTGTATGTCCGCACACCCGGCGCGGCAACGGCAGCGCCAACGGCCATCGCAATGCCCTGCCCGATGCCGCCGCCCAGCGCGTGGACACCAAGGTTCGGGGCGGCTACCTGCACATAGCGATTGCCGAATGTGGAATTGGAGATCGTTACGTCCCTGACCCAGGGATGAGGCCCGGAGGAAACCGTCGACAGCAGATGATCGGCGACGACCTGATAGGGACCGAGCCGGGTACGCAATGCGCCCTCGGACTTCGCCCTGGCCACGGCAATGTCATAATGAAACTGTGGATCGGTCTCGAGGCTTTCGGGCAGCCGGTCGAGCAACGCTCTCAATGTCAGCGCCGCATCACCGCAGATGAAACCGTCGACCGGATAGTTCCGGCCCCACTGCGTCGGCTCAGCATCGATCTGGAAGAGCGGGGACGGCAGAGCCATCTTGTTGTTGCGGGTCTCGTTGCCGCGAAGGCGCGAGCCGACAACGATCATCAGATCGCATGAGGCGTAAATCTCTTCCGCCTCTGGGGTCATGTTAAATGCACCAAGGCTTGCACTGTGACTTTCCGGCACAACACCACGCCCTTGTGTCGAACTCACCGCACCAAAGCCACGCTTCACCAGCTCCGTGGCTTCCTGTGCCGCACCCCTTGCGCCGCCGCCGAGCCAGAGCATGGGGCGCCGGGCAGCCAAAATGCGCGCCGCCAGCGCATCCAGCGCCGCGGTATCGTGCTGAGGAAGGGCTGGCACGGGCACCCGCAGTTTTTCGCCCGCAACAGCTTGCGCACGCTGCACATCGATCGGGACTTCAAGACTGACGGGACCGGTCGGCGGCGTGAGCGCGGCGCGGATTGCCGCTGAAATCGTCCCCTGCACCCCTTTCTCATCCCAAATGCGAAACAGGGCCTTGGAAATCCCCCGCAACATCTCCGGCTGTTTCGGCACATCATGAATGGCAGCGCGATCGCGGTCCATCAGCGCCCGATCGACCGTCGATGTAATGTGCAGGACACGGCTGCCGGCGGTCAGGGCTTCGGCCTGTGCACCCGCCGCGTTGCCGGCCGCCGTGCCGGTCGAGGTCAGGGCAACGCCCAGCTCACCGGAAACCCTGCTGAAGGCGTCGGCCATGTTCATGGCTCCGGCTTCGCCGCGCGCCGGGATAAACCGGATCCGCCCCTGTTCGGCAACAGCGTCAAGGATCGGCATATTGTGAATTGAAATGACGCCGAACATCGTCGTCACGCCTGCATCTGCAAGTGCTTCGGCGATTCTGTACCCGACAGTCTGTGCCATAAGGTTTGGCTCCCTTTATTATTGTTAGACAAAACGCGAGACACCACCGGAGACTTCAAGTCTTGCTCCGGTGATGTAACTGGCTGCCGGTGATGCAAGAAAGGCGATGGCCCGCGCGGCCTCATGCGGGTCCCCGAGACGGCCAAGGGGGATCTTCTTTTGTCGCGCGAGCGCATCATACCAGTCGTCACGCGACTGGCTCTGATCCTCACGCGCATCGAAACGGCGCTGCCATTGCTGGCTGTCGACGAGACCCAGCAAGATGGAGTTCACACGGATATCGGGTGCAAATTCCGTCGCCAGCGACTTCAGCAGGTTCTGCACCCCCGCCCGCGCGGCCGACGTACAGACCATATGCGGCTCCGGCTGATAGGCGAGAAGCGAGTTGACCGCAACGATCGAACCGGCACCGGACGTGCGAAGCATCGTCTCGAAGGCCCGGATCGGGTGAAGCTGGCTGAAGAATTTCAACTCCAATTCATCACGCCAATCCTCATCACCGGTATCGGCAAAGGTCGAAACCCTGCCCTGGCCGGCATTGGTTACCAAGACCTGGCAATCACCGAACCGGGAGCCGACATCCTGAGCAAAGCTGGCAACGGCGTCCTTGTCCAGCACTGAAAGAGCCCGGGCAAAGACATTGTCCGCTCCAAAAGTTCCTGCAAGCTCCGCTTCCGCATCTGCCAGACGGTCGGCACCACGCGCGCACAAAGCAACACGCGCGCCCTCCTCGAGGAACACCCGCACGGCGGCAAGTCCGATCCCTGAAGAACCGCCTGTAACGACGACGGTCTTGCCCTTAAGTCCAATATCCATAAGCCTAACCGCCCGCCGAGAAACCTGGGTCCGGGCGACCGGCCATCACAGCGCGTTGCGCCGGCGTTGGCGGACCTGCCGTCATCCACTGATCCATCGCCTCGGGATCTGTGCGTGACCAGACTTTCGGTTCGTGCGTCGCCTCGTCGATCTGCTGAACGTCCGCGGTAAACTCGATGACATAGCCCGAAGGCGAGACGAAATAGGCAAAGGGATTGTTACCCGGACCGTGTCGTCCCGGCCCCCAGCTCGGCGCTTGTCCTTTTTGTTTCATACGGCCGATGCCACGCATGAAACTATCGATGCCCGGCATTTCAAAAGCCACATGATTAACTGAAGGGTACTGCGCACGCACAAGTGCGATGGCGTGATGATCGCTTCCACAGCGCAGGAAAATCATCTGGTCGGCCGAATAGTCGCTGGTCCGGAAGCCGAGCATATCCTCGTACCATTTCTGGGTCGCCTCCAGATCCGGCGTGTTCAAAACAACATGGCTGACCTTGTGGGGAAAGGCGTGCACCTTCTCCGGCGCGCGCATCTGCAGGTCCGATGTAATCCGCAATCGTCTGCCATCCGGGTCCAGAAGTTCAAAACCGTAACCGCCGAAAGGCCCATCAAGCTCGGCGGGGGCGCTGAGCAACTTCGCTCCCATCTCAACCAACCGGGCATGAATGGCGTCGACTGAGCTGCGGTCGGGCATGCCGAAATGGACATATTCGATGCCATAAACATCATCATCTTTCAGGCCGTATATGAAAGGTTCGCTGCCCGAACCGCGAAGATAGGTCATGCCGTCTTCTTCATGAGAAACGTGCAAACCCCAGTTTTCCGTATAGAAATTGGTCGTCGCCGTTATACCCGGAGCCCGCATAACGATGCCCCGCAAATGGCCGACCCTTGGATCATCAGACATGGTTTTCTCCGTTTGATTTTCGCGCCATGCAGTAAGCGCTCCTCGTCGCTGGTTCCCCGAGAAGTTCCAGTAAAGCGGAGGCAAAGCGCTGCGGCCTTTGGACATAGGCCGCGTGTCCAGCCTCCTCGATTGCAATAAGAGCCGGAGCATGCCCGTGCACAGCGGCCCAGGCTCCGGCGGCTTTTTGCGTCTGGTCCATCGGTGTAATCCGGTCCTGTGCACCGATGATAAAGCCCGGACAGACCGGAACGGTTCCGATCATCGCGGCAAGGTCTCCGGACGCCAGCATATGCACTGCTTGCCCGTATCCTGGCAGGCGCACCTGTGCCATCGCCTCTTCGACATGCGCGACAACATCCGGATGCCCGGCCGGTTCATGCACGAGATTAGCCGCCCTTGAGCGGGCAAATACCTCCGGGCCAAGACGTTCAAGTTCTTCAATTCGGCCGGCGGCTTTTTCAGGCAGAGGATCGCCTTGTGAGATACCGTAGCCATTTGCCGCCGACGCCAGAACAAGCCGGTCGACCCGGTTAGGGTGTTGTCTGGCAAACTCGGCCGCGATCAACGTGCCAAGCGAATGTCCGAACAAATGGACGGTGGATATGCCGATATCGTCAAGCAGGCCGGCGAGCGCCCTCGCATAATCGCTTGGCAGGGGCCAGGCTTCGGCAAGCGGTTTTGATCCCATGTAACCGGGAGCATTCCACAAGATGAGGTGCAGGTGATCCGGCAGGCATTCAATCAGCGGCATGAAAGACGAAGCGTTGGAGCCGATGCCGTGCAGAAGCACGACCACCGGCCCCGGCCCCGGTCGTTCGATATAGGCTATGCCGTTTTCCCGGCGCTCGACCATTTCAGGCATCTTGCTGGCGCCTTTTCTGCACTATGCGCATTATTCGACTGGTTCCCGAACCTTTATCACACCTGTCCTTTGCAAATCGTTCAAATGTGAACTTAGTGTTCACAATACAAAGAATGGTCCTATGGGAACAACAAGTCAAGCAGATCCGGTCGGATGACTAGACGAACGCCAAAATCCACATTGCCGATGCGATCAAAGCGGCAGCTGATCTTGGCAATTCAGCTACCGGCTTCAATCGGCGACGCTCGAAATTGTCGGCACGAAAGCGGCCAGCATGGTTGAGACCATGCGGCCATGCGACGACACACTCAACAATGCCGATATGCACAACGCGCTGCTTGCACTGTCAGTGATCCCGGAAATCAGAGTTTCCAACAGCGGGCCGTTCGACCTGATGAAATTCGAAAGGATCGGCGTGTTCGTTAGTTGATACGGTCTAGAACCGTCTTCAGCCGATCCACCGTGCGGTCGATATCATGCAGCTTGTCGAGCCCGAACAGGCCCAGCCGGAAGGTTTGAAACCCCTCCGGTTCGTCGCATTGCAGCGGAACGCCGGCGGCGATCTGCATGCCTTGGGCGGCGAATTTGCTGCCATTGTGCTTGTCGGCATCGTCGGTGTAAACGACCACAACGCCGGGCGCCTCGAAACCGGGCGCCGCAACACTCTTGAAGCCCCGTTCCGCCAGCAGGGTCCTGACCCTGGAGCCCAGCTCCAGTTGCCCGGCGCGAAGCTCATCGAAGCCCAGGGCCTTCGTCTCGGCCATTGAATCGCGAAAGCCGGCCAGTGCATCGGTCGGCATCGTGGCATGATAGGCGTGTCCGCCATTTTCATAGGCCTGCATGATCTGATGCCATTTCTTCAGATCGCAGGCGAAACTGGTGCTGGCCGTGTCGGGGAGCCGCTCAAGAGCCCGCTCGCCCAGCATCACAAGGCCGCTCGAAGGTGAAGAACTCCAGCCCTTTTGCGGGGCGCTGATCAGGACATCAACACCGCTTTCGCGCATATCGACCCACATCGCCCCGGAGGCGATGCAGTCGAGCACGAACAGGCCGCCAACCTCGCGCACCGCCTCGGCAACGGACCGGATATAGGCGTCGGGAAGCATGATGCCGGCGGACGTCTCGACATGGGGCGCGAAGACCAGATCGGGCTTTTCCCGGGCAATGGCGGCCACCACGTCTTCAACGGGCGGAGGCGCAAAGGGCGCTTGCAGATCATCCGACACGCGCTGTGCCTTGAGGACCGTCGTGGAGGCCGGAATATCACCGGCCTCGAAAATCTGCGACCAGCGGAAGGAAAACCAGCCATCACGAATGACGAGGCAGTTTTTGCCGGTCGCGAACTGGCGCGCGACCGCCTCCATTGCATAGGTTCCGCCGCCGGGCACGACCACGACTCCATCCGCGTTGTAGACCTCCCCCAGCAAAGAGGAGATATCGCGCATCACGCCCTGGAAGCGTTTCGACATATGGTTCAGAGAGCGATCGGTGAAAACGACCGAATATTCGAGAAGGCCACCGGGATCAACGGATGAAGGGAGCTGGCTCATAGCGGATATACCTGCTGCGCTGGTGTGGGGATGATCATCTGCCGGTTGCGGACCGTGCACAGCATTGATTTCATATGGCTGCAGGTGTTGCAAG
Organism: Hoeflea prorocentri; assembly: GCF_027944115.1. NCBI lineage: Bacteria > Pseudomonadati > Pseudomonadota > Alphaproteobacteria > Hyphomicrobiales > Rhizobiaceae > Hoeflea > Hoeflea prorocentri. Next base: position 676,559 of record NZ_JAPJZI010000001.1, on the reverse strand, counting down.
GCCGGCGGCATGACCAGTTGCCGTAGAAACTGTTGTCAGATTCCCGATCGCGGTGTCCGAGAGTTTCGAGCAGCCAGAACACACGCGCGGCATGAAAACAGCCCGGTGGTGATCGGACAGGATATGGTCAGCTTGATCCTCTCGTCCTGTCCGCTGATGAAAAGTGCTCGCGCCATGGCGTTATCAGCGGCCGTGCCGCCCTCGGATCTTTTGCCGCCGCACGCCAGGACGGCAGGTTTTGGATGGTCTTGCTTAGCTGTCAGGGCTCTGCGCAAACCTGAATGAGTTCTGAAAAAAGGATCTTTCCGGAAGGTTTGCAGCACGCGCCCATGTGTGCTGAGATAACGGGTGAGATCAGCCGACTAAAGAAATGATAAGGATGCAAACATGAAACGCCGCGCCATAGGCAACACGGGTCTGGAAGTCACCGAACTGTGTTTTGGAACATCGCCCCTTGCGGACATGCCCGATACCTATGGCTACGGCGTCGACGAAGAACGGGCCCGGGCCACAGTGCGTGCCATTTTTGATAGCCCGGTGAATTTCCTCGATACATCGCGAAATTATGGCTTTGGCCGCGCCGAAGAACGCATTGGTGCGGTCATTCGCGAACGAGGCGGATTGCCGGACGGTTTTGTGCTGTCGACCAAGCTTGACAGAAACATGGAAACCAACCGTTTCGATGCGTCCTGTGCACGGCAGTCATTTGAAGAAAGTCTTGAGGCACTGTCGCTCGACCGGGTTCAGGTCCTGCACCTTCACGATCCGGAGCACTCCGCGAGCCTGGAGGAGATTACCGGACCGGGCGGCGCACTGGATGAACTCTTCAAGATCAAGGAAGAGGGTCTGGCAGACGCGGTCGGCCTCGCAATGGGTCGCATCGACATCATGTTCCCGCTTCTGCGCGACCGCCCGTTCGACGTGCTCATCAATCACAACCGCTTTACACTTTTGAACCGTCAGGCCGACGAGATGTACGACTATGCCCATGAGGCCGGCATCGCGATTTTGAACGCCGCGCCTTATGCAGGCGGCGTACTGGCGAAGGGCAGTGTCCAAATGCCCAAACTGACATACCAGGATGCAAGCCATGAAGCCCTTGAGCCGGTGCGTCTGGTCGAGGCCGCCTGTGCCAGGCACGGCCTTGCTCCGGGGGTTGCCGCGTTGGACTTCTCGATGAGCGATCCCCGCATCACCTCAACGATCGTAGGTGTTTCAAAACCCGAACGGGTTGCTCAGACCATTGAGTGGGCAACGCAAACAATACCGGACGCGGCCCGCCAGGAACTGGCTGGGCTGCCCTATTCCACTGAAGATCCAGAGGCAAACCGGGACTATACGCCAGGATAGCGCGACCGGGCGATTCAAAAGTCGCGGACGGCGGAGTGGTTTGGCCCGAAGCGCCGGATTGCCCGATCAGCTGTAATCTATGGCAGTCTTTTCACCGCTTTTGACGGACATGCGCGCAGCATCAAGAATGCGCAGGCAGTCCTGCGCATCTTCAAGACTTGAAAGCGGAGGGGTGCCTTTAGCCAGGCAATGCTCCAGGAAAAACTCATGGGCGTGCAGGAAACTGTCGCGGTAAGATGCATCGTCCCAAAGCGGTTCGGGCTCCGGCCCGAACTTGATCTGGTCCCAGGCGGACATTGCGCCGCCCTTCGTGCCCAAAAGCTTGAAATAGACGGACCATGGCTCCCGCGTCGCATCATCGGTGGAGAAACTTCCCCAAAGATTTGCAATCGTTCCGCCTGGATATTGTGCCGTGATCATGATCTGATCATCAGCATTCCTGTTTTCAAAATGCGTGTTCGTCGCGGTTGCGGTCACGGTTGAAGGCCGCCCCAGGAAAAAAAGCATGCTGTAGACGTGATGGATCATCAACTCACGCATCACGAGGTCCGGCTGGCCCACATCGGCCGGATGAACATTGTTGAACAAAGCCCAGTAGCTGCCGATTTTTCCGAGGTCTCCCCGCTCCACCCTCGCACGCATACGGCGCATGATCGGCGCGTAGATGTAATTGTGAGACGGCATGCAGATCAGCGCGTTCTTGCGGGCAATATCCGCCAGCGCTCCGATCTCTTCGGCTGTCGTGCAAAGTGGTTTTTCAAGCAACACGTGCTTTCCGCATTCGAGTGCCTGTTTCGCTATCTCAAAGTGGGTTTCGGTCTTTGTCGTGACAATCACGGCCTCAACGTCACTGTTGTTCAAAGCGTCGTTGAGATCGCGAAAAGCCGACCCGCCAAAGCGCCGGCAAAACATTTCTGCCCGCTCAAACGTCCGGTTCCAGCCGCCAACCAGAGCATCCGGATACATTTCCGTTAAGGCCTCCGCGTGGATTTCCGCCACACGCCCTGTACCCAATATGGCTATTCCCATGATGAAGCTCCCACTGTCTGAAACCGCATAAAATTCGCCTGAACCGCTATTGATCCGTCATTGGATCAATGCGACCGGCGTCTTGATACCTGGCCGTCAAGATCTGCGGCAAATTCTGCCGGGCTCCAATGTTCATCCAGTGCCCGCCGCATGACGGCCCGTTGACTTGGAGGTGCAAGTTCACCCTTCGGGGAATCGAGGTCCAGATTGATCGGGAACGGATATGCGTCAGCGGATGCGGCCAGGACATTCTCGATCTCCCGGTCGGTCAGCAAGCCGTCACCTTTCATGCCGAGCAAAAGCGGAAAGACCTTTTTGCAAATCCTGGCGCGATCGACGATTTCCATCGGGCGCCCGTAGGCCGAATTGACCTGAATGAGATTTGCAAAGCGCTGCATGTCCGTCGTCACATTGTCACCCGCCGCGTGGAAAACGCTTGGATTGAAAAACAGCATGTCACCCTTTTGAAGCGGCATCTGGATATAGTTTTCCTCGAAATAGTCGCGAAACTCGGAATGCAGGATTGAGATATAGCCGGGTACAAAAGTCTGGGAAAAGGGCAGTAACTTTGTCGGCCCGGATTCGATCGGCATATCCGTATGGGCAACCGCGCCCTGAAGCGTCAAATGAGCCGCAACCTGATGCTGATCCGCAGGATATCGCTCCAGGATCTCCTCAGGCTGAATACCCATATGAAAGTCGCGATGCGCGGTCTGCGCCTTGCCGCCCGGCCTTACGATGTTGGTCTGGGCGGTGATCTGATACCCGTACCCCAGCCAGGCTTCACTGGCCCGATGAAGAACTTCATTCGCGTTGTAGCGGATGAAAAGTTCCGTTGCCTCCTGACAGAGTTTTTCGTGCGAATTCCAAAGCCGGCTATTGGCGCCAAGCTCGGCAAAATGGTCACTCGGCCCGTCCCCGGCCGCCTCTTCCTGGCGAATGATCCGGTTCAGGACATCCGTGACCTTGTCGAGCATCTCGATATCGCCGATCGCACCCTTGATCGCAATGATACCCGCGCCGCTTCGCATCACGCGGTTCCATTCCGCCATGATGGAACGCCATGTTGCTTCCGGCAATTGCGGATCGGACAAAGCCGCCCCGTCATAGATCGGCACATTGGCATGAATATCAGTCGCCAACGGACAATCATCTTTCGTCGTTTGTCGCTGTTGCTGCGCCTTGAATTCCTCAATCCCGAACATGTCTGCGTTCAGCCACACAGGATACTGGTCGCTGTCAATGCGGTTCATACATTCCTCCGACGAAACCGATGTTGCAAGGCCTTGCAAAATAGCAGCGCTCTCATTATGAGTCGATAGCCAAGATTGCCCATGTGCTATCATGTCGCTCGACTTGATGCGGAATCGGGAGCAACAGACTGTGACAAGAAAAGTTCGTGTAGCATTGCTTGGTGCGGGTGGCTGGATGGGCAAGTGCCACACGCTGGGATACAGAAACGTTCCGCAACTCTTCCCTGAAAAGGATGTCGCCCCGGATATCATCTGGGTCGTCGACGCCTCGCCCGATGTTCTAAGCGCGCTTCGGCCACACTATGACGGCGCCCGCTTCTCGCCCACCTGGCAGGAAGCCCTGGACGACCCCGCCGTGGATCTGGTCGATATCTGCCTGCCGGACAATCTACACTATGAGGTCGCAAAGGCGGCGTTGCTTGCCGGTAAACACGTCTATTGCGAAAAACCGTTCACCGAAACAGTCGACCAGGCCAGGGAGCTTGCTCAATTGGCCGAGGAAAGAAATCTCGCCTGCCGGGTGGGTCACAATTTCCCGATCAATCCTGTACATGAGATTACCCGCGAGCTCATTGAGAACGGCGCGATCGGCGATCTTGTCCTGTTCAAGGCATCCATGCATGTCGACGCGCTTGCCGCGCCTGAAGCGCCCTTCATGTGGCGGTGCGATGGCGAGCTGTCGCCAACAGGCACGGTAGGCGATATTGCCTCCCACATCTTCAGCTACGTGAATTACCTGCTTGGCAAGGTCGATAGCCTTGTCGCCGAGGTCGCGACAACCACCGCTGAGCGGCCCGTGGTTGAAGGGTCAGGCTATGTGAGCGCTCCCGTCATGGATGCGGACGCACCGCGCCGCAAGGTGACGAATTCGGACATGGTCACCCTGCTTTGCAAGTTTCCCAATGGCGGCAAGGGGCTGATAGACGTCAGCCGCGTGGCCCATGGCCGACGCTTTCACCAGACCTATGAAATATACGGCAATCGCGGCGCAATTGCCTTCGACTATGACAATGTGAACCGGTTGAGGGTCGCCCTCATGTCGGAAGCACCTGATGGCGCCGCCCAATGGCGCGATATCGATTGCGGCCCCGATCGGGCAAATTACGGCGCTTTCCTGCCCGTGCCGAATTTCGGACTGGGCTTTAACGAATTCAAGACGATCGAGATCGCCCAAGTGCTTGAATCGGCAGCAACGGGCAGATCAAGCTGGCCGAATTTCCGTGATGGCCTCGAAATCACCAAGATGGTGTCGGCCTGCCTTGAATCCGCACAGAGCGGCAGCTGGGTCGACCTTCCTGAGGACTGACCGCGCGCTCAGGTCCTGCCACGCACGATCGCTGGTTGATGGACCAGCGTTCAACATCATGCAATAGTCACCGGTTACATGCCCGGAATTGGGCAAAAAATTGCAAGGCCTTGCAATGCACAGAGCTGTTGTTATAGGCTCCAAGAAAACAGACTTGACGAACCTGCGTGACGTTCTGTCTTCGCACTGATTGCCGGAGCGGACCATCACAGGAGAGGTACAAGGCCTGGGAGGGAAGGTTCCGAATGACGTCATCGTCACCGCATCTTCTGGAAATGAAGGCGATCACCAAGAAGTTCGGTGCCATCACTGCGCTGGACCACGTGGACCTGACATTATCTCCGGGCGAGGTGTTGGGTGTTGTCGGCGACAATGGAGCCGGCAAGTCGACCCTGATGAAGGTCCTTTCAGGTCTTTATCATCCGACCGAAGGCGAAATCCTTCTAGCGGGCCAACCGATCACCATGCACTCTCCCAAGGATGCCCGGGATGTGGGGATCGAAATGGTCTACCAGGACCTCGCACTCGCCGGGAACCTGCCGGTTCACGAGAATATTTATCTTGGACGCGAGCCGGGCCGCGAGAGGCTCGGATTCACCATCGTGGACCAGAAGAAGTCCCGCGATATGGCAAAAGCCCATCTTGAGCGGCTCCACATCAGCTTGAAATCGGTTGATCAGAAAGTCGAACAATTGTCTGGCGGACAGGCGCAGGCCGTCGCCATTGCCAGGGCAACGGCATTCGACGCCCGTATTGTGATCATGGACGAACCCACGGCTGCGCTGGCCATCAAGGAAGTTGGCAAGGTTCTCGATCTCATCAAGCGTCTCAAGGATCACGGAACAAGCGTCATCCTCATCAGCCACCGCATGGACGACGTTTTTTTCGTCTGCGATCGCGTCATGGCGCTGTTCCATGGCCGCAATTTTGACGAAGCCACGATTGGCAATACCAACCGCAACGAAGTAATCGGTTGGATTATGGGCACAAAAGGCCACACGGAAGATCTTGCTCATGACCGCATCTGAAGAACGTATCCAGGACGAATTGGGGTCAGCCGCAGCGCGCAGGATGCAATTTCTGGAGCGTTACGGCGTCTTCGCCATGGTGGTCGTCATGATGGTGGTCCTGACCATCCTGCAGCCGGACGTCTTCCCGACCACCCAGAACCTGACCAATATTCTTCGCCAAATCGCTATGAACGCGCTTTTGGCCCTGGGTTTGTACGTGGTGATCCTGACTGCCGGCATCGACCTTTCGGTGGGCTCGATCATGGCTTTTGCCACGATGCTTCTGGCAATGGCCGACACGTCCGGATTTTTCCCGTGGCCGTTGGCAATTCTGGTCGGCCCCTTGGTCGGTGTCGCCTGCGGGCTTGTAAACGGAATGGGCCTGACAGTTCTGCGCCTGCCTCACCCGTTCATCATGACGCTTGGAACGCTATATACGCTTCGTGGCCTGACAAATCTGGTCTCCTCCGGCCGTCCGATTTCGGGTGTATCGCCGGAAGTGCGCTTTCTCGGCTCCGGTGAAATACCCATGCCCTTTCTGGGTGAATACGGCTCCTTGCCGGTGAGCGCCTTCGTTGTTCTTGCCAGCTATGTCGGCGTGGCTTTTTTCCTGAACAAGGTTTCACTCGGCCGGCACATCGTTGCGGTCGGCGGCAATCCACAGGCGGCACGCGTCAGCGGCATCAATGTCAACCGTGTGCTTCTGGTCGTTTACGGCATATCCGGCTTTTTTGCCGGCCTCGCAGCTCTTCTCATGGCGGGAAGAACCGGCTCCGGCTTTCCCAATGCCGGCATTGGCGCCGAACTCGATGCCATTGCCGCTGTCATCATCGGTGGCGCGAGTTTCTTCGGCGGGCGCGGCACCGTGTTGGGTGTGTTCGCCGGCGTCCTTGTCATGGGCCTTCTCAGGAATGGCCTCAATATCATGAATGTCAGCGCGTTCTGGCAGCAAACGCTCATAGGAATGATCGTTGTCGGCGCTGTTTACGTGGATGTTCTGCGAAGGAGAGCTGGCTCGGACCAGTGATAGAACATCCGAATTTCAGAAAGTCCAAAACCAGGGAGGAAGACAATGCTTCTGAAAAAACTAACCGGTGCCGTGGCACTCACTGCGCTCCTTGCCTCGGCGTCCGTGGCAAGCGCGGAGGACAAGATCGCACTCATTATGTCGAGCCTCGGTTCGGCCAATCCGTTTTGGGGCGCGGTAGAACAAGGCGCCAAGGACAAGGGTAAAGAGCTTGGCATCGAGGTGGTCACCGTCGGCCCGCCCGGAGGAGAGACAGATGTGGCCGGTCAAATCGCGCTGGTGGAGGACCAGATCGCACGCGGCGTGACAGGCATCGCGATCTCGCCGGCTGACACAGCGGCGCTGGTGCCGGTTCTGGAACAGGCGCGTCAGCGCGGCATCGCCGTTGTCTTTGTCGACAAGCGGGCAGATATGCCCGGCACCTATATCGGCACAAACAACGTTCCTGCGGCCAAGGTCGGGGCAAAGCATGTCTGCGACAATGTCCCTGAAGGCAGTGACGTCGCCATCATCCAGGGCATCATCACCGGTTCGACCGGCCAACATCGTGCGCAAGGCGCCAATGAAGGGCTTTCCGCATGCGGCCTCAACATCGTTGCCGAACAGCCTGCGGACTGGGATACAGCCAAGGCGTTGTCGGTGACCGAAAACATCCTGGCCGGTAACCCGAACCTGAAAGCGATCTTTGCTTCCAATGACAACATGGCGCTCGGTGTTGTGGAAGCCGCGCGCAATGCCGGCAAGCTCGATGACCTGTTCATCGTCGGCTTCGATGGCAACCCGAATGCCGCCGAAGCGATCCTGGCCGGCGATCTGGATGCTTCGGTCGCCCAGCGCCCGTACACGATGGGCCAGATGGGTGTCGAGCTGACACTTGAACTCTCCAAAGGCGGATCACTTGATCCCGAGTACGATACCGGGGCAATTCTTGTGACCACGGAAAATGCCGAGGAGTTCAAGTAACCCGCACGGCAGGACACGGCGCTGATGCGCCGTGTCCACCGCTGGTCAAAAACCGGACCAGACGCTTTTGTTTGCCGGCAGCACGGGCATCCCGAACATGTGGCCGCCGGTTTCACGGGATTGCGGCATCGCTCTAAACCGTTCACGCCGCATGAAGACCGGGACCGTTCCGACATCTCCTGATTGGTCGGTGTCGAACGACAACATGGCCAGAGGCGCTGCTTATGTCCAATGACCGCGAAACCCGGCAGCTTCAGAACATTTGCGCACCTTGCAAAAACTGCGCCCGGTTGAGATAAAGAATCTCATTTTTAAGCGAGACCGAAAGAGAAGGATTTGTGGTGCCGGCAGACCGTGATGGACCCAGCAGGCGACGTGCAACGCTTGCAGATGTTGCCCGGCTGGCCAAGGTGTCCCCATCTGCCGTATCGCGGACCTTTACAAGCGGCGGTTCCGTATCAAAAAAAACCAGACAGCGTGTCCTGAAGGCAGCGGCCGAAATCGGGTTCCAGCCCAATGCGCTGGCAAGAAGTCTGATGACCGGGCGAACGGCACTGATCGCCCTGGTGACAAATGCATTCGCAAATCCGTTTATCAATCGCGTCGTCGACGTTTTCACGACGGAACTGCAATCACGCAATCTGCGCCCGCTTGCCTTCAATCTGAAGGGCGACTTCGATTGGAAAGACACCATCAACCTGATGCTTCAGTACCAGATCGACGGCGTTGTGATTGCTTCCTCAACGCTCGATCAGGCATTTATCGATCGCGTCGTGGACGCACAATTCCCCACGGTTCAGGCCTTTGGCCGCTACTATGGGGACCGGCTTATGGATTCGGTCTTCGTCAACAATATCGAGGGCGGAAAATCCGCAGCGGCGGAACTGCTGGCCCGAGACTATAAGAGACCGGGCTTTATCGGAGCCGCCGACAGCGTCTCGACCACCCGTGACCGGCTGAGCGGATTTCAACAGGTGCTGCTGGAAGCTGATATCAGGCCTCAGATTATCAGGACCGACGGATACTCTCACCAATTCGGACGAGAGGCCGCGCAAAAACTCATGGCGGACAATCCCGATCTCGATTCACTGTTTTGCGCAGACGACTTGCTCGCCCTGGGAGCTCTCGATGCGCTGCACTTTGATCTGGGCAAAGATGCCGGAGAAATCGGGGTCATCGGCTTTAACGATATCGATGCGGCAGGATGGCCAAGCCATTCGCTATCCACATTCCGCGCCCACACCGGGCAGGTCGTCCTGAACGCGATCGACATGCTTGAGACGCGTATTGTCGACAAGGAACGGCCCGGCGAACAGCGTATCGTAAGCTGCAAATTTATTGAGCGGGACTCCTTGAGACCTCGCAAAAACTGAACCGATGCCTTCAGCGTCCCGACGTCGGGTAGGCCCCGCGAACAACCTGGTCAAAGTCAATGATGGATCCAGTAATGACGCCGGATTCGGGACTTAAGAGGAACGAAGCCAGCCCGGCAACCTCATCGGGCTTTACGAGTTGCCCCATCGGCTGCCCCTTCTCTGCCTCGACAAGCCAATCGTCAGGCGCATCATGAAAGTCCTGTTGGGTCTGGTTCTCTCCGGGCGTGTCCATCCAGCCTGTCATGATTCCGTTGCAGCGGATATGGTCGGCTGCATATGCATTTGCAACGTTCCTGCTCAGCGTCACCAGCGCGCCCTTGGAAGTAGAATAGGCGGTCAGAAAGGGCTGGCCGCAATGGGCAGCCATTGAAATGATATTGACGATCGATCCGGGCCTGCCTGTTTCCTTCAGATGCGACACCAGCGCTTTCATCGTCAGCATCGGGCCGCGCGCATTGGTGTTCATGTGCGCCTCCCAAAGCTCTGGCGTTGTTTCCAGCAGAGTGCCCCTGCTGGGAAGGGCCGCTGAATTCACCAGCGCGTTGACCCTTCCGAAGGCATCGATGGACTTTTGAATAAGCAGTTCGCACTCGTCGACACGACTGACATCCGCCTTGATGAAACGGCAATCGGTTCCCAGGGACGATATGTCCTTTGCGGCCGCCCTGCCCTTTTCAGGGTCTCGGCCGCTCACGACAATGCCGGCTGCGCCGTCTTGAGCAAGCCGTTTTGCAATTGCCATTCCAAGGCCCTGTGTGCCTCCGGTAACCACTGCAAAAGTATCGGAATGGCGGGTAGAGGATTGCTGGGTCATCTTTCAGATTTCTCTCTTGATTTTGCAAGGCCTTGCGACAAAAACTCTATCACTCATTCTACAATTTCACTAGCCGCTTGATCAATAAAACTGGTCATTGATGGACAAAAACGGCAAGTGGCCTATACTTTGAAGAGGACACATTTGCAGCAGATTTTTCAAAATAAATGCAAGGCTTTGCAATTGCTGCTCAACGATGGGAGGTGAATGCGTTGAAAGTTGCCGTATTTGGAGCCGGACGGATTGCTGAAGTTCATGTCAAAGGCATCATTCGTGCCGGGCACGAAGTTGCGGGTATTTATGACATTCGCCCTGAGCCGGCCAATGCCCTTGCGACCCAATACGGTTGCGCTGCATTTGCTTCACCGGAGGACGCGCTCGGCGACCCGTCGATCGAAGCCGTGGTGATTGGAACATCAACCAACACCCATTCGGATTACATCATTGCCTGCGCCAGGGCCGGAAAACGGATTTTCTGTGAAAAACCGATCGATCTATCTGTTGAGGTCGCTGAAAATTGCTGGGAGACAATCAAGTCTTCCAACCCGTTCATCCATATCGGCTTCAACCGGCGCTACGACAGGCATATTCGCGGATTGGCCGAGGCGGTGAAGTCCGGCGAACTCGGCAAACTGGAGAACCTGACGATCATCAGCCGCGATCCGGCTCCTGCGCCCATTGAATATTTCAAGGTGTCAGGCGGCATCTTCAGGGACATGACAATCCATGATTTCGACATCGCCCGCTTTATTCTCGGCGGAAACCCGGCCGAGATCTTTGCCACCGGTTCCGTTCTGATCGATCCCGAGATCGGGGAAATCGGTGACATGGACACCACGACGGTGGTAATGCGCAGCGCATCCGGCCAACTGGTTCAGATCTTAAACTCCCGGCGCGCCGCTTACGGCTTTGACCAGCGAATTGAAGCGGTCTGCTCAAACGGCATGATGCAGGTCGACAATATACTGCTGGACGCGACAGTTAAATACACGCCGGAACGCTCTGCGGCGCGCGCTCGGCCGATGGACTTTTTTTTGGAACGGTACGGCGAGAGTTACGACGAAGCCTGGGTCGACTTCTTCGCTCGCCTTGATGCGGGCGATGAGCCAGGCGTCACCTTTGACGACGGACTGCAGGCCCTGCGCATCGCCGAGGCAGCAAACCGATCAATCCGTACCGGCGAGATCGTGAAGCTCTGACCGACCTGTATATCTGCCGTAACCGCATCACCCGCGGGTTACGTCAAGCGTCCATTCCAATCGGAACTGGCCCTCGCGGACTACACGGTCTGCGCGGGCATCCAGGAATCAATGAACAGGCGATAAGACTGACGCATCATTGACACGGCTTCATCATCTCCGATTTCTTCTTTCAGCCATGCCTCAAACGGCTTGGCCACGATGCCGCGTCCGATTGCAAAGCCCCTGATCCGGTCTATGCCCGACGCTGCCGACATGGCCTCTTGAAGTGCCGAGACCGATGCGGTCTGCCCAAGCATCACGATACCGTGGCAATCGTCGTCATGGACATCGACAAGTCCGGCAACCCGTTTCCAATCATCAGCATCGGTCAGCGGCTCAAGCTTCCACCAGTCCGGCTTTACGCCCATTTCGTAGACCCGTTCAACGGCCTCCGCGACGGCGGCACCCCGGTCTTCACGCTGCTTTGGCGGGATGATTTCCAGTAGCAGTTCCCGCCCCAAGGCGTTACAGGCATCGGCAAGGCGCACAAGACTTTCTTCCTGATGCACACGTACAGTGTCCGGATCGTGCACATCATAGTGGATAAGACATTTGATGGTCTGGCTGCGCGGCCACATCAAAAGCTTCGATCCGATGTCGGGCCCGGTGTTGAACTCTACCGGGCGCGAGCCGGCCACTTCGATCGGCCGGGCGGTCCAAAGACCCGCATTGCCGGCATCATAAAGCGCATCCGTGCCATATTCTGCATCAATGATAACACCAGCATTCCACTTGGCCGACGCTTCCGCGGCAGCCGCGGATACCGCCAGCCGTTTGAATTGGGAAAAGCGGCTTTCATCCTTGCCCAGCTGAGCGGCGATGTCTCGAAACTGAGTTCGGTGGTCGCAGGCAAGCAGGAACAGATTGCCGTCCAGCTTTTTGCGAGCCTGAATCCGCCGAGGCACACTTGGCCTCAGTACCGCCCCCTTGCTTTTGCGCGCAAGGCTCAAGAACTGCTCCAGTTCCGAGGCTGTTGCATAATCCTGCGAACACAGGAGACGCGAAACGGCAATTGCACCGCAGGCATTTGCCCGCGTTGCACACAATTCCATGCTTTCGCCGCGCAAATACCCGGACAGAAAGCCGGCCATAAAGGCATCCCCCGCCCCGATCGTGTTGACGACATCGACATTAAACGTCATGCCCGATACCGGAGTGCCGAGCCTCCATTCATCGACGCCTTCATAAACATCACAGCCGGCTTGCCCGCGCTTGCACACCAGAACGCCTCGGGTCAGAGCGTGAGCTTTGACGAGCGCGTCGTCGATATCAGGGACATTAAGCGCCGAGCAGAACTCCTCTTCGGTCCCGACTACAACATCGCACATCGCGATAACTTCTTCGTAGATCTGCGCGATACGTGGCTCAAATCCCAGGCGTTCGGCCCCCTTCGCATCCTTGACGAGCCCCCAAAGCGACGGGCGGAAATCGATATCGAGGACGATTTTTGCACCCGCCTCACGCGCAAGCCGCATTGCCCGCCAGCTTGCACCAGCGACGCGATCGGTCGAAAAATGCGTGCCGGTCACAACAATTGCCTTGGTCCGCTTGATCAGCTCGGGATCGATATCATCGGCCGACAGGTTCATGTCCGCGCATTCGCGCCGATAGAAGATATGCGGCGCGTGAGCGCGATCCTTTACGGCAAGAAGCACCAATGCTGTCAGATTGTCCGGATCACGTTTGATGGCGCCGGTATAAACCCCTTCCTGCTCCAGCGTTTCCAGGACCGACGCGCCCATTTGCTCGTCACCAACACGGGTCACAAGCGCGCTCCTCAATCCCAGGCGGGAGGCGCCGACAGCGATGTTCGTCGGGCTGCCGCCGACGGATTTGACAAAATTGGAAACGTCCGCCAGCTCGACCCCAAGCTCGGCACCATACAGATCGATCGATGACCGCCCAATCGTTACGACATCCAAGTCACGCATAAACATCACCCTCGGTAAACATTATTTTGCAAGGCCTTGCAAAGATGTATCAGGCCAAATTCGACCATGCAAGTGACTGTAAAGCCGGAAAACTCACCGAAAGCTTGATGACCATACCAGAAAATACGCCCGATCAAATGCAAGGCATTGCAATTGATCTTTCACGCGCATAAGCTCTCGCCGAACAGAGCAGTTTTCAGATTGTTCCATACATGGGAGGACACATATGCCTGGCGAAACGATCCGTCTGACCCTGGGGCAGGCCATCGTCAAATTCATGATCAACCAGTATGTCGAAGTCGACGGCGTAAAGGAGCAGTTTTTCGCCGGCATGTGGGGCATTTTCGGGCATGGAAATATCGGTGGCGTCGCCCAGGCGCTTCAGCAATATTCCGACGACCTGCCCTATTATCTCGGGCGCAATGAACAGAGCATGGTTCACTCCGCCGTTGGTTATGCGAAGCTGAAAAACCGGCGGCGATGCATGGCCGTCCTGTCTTCAATCGGACCCGGCGCGACCAACATGGTAACCGGCGCCGCGACCGCAACGATCAACCGCGTCCCGGTTCTGTTGCTGGCCGGCGATACATTCGCCGAACGCGTACAGGCGCCGGTGCTGCAGCAACTTGAGACAGAACACTCCCAGGAAGTGACCGCGAATGACACATTTCGTCCGGTTGTGCGCTATTTCGACAGGCTCACACGTCCGGAACAGGCCATCACCGCGCTCCCTGAGGTGATGCGCATTTTGACTTCCCCCGCTGATACGGGTGCTGCCTTCCTTGGCATTCCGCAGGATGTCGGAACCTATGCCTATGATTATCCGGTGGAGTTGTTCCACAAACGGATCTGGCGCATTCCGCGCAACCGTCCCGATGTCGGCCTGCTTGAGAAAGCAGCGTCCTGGATCAAGGACTCTAAACGGCCGTTGATCCTTGCCGGTGGAGGCGTGCGGTATTCCGGCGCGGAAGGCGTATTGAGGGATTTTGCCGCAGAGACAGGCATCCCCGTGGCGGAAACCCATGCCGGCAAGGGATCGCTTTTGTATGACGATCCGCTCAGCCTCGGCGCAGCCGGGGTGGCCGGCACAAAGGGCGCAAACGAAGTCGCGACGGATGCGGATCTGGTCATATGTATCGGAACCAGACTGACCGACTTTTCCACCGGCTCGAAGTCGATCTTCGCAAATCCCTCCGTCAGGTTTGTCAACATCAACACCTTCGAGATGGATGCCTACAAACACGCCGCTGTACCCCTGGTTGGCGACGCAAAGGCAACGCTCGAAGAACTCCTCCCATTGCTCAGAGGTTTCGACACGGGGTCGGACTACAGGAAGGAAATCGCCGATCACAACACATGGTGGGACAAGGAAGTCTCCCGCCTTTATGCAATGGAAATGGAGCCGATCGCACAATCGGCCGTCATCGGCGAAGTCGAAGCATCGACCGACGACAAGGACATCGTTGTCACCTCCGCCGGATCCCTGCCCGGCGATCTGCAGAAGGTCTGGCGCTGCCGCGATACCCTGTCTTACCAGGTGGAGTACGGCTATTCGGTCATGGGTTACGAGATACCGGGCGCCATTGGCGCCAAGATGGCCGCCCCGGATCGCGAGGTCTACTGCATGGTCGGAGACGGCACGTTCCTGATGAACCCGGCCGATCTATCCGTTGCCACCCAGGAACGCCTCAAGGTCATCTTCATCCTGATCGACAACCAGGGATTTTCTTCCGTTGGCAGGGTTTCCGAGCAAGTCGGCTCGGAAGGTTTCGGTTGTCATTATCGCTATCGCACGCAATCGGGACAATATGACGGGCAGCCGATCACCATGGATCTCTACAAGATCGCAGAAGGCGTGGGCATGGACACACGTGTTGCCGAAACACGCGACGAACTGCGGGCAGCGCTCGCAGACGCGCGGCAGAGCGCAACATCAACGCTGATCTACGTCCGCACGGACTGGCATGAGCGTATTCCCGGATATTCAAGCTCATGGTGGGATATGGCGACCGCACAGGTGGCCGAGACGCCCGGCACCGATGAGGCGCGGGAAGAGTATCTCGCCAACAAGCCGCGCCAGCGATATCTTATGCTTCCTGCGGAAAGCGACGAATAGGCTACAAAATCAAGCCGCCTGAGGCAGCGCCAATCGCTGCCTCAGATCGACTGAACCACATAGTCTGGCGCTTCAAACAGCGCCGTTTCATTGAGCATGGCAACAGCGCGCCGCAGCCCCTCCTTGCGCGACATCGTCGCATCCTCGTGCTCGATGCTGATCCATCCGTCATAGCCGTTCAGCGCAAGGCGATAAAAGAAGTCGGTCCACCATTTCTGGTCATGGCCGACACCGATTGTCGCGTGCGTCCAGCTTCTGCCCGCCGCAGAATCCAATGGCCCATTCTCCATAAGTGAACGAATGGCAGCCTGCGGTTTGTTGATGAAGGTATCCTTGCCATGGACATGAGCGATGGCGGAACCCAGATAGTCCGCCGCGGCGATCGCATCAGCGCCCATCCACATCAGATGGCTGGGGTCCAGATTGGCACATACGGTATCACCAATCTCCTGCCTGAGCTGCATCAGCGTCGCAGGTGAATAGACAAGCTGAGCACCATGCATTTCAACGGCAAGACATTTGACGCCATGATCTTCTGCAAACCGCACCAGGCCGCGCCAATAGGGCAGGAGTTTCTCGGTCCATTGCCAAGCCAGCATGCTCTGATTTTCCGGCGGCCATGACGAGGTGATCCAGTTGGGAACTTTGTCATCGGGATGGGCGGCCGGCAGGCCTGACATCAAAACAACCGTATCCAGTCCCAAAAGGCCGGACAGGCGGATTGTGTCCTTCACCACCCGGTCATGTGCATCCCCCGAAATCGGGTGCAGCTGATTGCCGTTGCAGTTCAGCGCCGAAATCTCCAGACCGCGATCGGACAGGCTGGCCACAAGTGCGTCCCGCGCCGCAGCCGATTCAAGAAGCTTTTCAAGATCAAAGTGAGGGGCCGTTGACCAATTGCCGGTGGTAAACTCGATGCCCTGAAGCCCGCATTGCGTCGCGGTTTCCAGCAGACCGTGAAGGGAAAGGTCTGACAGACTGTCAGACACCAGACTCAACTTCATCTCGCTCTCCCCTTTCCGGTAACGGGCTGCAATCAATTGATATATGTCCGTTTTTTGATTTGCAAGGCCTTGCAAGCAAGGCTACCCTGACGACACAGATAAAGGAAGATTGATATGAACTGGGGTCTCGTCGGCGGAGGTAAGGCAAGTCAGATCGGTGGCGCGCACCGGATTGCCGCGCAATTGGATGGACACTGGCGACTTGCCGCCGGCGCACTCGACATCGATCCGGAAAAGGGCCGGGCGTATGGCACGGAACTCGGCATTGACGAAAGCCGCGCCTATGGAACCTGGCAAGACATGCTGAAGAGCGAAAGCGGGCGCGAGGATCGGATCGATCTTGTCACCATTGCAACGCCCAATCACACCCATTTCGAGATCGCCAGCGCGTTTCTCTCCGCCGGCTTCAACGTACTGTGCGAAAAGCCGTTGACCATGACGGTCAGGGATGCCGAAGACCTCGTTCGCGTCGCCGAGAAATCCGGCAAAATCTGCGCAACAAATTTCGGTTATTCCGGATATCCGATGGCCATCCAGGCCCGGGAAATGGTCCGCAATGGCGATTTGGGGGACATACGGGTTGTTTTCTCGGAATTTGCACACGGGTTTCATGCCGACGAGAGCGACAACGACAATCCGAGGATTCGGTGGCGATACGATCCCGAGCAGACCGGCGTTTCATCGATCACCGCGGATTGTGGGGTTCACGCCTTGCACATGGCCGAGTTCATCACCTGCCAGAGGATTACTGAAGTGTCGGCGCAATTTGATCATTGCGTTGACGGGCGGGCCCTGGAGGATGACGCTCTACTGGCCCTGCGTTTCGGGAACGGATCCGTCGGGCGGCTGTGGACCAGTGCCATAGCCATTGGCCAGGTACACGGCTTCGGTATCCGGGTATTCGGCTCGAAAGGCGGACTGAGCTGGCATCAGGAGTTTCCAAATCAGCTTCATTTTACGCCGCTCAATGGCCCTACCCGGATCCTGGAAAGAGGGTCCGAAGCACTCTACCCGAAGGCCAGGGCCGCAAGTCGTATCGCCATTGGACACGCTGAAGGCATGTTCGGCGCATTCGGCAACATCTACCGTTCGCTTCATGAGACCATCGCGGGCCCTGGTCCGGCAACGGGCGACTTCCCGACCGTCGAAGACGGTGCGGCCATGGTTCGCGTAATCGACACCGCCGCCAGATCGGCAAAGCAGGGCGGCGCATGGACGCCGGTGTGATTGCCTCGGAAAAACACCTGAAGTGGCGGAAGGGTCATCACAAACACATTTGCAAGGCCTTGCAAAATTTCAGGCGCGCACATACAGTTTATACCCGATTAGCTTGCAAATGACCGAATGCGCCGTCTGTTCCTAGTCTCCGCATTTCGTCGACAGCCTGAAGGTGCTTCATGTGGACAAAAGAGTCCCTGCATATATGCCCGGACCCCGGTAAATCCTCCGGAAAGCTTATAAGTATCGCACCCGCCGAAGGTATGTTGGAGTATCTCGGCTTTGACGTTCACCTGCTCAAGCAAGGTGAGGAACTGCACAGCACAAACGATACAACGGAAACGTGTATCGTTCTGATTTCCGGGAAGATAGGCTTTGCCTGCGACGGTGTGCCGGTCGGACAAACCGACTATCGGGCGTCGCCGTTTGATCGCAGACCCTGGGCCTTCTACGCTTCCTGTAAATCGAGCTGGCGTGTGACCGCGGAAGCAGATTCAGAGATAGCCGTCTGTTCTGCTCCCGCGCAAAATCAACGCAAACCTTTTATGGTCAAACCTGATGATGTCGCCGTTGAAACGCGCGGCACGGGCAGCAATGTGCGCCATGTGATCGATCTCATGCCTGCCGAAAAGGATATCGCCGATCGTCTTCTCGTTCTGGAGGCCATAACGCCGGAGGGAAACTCCTCAAGCTATCCGCCCCACAAGCACGATAAGGACAACCTGCCTGAAGAAAGCCGGCTGGAAGAAACCTATTACTACCATATCGAGCCCGATAGTGGCTTCGCCTTTCAACGGGTCTACAATGCTTCGGGCGACCTCGACGTGGCCATGACACCCGGAGACGGGGATCTGATCATCGTGCCCGAAGGGTATCACCCCGTCTGCGCCCCTCACGGCTGCGAACTCTATTATCTCAACGCCATGGCAGGACCGAAAAGGGTCTGGAAAACCACGGTGCACCCGGACTTTCTCTGGCTGAGCACCTGACACTCCACCAACAGGTGTCAGGCCGGATGAAAGCAAAGAGACGCCCGCAATAACCTTCGTGGATATTGCGGGCGTTCACGTTCAACGCTCGTCAAACGAGCCGGCAGCAATCAACGGCTGAGCGCACCGACACCTGAGAAGCGGAAGGCCTCGTTTTGCAGGGCATCAAGCTCCTCGGGCTTCATCTGGTCATGCGCGACGGTGATACGTCCGAGGAATACCAGCGGAAGCTCTTCGGCTCTGCCTTCAAGATCTGCCTTGATGGCTTCGGCGGTCGCAGCCCCCACATCGTCGCCCATGCGCATCGGCGTCGCATCGAGCTCGCCGCGGCGGATGGCATCGAGTTCCAGGCCGGTACCGCCCCATCCGGTGGAGAAAATCTCCTTGGACTTGTCGAGCGCGACCTGGGCTTCAACAGACCCCATGGCCATCGCCGTATTGGCGTTATGGATGACGGTCGCTTCCGGATAGGACTGCATGATCAGCGTGGTGCCCTCGAAGCCGCCTTCCCGCTGATATTCGCCATAGTGCTCATAGGCGGTTTTCCATCCGCCCTTTTCCTCAACGCAGGCCTTGAAGTCACCGGACCGTTGATTGTCGGTGATACCGGGAATGCCCCTGTTCATGGCCATCGTGACATCCTTGCCCAACCGATCGAGCATATAGTCGCACATGACCAGCGCACCGGCTGCCGATGAGAAATCAAACCACACATCGGGCTGGTTTTTCAGATCCTTCAGCGGCGTGTGAAAGGCCCAGACATAGGTCGTGAAGCCATCATTGCCGGCAAGCTTGTCGATATTGTCGGCCTGGATCGCCAGTTCGGATGGACCGAAGATCACGTAGTCGTAGAGATCGGAATCCTGCTCCACCTGGTTGGCATAGGTCGATTGCAACGAGTGCTCGATCTGCCGTGAGGCAAATTCGGTCGTCTCATATTTGATGCCCAGCTCGTCGAGACGCTTGGTCAGGGCGAGAAAATTGCGGGCCCAGAAGTCGGATGTGTCGGCCGAGGGATAGATCAGAGCGATCTGGACCGGCTTTTCCAAAGTACCGGAAAACGCCACCGCATCCGAGCCGACAACCTTTTGCAGCGCCGGCAGTTTGCCTTCCGCATTCACCTCCTCGGGAACCCAGTAGTCCCGGTCGGCGATATCGGGCAGTTCTTTCAATGGCAGATGTCCATCCGCCAGCGCGGCACCTGTCAGAACAGCTGTTGCCATAAGGCTTGAGGTTAACAATAGTCTCATCTTGGTTCCTCCCTTGCATGAGAGCGGAGCCACGGCCGGTGTCGGGGCTGCACCCCCGCCCGGCCACCCCGCGGTTTTCGGGTTACCCACTTGGTCTGGGATCACCCGCGGTGAACGCACCAAACGCCAACAGGACGAGAAGCACGCCGATAATTGCGGCACTGAAGCGAAACATTTTCTTTCCGTCAGGTGTGAAAAGGCCCGCCAGCCAGCCGCCTGTTCCATCGCGATCTTTCTTTTGCATCCACGCATAGAGCGCGACGGAACTGACAATGACGACACCGGATGCCACGGACTGCCAGAAGAACTCGATCCTCAAGGTGACAAGCGCGTTGATCATCATCGAAAGGAGCAGCACGCCCGCAAAGGAGCCGAGCATCGACGCACGGCCGCCAAACAACGACGTGCCGCCGACAACAACAGCCGCAATAACGTGAAGATTGAAATACGGCGCCGAAGTCGCCTGGATGGCATTCAGCTTGCCTGTCAGCATCACACCGGCCAGTGCCGCACTGGCGCCGCAAAGCACATAGGCATAGACCTTGTGGCGGTTGACAGAGATGCCGGTCAGTTGCGCGGCTTCCGGATTGGAGCCGATGGCAATGGTGTAGCGGCCGAAATAGGTTCTTGTCAGCAAGAGATATCCGCCGATCATGGTGGCAATGCCGATCAGCACCGGTATCGGCACAAAACCCGGGATCTGCCCCCGGCCGATCTCCGTCAGGAATTCCGGGAACCGCGCCAGAACAAGGCCCTTTGCAAGCACCAGCGCAAACCCGCGATAAACAAGATCCATCGCCAAAGTACCGATAAGATCAGGCACATTAAAGCGGGTGATCACAAGACCGTTGATCAGCCCCATCAACGCACCCAGCGCAATCGCGATCGGAACCGCAATGTAGACGGAAAAGCCGAACTGCTTGATCAGAAAGGCCATAATGATGGCCGACAGCGCAGCAATCGAGCCAATCGAAAGATCAATGCCCCTTTGGGTGATGACAAATGTCATTGCCATCGCCATGGGCATATAGAGCGCCGCATCCAGAAGGATCAGATTGAGATTACTGAAGCGGAAATAACGCGCCGGCTCGGCAACGCCCATGAAGAGCAAAATGGCAAGGATCATCACCATGGGGCCGATGATCGCGACATAGGGCTCCAGCCGGTCGCCGAATGATTTTTGAGCTTCGATCGTAGGCATCAGGCCGCCTCCTCTGCGCCCACAATCAGGCCAAGCACATCCTGATTGCTGCTTTCCGCGGTCTTGACGACACCCACGCATTGCCCGCGCCGCTGAACATGGATGCGGTCGGATACCTGGAATACATCGTCAAGCGAGTGGCTGATCAAAATGACGGCAAGGCCCTGGGCCTTCAGCGTTTCGATCAGCTTCAGCGTTCTGGCGGTTTCCTGCGGACCAAGCGCGGCCGTCGGCTCATCCATGACAAGGACACGCAGGCCTTCGTGATAAACCGCACGGGCGATGGCGAGCGCCTGACGCTGACCGCCCGAGAGGCTTTCGGTCGGAACACTCAGCGATTTCAGCCGCACACCGAGCCGCTCCATCAGCACACGTTCAGTTTCCGATTTCATCCGCTTGTTATCCAGAACCGTCAGCCCGAGAAACTGGGTCGTCAGCTCATTGCCGAGAAACATGTTGGCGGGCGGGCTCAGATGGTCCGCCAGCGCCAAGGTCTGGTAAACCGCATCAATCCCCTGCTCGATCGCCTCGGCATGGCTCGAGAAAACCATCTGCTTGCCGTCAAGGCTGATCGTTCCCGAACTCGGCTGATAAACACCGGTCAGGATCTTGATCAGTGTGGATTTGCCTGCACCATTGTCGCCGACAATAGCCAGAACCTCGCCGGCATAGGCATCAAGATCGACATTCGACAAGGCCGTCACGCCGCCGAACCGCTTGGTTATGCCTCGCATTTCAACAAGAGGTCTTTGCATTGCAGGCCTCCCTTTCATCAACAAATATCCGCCCGTCCGGCCCGACCGTCACCGGGTCGGGCAGAGTG